>CAMMNN010000004.1 GCA_946498245.1 uncultured Clostridium sp. | reverse complement strand
TACAGTCCTTGGAGAGGGACTATAAACACTACTACTTTATAATACGAGGAGAACTTTCCGTTGAGAAAACGGAAATGCTGAAACATCTGGGAACCTATCAAATGAAGACGTCTGCGGCTGTACGGGGGCTGGAAGATGCAATGCCCTATCGGGTCAGAACCTTTCGCTTTGGAAAAGGAAACGGCCTTTATATTATCTGCGGCTATCAAAAGGAAAACCGGAAGGAATTACTGGAAGAACTAATGGAATACCTGATGTTAGACGGGCTGGGCGGAAAGCGTTCCTCCGGTCTGGGGCGTTTTGAATGTGTACCAGTAAAAATGAACCCTATATTGGCGAAGCGGCTGGAACAACAATCCAGCCAGTACATGACACTGTCCGTATCCCTTCCCCAGCCCCAGGAACTGGAAAAAGTTTTGGAAAATTCCAATTGCCTGCTTCAGAAGAGAAGCGGTTTTGTGGCATCGGAACACTACAGTGAGCAATGGCTGCGAAAAAAAGATGTTTATTTATTTGCAGCAGGTTCTTGTTTTTCCAAAACATATGGGGGTTCTATACTAGACGTATCCAGCGGAGGCGCACACCCGGTATACCGCTATGCAAAACCACTTTTTCTGGGGGTAGACATATGAAAAAAAATCTGGAGGTATATCAGGCGCAATTGACGGTTCTAAGTCCTGTTTTTATCGGAAACGGAAACGAACTCTCCAAAAAAGAATATCTTTTTCTCAATGGCCGGACAACCGCAGGCATTATTGATGTACAGGCATTTTATCGTATGATTTCACAAAAGGGGCTGAAAGACCGATTTGAAATGTTTATGCTGGATACCAGACCCCGTACCAATCTAAGTGATTGGATCCGGGAAAATGGACTAAACGCACATGAGGTTAAAAAATGCCTGAAATATACCATAGACAGCGGGGATACAGTTATCCAGAGAGGGACGCCGGTACATATCATGGAGTGCACCAAAGATCCCTATGGAATGCCTTACGTTCCGGGCAGTTCTATTAAGGGAATGCTCCGGACCATTCTTCTGAATGGAGAAATCATACGCAACCCGGAGCGCTTTCGGGAAGGAAAAAGGGCTCTCCTTCATGCTGTGGAGAATGCACCTTACAAAGTAAACCGCAGCCAATTTCTTCAGAAAGAAAAAAAGATGATAGAGGAAACTCGTTTTTATTCCTTGCATCGCAATGAAAAAAGGCGTGATGATGCAGTAAATGATGAGCTTTCCGGTATGATCATAAGCGACAGCGAAGCCCTGGAGCGAAAGGATCTGGTGTTATGCCAGAAAATAGAGCGCCATACTGACGGAACCGAAAAGAAACTGAATTTACTCCGGGAATGCATACGGCCGGGAACAAAGATCAAGTTCAATATCACCATAGAAAAGGATACCTGTACTGTACGCAGGGAAGATATTTTAAAATCCATCGAATTATTTAATGAAGTGTATTATAATTGCTTTTTGAAAGCCTTCCAGAGAATGGAATATCCGAAAACGGGGCAGGTATATCTGGGCGGCGGAACCGGATTTGTCAGCAAAACACTGATTTACCCCCTTTTAGGCAAAAAGGAAGGACTGACTACGGCGGTGAAGATTTTCCAGCACACAAAAGTGCCTCAGGAACATAAGCATCATAAAGATGCAGCATACGGCGCTTCTCCACATATTGTAAAATGTACGAATTATCAAGGACAAAGTATGCAGATGGGCTGCTGCAAACTAGAGTTTTTGTAGGTTTTGCCACGCGCCCCATAAATGCTGGCTTTCAGAGTGATTTTCGTTTAAAGACAGCTATTCGATCCATGCAGAAACCGTTTCCCCCGCAACCCCCGAAATAAAGTCCGTATTTATCAGGGGTTCGTGGGAGAGGGATTTTAAGAAGAAGACCCCGTAAGGGGACGGAAACTTTCCGTCGAGATAATCCAGAAAATCGGTTTCGTCAGGATTTTAAGAAGAAGACCCCGTAAAGGGACGGAAACTCGTCAAACCACTCTATGATGGTTTCGATTAATCTGGATTTTAAGAAGAAGACCCCGCAAGGGGACGGTAACCAGGCCCGCAATCATCACCGTATTGACCTGTTCATGATTTTAAGAAGAAAAATCTGCAAGGGGACGGCACTAAACGATAATTAAAGATTTGGAAGGGAGGGCATCAATGAGCTTATTATACATAAATGAGGATGGGGCTATCATAGGAGTAGACGGAAATCGACTGACTGTCAAATATTCCAATGGTTTATTAAAATCGCTCCCCGTAGAAACAGTAGAAAACATCAAAATTTCAGGGCAATCGCGACTGACGACGCAATGTATCAAAACATGCTGGACTGTAAAGGCGTACCTTCATAGGAGGAACTTTGTATGAATGAAATTATTCTATTTTCACCCCTTGGCGGAACGGATCCCATTTCCGGAAGCAACTGTCAAGACGGCTCTATGCTGCATATATGTCGAGTGTATAAGCCCACGAAAATTATTCTGTATATGTCAAAAGAGATTTTGGAAAATCAGGAAAAAGATGACCGGTACCATTACGCATTAGAACACTTATTCCGTTTACAGCAAAGAGAAGGGGTTGTAATCGAAGAAATAAAACGCCCTGAATTGACATATGTACAGGAATTTGATTTCTTTTACAAAGACTTTCGGGAAATCATTGGCAAAATATTCGCAGAGATGGACACTTCCGATAGGCTTTTACTGAATATTTCTTCCGGCACACCGGCCATGAAAAGCGGACTGTTGGTTTTACAGACCTTGGGGGAATATCCTGCTGCAACCATGATCCAGGTGTCTACGCCTGCAGGCAAAATGAATGAACACACTCATAAAGATTATGATATAGAATTGCTGTGGGATTTAAATGAAGACAATGAACCTGATTTTAAAAACCGATGCCAAGTTGTGCAATGCCCCACGTTGTCCAAAATAAAAAATGAAGAAATCATCAAAAAGCATATTGCTGTTTACGATTACCAGGCAGCGGCGGCGGTTGCTGAAACCATGCAGCCGGAGGATACTCAATCGTATTTAAAATATTTGAAAATGGCGGAAGCCAGGATTTTACTGGACTTTCCCACTGTTGATAAATGGCAGAAAAAAATAGCTGAGGATTGTTTGCCGGTAAAGTCGGGAAATAGCCGCAAATATTTTGAATATGCCCTGAATCTCAGTATTAAGTTAAAACGCAAAGAATATGCGGATTTTATTCGTGGAATTACGCCGATTATTGTAGATCTATTTGAAATGGTATTGAAAAAACAATGCAATATAGATGTAAATGCCTATACAAAGTCTGCCAGCGAAGTAAGAACCTGGGATAAAACGAAGCTGGAAGGGACAAACCTACAGATTACACTGAATGAAAATTATAACGGTAATTTTCGCTACGGACCTATATACTCGGATCATTTGAGAGTTCTAATTCAGGCATATAGCCAGGATATGCGTTTGCACAGTCTAGTAAACGATCTCAGGCAGGTTGAAGAGAAGATCCGCAACATGGCGGCCCATCAGATTGTATCTATCACGGACGAGAAAATAGAGGAAAAGACAGGTTTTACTGGGAAGCAGATCATGGATAAGATTATTTCCATGTTTTCGTATACCGGAATGAATATCGACAAAAAAAGCTGGTCTTCCTATGATGAGCTGAACCAATGGATTTTGAGGGCAATGGAACCCGTCAATTAGGATTTAAGAAAAACAAGAAGGGTGGAAATTGGGATTGGAAGTAAAGCCTGAATAAACCAGAAATATACCGCATACATTGTAAAAAACGTTCTCAGGGGTAGACCCATGAAAGAGTATATTGAAGAACGGGCGGTAGCCATAGCCAATTACATCATAGACCACAATGCAACCGTGAGGCAGACAGCGAAAAAGTTTGGAATCAGTAAATCGACGGTACATAAAGACTGCACAGAACGCCTCAGTACCATTAACCCCTTCCTGGCGGAGCAGACCCGCAAGGTCCTTGATGTCAACAAATCGGAGCGCCATATCCGGGGCGGTCTGGCTACCAGGGAAAAGTATCAGCACCGCCTTCAAATGTGCAGCAAGCAGGAAGACGAATAACATCATAGCCCATGTTCAAGCTGCCTCGGAGCACTTTTCTGAAGGCAGCTTTTTCTTCCCTTTTTCTATGTCCAGTGTTATGATAGATCTGTCTGCAACGCCAAAACTTTCGGAAAGCCTTAACCCGCCCACGACTGGCCTGCAGATACGAAAACACCTGCAAAGGAGAAACTTATGGAATATACTGCATATCAGCTTCTATGGTTCTTTTTTATTTATTCGTTTGCCGGTTGGGTCATTGGTACGGCAGGAGCTGCTGTAAGGGAAAAGAAATTTGTAGATGTGGGCTTCTTGTACGGTCCCCTGTGTCCGGCCTACGGCTTTGGAGCTCTGGCGTTTTCCATATTCCTGCCGGAGTTAAAAAACAACCTGTTTTTTCTGTTTTTAGGCGGCGTTATTTTGTCAGCCGCTGTTTCGTTTCTTACAGGGTTTGTGCTGGAACGGATTTTCCGGAGAAAATGGTGGGATTATTCCCGAAAACGCCTCCAGTTTGAGGGATACGTAAGCCTCCCTTATACTGCAGTATGGGGAGCTTCTGCCGTCCTCTGCATCTTAATCCTAAATCCTTTTCTCACCGGCCTTGTGAATCTGATTCCCCAGCAGGCAGGAAACATTGTTTTAATCGTTGTGTCCGCCATTTTGGCTTTGGATCTGTTGGGTTCTTCCATCGGCGTTTTAAGCCTCCATTTCCGCCTAAAAAGAGCCCGTCTGGGGCTGGTGGAAGAAGTATCGGAAAATCTGCAGAAGGCTGCGGATCAACTGGGAAGCGGCCTCACTGGCTGGGTACTGCGGCGTATGGAGAGAGCCTATCCCCGTTTGGCTGCAAAAGAACTTGTACAGGCCCAGCTTGAACGCCAGCGGCAGATAGACGCAGCCAAGGAAAAAGCCGGCGTATTTGCCGCCGGCTGCTGTTTCTATAAATTAGCCTGGTTATTCTTTTTAGGCGCTTTTCTGGGAGACATTACAGAAACGATTTTCTGCTTTGTCACCGCAGGCGTCCTTATGAGCCGCAGCAGCGTAGTCTACGGCCCCTTCAGTATTGTATGGGGACTGGGCTGCGCCGTTCTGACAGCCTTACTCTATAAGTACAAGGATCGCAGCGAACACTTTATTTTCCTCTTTGGCACCATTTTAGGCGGCGCTTACGAGTATATCTGCAGCGTATTTACAGAGCTGGTTTTTGGCACGGTTTTCTGGGATTACAGCGCCATTCCCTTTAACCTGGGCGGCCGTATCAATTTGCTGTACTGCTTCTTCTGGGGCATTGCCGCCGTAGTATGGCTAAAGCTCCTCTACCCCGCCTTTTCTGGATGGATAGAGCGGATTCCCAAAAAGTTCGGCGTCCCGGCCACATGGATTATGACGGTGTTTATGGTCTTCAATATCGCCATTTCCTCTCTGGCACTTGCCCGCTACACAGAACGTCATACGGCTTCCGTTCCCTCTTCTACTGCTGTGGGACAATTTCTGGACAGTCATTTTCCGGATGAACGCATGGAACGGATCTATCCCAATGCCATTCTTGTAGAATAAGTGTAATTATAAAAGCCTTTAAAATCTCATATCACCATGCGGCCCCGCGCTAACACTTTAAGGGGCCCCTTTCTTTATCTGGCTTTGGGTGCCAGAGAGTCCCTCAGCACATCTCCCAGCAGATTAATGGAAATCATCACCTCAGCCTGTATTTCTTTAATGCCCCTCTGCCTATAATATCGATCAGCCCGTTTTCCTGCATTTGACGGGTAAGCAGATATGCTCTCGTCTTTTTAATATTCAATAGTTCCTGCAGTTCTTCATCTGTCATTTCCCCGTACTCTGTCAGATAATCTATCACAGTCCTCATCTGAGGAGTAATTGCTGTAGGAGCTTTTTCAGCCGCTTCCGGTTTGTCTCTAAAAGTCACTGCATTGGCATTCATATTAGGCAAGACTAATTTGAAAGTGTTTGGAGTCACTTCAATACGAGGCTGTACAGCACATTCTTTATAGAGAGAGTAAATTTTACGAATACCGGTGCCATAGGATTCAATTAGCTTCAACCGGTGAAAAATTTCCGCCAGTTTACGATTACGGGGCTGAGAAATTCCACTGCGAATATCATCGGCAGACAAGCCAGGAAGCAGGCCGCCAATAGAAATAAATTCTATACATAGATCATTTACATTAATAATGATGCTGCCGCTGTAGCTATAGTCGCGATGAACAAGGGCGTTGAGCAAAGCTTCGCGCAATGCTTCTTCCGGGTAATCCGGAAGCTCCACTCGCTCCAATCCCCTGAATGTTGCAGCAGTGCGGTTGCAAAGGTTCAAATACGCATAGCTGTCATCTAACTGTTTAAAGATGGAGCCGCCGAACTCCCTTGCATCTTTAAATGTAATGTTGTCTTCGTCACCAAATACGGCAATTTTCGTGGTGTGTTGGCATTGATCTGAAAGAATCATCGCCAGATTGGTATACTGATCGTCGTGAACGTTCCGTAACCCAAGGGCAATGTACTTTTCTTCGGAAAAGTCAACCTTATACCTCTTAAACATACTTTCTGCTTCATCAAAGGACAGTTCCTGGATGACCGTACGCATTTCCTCGAATACATCGCCATTAGAGTCCTTAATCATTCTGCGAATCTGATCGGGAGAAGCCTGCACACTAGATGCTCCTTGACGGACATATACGCCAGTGGGCTTCATACCCTTAGATTTCAAATAATAAGGCTTGTAGCTGCCTTCTCCAACTTCAATCCGGATTATTTTTTTCTCCTGAAGGGTATACCTTACAAACATGGTTACATCAGGCGCAATGGCGTCGCGAATCCCGTTTGTCAGACGAGTGTAGGTCCCGTCCACATCATCAATGCCAGTAGGATTCCCTTTATCGTCGATACCAATATAAATAATGCCGCCATCGGTATTTGCAAAGGCAACGACTTCCTTGTAAATGTTTTCATTTATCTGGGCCTTATATTCAACGCACTCGCTTTCGTATTGCATATGCAGTCCCTCCTTTTAAACCATCTGTATCGTTGTAATTTTGTTGATAACTGCTGCTCATTGCTCTCGCGGATATTATACCCCTGATTTTCATCTTATTCAATACATCGGAGTGAAAATTCACTATTTATTCACTTTTAATGTGAAAATTCACTCTTCTTCACTGCACAGACACAGCCATACAATCCGAAACCCCGGCCGCCTGACACGGATTCCGCGTCCTGCAGCCGGGGTTTGATTTCCCGTCTATTATAATACATCTGAAAAATGGGGGCGAAGCCTTTTAAAGACCTTTAGCCCAAGGAGCATGAGCAAAACCGTGACGACCCAAAAATACAGCGTCAAAGTCGGGCGCTCCCAAAACCAGTTGCCTGTAAGAAGGCTGTCCCGGTATCCCGTTACAATGTAGTAAACCGGATTGATTTTTAATACCTGTTCCATCCAGGCTGGAGCGCTGGGGAACATGGAAACCGACCACATAATGGGTACCAGCCACATTCCAAACTGCAGGCAGATCCCCACGATCTGAGTCATATCCTTAAAGAATACCGTAACTGCGCTGGTAAAATAGGAAAGGGCCAAAGACAGGGCTCCTGCCGCAAAGGCATAGTAAATTACCTGAATCCAGGTGGCTTTGGGGGCATTTCCCCCTACCAGAAACATGGCAAACATAATGATTATGAAAAAGCAGTGGACGAACAGGCTGGAAATCACCTTCAAAAGCGGCAGAATTTCTACCTGAAATACCACTTTCTTTACCAGATAATTATATTCCTGGAGGCAGTTGGTTCCTGTGTTCAGGGCTTCGCTGAAAAAGAACCAGGGGGCGATGCCCGGTACCAGCCATTCCACATACGAAGAATCCGGCACGGGAGGGGCGCTTTTAAAGCCGAAAGGCCCAAAGATAAACCAGTAAATCAGCACCGTAACAATGGGCTGGATCAGCATCCACACAACCCCGAAATAGGAGCCTACAAACCGCTTTTTAAAATCTGCCTTGGAAAGCTCCCACACCAGCTTTCTCTTTTTTATCATCTCTTTTATGAGAGAAAGGACGTAGTTCATATCCTGCTTCCTTTCCTTTAAAATTTAAAGGTGTCCTGGAAGCCGCCCCACTTCTGATCCTTTTCGGAAATTATCAGCTTCATGCCTTCCGGAATCGGCCACTCTACGCCAATTTCCGGATCGTTCCAGGCCAGCCCGCCTTCGTCGCCCGGGTGATAAAAATCCGTGCATTTATAGGCAAACTCCGCCTCGTCAGAAAGCACCAAAAAGCCGTGGGCGAAGCCTTCTGAAATGTAGAACTGCTTTTTATTTTCGGCGGAAAGCTCTACTCCGAACCATTTTCCATAAGTCTCAGAGCCGCTTCTCAGATCCACCGCTACGTCAAACACCTTTCCACGCAGCACGCGCACCAGCTTTCCCTGAGGATACTGTTTTTGGTAGTGGAGGCCTCTCAGAACGCCTTTTACGGACATGGACTGGTTGTCCTGGACGAACACCATATCCAGACCTGCCTCTTTAAAATCATTCTGATTATAGGTTTCTACAAAATAACCTCTCTCGTCTTTAAATACCGTGGGTTCAATTACATACAGTCCCTTAATTCCACACGGCGTCACTTTAATCTTTCCCATGACTTTCTTTCTCCTTCTTCATTACAGGCAGCACGGCACAATCACCGTCTGCCACATTGTAGCCAGCAGTACAAAAGCGGAAGCTGCCAGTACTCCCGTATGATACCACACATTTTCCATTCGCGCAATGACAGCGCGGGAATTAAACAGCATATAAAACAAAAACAGTACCGGCAGATAGTAGCGGCCCTGAACTCCGGCGATTACCAAAGACCCTGGGACAGTGTAAGCAATGTACATGGACGTCCATACCAGGGCCACCGACGCCGCCAGAGTCACGAAAATCCATATTTTCTGCCTGCCGGAAAGACTTGCCGGGGCTGTGGAGCGGGTATCTGTCACAACAGTATAGACGGCCAGAATTGCAGACAGCCAGGTAAAGCTTCCTGCCGCCAGATGGCCCTGGACAGAGAAAATGTCCTTGCCAAAGGCAAACTCCGGCAACTGCCCCAGGATATTTTTAGTCAGGATCACCAGATAAGCCAGGGGGTGGCCCAAAACGTAAGCCATCTGCCCTACTTCGCTGGTAGCCCCGCCTCTGATGTCTCCCGTTTCCTTCGGCGCAATGAGAACGGGCAGTACAAAGGTTGCCAGCAGTCCCAGCAAAACCAGGACAAATCCCAGGCGCATGGCTGCCATCTGCTTTTTATCGCGGAATTTGGATTTTGGCAGAAGGAGGCCTATCAGGATCATGGGGGCGTAAACGGCTTTGGCCCCACAGCCCAGGACAAAGGTAATGAGAATAATCCAGTAACTCTTCCAGGAAATCTTCTCTTCCGGCGTCAGAATTTCTTTCAGTATATATGCCCCTGACAAATAGATCCAGGCCGTTACGGAGGAATCGTATCCGTAAACGCAGGCCATAAAAATCGATGTAGGCAGCAGGGCGATTACTGTCATAACCACCTTTCCCACAGGCGTCTTTTTTATGGCAAAAAACATAATCGCAGTGTAGACCAAAAGATTTCCCAGCCGGCCCAGCCGCAGGAGATCTGCGAAGGGCAGCCCCAGGCCCTTCCCGGCTTTTAGCAGGATTGCCTGTCCCAGATAGGCCGGCACCGATCCGGCCGGCACGGTAACGTCGGGATGAATGGTTCCGTTTTTGTAATCCCCTTCCGCATTTAAACGGGTTTCTATCTGTCTCTCTTCTTCCCTGCTTCCAGGCTGATTTTCAGGCCAGTCGTCCAGACTGGGGATCATTTTGTTCCACACGGCAGGACTGACATTCATTCCCCAGGGGAAACTGGCCAGATCCATAGCCCGCATAAAATGCGTTTCCTCATCATAGCCTACTTTCGTTGCAGGAAGGGCCGCCACCATCAAAACTCCCACGCTGAGGCAAACGGCGGCAAACCCTATCTCCGGCCTTTTTCCTACGGTCTTCCTGAATATCCAGAAAAAGGCCCCCAGGCCAAAGATAATCCAGAAAAAGCCCAACCGAATCCAGTGAATCGCCGTTACATTCCGGATCTCAAAGCCTGTGATGGTTAAAGGTTCTTCAGCGGCCGCCTCTCTGCTCCCGCTTTCTCCCAGCTTGTCCCGTTCTATTACCAGTTGGACATGATCCGTTTTCTTACCGATGTTTAAATAGGAGGTCTGCACCAGCCTGCTGTTTCGATCCTCTATAATCAGATCCTGCTCCGGATCTGCTTCTCCGTATTCATTGTAATAACAGACGTAAGCTTTCGCATTCAGAAGGTGGTGGTAATCATAGCTATAAGCCAGTTTGTCAATATACCAGCCGCCCAGCTCCACTGTCAGGATTCCTTTGTCTTCCGTTAGTTTCCAGCCGTCTTCCGTTTTTGTAAATCCTTCTGCCCGGACGGCGCCTTCCGCTACAGGAAAAACGCCTCTCTGCTGTCTCGGCAGAGACATGACTTTCATATTGCAGGCGTATTCGCAGATAATTCCTGCCGTTAAGACCAAAAGGACAGCCGCCAGACATCTCAGGAGAAAGTTCCTGTCCCATACCGGTTTTTTGATTTTTTTCTTATTCTTTTCCGTTTTTGAATGATTCTTCATACCTGTTTCCATTTTCTTTACAGCCTTCTTCCCTTTCCAATTGGTCCAGCGCCGATTTCTGTACCAGCTCCTTTAATTTGGTTTCCAGTTGGGAAATCCGGAGGCTCATAGAAAACAGCTTCACCAGAAGCAGAAAAATCGTAAAAAGGAAGAGAAAGTTTGCCGTAGAATAAATTCCTAGCAAGGCCGCCAGCCCATCCGCCACCTTCGGGAAGAGACTGAATATGACCAGAAGGAGGGACAGCAGAAGCCAGAAAATAGAATCCTCTATCTGTACCTTTGCCTGACGGATTTTTCTTGCCATCATAACCAGGGTAAACACAGACACCACGATCAGCAGGCACCTGAGCATCATTGTCATCATAGGCTCTTACTCCTTTCCTCTTTTTCCCAATAACTGCGGTTCATGGTACAAAAAAGGATTGCTTTTTGGGGCAGCCGCCGGTACATCTTTCCCAGCCGGTAGCCCATGTACTTAAAACCGCTTTTTAGCACCAAATCGGGAAGCAGCCAAGCCTTTCCTGACTTTATCAGAAATGCAGCCGATTTTTTTACCAGGCGGATCCCCTCGCTCTCAGAGGGAACCCCGGCAAAGACCTCCGGATGATCCGTCTGGGATACGGCTAAATCAAAGTTTCTCCGAAACTGCTGGAGATAGGTGTAATTATGGGAATGCACCACCAAAGCGTCTGCGGCATAGGCCACTGCGTACCCCGCTTGAATAGCCTGCCCTGCAAAAATCATATCTTCATTGAATATAGCTCTCCGGATAAAGCCGCCTCTGGCCAGATACAACTCTCTCCGGTAAGCGCAGCATACGTTAGAAGCAAAATACGTCTTAATTCCCAGCTCCCCCAGATCCTTTTTGGTCTTGATCTGGCTCTCAGACGGATAATTAAAGGCTCTGGTATAGGCCTCCACAAAACCGCAGCTTTTATCCGGAAGCTGGCGGGCGTAAGCCGCTATAACGGTTTCCCCTTCCGGTCCTTTCTGATTCAGGGCCGTTACCAGAGATTCTATCAGCTTTTCGTTGGCCGGAACCGCGTCGTCGGTCATGCAGACCGCCGCATCCGCCCTGGAAAGCTCCATAGCCATGTGCCTGGTGGCCCCGTGATCAAACTCCTGCTTTGTGATATGGTGTACTTCCATATCCACGATATTCTCAAATTCCCCGCTGTTCCAGTATTCCTTCTCCGTATTAATCACAATTACTTTGTGAACCGGATAAGACTGGGCCGCCAGCATAGTAAGCAGCTTCCGGAATTTTTCGCCCGGTTTATAAGCAGGGATAATGACATCCACTAGCATTCCCCGACTCACCTCTTTTCTCTCCAGTATACCCAAACTCCGTGAATGGTAAAGCCTGCCATCAGCAAAGCCATAAAGCACAGATAGGCCCCCGCCGCCCCCAGGATCTCCCAGCGCACTACCATGGCCGGGGCCAGAAAAACGGCCAGAGCCGCCGTAATTCCATATACGGTAAAAATCCGCTTCTGGCAGCGCATAATTACCAGAGCGTAATACATGAGATTTCCTAAAGCGTAAAAGCCGCCTCCCAAAACAATCAGCACAAAGGCCCCGTGGCAGGAGGTCAGGGTCCCTTCATATCCGGCTCCCAATATCAGCTCCATAATTCTCAGAACCCACTTTCCCAGCAGCGCCGCAGCGCCCACAGCCAGGACTGTCAGACCCAGGATAATGGCCGCAATCTTCCCCAAAAGCTTCCGGAATGCCGGAAGCTGCCTTTCCGTCCACAGCACAGTCAGACGGGTTAAAAAGGGCCGGATTACGAAATTGGCCACCAGATAAATCACTGAAGTAGGCATAAAGATCAGATTGAAATACCCGCTTGCCGCATCACTTACGTGGCCGTCGATGGCGTATTTGGCCGCAGAAAAAATATAGAAATCCAAAAAAACCGATACAAATAAAAGCGTTGTATTTTGAAACAGCTTTTTTATCTTTTCCGGATGTCTCTTCCATACGATTCCCGGAAGTCTTCCGATTACAGACAGATTAAAGAGAACCACCCCTAGAATCTGAGCCGCCGCCGCCCCGAAGCAGGCGGCCAGCAAAACGGCCTCTCCGTCCATGAAACTTTTGCCGACGACCAGTACCGCCGTAAAAACACCTACAGACAGAATCGTCCGGAAGGTATTGGATTTTCCCGTCAGATACAGACTTCCCTGGCGCTGAAACTCCGACTCATAAACGTCTGCAAAGCCGTCAATAATCTTATACAGGGCCAAAAGAAAAACCGCCCCCGCTTTTGCCGGGGAATAGGTTCCTACCAAAACCGTCCCGGCAAGATAAAGGACAGCGGCCAGTATCGCCAGCCCGGACGTAAGGATGCGGTGACCCAAATAGTCTCCAAAGGTGTACTCCCCCGTGCCGTCTGTAATCTGAAAGGGGCGAATCCCATAGTATGCTACAGTAAACATTTGCTGGCCAAAGGTACTGAACCCAAAGGCAAAGATTCCCCCCAAATCATCTCCCAGCATCCGCATGGCCAAAAAAGAAAGCACAATGCTGGCCAAGGCGTAGCAAAGGCTCCCGGCCATGTTCCAGGCCACATTCTTTTTCTCTGCGGGCCCCTCTGATTCTATCAGGAAATCTGAAATTCGTTTCAGCATGGCATATTCCTCTTTTCTTATTTGCAGGCAGCGTTACCAAATACGGCGCAATACGCTACCGCTTCCGGAAATTCTGAATGACCAAAATAGAAAGCAGCATACGAACCATATACTTTGCCGCCACAATAGGCTTTAAATAGCTTTCTCCTGCCAGCCGTTCCGAGATTTCCACCTGTACTTCAGCCACTCTGGCCCCCTGTTTTATCAGAAAGGACACCGTATCCGGCTCCGGGCCGTAATTCAGGCGGAGGGCAAATTCCTGGATCATTTCCCGGTTAAACATTCTCATGCCGGAAGTAGGATCCGCTAATTTCGTTCCCGTAGTCAAACGGATAGCCGCCGCAATCATGCGGCTTCCCACCATTCGCGGAGAAAAATTTTTGGGCCGTTCCACAAACCGGGAACCTATGACAATGTCGTATCCCTCGTCCATTTTTTTCCGCATGGCCTCAATATATTCCGGCCTGTGCTGTCCGTCTCCGTCAAACTGAATGGCATAGCGGTAGCCCTTTTGGAAGGCGTATTTCATGCCGGCCTGAAAACAGCCGGCCAGACCCAGATTCACCGGCAAATCCAAAAGGCGGTACCCTTTCCGGCGACAGATTTCCGCAGTCCGGTCCGTAGAACCATCATTGACCACAATATAATCCAATTGGGGAAAGTCTCTTTCCAGCTCTCCCACTACGGTTTCAATGTTCTTCTCCTCATTATAGGACGGAATCACTAATAATATATCCTGCATAGACTTTTCCTTCCTGTATGGGCTTATAGCGTCAGAATCCGAATGTCCTTCATAGCTCGCACCCCCGCTCTGGCCCTAAGCCACTCCTCCGGCGCTTTGCCGCCCATGGCCCAGCAGATTATGGCTCCGGGCAGATTGACCCCCGCCGCATGGCTGAAGGGGTATCCTCCTCCAAACCTGGCATTGAGTTCCAGTATATAATACGTCCCCCGGGACTCAAAAACATCAGTATCCAGATTGCCCCTGTGGCGCAAAAGACTCCCCAGGCGCTTTCCCAAATCCTGGAGTACGGGGCTGTCTACCGTTTCCGCACAATCCGTTTCGCCGGAACGCATCGCTCCTTTGCGTTTTACAATGGTATTGCAGTAGTTTCCCTGCAAATCATTAATAACGTCCAGTCCATACTCCGTCCCTTCCAGCTTTTCCTGAATCAGTACGCAGGAACAAACATCCTGAACGGACTCATAACAGAGATAGCTGTCCCGGATCTCTTCTTGCGCCTTTCTATAAAAAACGTCCAATTCTTCTTCATTATCCGCCTGGAAAATAGAAAGAGAACCCATGCCCCAACGGGGCTTTACCATCAAAGGCCAGGAAATCGTCCCGCTCTTTGCCGCCGCCTTTGCTTCCTGCAGTCCCAAAAAGGTTTTGGGAACAGGAAAGCCCTTTTCCGATAAAAAGCAGTAGGTTTTCCATTTATCATTGCAGACGGCTACGGTTTCCGGATCCGACACCGCCAGCGCCGCCCCGATTTCGGCAAACTCTCTCCTGTGGGCTGCCAGCACCGGCAGATCAATATCAAACAGGGAAATCACCAGGGAAATCCGGTTTTCCCGACAGTAATCCAGCAAAAAGGGAATATACTCTTTATTATAAATCAGAGGCGTAATGACAGAGCGATCTGCTGCAAAAAGGGCCGTGCTTTCCTCGCTATTGGCTGCGTGAACCAGCCCCCGGCCTTCCAGGGCCTCTTTAAAATATTCCACCAGATAGCTTCTCCTGCCTGCGCTGGTCAGTAAAATATTAAAATCCTTTTCCACTTCTGTCCTCTTTTCCAGCCCATTTCAGGCAATTTTAAAAGTATCATATCACAAACCGTCACTTTTTTCCATTAAAACGCAGACCTTTCACCGTTTCCAGGAGATACCGGAAGCTCTCCAGCTTAAACATCCAGGCCATTCCTCCATAGATAGCCGCCCCCGCCGCCACCTGAGCCGCCAGAAGGATCCAGTTATTGGAAATTACCCATTGGAGGCTGTAGACAATGGCTCCCATAATCACAGAGAGCACCAGGGAAGGAAATACGTCTTTCCACTGTTCTGAAAAGCTGTATCCCAAAAGCTTCTTATTGGGATAGGCATTAATGAAAGTGCCGATAAAATCTGTAGCCGCTTTCATCCACACCATTGCGTAAATTCCCAGGGGAACGCTGGCAGCCAGAACGAAAAGTCCCAGAAGCTTTTTTACCAGTTCCAGCTTCAGGTAAATATCGCTGCGGCCCATGGCGTTTATAGCCTGAAGATTCGCCACATGGATAGGCCACATAGCATAGGCCACGCACATAATCTGCAGGAAGGGGACACAGGGGAGCCACGCCTCTGTCAAAATTACCGTAATCAGGGGCTTGGCCACAGCAATCAGGCCCGCCATCATGGGAAATACCACAAAAGCGCTAGTGACAATGGAACGGCGGACCATGGCCTTCATTCGTTCCCGGTCTTCCTGGCTGGCTGCAAAGGCCGGAAGCATTACCGCCTGGATAGAGGCCGCCAGATTATTGACAATAAGCTGTGGAAACTGGTTTCCCCGGTTATAGTATCCTACCACGTCTTTTTGGTAAATCTTCCCGATAACCATGGTATAAAGATTGTTGTACACCGTGTCGATGAGGGAAGAGCACATCAGTTTCCAGCCGTAAGAGAAAAGGCTTTCTACCCGTTTTACAGAAAATGCGGCCTTTGGCCGCCAGCCCACCAGAATCCACAAAAAAACCATCAAAAGAAACTGATTGGACAATTGCTGAACCACCAAAGCCCAGGTTCCTAAACCTCCTACGGCTCCCGCCACTCCTGCCGCCCCTGAGAGGCAGGCAGCCAGAAGGCTGGCAATGCACATTTTCCGAAATTCCATCTTTTTGGACACAATAGCGGTCTGAACCGACACCACTGCCCCAAAGAAAATCATCAGAGCCAGAACTCTCAGCATGGGCCCCAGTTCCGGATCCCGGTAAAAACGTCCTACTGCCGGGGCTGAAAGAAAAATTACGCCGTAAAGTACAGCTGCCGTTCCCAGGCTCAGAAAAAACACAGAAGAATAGTCCAGTTCATCGGTTTTTTGCTTTTGGATTAAAGAGGTCTGAAATCCCGTCTGGATAAACACATTGGCAATGGCGATAAACACCAGCAAAAGAGAAATGGTTCCGTAACGGTCCGGCCCCAGCAAGCGGGCCAGAATTAAGGAAATCAAAAGCTGAACCAACTGCACTCCGCCGTTTTCCAAGGCTTTCCAAAACAGCCCCGACAAAACCTTTTTCTTTAGATTGCCCCCCTGCTTCAATTCCTCATCAGAAACTCTTTCGTCCTTTTGTCTGTCCGTCATCCTCTGCTCCTTACCGCATACCACACTTTTTTCAGCCCCCTATAGATCCAGGGACAGTACAAATCCATATTGAGGAAAAACCGGGTACGCAGATCCAATTCCCGGTAATACTTCCGGTATTCCCTCTGCTTTGCTTCCCCGTATTCCTTTGTATTGAGAAGAGTCAGAAAATCCATTCTCTTAAAAGCGCTTTTTATGGCTTTATCGTAGCGGTGATCCGTATCCTTCGCAAATTCCCGAAACATTTTCTTCATGGCATTGTGATGGCGGATCAGATTTTCCTTATAATCCCCCCGTTCCATCTGAGCGGACCAGGAAACGCTGACGCCCTGGCGGTAAACCGACATTTTCCTGTCCATATAATACACCGTCCCATGGCTGGCCATAAAAATATGGATAGGAACGTCCCCTACGGGACAGTCATGGTACCACTGGGGCAGGATCTTTCCCAATCTGGCGGGAAACATCAGGGAAGCCGTGGGGTAATTGGCCTTTTTGTCAATAACCTCTTCTGCAGTACAGATCTTACTGTGCCTGTAAGGCCGTACTTCTCTGGCTCTCATGGCTTTATCCTCCGACTCAATCTTCGCCGCGTGAAAGCAGAGAGTACATTCCGGATGGGCTTCCATATAATCCGCCTGCCTCTGGAGCTTCGTATCGTCAATCCAATAATCGTCTCCTTCACACATGGCAATGTACTTGCCCCGCGCCCTTGGAAAATTAAAGGCTCCGCTGATATTGGAAATCCCTCTGGAGTATTGGTTTTCCGTCTGATACATAGGCCGGATCACATCCGGATACCGGGCCGCATACTCCCGGATAATTTCCGCCGTTCTGTCTGTAGAAGCATCGTCATGAATGACAATCTCAAAGGGGAAATTCGTCTTCTGCATCAGAAAGCTGTCTAAGGCTCTGGCAATATATTTTTCATGATTGTAGGCAATGCAGCTTACTGTTACCAATGGCTGTTCCATAGCTCTTTCTCCTATCAGTTCCTATAAAAGTCCGCCGCCGGACAGCGGCCCTTACTGCAGTATCACGTCGCAGATCTCGTCCACGGTTTCCAAAGGCAGGCCCGCGTACAGAGGCAGGGTCAATACCTGTTTTGAGATCTTCTCCGCCACAGGAGTTTCGTGGGGGTCAAAGCGCCCGCTATAACATTCATAAGCATTAATGCAGGGATAAAAATACTTTCTGGCAAAAATATTGTGCTCCGCCAGACGGCTGTAGATTTCGTCCCTGGTCCACTTATAATCTTCAAAAAGCACTGGCATATAGGCATAATTGGCCTTCACCCTTGGATTTGGCTTTGACAGGCGGATTCCCGGAACCCCTTCCAGCCTGCTGCGGTAGCGCATGGCTGCGGCACGGCGGCTGGCAATATTTTCCTCCATGTATTTCAGGTTGCACAGCCCCATGGCTGCCTGAAACTCATTCATCTTTCCGTTTCCGCCTATGTATTCTACGGATTCTTTCCCTGTAATGCCAAAATTTTTCAACTGGTACAGCACATCGGCCATCTGGGGATCCCGGAAGGTTACTGCCCCTCCCTCAATGGTATTGTAAACCTTTGTGGCATGAAAACTGAACATAGAGGCGTCGCCAAAGGTTCCCACCCCCCGGCCGTCCAGTTCTTCCCCAAAGGTATGGGCGGCGTCGTAGATCACCCTCAGCCCGTGCTTTTTGGCAATGGCTTCTATGGCTTCCACATCACAGATATTTCCGTATACGTGAACCGGGACAATGGCGGAAGTTCTCTCCGTAATCAGTTCCTCCAGTTTGCTGGTGTCAATCGTAAAATCTTCCGGGTTAATATCGCAGAATACAGGAGTCAGGTTATTTCTCACAATCGCGTGGGTGGTAGAGGCAAAGCTGAAAGGCGTTGTGATTACTTCCCCCTCTAATTGGAACGCCTGGAGCACCATTTCCAGGGCCATATGGCCGTTGACAAACAGCTCAATTCCATCTACCTTTAAGTATTTCTTTAATTCTTCCTTTAATTCCTCATGATATACACCCATGTTGGTCAGCCATGCCGTATCCCAGATATGGCGCAGCTTTTCTATATAGTCTTCTATGGGCGGAAGAGAAGAACGGGTTACCAATACGGGCTCTCTTTGATCTTTCATCCTCTCTCTCCTTTCCGGCGGGCTCTAAATTCCCGCCTCTGCCGGCCGTACAGGGCCAGACACATCCAATGGTAAACTCTCGTCAGCCTAAGGCGCAGCACAAAAACAGCCAGACAGTTTTTAACGCCCCTGGGCCTTACCCTGGATAAAAGCCGCGCAAATTCCGGGCGGCGAACCAGACGGCGGATTTCTTCCAGGCAGCGGCGGCGGCTGTAGTCAGAGCGGTAATAACACAGCCCCGCAAATCCGCAGATATGAAATACCATGCGGTTGTACATTTCATTTCTGACTGCAGGGGCGGCTTTCCCCCGCTTTAAAAGGCCCTCCACAGCCTTCAGCAAAGTAAAGCAGGTGTCCACTCCATTTTCGTAAAAACGGCTTACCAGGCTTTCTCCCTCCTGATGCTGCCGGTAATACAAAACCACATCGGAAACCACGCAGATTCGGGAACTTTTGGACAGCATTTTCACAGAAAACCATATGTCCTCATTAATGGACATGGATTCGTCGCAGTAAAGACGGCAAAAGCGGTACAGCTTATTGTTCTGATTGTGGATCAGTTGGAGATCAAAAAGGGGAACCAGGCATTGAGCCGTAAATTCCGGCAGACTCCCCGCCCAGTTCTCTTTCCAGCAGCGCCTTTCGCCGGCTTCTCCTTCTTTCCAGAAAAGCTCCATGCCGCCTATGGCCACATCGGCCCCGCTTTTTACAGCCCCTTCCCACAATGTCTTTACAGCGTCTTTTGCCAGGTAGTCGTCTGCGTCCGCCGTCATAAACCAGGCGCCTTTCATGGTTCGATAGCCCAGGTTTCTGGCGCTGGCCACTCCGCCGTTTTCCTTGTGAAGAACCCGAATCCGGCTGTCCTTCCTCTCATACTCCCGGCAGATGGCCAAAGAGCCGTCTGCAGAGCCGTCGTCTATCAACAGGACTTCCAGATTGCGGTAACTTTGGTTTAAAATAGAATCCACACACCGGTTTAAAAAAGCTTCTGCATTATAGACCGGCACAATTATCGAAATCAAATCTTCCATGTTCTATTCTCTCCCGGACCTACCACTCCATCTTTAAAACCTTCCGGCAAAACCAGATTTCTCCTAAAATCACGGCAAAGAAACAGCGGGCCGCCCATTCCTCTCCCTTATTAATGTGGAGGTATTCTTTATAATAATACATAGCGCTTTTGTGGCGCAGCCTTTGGCGCTCCAAAACGCTTTTGACACTTTTGGAAATGGAAACGGAATGTTCGTGGCGGTAGGTTTGTTTTAAAAGCAAGGCCGTTTTCCAGCCGGCGGCTTTCAGGCGGCAGGCCAGAATTTCCTCTTCATTATACAAAAACACGTTTTCATCATACCCCCCGCATTGCAAAAAGCGGGCGGCGTCCACCATCAGAAGGGAGCCGTGAACCGCGTCTACCCAAACGGCTTTTTTCCCTTCAAAATATTCCTCAGGATAGTCCAGCCGACCGGCCAGCAGGCGGCACAGAGTCCGACGGCACACAGGGCCTGTCTTAATCAGATCGCCCCAAAATCCCGGCAGCTTCCAGCCGTTTCTCTGTTTCCCAAAGACCGGATCCACCATAACCGGCGCGGCAGCGGCGGCTTCCCCGTGACTCTCTAAAAGGATCTGCAGATTCTTTACGCAGGTATTGGAAAACACCGTATCCGGGTTGGCGATGAGGACGTAGTCCGCCCCCAAACTTTCCCTGGAATAGCGGATCCCCAGATTGTTTCCCGCTCCGTAGCCTCCGTTTTGCCCGGAATGCAGCAGGACGACCTTGTCCGAAAGGCCCCTCAGCTCCTGCAGTCTTTCCCAGGAATTGTCCGACGAGGCGTTATCCACCACTACAATAAAATCCAGGCTTGGATATTCACAGATGCGCCTTACCTGTTCCCCGGCAGTCCGGCTGTCATTATAGTTTACAATTACGCAGCTTGTCTTCATAAACAGTGCCTTCACTTTCCCGGTGTTTCCTTCTTCCGGTTCTCTATGGCCTTCCGCCCGAATTTCCGGCTGAGATACCGGCGCACAGGCGGGCACAAAAATGTCAGATAATCCATGGCGTGGTAAGCTGCCATATAGGTTCTCTGCCCCTTTTCCTTAGGCGTCCCGCGCCATGGCGTTTTCCCCAGGTATCTCTCATAAGCCAGCCGGTAATGGTTCCGGTTTCCCGCCTTCCAGGGCCGCTCATCACCCATATAATGGACAATAGCCGGGTGGGCCTTTGCCCGCCTGAAAACCGCTTTGGGAACCTTCCCGTAAGCCGGCGACTGCTTCACCAGATCCCGGTAATGGAAATAGCGGTAGTTGGTAAAAAAGTTGTACCGGGGCGATAAGGTCTTGATTTGGCCTTTAAAAACGCCGTTAATGGTATCCTGATCGCAGGCGAAAAGCTCCTTGCCCTTTTCCCGGTAAAAATCCAGAAGGCGTTTTTCCGCATCTTCCTCCCTCCACCGCTTCAGATCGATTAACAGCACTCCGGAATTATAGTAAGCGTCTTCTTTTCCCAAACCAATCTGCTCTTTGATCTCCGGATAAATAGTCGGCTCCATAACAGCCCCCAGGACGCAGCCGGCCAGATCCATCTCCCACAGTTTTCTGAGGGATCCCAAAACCACCGTATCGCAGTCCAGATACAGAACTCTCTGAACCCCTTCCGGCAGAACCGTTCCTAAAAATAAGCGGCCCATGGCGCTGATGTCAAAGCCCCCGGTATCTACTTCATAGGAGAACCGCTCCTGCAGATCCCCCAGCTCTATAAATTCCAGTTCCCGGTCAAAATGGCTGGCTATGGCCGCCAGCCGGCCCTGATTTTCCTCCGACATTCCTATGGAAAGCACAAAAACCGTAATCTCTTCCTCCAACTGGTTCCGATCCAGAAGGGAGTACAGAGAAGTTCCCAAATGGCGGGCATATCCGTCATTGGACGCGTAAACTATTTTCATTTCAACTCTTCCTCTGCTTTTTTCATAGCAGCTTCAATTACCTTATCCATATCGTAATACTGGTACTCACCCAAACGTCCGCCGAAAATTACATTGTCCTCTTTTGCGGCAAGCTGTGCGTACTTCCGGTATAGGGTCTGATTTTTCTCGTCATTTACCGGATAGTAGGGCTCCATTCCTTCGCTCCAGGTAACGGGATATTCCCTGGTAATAACGGTTTTGGGCTGGGTTCCAAACTCAAAGTGCTTGTGCTCAATGACGCGGGTATAGGGCGTTTCCCGATCCGTATAATTTACCACTGCCACACCCTGATGGTTCTCCTCGTCCAGCACTTCGGTTTCAAACTTCAGACTCCGGTACTCCAGTTTTCCAAACTGGTAATGGTAGTATGCGTCAATGGTTCCGGTATAAACAACCTTTTCTCCCAGGGAATCGTAATACTCTTTCTTTTCCAGATAGTCCGCTCCCGTTTCCACATCGCAGCCCTCCAGCAGCTTATCGATTATTACGTTGTAGCCCCCTATGGGAATCCCCTGGTAGAGATCGTTAAAATAGTTGTTGTCATAGGTATAGCGCACCGGCAGCCGCTTTATAATAAAAGCCGGCAGATCCCGGCAGTCCCTTCCCCACTGCTTTTCCGTGTAGCCCTTTACCAGCTTCTCATAAATATCCGTTCCTACCAGGCTGATGGCCTGTTCCTCCAAATTTTTCGGTTCTCCGGCAATCTGGGTCCTCTGCTCTTCAATCTTAGCCTTTGCCTGGGCCGGAGTGGAAACTCCCCACATTTTGCTGAAGGTATTCATATTAAAGGGCATATTGTACATCTCACCCTTATAATTGGCCACCGGACTGTTGGTATACCGGTTAAACTCCGCCAGACTGTTTACAAACTCCCAGACCCTTTTATTGCTGGTGTGAAAAATGTGTGCTCCATATTTGTGGACGTGAATCCCTTCCACCTCTTCGCAGTAAATATTTCCTCCGGTATGGGAACGTTTCTCCACCACCAGACATTTTTTGCCTTTTTTTCCGGCCAGATACGCAAACACTGCCCCGTAGAGGCCGCTTCCTACTATAATATAATCGTATCGTTTCATGATAGATGCCCTTTCCTCTGTCACAATCCTAAAAGAATCCAATCCTGCATGTCTCTTTATTGTACTATAAAAACTCATGTTTAGCAATTCCCCAAAGTGTCCATAAATTCGAGGTTGTTAGTAACAAATCTTTAAGGCCCTTCTGCCCGTGTAAAAACGGGGGCCATTTTCCGGCCCCCGTTCTGTCACGATTCTGATTCTGTTTCCTCTTCTATTTTCTTCTTTTCCCACCGGATAATCACCCGGAATAAATCCGCTTCCACTTCTACTGTCATGGTCCCGCCCTGAAGCTCTGTAAAACTTTTGGCTATGGCCAGTCCCAGTCCGACTCCCTCTGTGCTGCGGGAAGCGTCTCCCCGCACAAAGCGTTCCGTCAGTTCTTTGGGATTGACGTGCAGCTCCTGGGCTGAAATATTCCGCATAGAAACCGTAACTTCCTCAGAACCTCCTTCCCGGCTTTCGTTGTATTCCCGGGCCACCTCAATATAGGCCCGCGTTCCCGGCATTCCGTATTTCATAATATTTACCAGAAGATTTTCGAAAATCCGATAGGTTTTCTGGCTGTCCAGAGGCAGGATAATCTTCTCCTCCGGCAGATTCCAGCGAAAATCAATTCCGGATTCTTCTATTCTTTCTGAAAGTTCCAACCGCACCTGCTTTAACAGGCTTACAATGTCCACCTCTTCCAGCTTTACCGTCGCCGCTCCGCTGGTAGCTTTGCTGACCTCAAACAAATCTTCAATCAAAGCCTTTAAACGCATGGATTTCTTTTCCAGAATTTCCGTATAATTTCGTCTTTCCTCCTCTGACAGATTCTCCTGCTTCAGTAGATTTACGTAGGTAATAATCGCTGTCAGCGGCGTTTTTAAGTCGTGAGACACATTGGTGACCAGCTCCGTTTTCATGCGCTGGCTTTTCACCTCTGCCTGAACTGCCTTTTTAAATCCTTTCTGGATCCGGGTAAGCTCATGGTAGAAGGGAGCAAAAATCCACAAATCCTCCTCTACAGCCACGTCCAGATTTCCGTCGGCCATTTCATTAATAGCCTCTAATAGAATCTGATATTTCTGTCTGGCCCTTTCCCAGTACCGTTTAAGAACCAGAAACAGAACTACGGAATACACTATCAGGGCAAAGATGCCGAAAAACCAAAAGCAGCAGATCAGGGTCAGCACAAGGAAATTCACAAGGACAATTTTTACAATAATTTTATTGGATTTCTCCGTCCAGTCCAGTTCTCCCAAAGATTCTACAAAGCTGTCCCACCAGTGTTTCGCTCTCCTGCAGCATCTCTTAATCCCTCTTAAAGCCAGCCCCGTAACGGTTCTCTCTTTAAAATACCGCCAGAGCCCTATGGTAAATACCGCCCTTCCGCAAAGGGCCGCCCAGAATAACACGGCAAAGGTAACCGCCCAATAAACTCCGTTGAGCACAGTCAGCGCGTTGCCCCAGCTTCCGCCTCCAAAAAATCTCTGAAGCATTCGGGCTGCATCGCCGTTAAAGGTAATTTCCATCAGTCCGGCTCCGTACACCACCATAACGGCGTCAAGGCACAGTGCCAGCAGCAGGATTCCCAGGGGAGTGCGGCTGATGCGTCCCGTCCCCAGAGACACTATAGGCAAGGCGGGAAGGGTCAGTGCAAAAACTCCCAGAAGAACCGCCAGACAGCTCCATATTACCATAAAATGGCCTGCGCCTACCATGTCATAAAAATCCAAATACACCGTCTCAGCGTCTTGGTTTCCTAAAATCCTTTGCTTTTCTAAATGAAACTCATAAACCCTGTTTTGAGGACCCTGGAAGGAAATTCCCCTGTACACATAATCCTCTCCGTAATCCTCCGCCAAAGGGTCGAAGGCGTTTTCAAAATAGTATCTGTTTCCCTGAAGAATCCGAACCGCCTCTGGATCCCCCTCTGCATCTCCTAAAGAAGAACGCCCTTTGGAATCAAAGACAATGGATACCCGGATTCGGTCTTCTTCATTTTCCTGAGAGCTTCCGGAAAAGAGCGTTTCGCCTCCTATCTGGATTTCCTGGCCCTTCTCATCTGTCACCCGTACCTGCTCCGTTCCTCCCAGTACCTCTAAAGCGTCGTCCCAGTTTTTCGCCCTCTCGTCAATATTGCTTCGCACACTTAACAGAAATTCCCGATTTTCAAAATCGTATTCCCCGCTGCTCCAGTTCTCCGTCACTGCCACAGCCATTCCCGATTCATCGCTGTACATGATGTCTGAGACGTCTGCTGCCTGCTCTCCCAGAAGCCTCTCCAGCTCGGGGACAAAAACCTGGGACGGCATCAGCTTCTCCTGGCTTTTTGCCTCTTCTTCCTTTTCCCACATAGAGTAGCTGGCCGCCGTGAGCTGTGTCCCCAGATTAGCCATCCGGTTCTGCTCCTCCATCAGCGCCGCAGCCTCTCCGTATTCTCCCTGATAGCTGTACGCCCTCTCTTTGATATAAGGATAAGCGCAAACCATTCCCGCAGCGGCCGCCACTACTAAAAGCCAGCTTAAAAAGACACCCAGTCTATGCTTGTTTTTCAAGTTTATATCCAACTCCCCACACCACCTTTAAATATTTTGGATCTTTCGGGTTTACTTCGATCTTCTCCCGAATATTTCTCACATGCACCATTACTGTATCTGTGTTTACCGCCCGTTCATTCCAGCATCTTTCGTAGATTTCCTCTGCGGAAAAAACCCGGCCCGGGCTTTTGGCCAGAAGGAGGAGAATTTTAAATTCCATAGGAGTCAGTCGCACCGGGGTTCCGTCCGCCACTACCTCAACGGTTTCCTCATTAATTTCCAGACCTCCGATGCGATGCAGGGCCGGATTATCCGGCGTATGGGCCTCCAGCCGTTCCATAAACCGTTTATACCTTCTGAGCTGGGAACCTACCCGTGCCAAAAGCTCCATGGGAGTAAAGGGTTTTGTGACGTAATCGTCCGCCCCCATATTCAGTCCCAGGATTTTGTCTACCTCTTCCGACTTAGCGGACAAAAAGATCACAGGAATGTCAAAGCGTTCCCTCAGACGCACTACCATAGTGATCCCGTCCATTCGTGGCATCATCACGTCCACAATGGCCAAATGGATTTCCTCCCTGTCTAAGATTTCCAGTCCTTCTATGCCGTCGGCGGCCTGAAACACTACGTAATTTTGACTCTTTAAAAAAATTTCAATTCCTTCCCGGATTTCTTTATCATCTTCTACAATTAAAATGCGGTTTGCTTCCATAGCGGCTTTCCTTCCTGAACCGGATTTTTCAGGGCTCCGGTTCTTCCTGCCCTCTGGTAGTATAGCATGAAAGGCTTTTTTGAGGGAACCTTTTTCCCCTTTCTTCCTGGTACTCCCGCAACGCCTCCATACAGGTATTAGCAAACAGAACCGCCACTACAAAAACGGCTGTTACAAACCAAATGGAAAATACCAACTGTACCAGATTTTCCTGACCCATACAAATTCCTCCTTTCCCTCTGTGAAAGCCAGTATACTATGGCAATCTAAAGAGAGGCCGCAGGAAAAACAAAAGATTTTCTAAAGAATATTCAGCCCAGCCATTCCATAAAAAGTGTGCGCTTGCCGCACACTCGCGCCAGAGCGCGGCTGCGTCAGCAGCCATATTACCTTGCGCGGCGTGCGCCTCCCACGGAGTGTTTCTATACTAGCAAAAGCTTTCATGCATTAGCGTGACAAGGTCTTTGCTAGTATAGAAAAACGCCCCGGCAATTGCCAAGGCGTTCCTATCAGCATCTACTTTAATATATTTCCGTATCTTCCCAAAAAGCTCTGGGTCCTCTCGTTTCCTGAAGCGAAGACCTCCTCCGGCGTCCCTTCCTCTACGATTACGCCGTCCGCCATAAAGATCACCCTGTCGGATATGTCTCTGGCAAACGCCATCTCGTGGGTGACTATTACCATGGCGATGTTTAAGTCCGCCAAAGAGCGGATAACCTTCAGCACTTCCCCCGTCAGCTCCGGATCCAGGGCCGATGTGGGTTCGTCAAAAAAGAGAATCTGAGGATTGAGAGCCAAGGCCCGGGCAATGGCCACCCGCTGGCATTGGCCTCCGGAAAGCTGGCAGGGGTAAGCGTCCGCTTTATCTTCCAGCCCCATCTTTTTTAAAAGCTCCCGCGCCTCTGACATCACCTCGTCCCGGTTCCTTTTCTGCACGTGAATAGGGGCGTCTGTAATGTTTTTCATTACCGAGTAATGGGGAAACAGGTTAAAATTCTGAAATACCAGACCGTACAGGCTCCGGATCTCTTTCAGTTCCTTTTTGGGGGCCCAACAGAGCTTTCCGCCGTCGGTCCAGACCGCCTTTTTCCCCTGGTAGCAAATTTCCCCCTGATCCATGGTTTCCAGCATGGTGGCGCACCGCAGCAGGGTGGATTTTCCGGAGCCAGATGGACCGATGATAGATAAGATCTCCCCGTCCGTTACGGAAAGGGAAATGTCTTTTAAAACCTGAAGTTCTCCAAAGGCCTTTTCAATATGCCTGATTTCCAGTATACTCATAGCTTCTCCTCAACATAAAATCCTATCGATAATAATCCAGTTTTTTCTCTATGCGCTCCATAACTACTGCCACCAACAGGTTAAAAACGTAGTAAAAAATTCCCGCTGCGATAAAGGGCATCATGGTCCCCTTCGCCGCCAGGGCCTTTGCAACGGTAAACATTTCCATTACACTGAGAGTAAAGGCCAGGGAGGTATCTTTTACTAATGTAATAATCTCGTTGGTCATAGCCGGAAGGATCCGCTTGATTACCTGGGGGAGTATGATTTTAAAAAAGGTCTGTGTACGGCTATAGCCCAAAATATAGGCTGCCTCATACTGGCCTGCAGGCATGGACTGAATGCCGCTTCGGTATATTTCTGCAAAATACGCGGCGTAATTAATAACAAAACCGATAAACACGGCCCAGAGCCGGTATGAGTTGCCTATTTTTATCCCGAAAAGATAGTAAGGCCCGAAATAGACCACCATAAGCTGAAGCATCAGCGGGGTCCCTCGCATGATTGATATGTACGCCTTTGCCCCATTGCATATAATGGGATTTTTTGCCATTCTCCCGAAAGAAACAATAAGGCCCAAAGGCAGGGAGAAAACCAGCGTCACCGTAAAAATCTGAATGCTGACTCCCATTCCTCCAATTAGCTGCTGAATCTGGCTGATGCTCATGGCGTCCTCCTGTACATCATTTAGGGGCGCTTTTTACAGCGCCGCCCTTTTAATTCTTTCCAATGGTGGTTACGTCCTGACCGAACCATTTTTCTGAAATTTCTTTCATAGTTCCGTCGGCTGCCATTTCCTCTAACACAGCCTGAACCTGATCCCGAAGTCCCGTATTTCCCTTCTTAAAGCCGACTCCGTAAACTTCTGAAGCCAGCGTCTCATCTAAAATCACAAAATCCAGATTTCTCTGCTGGATCTGATAGGAGGCCATAACGGAGTCCATGGCAATGGCGTCTACGGCTCCCTGCTCCAAATCCATAAAGGCCGTATTATAATCCGGGGTCGTTACCATCTGAGCGAAGGTTGCCGATAGTTCCGGATCGTCCTCTAATGCTGCCTGAGCGGAAGAATCCACCTGCGCTTCCACTACCTTTCCGGCTAAATCCGCCAGAGAGGTTATGCCGGAATCCGGGTCCACTACAATGACCTGGCTGTTGTCCATATAGGGTTCGGACCAGGTATAGTTCTCCTCCCTGCCGTTCATGGTAAAGCCGTTCCAGATGCAGTCAATATTTCCCGTTTCCAGTTCCATGTCCTTAGCGTCCCAGGCAATGGGCTGCGGCTGGTAAATGAGTCCCAGGCGGTTGGCCACTTCCTGGGCCAGCTCCAGGTCAAAGCCTATGTATTCGCCGTCGTCCCCCAAAAATCCCATAGGCGGCAGATCCTGATCAAAACCGACGATAAAGGTATCGCCCTCTGCTTTTGCGCCTTCCCCGGCCGCTTCTGCTTCTTCCCCGGAAGCTTCCTCCTCCGTAGCCTGTGTTTCTTCCCCTGCTGCCTCTGTTTCCGCCTCCGTCGCCGCTGTGGTTTCTGCAGCAGTGTCAGCCGTTGTGGTTTCTTCTCCTCCTGAAGAGCAGGCGGCCAGAACTGCAGATAAAGCCGCTGCCATCAATACGCTGGTTAATTTCTTTTTCATAATAAAATCCTCCTCAAACCGTATTCTTTTACGTGATGCTATAGTAGCACAGTAAAGTGACAGTTGGCAAGAGAAAGTTAAGAAATTCAGGAAGTTTTTGCCACTATTTGTTTCAATTCTTCCAGTTTTTCGATTTGGTAGTCCGGTTTAATCCCATCTTTTTCCGGAAGATGCCCTGGATTATACCAGCAGGTCCGGCAGCCGGCGGTGATGCCGCCTTTTATATCAGAGGTCAGGGAATCTCCCACCAAAAGCATTTTAGAGGGATCCGCCTGGGGAATCCTTTGGAAGCAATAGTCAAAATACTCCTTCTGAGGCTTTTGGCTGCCTGCGTCCTCTGATACAAAAATCCCATCCATAAAAGCATCCAGGCCGGAAAGGGACAGCCGCTTATACTGAGTTGTGGAAGTCCCGTTTGTGACCACGTAAAGCCAAAATCCCTGTTCCTTTAAATACCGGCAGATCTCCACTGAGCCGGGAATGAGAATGGCGGACTGATCCAGATGGCTGCGGTACAGCGTTTCCGCTTCTCTTCCGTCCACTTTCTTTCCCAGTTCTCCAAAAAACACCTCAAAGCGCTGATTTACCAGTTTCTCTTTGGTAACCTCGCCCCGTTCAAAAGCGGCCCAGGCCGCCCCGTTAATTCTGTGGTAAAGCCCGATGCGCTCTTCATTGGCCTCAAAGCCATAATGGGCCAGCACTTTGGAAATCCCTTCCCTTTCCGAAGCGCCAAAGTCCAGAAGCGTGCCGTCCACGTCCATTAAAATGTCACGATAAGTTCTCATAAATTACTTCTCCTCTGCAAATGGTCCATACTACCTTTCCTGTCAGCCGGCAGCCAATAAAAGGGCTGTTAGAGGCTTTTGAGGCAAATTCTTCCTCCTTTACCTCCCATTCTCTGTTTTCATCAAAAATCACAAGATCCCCAGGGTGGCCTTCTTCCAGATGGCCGCAGTCCAGACCGTACAGCCGCCCCGGATTCAGGCTCATTTTCTCCATAAGCTCCAAAAGCGTCAAATGGCCTGTCTTTACCAGATGAGTAATTCCAAGGGCCAGAGAAGTTTCCAGCCCCGTAATGCCGCTGGGGGCCTCTGTCAAAGGCCTTGCCTTTTCCTCTTTGCTGTGAGGCGCATGGTCTGTGGCGATTATGTCAATGGTTCCGTCCTTTAACCCTTCAATGAGGGCTGTCCTGTCCTTTTCCGTTCTCAGAGGAGGATTCATTTTTGCCAGGGTTCCGTGCTGAAGCACAGCTTCTTCTGTTAAGGTAAAATGGTGGGGCGTAACCTCCGCCCATACTTTCGCTCCCAGTGACTTTGCCAGACGAACCATGGCCACGGAATTTGCAGAGCTGATATGCTGTATTTCGATAACCGCCCCGGTATCCAGGGCAATCATACAGTCCCTGGCTACCATAGAATCTTCCGCCAAAGCCGGAGAGCCGTAAATTCCCAGCTTCTCTGAAACTATACCGTGGTTGATCCCATTCTGGGCGATATATTGAGGATCCTCTTCATGAAAGCTTAAAGGCATTCCCAGCCGCGCGGCTTCCTCCATGGCCTTTCTTACAAATTTCCCGCTTTTTAAAGGGATTCCGTCGTCCGTAAACCCTGCGGCTCCCGCCGCCTTCAAAGCTTCCATGTCCGTCAGTTCTTCTCCCTGGAAGCCTTTTGACACTGCCGCCGCACTGTGCACACGGATTCCCGTTTTCCTGCCCTTTTCCAGCACATATTTCAGAGTGTCCACATTGTCTGCCAGCGGCTTTGTATTAGCCATAAGGACAACGGTAGTAAAGCCGCCTCTTGCCGCCGCAGCAGCCCCGCTTTCAATGTCTTCTTTATAAGTAAAACCCGGATCCCGGAAATGGACATGGACGTCCGCCAGTCCCGGAGCCACGACTTTTCCGGAAGCGTCCAGAACCTTTACCGTTTCGCCCTCTTTTTCCATCTTTTTCCGAAGCTCTTCTCTCTCTTCCTCAGAAAAAGCCACCTGTCGAATCTCTCCGCCTTCCAGTATTACGTCTCCCGGCCTGTCAATTCCTCTGGACGGATCCAGAATCCGCCCTCCTTTAATCCATATCATATTTTCTTTCCTCCTCTGCGTTCCTTTATCTGTCCCCGTCTCCAGCGGTTTGGCACAAGCGCCGCCACGGAAGCAAAAATCCCCTGGGGAAGCTGAAAAATAAATACAATTCCCAGAACAATGGCAACCGCCACCTTTAAGGCTGTAAACCCCGTCTCCGACGCCAGCTCCAAATCGTCCATGACAATATAATAAGCCGTCCAGTAAACCCCTGCCCCCGGCACTAAGGGAAAAATTCCCGGTATCAGAAACAGGGTCACCGGGCACCGTTCCCAAACAGCGAAAAAGCGGGACAGCACAATTACCGCTACTGTGGCAAAAAATGTAGCTTCCGGCGATGATGCCCCAGGAAGCAGAAGGCTATAGACAATCCAGCCTACGCCTCCAATGATGCCGCAGTAGGGATAATAAGCCCTTGGAACGGAAAACAGCACGGAAAAGGCAATGGTTCCCACTGCTGCCGCCAATACCTGGCCCATCATAGCGCCACACCTCCTCCAATGCGGTTATAGACGGTAAAAACCAGTCCTACGCCCATGGCAATACAGAAAAAGACCAGTACCGCGTCCAGCATCCGCACAGATCCAGAGATATAGTCCCCATCGGCAATGTCCCGAATAGCATTGGTAAAGGGCACCCCCGGCACCAGCGGAATAATGGATCCGATTATCATATAGTTTAAATGTTCTCCAAAACGGAAACGGTACATGACCATGCACAGAAACGTAACCAAGGCGCCTCCGGCAATGTTTTTTACTATTTTGGAAAGACCCGTTTTTCCGGAAGCCAAAAGAAAGAGATGCAGCGCAATTCCGGCCAGAAGAGCCGCCCCGCTGTCCACAAGACTTCCTCCAAACAGATAGCAGAAACATCCGCTGCCGATTCCGGAAGCCAGGATCTGTACCCTTTTTGTCTTTCCCGGCATTTTCTTTATCGTCTCCAAAGCCTGACGAGCCTCTTCTACCGTCCACCTTCCCGCCTCAATCTCCCTGGAAAGCTGGTTGACCGCCGCCACCCGATCCAGATGGGCTCCGCTTACAGGAATATGCTGAACCTTAGCAAAATACTGTTCCCTGACATTGCCCGCCGTCATAAAAATCCCGTTGCTTAACACAAAGGCATTGGCATAATCCACTCCGTAATGGCGGCAGATTCTATCGATAGTTTCCTCTACCCGGAAAATTTCCGCTCCGCTTTCCAAAAGAATATGGCCTGCTTCCATAGCCGTTTCCAGGATTTCCCGTTCCTGCTCCCCTTCTGGTTCAGGCCCCTCCGGTTTTAACTGATTTTCCTCTACTTTTTCCACAGCAATCTCCTCCCCGCAGGCGGGTTATGTATCTACAAATACTCCAAAATTTCTTCCATGGTTCCCACTTCATAGTCCGCTAAGGACCTATCAAAACCAAAGCGGAGATCAATCAGGGCCGCCACCGTCATTCCCGCTCTGTGGGCGGCGGTGATTCCCACAGTAGAATCCTCCAAAACAAAGCACTCTTCTTCCTTAACATCCAGCTCCCTTGCCGTAAAATGGTAGATCTCCGGATCCGGCTTGCTGTGCTGGAACATATTGCCGCTGACAACCGTATCGAAATAGCCGATAATCTCGTTTTCTTCCAATACTCGTTTTACCAGAGAAAGTTTGGTAGAAGATGCAACAGCCAAACCGTATCCCCTTTCTTTTAAAATCTCTAAAACCCTTCTGGCCTCTGGCCGAAAGATCCGGCGGTAATCTGTGGTTTCATAAACGTTGGTCGTTCTCCGATACTCTGCCCGCAGCTCTTCCCAGGTCATTCCATTGTTCACCGCCTGTTCTACAATCGTCCAACTGTCTTTAGCGGATCGCCCCACCACGCCGACAAGATCCTGTTCTGTCAATTCCTTCCTGTATGTTCGGGCAAATTCCAGCATGGCCTTCAGATATATCATCTCACTGTCAATGAGCACTCCGTCCATATCGAAAATTACTGCTTTTATCTTATCCTTTTTCATTGCGTCCTCCGCTGTCATAAATCTCTGCCTATCCTGCACATTAACGCTATCATACCATAACGAGGAAATTTACGCCAGAGAAATACTTCCCCTGCATAGGGCAATCCGGATCGAAAAAGGGGACGCCTCTTTTCGGCATCCCCTTCCCATAACATCAATCCTGTGCAGATGAACGGCCATAAAAGCTGATCAAATAGAGGCCGCACAGCCCCACCAGGGCATATATAATTCTGGACAGCCAGGTCATGCTTCCAAACAGGAAGGCGACCAGGTTAAAATTAAAAAATCCGATAAGGCCCCAGTTGACTGCTCCAATGATGCCGATTGTCAGCGCCGTATAATCCAATGCTTTATTACCCATTTCATTCCCTCCATTCTGGATATACTACAGGTAATATGCGCAGAAGGCGCTCTTTCTATACACCAAACTCCGTTTTCTCCAGTCTCTTTAAAAGATCCTGTTCCCTGTCCTCAAAAAGCAGGTTTTTGTTGTATTCGTAGTATCGGGAGCAGTCATATTCTTCCAGAAACGCAATGCAGTAAAAATTGGAATTTAATTCCGTTACAAAAATCACCATTTCCTGGCCGGTTCCAAAAGCGGCTTCCATAAAATCAAAGGCGCATTCCAGCATCCTCCCGCCCTTCTCTTTCATGGCCTCATAATCGTCGCTTTCTTTTCCAAACCATTGCCTCAGCCACTGCCATACTTCTTCTGCATCGGTTTTTTGACTTTCCCTGAGTTCCTGGATGCATCCTTCTAAAAGCGCCGATACCCTGCGGTACCGCTGTTCCTGACGGACCGTTAAAAGCTCTTCCTTCTTTTTCTCCTCGTATTCCCCGGAAATCTCCTGAAGAGCAGAAATAGGTTCCTTGTGCCTGCGGAGTTTTTCCATCATCAGCTCCAGGTCGCCGGATTTTTCCTGACAAGAGGCAAAGCAGCCGGAAAGTTTTGACAGCAGTAGGCCCACTAAACTGAGCTTTTCGTCAAAAGGAGCTTTGGCCGCCTGACGGCAAACGCTTTCCCGGATAGTTCCTGATAAAATCTCGTCCACCTTGTACTCTCTCCGGTATTTCTCATACAGCTCCAGATAATTGGCAAAATCTTTGGCAATAGCAGGATGCTGAATATACTGGTACACCACATCCCGATCCGCCTTTTTCCCCAATTTTTCGTAAACCTTCAGTAAATCCGACAGATCGTCCCAGCCTCTGGGGGTAGCGAAGCGTTTCCCGTCTACTGTCCTTTCTATCTGGCAAAGGTACTGCGGTTTTATGTTAAGATACGTCTGAACCGCCGGATAGACCCCTTCTTTTTCCGCATACTCTTTCCAGACGGCAAAATCAGGTTCCACGTCAATCTTTTTGATTCGATCCAGAGTCACCACATCAAACTCCCGAACCGATTTATTAAATTCCGGCGGATTCCCCGCTGCAACAATGATCCAACCCTGAGGCAGTTTGTGGTTTCCAAAGGATTTGCACTGCAGAAGCTGCAGCATAGCAGGGGCCAGTGTCTCCGAAACGCAGTTAATCTCATCTAAAAAGAGGATTCCTTCCGAAAGGCCCGTTTCTTCCATCTTATGATATACAGAGGCCACGATTTCACTCATGGTATATTCCGTTACCGTATATTCCTTCCCGCCAAACGTCTGCTTTTCTATAAAGGGAAGGCCGATGGCGCTCTGACGCGTGTGGTGGGTTATGGTGTACGCCACCAGGCCGATACCGCACTCCCCGGAGATCTGCTCCATAATCTGGGTCTTTCCCACTCCCGGAGGCCCTATGAGCAGCACCGGCCTCTGCCTTACTGCCGGTATAACGTATTCCCCAAAGGAATCCTTTAGCAAATAGGCCTCTATGGTGTCTTTAATTTCCTGTTTCGCCTTTTTGATATTCATCAGTCGTTTCCTCCTGCCTTCGTTTCTTCCAGCTCCCAGGCCGGCAAAATCAGTTTCATGGCCCAGGGAGGCACAGAAATATCCGTATAGGCCTTGTCAATAAATACAAAGGCCGTCTCGTAAGGCGGACATTCTATAGGATATATCCCCTTTCCATCCGTAAAGTAAATGAGTCCTTTCAGGCGTGAAAACCGCCCCTGGGACGCCAGCGTCCGGACGTACTCAAAAACCGGCCGGAAATCCGTGCCTCCCTGACCCTTTATGGTGAAATTGTCCATATACCGCTTTAAGTCCTCCGGGCTGGCAATCACCGTGTCTGACTGAATACGGTCGTCGCACTGAATGATATGGACGTTAATTTTCCGAAAATAGCTTTCCGACTCTGCCAGCACTCCATAGGTTTCCTCTAAAAACCGCCGCACCAATTGGCCGGAACAGGACATAGAGGTGTCCACCGCAACTACAAAATCTTCAATTCGTTTTACCTCTTTGGTTTCCAGGGGCTCCATGAGAGGCATATTTCCGTAAAGGCTCATTCCGTAAGAATAAAATCCATAGTCAAAGGAATCTGCATCTACCTGCATTTCTTCTTTTAAAACCGAAAATTTCCTCAGAAAGTCCCTGTAATCGTAGCGTTCCCGGTTTTCGGCCTTTACCTGTTCCATCAGACTCCGGTTATCCTGGGAACCGTCCCTGGATCCCGTTTCCATAGCAGTCTGCAGCTTTTCCCGGTTGTCTTTCCATCGGTTCTGCCGTCTGCTGGCCATTCCCGGCGGTTCCTTTCTCTTCCAGGCGCTGTGATTGTCTATCCGAAATTCCCGTTCCAGACGGGCAAGTTCCTCCTCCCCCAGCTTCATGGCGACTGCCTCATGGTAAATGCCCTCCGCTGTCACCACCTCCAGCCCTTCCGCCTTCAGCCGCAAGTACGTTTCCCGGCGCAAAGCCGGAGGGTGAAGATATACGCATTTCTGATACAGGCCGTCAATTACAGACTCTGCCGCAATATCGCAGGCCAGATCCCAAAGCCGGGGATCCTCCGCCTTCTTTCCTCCGTCTATATGGCCAAACAGGCAATGGATAACCATGTGAAGGTACAGACGGTTTATAAGAACCCGCCCTTTACGCCAAATTTGAACCAATTGTTCCGGCTGGTAGAAAATCGTAAAGCCGTCGGTTCCCAGGCCAGATCCATCCCAGGCAGCCTCAAATCCCAGGCTGCTGAGAGAAACGTCCAGAAAACGCATATTTAAATACAGCTCATTTCTGGAGCGCAGCAAAATCTCCGTGCAAATTTCCACCAGATTTTCTTCTGAAAGCTGCCGCTCTCTTACCGGATCAATCATTTCCCTTTGCAAATGCCTCCCGTTCCTTTTTCAGTTCTTCGTAAAGTTCATACATCGTCCACTGGCTGTTCTGCTCCGTCACTACGGCTTTCAGCTCAATTTTAGGAACTCCGGCCTTTCTCAGTCCGTACAAAAGCTGGTCCAGACGGTTTCCACTGAACCGGTACAGCACCAGCATCTGTTCCTCCAAAGGCCCCGCCGAAGCCGCTCCTTCCGTCTTTTCCTTTTTTTCTATCCCCAGAAGGCTTCCTATGGTTTCTCCAAGCTGCTCCTCCCGAATGTTTTTGATCCGGACTCCCATTCTTACTAACACGCTTTTCATGACAGCCGGCTTCGGCGCGTTGCCGGGGTTATAGTACAATACGGTTTCACCCATTTTTGCTCTCCTTCTTCTGCTTTCTTCAGTCTTGCCCCTGCATTGTTACAATTCAAATTTTCTCTTTTTCTTTCCCAGTCCCAAATCACGGCGAAGATCCATTAAAAGAGGGATCAGTTCCCCCTGTCCGGTCCGTCCGGCTTCCTCTATCATCAAGGCAACGGCTTCTTCTCCCAGTCCGCCGTCCCCAATGGTCTTTCGCAAAAGGACGGGATCTGCGATCTGCCCGAAAACACGGACAGCCTCCTTGGGGTGGCTGGCAATATAGCTTACGTATTCCATCTTGGCCTCCTCTGTCAACTGTACCGGATACTGCAGGCGGTACCAGGCCAGTTCCGCCGTTATCTCGGGGGATTCCTGAACCCGCACATGGGGAAACAAAGCGTCATATTCACCAAAGGGCATTTGCTCTTTCCGGAAACAGTACCGGTAGCGATGACCGCAGCCATGCATCTCCAGAGTCAGGATACGGGCCGGAGTATTTTCTACAGATTCTTCGAAATATTCCGGAATCAATAGCTTTGCCTGAATTTTCCCGTTCTCCTCCCTCAAAGTAAGGCGCAGCGTCTGGTTCAGCTCCGACAGCACTTCCGAAAGGCAGGACTTCTTCCCTTCCACTATCCGTACGTCCAAATCCCGGATATTGCGGCAGCCCGTAAAAAGTCCGGCCCCCAAATCCTCTATGGATGTAAAAAAAGTCAACCGTTTCAGGCCTTCGCAATTATAAAAGGCATACCGTCCGATGCGCCGCAGACTTTGTGGAAGAGAAACCGCTTCCAGGCGGCTGCCGCACAGAGGCATTTTCCCCTCTCTCGGTTCCACAGGCTTTCCCTGGCGCATTTCTGAAAAAGCATAATCCGCCAGTTCCAATACCGGCAGCTCTTCCCCAGAAATGTCCCTGACCCTATCCGGCAGCTCTGCTTCCCTATCTTCCGTAAACACTTCCAAAATGCGTGCCCCACGTCTTTCCTTTCTTTTGCATTCTTCCCATCTTACTTCCATAACGTCACCTCTGGAATGCCGACACCTGAACCGCTATTATGCTGGTTTAGCTGTTTTGTCGTTATATTTAGCGTTTCCATTCTCAACTAATACTATCCTACGATTATCCGTATCAGTCAAGAACTTTCCTGCGCCATAAGCAGAAAACAAGGGAATCATCCCTTGACAAACCCCTTATTTCCGTTATAATGAAAATAGAAAAGGGCATTGCCGTTAAGCGGTTAGCCCAGTAAAATCAAGTTAGTTAAGCAAACGCCTAAGAAACCGTCACTTTGCCGAGTGGCGGTTTCTGCTCTTTACGATAATCGTCACGGTGAACCGTCCGATATGTAATGTAATTCGCATGGCCTCACCCCCTTTCGGGTGATGTGGCTAACCGCCTGCCGTTTTTTACAATGCCCTTACCCATTGTTGGGTAATGTCTATTCTAACTGATGCAGGGGGCTTTGTCAATCGAGGCCAATAAAACCGTACATTGTAAAATGAGTGTATTTCCGTAAGGCTGTGTGAATTTCCGGCAAGGGAGCCGACTCTTGTGGCAGTCTATGGTTTCGGTTCGGAACCGATGCTGCTGATAAGCAACTTGACAATGCAGGAAAAGAAACGTTTATGCCAAGCGGTGACAAAAGTATATCTGATGAGATGGCGGATAGAAGAATATTTCAGGTTCAAAAAACAGCAGTTTGAACTTGAAGATTTGCGGGTAATGTCCCTGCAGTCTATCCGTAACTTAAACCTGGTTGCCACTCTTGCAGTGGGATATATTGGGCTGACGATGTCAGCCCACAGAGGGAGTATCTATCTGAGAGAGTTAAAGGAAAGCTCGAAACGTATTTATAAAGTTCCGAAATTCATGTTGTATGCGCTGGGTTATGCAATCGAGCGTGTGCTATCCATGGGGCGGAAGGGGATCAATTGCTTTCTTACGAAAAAAGTGAAATCACAACAAATGAATCTCTTTGAGCATTTTAAAATAAAGGATACTGGGGCATTTGTATTTTAAAAATGGGGAAACTCAAAAAATAAAATAGTTATTGACAATTTCGCTTTTTTCGGTTAAAATAACATACGTTGTTGAGGAAGCCCAGATAGCTCAGTTGGTAGAGCAGAGGACTGAAAATCCTCGTGTCACTGGTTCGATTCCGGTTCTGGGCATTTGCCCGATATTTGTGCGGGGTTATTAATTTTATATTTTTATTATGCGCGAGTGGCTCAGGGGTGGAGCACCACCTTGCCAAGGTGGGGGCCGCGGGTTCGAATCCCGTCTCGCGCTCTTATTTTTTAGAGGATCCAAAAAGGATCCTCTTTATTTTTCCTGCAGATTTTCTAAAAACTGCTCTTCCTTTGCTTCCCCGTATTCCCGGTATTTGCCGTTCCAGAGGCGGCCAAGGGCTTCTTCCCGCAACTCCCGCCAACTGGATTTTTCGGCTCCTACCAAAATCGGATAAAAAAACACTCCGTTATTTTGGGCTGCTTTCCGATCTCCCGGGGCGTCCCCTACCATCAGGACCTTTTCCGGATCGTAGCCGCCTTTCCTGAGCATTTCGGCGATACAGTGCTCCTTGCTTCCGGTGTCCTGGGCTAAAACAATACTTACGTAGTCCAAAAGACGGCAGCGCTCCCACTCTTCTTCCACGGCTCCCCGGTTTGCGCTGGATACAATCGCGACATCTCCGTATTCCGCTGCTGCAGCCAATGCCTCTGCCACTCCGGGGAAAGGCTTCTTGTCCTCCTCCGGCAGCCGGGATATACTGGCGTTTACCTTGCGGGACCAGCTCAAGGCCTTTTCCATACATAGACTGTCCTTTTCTCCTTCTATGGCTTTTTCCAGTGCTTCATTGGACAGCTCGCGGGTTTTTTCCGTCCAGCGGCAAAAGGCATCCAGTCCTTCCACTGCCGCATATTTCTGGTCTATTTCCTTTAAAATCATTGCCAGCCCCTTAAACCGATTGATCCCTCTGGTCATTGTGTAGAGATTTATGGAGTTCCAGCGATTTAAAAGTCCGTCCTTCCACGGCTCCAATCCCCATTCTTCAATCATGCAGGGACCAAAACAGCGAATATGCTTAATATCCATAGTGTCCATGGCGCATCCGTCGGAATCAATGCAAATCAAGTAGTCCTTTTTTCTCTGAAATAACTCAAATGGTTCCGCCATACTGTCAGCCTCCTTTATTCCTTTTTTCTTCTGGGTTCCCTTTGGCCTTTGCCTTCTTCGCCAAATCCTGGCAGTAATATTTCGTCAGAAACAGACCCATTCCGCCTTCGATTTTCTCTTTTACCTCCGCTTCGCAGCCCGGAGGACATATCCTTTTTACCTTTTCCCAGATCATTTTGTGGCTGAAGCGTTCATTAGGGCGGAACGGAACCGTATCGCAGGTACGCTGATACCACGCCAGAATCTGTTCCTTCATCTGGCTGATTCTCGAGGCGTACTGGGGCCAGTCCGCCCGGTTTTCCTGTTCTTTGGGATCTTCTTTCAGATCGTAAAATTCGCAGGCAGCGTCCGCCCTGTAAATGTATTTATACTCCAGGGTCCGTACCATAACGCCCTTCGCGTGGGCTTCATCATCCCATTGAGCCGCGTACCGGGGCCAGTAAATGTTTCTCCGGAAGCCGCCTTTTTCTTCAGGATCGCAGCTTTCGCTGCAATGTTTCTCTTCCGCCAAACGGCCTCCTTCACAAAATACCGCTTCCCGGTGGAGTGTGTCCCGCTTCGCGATAGCCGGAAGCAGGCTGCGGCCAAAATGACTGTGATCCGGCTTGACGCCAGCCAGTTCCATAGCCGTGGCGTAAAAGTCTACCAGCTCCGCCATACTGTCTGTCACTCCCGGATCCACCTCTGTCCCTTTCGGCGGTTTTATAAGCAGGGGCACATTGGTGAGGCAGTCCTCAAAGGTATTCTGGGTCTTCTCTGTGAGGCCGTAATCTCCCGTATAGTCCCCGTGATCGCTGAAAAAGAAAATGGCTGTATTGTCATACTCTCCCGCTTCCTTCAGGGCATCGCAGACCTTTTTAAACTGGGCGTCCACCTTCATGCACATTCCCAGATATACAGCCCGAAGCTCATCCCAGTCCTCCTCTGTATATTCCTGCATATTCTGATACTGACGGATCAGTTGCAGGATCTTTGCTTTTTTACCGCCGTCCCCTGCAGGAATCCGCGACGGCAGCTTGTCCCGGTCAATGGCCGAAAAATAAGGTTCCTCTACCTGGTATGGCGGATGAGGGTATGATAAGCCCAGAAAAACGCATAGAGGGCGATCGTCCACAGGATTCAGGATCCGATGAATAGCCGCATCTACATCTTCGTCGTCGGCTGTATAGTTTTTTCCGTCCTTTGTCTTTAGCTGCCCGTTATAAAAGGAGTAAAAATTCTTTTCTCCCATTTGGCCTCTGGGATTCTCCTCTATGGTTCCCGGCGCAGGATCAACATCACCGCCGTAATACAGCTCTGTCACATGGGACTCAATTAAATCCGGAATTTCTCCCGCTACCAGGTCGTTCCGGGCATTGGCCCATACGTAGTACCCTGCCTCTTTCAGTTCTTTCAGCAGACTGGTTTCTTCTCCGCCAAGGAGATACCCCATGGTCCTGTGGCCTCTGGTGTGGGGATAGAGTCCTGTAAAAAAGCTGCAGCGGCTGGGAACACATACAGGATTCTGGCAAAAAGCGTTTCGGAAGGACACGGCCTCAGAAGCGGCAAAGACGTCCAGATTGGGTGTCGCTCCTGCCGGATTCCCCAGATGGCCTAAGGCGTCCGCCCGCATCTGATCCGGGTTGAAAATAACAATATTAGGTCTTTTTTTCATGACAGTCTCTCCTCCTTTTTACTCTTTTGTTTCCAAAAGAACAGTGGTATTCACTGTTTCCGGATCCCCAAAGGGAAGGGACCCGGGTACCCGGTAGGTTTCAATATCCGGCGGTGTCACCGGAATCTCCTCCGGTTTGGACAACTGAGGGATCCATTCATAAGGTACCCGGTACGCCCGATAGACGGAATACCGGATAGAATCCGGAGCCTTCTTATTTGGAATAGGATTGACAAATTCCCACACCTTCTTTCCCTCCGGCGTAACCTCCAGAAATAGCCCGTCCGCTCCCTCATCAATGAGAGTGTTTCCGTTGGGAAGGCGCTGAACGCTGCTGATAAATGGGCTGAACATACGCTGGGCTCCCATGACCATAACCCTGCCATTGGGAAGCCGATCCCCGACGTATTCCCATTTTAGTTCCAGAGTCAGAGGATCAAATTCCAGTACGCGTGAATAATGTCTGCGCTCTGTGTTTACTCCGTCAGGAGAGGATCCGGTAGGCTCTCCGTATCCCCCGAAACTGCCGTTGTCAAAAAGCAGAATATTTCCCTCCCCCGGGAGTCCTCTGGGAATCATGTGGGCGTGATGCTGGCCAATAATCTGCCCCAGGGCTTTAAATCCTGGTTCCCCCAGATATTTCGGTCCTATTTTCCATACTAGCCGTCCCGTAGCTTTTTCTATAATAAATACCATATTGCACTGGCGGGAGCTGCAGATCAGATTATCCGGATGAAACCGGCGGTCGCCCTGATCATACCAGCGGTTAGGCCCTAAAACCGACATCGCGTTAATGTGCAGCCAGTCTCCCCCCGCAGGGTTTGCCGCAATAGCTGCTTTTATGGTTTCATCAAACCCCATTTCATGGAAGTGTTCTCTGCTTTTCCACTCCCACACGATCTCTCCCTGCCAGTTAACCTCCAGGATCCTTTCATCTCTCAGCTCCTTGTCTGAAATGTGAGGAGCGCGGCAGCGCTCATGGGTCAGCAGCAGCGTGTTTCCATGATCCGTCCACGGCTCTAAATCAGGGGCGTAGTATCCCGTGGGAGAACCCTGCCTTTGAAAATCGTGGTGCTGCAAAGCGGCAAAACGGCGGAGCCCGTCAGGCAGATCGATTTCCTGGTTCCGAAAGTAGTGCCATACCACATTCCCATCCCAGTCCGCCTGAACCATATCGAGAATGCTGTCCTCCCCAGGCTTCCCCTGATCGCTCCCAATACCGCCCAAAATAAAGCCTCCCGGCAGCAGTTTTACAGGGGATGATTTGATTCCCTTCCATATTTTTACCACCTGACCATTCATATCTATAACCGTTGCCCCCAGATCTGTGGGGAATACCGTATAACCGTTCCACGCTTTATCCGAATCGTACAAAGTAACTCCTGTGGGGTAAATGTCTGGTTTTCCCATAGCTTCCTCCTTCATTATTATGTGAATATGCAAGTCTTTCCTGCGATATAGCAGGAGCCGCCCCGCCGGATACGCAGGACGGCCCTGATAGGGGTATTTTTATGCTTTTACTCTACAGGGTGGACATAGGACACGTCCATGTAATTCAGCTTACCCAACTTCAGCCCGTCCAGATTCTTTGACAAACCGTAGCAGTCAATGGCGTTGCACAGTCCCACACAGTAGTATTGGCCTAACACCAGATCGTACAGCTCATCCCAGCCCTCTTTGGCCTCGGCTTCATCATAGGAAGAGGCTTTAGCAATCATGGCGCTGGCGGCTTCCGAATCGTCCCGGTATCCGCCTACCGTTACGCCGATTTTATCCGGATCAAGCTGGTTAAAATTATCCGGGCTTAATGTTCCCGCCGTTGTAGCCCCTACATAGCAGTCGTATTCCCCGTTGCGGGCTGCGCTTACGTAAGTGCTCTGTTCCATCATCTCGATATTGACATTGATTCCTACCTGGCGCAGACTTTCCTGAACTACCGTTGCCATCTGCTGATTTGCTGCTTGCGTAATAAGGGTGCAGTCAAATCCGTCGGGATAGCCGGCCTGAGCCATCAGTTCCTTGGCCTTGTTAATATCCTGATTCAAATGGCCTCCCTCGTAATATTCCCGGTAATAGGGATGTGTGCTGGCCCACTGTCCTTGGACAATCTGGCCCTGGCCCATATTCTGCAGGGCGTTTACGGCATTGGCGTCAATGGCGTAAGCCGCCGCCTCTCTCAGCAGCGGATCTGAGAACACGCTGCCTTCCGATACATTAAAGAACAAGTTGAAAATACGGTCTGTCGCAAAGGGAACTCCCTTTACATTGGGATCGTTCTGCAATGCCATATAGTCGCTCATGGTAATACGCTGGGCCACATTTACGTCGCCGCTCTGGAGAGCCAGAACACGGGAAGCGGCATCAGGCACAAAGGTAAACTGAATGGTTTTGTAATAACCGTTATAGTCTTTATCCCAGTAGTTTTCGTTGCGCTCCAGAGTAATGTACTGTCCGCTAACCCATTCTTTAAACACATAGCGGCCGCATCCCACCGGCACATCGCGGCTGGCGGCGTCTAATCCTCCTGCCGCTTCCACATTGGCTTCGCTGGTAATAATTGCCGCAGGATTGCAGAACTGCTGCTCCCAACCAGGCACATACTGGGTCATGGCAATTATAACCGTGTGATCATCTTCTGCGGAAGAATTTTCCATGTCCAGGTAATTGGCAAAGGACACGGCATTTTCTTTGGCCAGTGTGAAGGAATAGAGTACATCCTCGGCTGTAACAGGGGTACCGTCGGAATAGCAGGCATCCTCTCTTAAATGGAATTTCATGTGAGTTTCATCCACCAGCTCGTAAGTATCAGCTAAACTGGGAGAAACCTCTCCTGTTTCAGCGTTAAATTCCAGCAGACGGCCGCCTATAGCATTCTGAACGACCAAACCGCTTTCAGATACAGAAGCTGACAAAGGGAAGAGTCCATTGGGCTCCGCCGACAGAGCCACCTTCAGAGTTTCCTCACTCTTTGCGGTATTTGCTTCAGGAGCTTCAGCAGCAGTCGTTTCTATTGCTCCGGCTGCCGTAGTCTCCGTCCCTCCGGCTGCCGCAGTGGTTTCCGTTCCGGACTGACCGCAGGCGGCACAGGCAAACGCCATAGCAGCGGCCATTAAGACACTGACTGTTTTTTTCATAAATCTGTTCATTTCTTCTCCTCCTAAATTATTTATTGATTGTTCCTTGTCCGTCTACCTTGTGGCAGGCAACATAGTGTCCCTTTTTAATTTCCCGAAACTCCGGTTCACTGGCAAAGCATTCGTCTGTAGCATAGGGGCAGCGAACTGCAAACCGGCAGCAGGGCTTGGGATTAATAGGGGAAGACAATTCCCCTTTTAACAGGATTTTCTTTCGCTCCACATGGATGCTGGGAATAGGAATTGCCGACAGCAAAGCCTGGGAGTACGGATGGAGCGTATTGCGGAACAATTCCTTTGCGTCGCATTTTTCAATAACCTGTCCCAAATACATTACCGCAATTTCCGTGGAAATATGTTTTACCACCGACATATCGTGGGTAATAAACATATAAGTTAAACCCATATCCTCCTGCAAATCCTGCAGCAGATTTAAAATCTGGGCCTGAATTGACACGTCCAGGGCGGAAACCGGCTCATCACACACAATAAATTTAGGTTCCAAGGCCAGAGCGCGGGCTACGCCGATACGCTGCCGGCGTCCGCCGTCCAGTTCGTGGGGATAGCTGTTTTTAAGGCGCGAAGCCAGTCCAACCAATTCCATTAATTCGTCTACCCGTTTATCAATCTGTGCCCGATCTGTCAGAGTTTTTGACACTTCCAAGGGTTCTGCAATAAGCTGTGCAATGCTCATACGGGGATCCAGCGTCGCGTAGGGATCCTGGAAAATCATCTGGATCTGGTAGCGGTAGGGTTTAAATTCCTTTCCCGACATAGGGGCGATATTGACTCCGTCAAACCAGATTTCCCCGGAAGTGGGCTGGGTCAGCTTCATAATGGTTTTGCCGAGAGTGGATTTGCCGCATCCGGATTCTCCTACCACCCCCAGGGTACTGCCTTTTTCAATAGAAAGGTTCACATCATCTACAGCGTGAAGGGTACCGTTTGGCACTTCAAAATATTTTTTCAGGTGTTTTGTTTCCAGCAGCGCACTCATCTCATCTTCTCCTTTCCCCCATAGAAGCATTTCACCCAATGTCCGGGTTCCACTTCTACTAAAGCGGGATCGTCTTTGGAGCAGCGATCGTCTCTCCGAAAGCACCGCTCGCAAAAGCTGCAGTGCTGAGGCAGGTTGGTGGGGTCGATCATCAGTCCGGGAATGGGTTTTAGCCGCTCTACGTCTTTGTCCAGACTGGGAATGGATTCCATAAGTCCCACGGTGTAAGGATGCATAGGACGGTCAAAGATATGCTCCAGACTGCCGTACTCTACAATTTCCCCGGCATAAATAATGGCGCATTTATCGCACATTTCAGCTACGATTCCCAAATCATGGGTAATCATCAGCATGGCCATATCGTGTTTTTCCTGCAGCTCCTTCATCATGTCCAGCACCTGGGCCTGAATGGTTACATCCAAAGCCGTGGTGGGTTCGTCGGCAATCAGCAGTTCCGGCTGACAGGCCAGAGCGATAGCGATTACAATTCTCTGTTTCATTCCTCCTGAAAACTGATGGGGATATTCTTTATACCGTTCCGGATGAATCCCTACGGTACGCATCATGTCGCAGGCCCGGAGCATAGCGTCCTTTTTGGAGCATTTGTCGTGGAGAAGAATTACCTCTGCAATCTGATCTCCTACATATTTTACGGGATTTAAGGCTGTCATGGGATCCTGGAAAATCATACTGACTGCATTTCCGCGGAGCTTCTGCATCTGATGTTTATTCTTTTTAAAAATGTCTTCTCCATTAAGGAAGACGGAGCCGTTAATGACGCGGCTGGGCGGTACCGGCAGCAGGTTCATCATGCTGAGGGCGATGGTAGTTTTCCCCGCTCCAGTCTCTCCTACTAATCCCAGAACCTCTCCTTTTTCAATTTTTAAAGACACGTTGTTTACGGCCTCTACAATCCCGTCATCCGTTTCGTAATGGACGGTCAAATCCTTAACCTCTACAACAGGAGTTTTTTTGTTTTCTGTCATTGCATTTACCTCCGATTATTTCAGGCGCGGATCCAGCGCATCTCTCAAACCGTCGCCCAGCATATTAAAGGCCAGGATTGTCAGCAGGATCATCAGCGCCGGAAACAGAACCATATGCGGGAATGAAGTAAAATAACTTTTTGCTTCGCTGAGAATCAGTCCCCATTCCGGCGTCGGAGGCACAAGTCCCACTCCCAGGTAACTCAAGGAAGCCATAATATTGATGGAAGCGCTCATCATACCCACTACGTAAATGACCATAACTCCCACAGTATTGGGGATCATGTGCTTTATAATCATTCGGGCCTGACCTACGCCGATGGCCTTAGACGCTTCCACATACTCTGAATTTTTTACGTTCAGAATGGCCGCACGGCAGTTTTTGGAAATCACCGGCATGGAAGAAACTGTAATAGCCGTAATCAATTGAGGGATTCCGTTTCCCAGGGCCGAGGTCAGGGAAATGGCCAGCAATACCTGGGGAATAGACTGCAGAACGTCCATAAAACGCATAATAGCTGTTTCCACTGTTCCGCCGAAATATCCGGCTATAATCCCCAGAGCTCCGCCGGTAAAGAAGGCCATTGTTACGCAGCCCAGGGCCAAAAGCAAAGTGTAGCGGGCGCCGTAGAGACAGCGGCTGAGGATGTCACGGCCGTAATTGTCTGTTCCGAACAGGTGGGCGGCGGAAGGCCCCTGGAAAGCCGACGTATAATCCTGGGCCTGATATTCGTAAGGCGCCAGAATCCCCGCCAAAATAGCAATAACCAGCAAAACGGATATAATTACAAATCCCACAATAGCGTTTCGGTTGCGGCAGAACCGCTTGACGGCCTCCCTCCCAGGGGAGTACTTTTTCGGCTTTCTGTTCTTTTTTGCATAGCGGATCATTGCCGGAGTCGGTGTTTTTATCTTTGCCATTTATCTCTTCCTCCTTTACACCGCAGCTTGAATCTTTTGTTTTCTGCCCTTGAGCCACCTACTTAATTTTCCGGGCCTGCTATGGAGAACGCTGGACTTCAGCCGGGGATTAATAAATACAAAGCTGACGTCTACAAGCAGATTTACAAGGGTGAATATGAATGCCAGAAACAGAACTCCGCCCTGAATAGCCGGGAAGTTCCGGGCTGTAATGGCATCGCCGATATATTTTCCGATTCCCGGCATACCGAAAACAGTTTCCACAATGAGAGCGCCGCCTAACTGATGCCCCACCTGGTTTCCAATCTGGGCCATAATGGGGATAAAGGCATTCCGCAAAGCGTGGCGGACCGTAATCGCCCCTTCTGTCTGGCCTTTGGCTCTGGCGGTACGGATGTAGTCCTGACGAATGACTTCCAGCATACTGGAACGGGTAATCCGGGTATATTGAGCCAAACTGGTAAGGCCTACAGAGGCCATGGGGAGGATAAAGCTTGCCGGACCTGTCAGTCCTACTGAGGGAAGCCAGTGGAGCTTTACGGAAAAAATCATAATCAATACCAGCCCTAAGCAGAACTGAGGCGTGGCGGCGGCAATCATTGACACGATTCTGATAATACTGTCCGTCCAGGAATATTGTTTCAGCGCCGATATGGTTCCCAAGGGCACTCCGATAATAACGCCGATAAACACGGCCCCGAAGCAGACAATCATAGAAACCGGAAGACGGGTCATCAGCTCGTCAAGGACAGGCTGCTTTGTCGTATATGACGTTCCCAAATCTCCTGTCACCACATCTTTTACATAAACCACAAACTGTTCCGGCAGGGACTTATCCAGTCCCAGTTCTTCTCTCAATTCCTGGCGCTGTTCTTCCGTGGCATCCTCTGTCAGCAGATTGTCGATAGGATCTCCGGGGGTAATGGCGCGGATGAAAAATACGATTACCATAACTCCCAGCATAATGGGAATCAAAAACAGCACGCGTTTTATCATATATTTTAGCACGGTATTATGTTCCTCCTTTTTCTTACTGCGGCAATCAGATGCGCGTATCCCAGCGCCCGCACCAAACGGTTTCGTTAAAGATTCCCTTAAACTCTGACTGTCCGGTTATCTTTTCAATCACCGCCCGGATATATTCCCGGGTATCCGCGTAAGCGTTAATGTAGGTTTTCATCATAGGCACGTCAAACAGATGATTGGTATATCCCAGAGAAACACAGACTGTAGGCACCTCCTGAACGTACCATGGGATTTCATTGGAGTGAGATACGGAATATTTCACCCGGATATTATTCTCCTGGGCGTACCCTTTCATATTAATAAACACCATAGCCAAATCGAAATTCTTTCGGAACTCTTCCGCCGAACCGGCCTCAATAAGTTTATAGCGGTTAGCCCATGCCGGTTTTTCCGCTTCCAGCTCATAGTAATCCTGATTGATGTCTACCTCAAAGCCCGCCCGTTCCAGCTCTTCGATTACGATCTGTTTTGCTTTATCCGTACCATCCACTACAGAAATGGGAGCGCTCTGGATAAAATAAAGCTTTACGCGTCTGCCTTTCTTTATATCATAGGGAAGCAGATGCTGTACGTCCTTTACCAAGGTAATAGTTTCGTCCGCAGCTTTAGCGGCGGCGGCATGGTGTTCCGGGCTACCGATGGCTTTCAGGCCTTTCTTTTCCGGAAATGGCTTTTTGTACAGGTTCAACTTCGCTTTCAGGCCTAAAATGCGGTGTAAGGCATCGGAAAGGCGTTCCTCTGTAATCAGACCGGAACGGTATCCTTCCATCATATAAGCAAAGTCTTCATCCGGATCATTGAAAAACAGGAACATATCACAGCCTGCCGCAATGGCCCCTGGAACCTGGTAGCTGCGTGGGGCCGCCGTAGACAGCCCGCCCATATGGGAAGCATCCGTTACTATCAGCCCGTTAAAGCCCAATTGGCCTCTCAGCAGATCCGTCAGCAGCTCCGGAGCCAGGGACGCGGGCATCAGCTCTTCGTCCTTGATTCCCGGCCGCAGCCTGCGGCTGTATGCCGGCAGGCGGAAGTGTCCTACCATAAAGCTTTCAATACCGGCATCTATTAAGGCCTTGTATACTTTTCCGAAGCTTTCATCCCATTCTTCACAGGTCAAATCATTGTTTCCGATAAGGAGATGCTGATCCCTCTCTTCCACTCCGTCTCCGGGGAAATGCTTGGTACAGCAGGCGATTCCGCTTTCTGCCATTCCTTTCATATAGCTTTTGCAGCGCTCAATTACCCGGTCAGGATCATCGCCATAGGAGCGGGTATTTACAATGGTATTGCGCCAGTTCAGCAGAACATCAGAAACGGGCCCAAATGTCCAGTTGCAGCCAATGGCCGCCGCTTCTTCGCCGCCTACACGTCCCATATTATAAGCCGTATCAGCGGTAGCGCTGGCTCCGCAGGCTGCCTGAGTCGCCACAAGGGTTCCTTCTTTTACCGCCCCATTTCCGCCGGCCTCACAGTTGGCCGCAATGAGAACCGGTACCTTGCTCTCCTCCTGAAACAGCTTATTCTGCTCATATACTTCTTCCAAAGTACCGCCCTGCCAGCGAATCCCCCCTACGTGATACTTTCTGCATACGCTTTTGATGTATTCCGGATCCCGGTTTACCGTAAAATTGATAAACAACTGCCCGATTTTTTCTTCCAGCGTCATAGAGGCAATTGTCTGCTCTACCCAGTCAATCTGTTCTTCATTTAGAAAAAACGGACTGGCCTTTAAATTTACCATGCCCTTCTGCTCTCCTTTCCTTTTATTCACACCAAAATCCTTTTCTGTATAAAACGACTGTTTTTTGTCTCTTATGAGTGGCATTATACAGCTTTTTTTCGATTTTCAATAGAAATTTTCTATCTTGACTAGCACTTATCTTTTGTTTTTCTTCTCTTAGACAGACAAAAAACGCCTTCGTTTTTGTACATTTTTCACAATTTTCAGATTCTTCCCCTCATCCCAGTGCGTTCCGGCAAAGGCAGAGGGGATACGGTCCATTCGGGCCATATCCCCTCTGTTTAAGGCTTCTTCAGCTATGATTATACTATTAAAACTTTTATTCTCCTCCCTTAGCGCTTTCCCCGTGCTGTTTCCTGTACTGTACCGGAGCCACCCCATATGCCTTTTTAAAACGTCTGGCAAAATAATTATTGTCCAAAATCCCGACCTGTGCGCAGATCTCCTGTATTGTCAGGTTTGTGTACATAAGCAGATTGGCTGCCTCCTCCAGTCTGTGGCGGGAAATATACTGGGTAATGGATTCCCCGACTTCCTGATGAAATTTTGTAGAAAGCCGGTTAGGCGAAAGCCCCACTTCACCGGCAATGTCCGCCACCGCCAACGGACGGGACAAGTTACGGTGGATATAATCAACAGCCAGAGAAATACTCACGCTGTAGGAAGTTCTTTTGTATTGCCGAACCAGAATACAAATGTCACTGATCATTTTGTAAGTTAGTTTCATAACCTCGCTTTTGCTGCCCGCCATACGTACCTTTCCCTTAAACTCTTCCAGTATCGCCTGAGCCGCCGTAACAGGTACGCCTGCCTGTTGGGTAGCTATACGGGTCAGCGTCCGGATATTGGTTACTCCCTCCACAGTGTCAATAATGGCAAAATTTTTGTGGGGCTTCGTATATCGCATCATATTGTTGTAGGTCGCCACCGCTCCTTCGTAATTACCTGCCCGTATGTGCATCATATACGGGAATGACAATTCATTAAAAATCAGGGAATCCGTCGAAGCCATATCCTGGGACAAATCCGTCGGTATCAGATGATGGGACTGCTCATATCTTTGGATATTGACCGTTCTTTCCTCTGTATCTTTAGCACTTCCATATACGCTTACAATCATAGAATGGGCCGCCAGCTTTACCACGCTCATTTCCTGCAGCGGCTGAGAATTATACCATTTCAGGTATTGATCCACTGTATTTTCTTCAAACCGTTCCTCCGTCAGCCGCCTGCGGGCCTCCGCCCGCGTCATAGTATGCTGCCGGTAAGGCCCCATCAGCACTACAACATCTGTCAGATGGATGAGACAGTAATAGGACAGAAAGCTGTCATTTAAAAAGCTGACGGAATTTTCCTTTGCTGCATCCATAATTTCCCATACCAGTTGATTTTCCCAATCCTGGGTATAGGGCGACGGCAATGCGAACTCTTCTCTTTCCTCATTTTCAATCACCGCAACATTTAAATGGAGCAGATTTCTCATAAACAATACGCCTGTATTTATAACCTTGTCCACTGTCAGTTCCTTTCCTGTCTTATTTCATCAATTATCTTTGATTCCAGTTGCTTTGTGCTATTATTAGTATAATATTTCTATCTTTCTTGTCAATAATTGCGATATAATTTGATATAACAAGATAAATTCTGGCAATTTTATCCAAGGAGGTTGTTTATGTCACAAAAACCAAATTTTATTGTTATCCACACAGACCAGCAGCGTTACGACTGCGTCGGCGTTTCAGGCCGCCGTACCGGGATTTATACGCCCTATATTGACTCTATTGCATACCAGGGAGCCCAGTTTACTAGCTGCTACGCCTCCTGTCCCCTGTGCATTCCCCAGCGTCTCTCCCTCCTCACCGGCCAGACCCCGGCTCACCATGGTCTTTTTACCAATACTGGCATTCCTTATCTGCCTCTGGAAACCACTCTCCCTGCCGAGATGCGCCGGGGCGGCTACGAAACTGCCCTGGTAGGCCGCACTATGCACACCTATCCCTTTAACTTCTCTTACGGCTTTGAATACTACCTTCCCGGAGATCCCAGCTCCGAGTTTAAAGACAGCTCCGATCCCTTCTTTACCTTTATCCGGGAAAATACTTCCAGGGAAGCAGGCGGCTATTACGGCGGTGGCCCCCACAATAATTCACGGGCCGCTGGCCCTTTCCATCTTCCTGATGAGTTTCATCAGACCAAATGGGCCACCAACCGGGCCATTGATTTCCTGGACAGCCGGGATTCTTCCCGCCCCTTTATGCTATTTGTCGGGTATTATGCGCCCCATTCTCCCCATAATCCTCCGGCAGAGTACTTTAACCGCTATTACAGCCGGGAGGATCTGGACGATCCTTATATCGCCCCTTACGACATTCCCCCTGTCAGCAGCGGAAACATCATGAGCCGGTATATTGACTTAAAGGGAGAAAATCTCCGGGCTGCCAGGGCCGGGTACTACGGCAACATCGCCTTCCTGGACAGTCAGGTAGGACGGATTCTGGAACGGGCCATGCGCCATCCCAACACCTATGTGATCTTCACCTCTGACCATGGCGATCTCATGGGCGACCATTATATGTATCAGAAAGCACGGCCCTATGAAGGAGCGGCCCACATTCCCTTTATGATCATGGGGCCTGGAATCCGGGATTCCCAGCAGATAGACAGCCCCATTATCTGGGAAGACATTATGCCGACGATTTTAGATCTGGCGGGCCTTCCCATTCCTTCTTCTGTAGACGGGCGCAGCATGAAAAAGCTGCTGACAGAAGGGTCCGATTCTTCATGGAGAACCTATATGCACGGGGAAAGCGTTCACAACTTTATGGGCTGCGCCAAAACCCGTCCCGTAAGCAGCCGGATAAACCTGTTCTACGAAGACGGGACCCATTATCTGACAGACGGAAAGACGAAATATATTTGGCACGTCACAACAGGGACAGAACAGCTTTTCGATTTGACGAAAGACTGGAAAGAGCTTCATGATTTATCAAAGGATCTGAGCTATATCCAGGAATTAAACCTGTGGCGAAGCCGTATGGTTCAGGAACTGGCCGGCCGGGAAGAAGGTTTTTCCAACGGGGAAACCCTCATACCAGGACAGAGGCCGCGAAATATCAGTACTGCTATGGAGGCGCTAAAAGAGCAGCGCATCCAGGAAGGTTTCCGCATCGCCTATTCCCGTCCCAAACGCCCAGAAGCCGATGTAAGCGCCGCCCTTCGCCTCCTTCAGTAATCGTAAAAAGACCGCCTAAGATCCGGCTGTTTTAAATCCGGCTCCGGCGGTCTTTCTGCCAACTGGAGTTTTATATACCTATACCCGTCTTACTCCTACTCTTTTAAACTCTTCCTTTCCTCATATCGTTCATACGAAAATCTGCAGGCCATCCTTACAAGGGGCCACAACCCTGCGGCAACTACCCATACCAGCCAGTTATACCCCCAGCTTTCCACACAGAAGAAAATCACTACGGCTCCGCACCAGTAAAGCGCATTTAGGGGCTGCATAAACGGGTTGCTTTTCTTATCTTGTCCCTCTTCCTGCAAAAGTTTTGCAAAGCTTCCCCAAACAATCCCGCTGGAGAGAAAAAGCCCTGCGCCGATTCCCACTGTCATCAGGCTTGCCGCCACCACAAAAGCCTCAAAAAGATTGTTTCCCTCATCAACCCAGGAGCCGCCCAAGAAAATGAGCAAAGCCAAAAAGCAGATACCACGGCCGGCAGTCCTTTTTTTAATATGGGCCTTTCGATACTGTTCCCTCCGTTCCCTTACCATGGCCTCTGTATCAGGATCGATTTCAAAGGATTCCCTTTCCAGGTAATCATATTCCGCCGTTTTCCCTCTGCTTGATACGAAAAGAGCTATTGCCGCCGATACAAGAATCAGCAGGATAAAAATCCCGATAATGCCTGCCGTGTTTTCTCTCAGACCGTATTTGGGAATTTCGCTGACAGCTTCCAATAACTTTAGCGGAGCAAGGGAAGACCAGCATAAAAAAACGGCAGCGGCAACTTGTTTCGCCGCTTTCCTCTTTGCTTCCAAAAAAGCGGCAGCCTCTTCCATAGTTACCCGGCGAACTGTCTCCTCCGGCCTTTTCTCCGACTCCATTCCTTCCGGGCAGAGGCTTTCTGCACCCACTCCATAACTGTCCTCGACTTCGTCTTTCAGTAAATAATCTGTGGTAACCCCGAATAAGCGGGAAAGGCGGACTACTTTTTCCAAGTCCGGCGCTGCCTGACCACCCTCCCATTTGGATACGGACTGTCTGGTAACTTCCATAAATTCCGCCAGTTCTTCCTGGGACCACCCTTTTTCTTTTCTCAGCCGGATTAATTTTTCTGCAAAAATCATAAGTCTTTTCTCCTTCTGTTTCCTTTGATGCCCTAAGTCTACCAATTTCTGCGGTTGCATTCCACCAACCGGCAATATTTTTTTGTCAACCAGCGGTTGCGCCCTCCTTTTATCCGGCAAAACACGGCGTTTTCCCCTTAAAAGCGGAAAAGAATCCTGACCTGCAGGATTCTCCTCCCTTATTTTTTCTATTTTCCAATAAATACCACAATGCTCCTTGCCGGAACCATAAACTGTTTCTGCTTCTCCAAAAGGAGTTCCTCTCCCTCCGGATAGATCCCGTTCCTCTCCCCCTCATCGGTATTGAGGGCAACGTGCCATTTTTGCCCTTTGGGAAGATTGGGAAGGGAAAACTCATGGGGCTCCCAATGAAGGTTATAAGCGACAAAAAAGGAATTATCCTGAGTTTTGTCGTCGTTGACGGCATAGGCGCCGCAGTACATAATACCTAACTGGCGGCGGAAGTTTTCAAATTCCGGACACCAGGCCTTGACGCCGTGGTAAGAGATGTCCGGGTGGCCGCAGCCCAGGTAATCCATTACCTTGGGTTCCTGCTCCATATGGAATACCCGGTGTTTCTTCCGGAAGGCAATGGCGTATTTGACAAACTCAAATAAATCTTTGTTGGTCTTTAACAGGTTCCAGTTGACCCAGGAGATCTCATTATCCTGGCAATAGGAGTTATTGTTTCCGCCTTTCGTCCGGCCAAACTCATCTCCGGCCATAAGAAGAGGCGTTCCCTGGCTTAAAAAGAGGATCAGCACCGCGTTGCGGAGCTGCTTGCGCCTCATCTCCATTACTTTCTTTTTCCGGCTGGGGCCCTCTACGCCGCAGTTCCAGGAGTAATTATAGTCCGGCCCGTCCTGATTGTTTTCTCCGTTTTCTTCATTATGCTTCTGCTCATAGGATACCATGTCCATAAGGGTAAAACCGTTGACATTTGCCATATAATTGATGGCGGCATACTCTTTGGGATTGTGTTTGCTTCGGTACACCAGCTTATTGATCTGATCCTCATCACCCTTTAACAGACGGCGCATATCCGTTTCAAAGCCATCGTTGTACTCTGCCAGCCGCTTTGCTCCTCCCGGGGCAATGCCGTCCCAGTTATCCGCCCAGATCTTGAGCCCGCTCAGATACGGATCCCTGGCCAACAGATTTCCCGGAGCAAAGCCGATAAGGTGAACGCCGTCCAGATGGTATTCTCTGGCCCAAAAACGAATGGTATCCAGCACATAGGACGGCTCTTCCAGACCGGTAAAAAAGAGATCCAGCACCAGTTCAATCCCGGCTTTGTGAAGGGCTTTTACCAAATCCTTCATTTCCCTGACGGGATGCTTTTCCTTGCCAGAGCAGTAAGAGGCTTTTGGAGCCATCCTCTCTCCGGAAATAAATCCCCAGTAGTTCAGCCTTCCAGTAGGCTCATCCTTCTCGTAGGGATTCCTTCTGTCGCCCTCCGGCATCATGACTTCCTGAAACTCTGTGGCAGGCATCAGCTCCACCGTTGTGATCCCCAACTCAGTAAGGTAAGGGATTTTTTCCCGGATTCCCGCCAAGCACCCCCGATTTTCCGCCTTCGACGAGCTATGCTTTGTAAACCCCCTGGGGTGAATGCGGTAAATTACGCAGTCCTCATAAGGGTATGCCAGAGGCACGTCCCCCTCCCAGTCGTATTCTTCTGTCAGCACAGAGGCCCGCAGGGTATTTTTTACCTGGCTAGGATTTCCCCACTGCTCCCGCCCGGAAAACTCCCGGCCATAGGGATCCGCCGCCAACTTGCCGTTAATCTCATAACAGTATTCTATCCCGGAAAACTCTCCGGACACCGTCATATTCCACACATCACCCATGCGGCTGTTCTCCGGAAATTCCAGTTTTGCCGCAGGCTTCTTTTTTCCCTTTTCAAACAGTACCAGCGCACACGGGCCGCCTTCGGATACAACAGAGAAATGCACCCCGCCTTCAATGGCCGTCGCCCCCAGGGGATATACCCGGCTGTCGTCTTTTACTGTCCTGTATTTTTCCATCTCTGTTTCCTCCCCTACTTTTTATTATCCTTCCTACTGTGACGCAATAGTTTCCGCCAGTTCGTTCAGATACATCCAGCGCTCCATTTTTTCTTCCAGCAGACCTTCCTGTTCTTCTTTTTCTGCAATCAGCTCCTGAAGTCTGCCGTAGCTGGTGGCCGCCTCCTGGATTTCCTGATCCAACTGCGCGATCCTTGCCTCCAGTCCGGCTATATCGTCTTCAATGGTGTCCCATTCTTTCTGTTCCTTATAAGTAAATCTCAGCTTTCTTCCCTGTCGCCTCGCCGCTTCAGCTTCCGCCTTAGAAGAAGTTTCCTGGCGGTTCGCTCCTGTTTTCGGGCCGTCTGCATTTAAAGACAGGCCCTTTCTTTCCTCTTCTTCTTTTGATGCCTGATAATCCGTATACCCGCCTTCATACTGGCGGATCTCCCCATTGCCTTCAAAGGAGAATATCCGGCGCACCGTCCGATCCAAAAAATACCTGTCATGGGATACGGCAACAACGATTCCCTGGAAACTGTCCAGATAATCTTCCAAAATCGTCAATGTCTGAATATCCAGATCGTTGGTGGGCTCGTCAAGGAGAATTACATTGGGAGCGTCCATGAGGATTTTCAGGAGATACAGCCTGCGCCGCTCTCCTCCCGAAAGGCTTCCAATGACAGTGTAATGCATATGGGACGGAAACAGAAATCGTTCCAGCATCTGGCTGGCGCTGATGCTTCCATCCTTTGTCTTTACGTATTCCGCCACATTCCTGATATAATCAATCACCTTCAAGGACAAATCCATGTCCTCGTTTTCCTGGGAGAAGTATCCCATCCGCACCGTCTGCCCCACTTCAATGGTTCCGGAATCCGGCTTTTCCCATCCGGCAATCATTTTCATAAGCGTCGTTTTTCCCGCGCCATTAGGTCCGATAATGCCAATGCGGTCGTCTTTAAGAAAGATATAGCTAAAATCCCGTATTAATGTGCGGCTGCCGTAAGCTTTAGAGAGATTGGACAGCTCTACTGTGGTACGTCCCAGACGGCTGGAAATGGACTCCATTTCTAATTTTGTCTCTATTTCCGGCCCCTTCTGATCCCTCAGGGCCTCATATCTCTGAATATGGGCCTTTTGCTTGGTGGAACGGGCTCTGGCCCCTCTCTGCATCCATTCTAATTCCGTCTTTAAAATGGCCTGCCGCTTCCTCTCACTGGCCGCCGCCATATCCATCCGTTCCGCCTTCAGGCGGAGAAAGCCTTCATAATTGGCCTGATAGCTATAAAGCTTCCCCTTATCCAGCTCCACAATGCGGTTGGCAACGCTGTCCAGAAAATACCTGTCGTGGGTAACCATAAGGAGAGCGCCCTTTAATTTCTTTAAATACTCTTCCAGCCAGTCCGCCATCTCACTGTCCAGGTGGTTGGTAGGCTCGTCCAAAATCAAGAGGCCCGCGGAGGACAACAGCACTCCCGCCAAAGCCGCCCGTTTTTTCTGCCCTCCGGAGAGGGTTCCCATCAAAGCCCCGTAATCAGGAAGTCCCAGGCGGTTTAACATGGCTTTGGCCTGACTCTCCAGATCCCATTCTTCCCCGTGGCTTTCATTGCCCGCCATCACAGCTTCCAGCACCGTCATTTCCGGAGGAAACTCCGGATTTTGAGGGAGATAGCGGATAGTCAGATTCCGCCCTCTTACAGCCATTCCCTGGTCCGGCTCTTCCAGACCTGCCGCAATTTTCAGCAAAGTGGTCTTTCCTGTGCCGTTAATGCCGATGAGTCCGATCTTCTCTCCCTCATTAATAGAAAAAGACGTATCGTCAAACAGCAGCCGTTCCGTATAGGATTTCGTCAGGTGTTCTATGGTAATCAGGTTCATCGAATCACCAGCTCTACCGGGCAATGATCCGACCCCATGATTTCCGTATGAATGGCGGCGCTTTCCAGGCGATCTTTTAACGCCTGGGAAACGCAGAAATAGTCGATGCGCCACCCTGCGTTTTTTGCCCTGGCGGAAAAGCGGTAAGACCACCAGGAGTAGATCCCTTCCTGATCCGGGTAAAAATACCGGAAGGTATCAATAAACCCGGCAGCCAGAAGATCCGTAAACTTTCCCCGTTCCTCATCAGTAAAACCGGCGTTCTTCCGGTTGGTTTTGGGGTTTTTCAGATCAATTTCCTTATGGGCCACATTGAGGTCCCCGCAGAATACAACAGGCTTCTTCTCTTCCAGCTTTTTTAAATACGCCAGAAAATCGTCTTCCCATTTCATGCGGTAGTCCAGTCTTGCCAGTCCGTCCTGGGAATTGGGTGTGTAGCAGGTAACTACGTAATAGTCTTCAAATTCAGCGGTAATGACGCGGCCCTCCTGATCGTGCTCTTCTATGCCGATCCCCAGAGCCACCGACAGGGGCTCCTCTTTGGTAAACATGGCAGTGCCGGAATACCCCTTTTTCTTTGCGTAATTCCAATACTGATGGTAACCGGGCAGTTCCAGGTCAATCTGCCCTTCCTGCAGTTTGCTTTCCTGAATGCAGAATATATCTGCATCCGCCTCTTTAAAATAGTCTAAAAACCCTTTGCCTACACAGGCTCTGAGTCCGTTTACATTCCAGGATATTAGTTTTTTCACAGGCTGTCTCCTTTTAATTTATCAAGGCGCCCGCTCGCGCCTAAGGGCGGCTGCGCCAAAAAACTGTCATATATTGCTGCTGGGGTCAAAAGGTATTTTGCCCCTGTTATCATATATTCAGTATAACATTTTCCCCATAATATGGGAAGAGGAGATTCGCAGGAAACAAAAAAGTGTACGCGGCAGCGCACACTTTTTATTCTTATGGGATTTATCACTTCAAATCCGGTCTGAATCCTATCAGCTCCGTACTTCCAGACGAACCAGAGCCCGCCGTAAAGCCAATTCCGCTCTGGCCACGTCGACTTCTGCTCCCGCGTTCTTGATCCTGCGTTCCGCCCGGATTCTGGCTTCCTCCGCCCGTTTCCTGTCGATTTCCTCCGGCCACTCTACTACCTCGGCCATAATGGTTACCTGTTCAGGCAGAATCTCTATAAATCCGGACATCAGGGCCGCCCGACGCTCCTGGCCTTCTTCATGGATCGTCAGCACACCCGGCGCAACAACGGCAGTCAAAGGGATATGCCACTTATAAATACCGATTTGCCCCTCTGTGGTAGTAAGTTCCACCATGGTGGCCTCTCCGTCATAAAAGGCTTCGTCCGGCGTGATAATCTGCAATCGGAATACCTCTGCCATTCATCAGCCCTCCTATTTTACCCGGGCAAGAACATCATCAATATTTCCTGCGTTGAGGAACAGATTCTCCGGGATGTCGTCGTGTTTGCCTTCCAAGATCTCCTTAAAGCCCTGGATCGTTTCACTCAGAGGCACATACCGGCCTTCCATTCCAGTAAACTGTCCGGCTACAAAGAAGGGCTGGGAAAGGAATCTCTGGATCTTTCTGGCTCTGGATACGGTCAGCTTGTCTTCCTCTGACAATTCATCCATACCAAGCATTGCAATAATATCCTGCAGCTCCTTATACTTCTGAAGCACTTCCTGAACGCCTCTGGCTACCATGTAATGCTCTTCGCCGATGATCCGGGGATCCAATATTCTGGAAGTTGATTCCAAAGGATCTACTGCCGGATAGATTCCCAGCTCTACGATGGAACGGCTTAAAACCGTAGTCGCATCCAAGTGAGCAAAGGTATTGGCCGGAGCCGGGTCTGTCAAGTCGTCAGCCGGCACGTAAACGGCCTGAACGGAGGTAATGGATCCGTTCTTTGTGGAGGTAATTCTCTCCTGAAGAGCGCCCATCTCCGTCTGAAGGGTCGGCTGGTATCCTACTGCGGAAGGCATACGGCCCAAAAGGGCGGACACCTCGGATCCTGCCTGGGTAAAACGGAAAATGTTGTCAATGAAAAGAAGGACGTCCTTTCCGCCTTTGTCACGGAAGTATTCCGCCATGGTCAGGCCGGTAAGGCCCACGCGCATACGGGCTCCCGGCGGCTCGTTCATCTGTCCGAATACCATGGTGGTCTTATTAATAACGCCGGATTCCTGCATTTCGTAATACAGGTCGTTTCCCTCTCGGGTACGTTCTCCAACGCCGGTGAAAACGGAATATCCGCCGTGCTCTGTGGCAATATTCCGGATCAATTCCTGGATCAAAACGGTTTTTCCTACTCCGGCGCCGCCAAACAGACCGATCTTTCCGCCCTTCTGATAGGGGCAGAGAAGGTCGACTACCTTAATGCCGGTTTCCAGAATCTCCGTTTCCGTAGACTGCTCTTCAAAAGCCGGGGCTTTTCTGTGGATAGGAAGATGCTCTTCCGTCTGAGGCTGAGGCTTATTGTCAATCGCTTCGCCCAGAACATTGAAAATACGTCCCAGGGTATTTTCGCCTACGGGTACCGTAATGGGCGCCCCTGTGGCGATGGCCTCCATGCCGCGGACCAGTCCGTCGGTACTTCCCATGGCGATGCAGCGTACCGTGTCATCGCCAAGATGCTGGGATACCTCTACTGTCAGCCTGCCGCCGTCCTTCAGCGGCACCTTCACCGCTTCGTTAATCTCCGGCAGCTTTCCCTGGCTGAACTTAATATCCAACACAGCCCCGATGATCTGCGTGATCTTACCTGTGTTCTGTTCTGCCATCTTGTTTCTCCTTACTAGAAATTAATTGCACCAATCTTTGTCATTCCTGCCTTGCCACCGCCTATGAGATGGCGTTGGCCCCGGCAATGATTTCCGTCAGCTCCTGAGTGATAGAATCCTGCCGCGCCCGGTTGTACTGAAGGCTTAAATCTTCAATCATTTCCTCGGCGTTGCTGGTAGCAGAATCCATAGCCGTCATACGGGCTCCGTTTTCACTGGCTGCCGCCTCCAACAGCGCTCCGTAAATCAGGCTGCTCATATATTTGGGAATAATGGCGCTTAACACCTCATCCTCATTGGGTTCATAATTCATCAAAAGACTTCCGCTTCCCTTCGGTTCACGGTCCATTTCCACCGGAAGGAGCTTTACCAGCTTCGGGATATGAACAACCGTATTTTTAAAAGAATTGTAGGCCAGATAGATCTCCCCGATTTTTCCTTTGGAAAACTCGTCCAGCAGTTCTACGGTCAAATCCGACGCATCCTGGTATATGGGATCATTAATGACATCCGAATAATCCTGCCGGATCTCATAGCCTTTTCTGACCAGCCCGTCCCGGCCTTTCCGGCCAATGGCGTATACGTAGGTGTCTTCTGCCGGGGTCTTCTCACTTCCGGCCAGCAGCTTTACAATACTGTTGTTATAGCCGCCTGCCAGTCCCCGGTTAGAGGTGATGGCAATGACCGCTTTCTTTCCCGACGCTGCGGGGCGCAGGTACTTGTGATCCAGAGTTCCGGAGCGGCTGAGCATCGATCCGATGGTAGCATACATCAGATCGGAATACGGTTTGGAAGCTTCCGCCTTTACCCTGGATTTCTGCAGCTTAACAGTAGAAACCAGCTTCATGGCTTTGGTAATCTGCTGGGTACTTTGAATACTCTCGCGCCTGCGTTTAATATCTCTCATAGATGCCATGCTTCGTCACCTGCCTATCTACATCTGCGCTTTACATTCCGCAATGGCCTTTGCCAGCAGTTCGTCCGTCTCCGGAGTCAGCTCCTTGGTTTCCCGTATGCTTGCCGGAATTTCCGGATACTTTTTATCAATAAATTGGAAAAGCTCTTTCTCAAAATCCAGAATCTTTTCCGTGGGAATATCCAGAAGGAATTTCTTCGTAACAGCATAAATGATGATTACCTGGTATTCTACAGGCATGGGCTGGTACTGATCCTGCTTTAATACCTCGCGAATACGCTCGCCCTGATCCAACTGCTCCTTGGTACTGGCATCCAGTTCCGATCCGAACTGGGCGAAAGAAGCCAGTTCACGGTACTGGGCCAGCTCCACACGGATAGGAGCCGCAATCTTTTTAATGGCCTTAATCTGGGCCGCGCCGCCTACGCGGGAAACTGACAGGCCAGCGTTAATAGCCGGACGGAAACCAGAGTTAAACATTTCCGTTTCCAGGTAAATCTGTCCGTCAGTAATGGAAATAACATTCGTAGGAATATATGCGGAAACATCTCCCGCCTGAGTTTCAATAATCGGAAGAGCCGTCAAAGAACCGCCTCCCAATTCGTCGGAAAGCTTAGAGGCTCTCTCTAACAGTCTGGAATGGAGATAGAATACGTCTCCGGGGTACGCCTCACGTCCCGGCGGTCTTCTCAGCAGCAGGGACAGGGTACGGTAAGCCGCTGCGTGTTTGGTCAAATCATCATAGACTACCAATACGTCTTCTCCGTTTTCCATCCATTCTTCCCCGATTGCACACCCGGAATAAGGCGCAATGAACTGCAGGGGAGCCAGATCCGATGCCGTGGAAACCACAACGGTGGTATAATCCATGGCTCCGAAATCCTCCAGAGTCTTTACAATGCCGGCAACCGTGGACGCTTTCTGCCCGATTGCCACGTAAATGCAGTGAACGCCCTGGCCCTTCTGGTTAATAATCGTATCAATGGCGATGGCCGTTTTGCCGGTCTGTCTATCGCCGATAATCAGCTCACGCTGGCCCCGCCCGATAGGGGTCATAGCGTCAATGGATTTAATTCCCGTCTGCAGGGGGGTGTCTACGGATTTTCTGTCGATTACGCCGTGAGCCACACGCTCAATGCGGCGGAAACGGTCGGTTTCCACAGGGCCTTTGCCGTCAATCGGCTGCCCCAGGGCATTGACTACCCGGCCTGTCAGCGCATCCCCTACAGGGACCTCTACTACTCTTCCGGTAGTCTTTACCGTGTCGCCCTCGTTAATGTTTTTGGTATCTCCCAAAAGCACGGCGCCTACGTTGTCTTCCTCCAGATTCATGATCATGCCGTAGACCTCTCCCGGAAATTCCAACAGCTCGCCCTGCATCGCTTTTTCAAGGCCATGGATTCTTGCGATACCGTCTGCAACCTGGATAACCGTACCCACGTCGGAAACTTCCAGTTTTGTAGAATATTTTTCAATCTGCTCCTTAATCACAGAGCTGATTTCTTCTGGTCTTAAATTCATAACTAAGGTTCACACCTTCTTTCTGTGTCGCTAATTGTCCAATGGTTATGCCAGACGGACTGCAAGAAGCTGCTTTTTCAGCTCATAAAGCTGCGTCTTTACGCTGCTGTCCACAACCCGGTCGCCAATGCGGATCGTCATACCGCCGATCAGTTCCGGATCCACCGCATATTCCATTTCAAACTCCACATAGGGAGTCGTTTCCAACAGTTTTGCTTTCACTGCCTCTCTCTGTTCTTCTCTCAGCGGAACGGCCGTCGTAACAAAAGCCCTTCCGATTTTTTTATATTCCCGCACTGCCTCTGTAAAATAGGCAAAGATTGCCGGAATCTCCTTTTGCCTGCCTTTTTCCACCACAACCGACAGAAAGCCCATCATCTCATCCGAAATCCTTCCGGAGAAAATGTTCTCCATCATGGAAAGCTTCTCTTCCTTCATAATCCGCGGATGAGTCAGCGCATTCATCAATTCCTGGTTGTCCCGGAAAATGGCGTCCAGAACCCGGGCTTCCTCATAGACAGCGTCTAAATCCTGTCTGTCCATGGCAGCCTCAAACAATGCGTCGCCGTAAACCTTCGCTATCAGCTTTGCCATGTGTTCTCACCCATCTCTTTCAGCGTCTGCTCAATCAGCGCATCCTGTGCTCCGGCATCAATGGAAGCCGCCGCTACTTTGCCGGCCATTACGGCAGCAATGGAAATAATCTCCTGTTTCATATCGTCCAGGGCCTTCCGCTTCTCCAGCTCCACTTCCCGGCCCGCTCTCTCGATAATTCTTGCCGCCTCTGCTTTGGCTTCTTCTACAATCTCCGCTTCCCGGCGTTTCGCCTTTCTTCTGGCTTCTTCCAGGATAGCGTCAGCCTCCTTATCCGCAGCCTTCAGCTTTGCCTCATATTCCGCTTTCATAGCTGCTGCGGTTTTCTGGTCATCCGCTGCCTGAGAAAGCTCGTCCGCTATCTTTTGACGGCGCTTTTCCAGAAAATCCCGGGCCGGATTAAACAGCAGATAGGATAATGCAAAGAACAGGATAAAGATATTTATGGCAGTAATGACTGCATCATTCAATAACTGAGGGTCAAATCCAATTAACCTCTCCAAAATCTCGCCTCCTCCTGTGCTATTATCTTAAAACCGTCCGTCCCCTTGGCCGAAATCAACCGAAGGGCTTTACGAACATCAGGATAATAGCCACAACCAGGCCGTACAGACCAGTGGTTTCAGCAACCGCCTGACCTAAAAGCATGGTAGAGGTAATATCAGACTTTGCACCCGGGTTGCGGCCTACTGCAGTAGCACCGTAGCCTGCTGCAATACCCTGGCCTACGCCGGGGCCGATACCGGCGATCATCGCCAGACCTGCGCCAATTGCGGAACAACCGTAAATAAAATCCTGACCTGAAAATTCCATAGTAATTCCTCCTGTAATAAAATATTTTGGAGACACACAGAGGCTGCGCATTACTCCATTTTGTCGTTAATATAAACCATTGTCAGCATACAAAATACGTATGTCTGAATACAGCCTGAAAATACGTCGCAGTACACATGCAGAGCCGCCGGTATACCAATATTGGTGAAAATCGGCATCATACCGTACCACAAGCCCATAATAATAACTCCGGAAAGCAGGTTCGCAAACAAACGGAGCGATATTGAAATCGGATTGGCAATTTCACCAATCAGATTAATGGGGAACAAAAGCGGCATTGGCTCAAACAGACTGGTAAAATGACGCAACCGCCGGTTTTTGATTCCCTGGTACTGGACGATAAAAAACGTAAACGCCCCCAGCAGAAAGGTTACGCCGTAGTCCGCAGTGGCCGCCCTGAGCCCTAAAAGGCCGCTCAGGTTATTTAACAGGATAAAAAGAAAAATCGTACCGATATAATTGGCGAATTTTCTCGCATTTCCATTTAAAATTCCCACTGTCATCTTATCCAGCATCTCCGTTCCCAGTTCCAGAATATTCTGGAATACTCCCGGAACGTCCGTCGCCTTTTTCATTGTCCGGTTAGCGGCAAAGGCCAATACCAGAATCAACAGAGTAACAATCGTCATGGAAACGGTCGTGGTTGTCAGCCAAAGTTCCTGGCCGAACAGCTCATACTTCAGTACCCCATGGATCATAAAATCCGGCTCCCGCGCAACCGGCATTACCATACTTCCCATATGCAGGTCCTCCTTTCTTCCAAAATGAAAATGTGCGGTAAATCTTAGGCTTCCCTGAGGCCGTCTGCTTCTTTCTCTTCGGAATGTTTTCCCAATAACTTATGAAGCACAGGCTGAAGATAGGCCCCTGACTTCAGCCCCATGGTTCCTACAATCATCGCCAGAGGATTTATCTGGGGCAGCCGAATAAGTACCAGGAAAACAACTGCGATATACACCGCTTTTCTTCCCAGCGTATGGATCAGTACCGTTTTATTGGCGTATTTCTGCTCTCCGCTTTCCAATGACCGTTCCGTAATCACAGCCATATGAATCAAAATCGCCAACGCAGATACCATTCCTGCCATCAGGCCCCAGAATATCGGTTCCGGTTTCTGTCCCAAACGGGGACACAAAAGAAATGTCAGCCCTGCCAGAATCCCGTTGTGCAGTAAAACCCCTGCTGACATTTCCAGAACCAGATTTCTCGTTTCTCTGCTCAATGGACCTCCTCCTTGCCTCCGGCCGCCTTCCCAATCCGCCGCTGCCGTTTGGGGCGGCTGACTTCCGGGACAGCGGGCCTGGTCTTTGTTTCCTGTGCCTTTTTTTCCCGATCCTCGGCCGCCTCTTCCTTCTCATTAACAAGGAAGGTCTGTCTGGCCATTCCGTACCCGCAGCGTCCCCCGGCCAAAACTCCTAAAATCAGGAGAGGCAGAGTCAGGCTGGTTCCGTAATGGGAATCCAGGTAATACCCGGCAAAAACGCACAGAAACACCGGCGTCATGACGCTGAGTCCCAACTGTGTCACCATAGTCAGACTGCGAAAAACGCTCTTTTGGTGCCGCGCCATGTATTCGCCTCCTTTATTTTTGCACATATATACAGTAGATTATAACCAATAAATCAGTCTTTGTCCATTGTACAACCAAATATTTTTCACAAAATGGCAGCAATTCATCCATGCCATTTATAATTTGACGGATTCCGCAGTATTGGCTGACGCCAGAGACTGCCGGCCGCCAAACGCTTCATGGCGGACACCCTCTTTGGCTTTATAAAAAACATCTTTAATCGCTTTAAAATTATTGAAAAAGCGGGTAAGTTATGGTACTCTTTTTTATGAAAAAACACATATATAAGTCGTTAGGAGGTGTCTGCTATTATCCTAAAACTTTTGAATAAATTAACTCCCCCAAAAGAAATGCGGGCCGCTTATCTGAAGCGGACTGTCGCCTCAAATAACCGGGCTATTTTCATCATTGTGTGCGCCTGTCTTGCCGCCCAGCTTTTTAATCTTTTCAACTTGTTTGTCCTTTCCGAAGTAAAGCTGGGATCCCTGAATAACCGAATTTACTTTTCCTTTTATTGCACTATGATTGCAGCCTGCGCCTTTTACCTCCTGGGGAGCCATGTGTGGAAAAACGATATTCGACGCGTCAGCGCTATCCAGTATGCCGGTTTTACTTTCTGGATTGCTTGGTGCTGTCTGCTAAACTGCTACGATATATACCGTACTCCTACTAATACCTCTACTGCTATTTTCGTTACCGGTTTATTCGGAACAGCAGTCTGTATCCAGATAAGCCCTCTGTACTCCTGGGTCAGTTACATTATTGCCGGAGGCATTTTTCTCCTTCAGACCTATCCCTTCCTGGACTTTGGGGATCGGTGGAATTTGATAGTCGGAGTGGCTTTTGTCCTCATTGTTTCCGAAGCGCAGTTTTTCTTTACCATGCGGGATTTGAAAAATCAGCAGATTATCCGCAGCATTAACGGACAATTAATGGAAGAAAAGGAAAAGCTGGATGTGACCTTCCAGAAATACAACTACGTTCTGGAAAAAACACACAATATTATTTTAGACTGGGAGCCGGAAACTGATACGGCGGTTTTTTCAAAGAGCTGGTCAGAACTTTTTGGCTTTCCTTCCATTATCCCTGATTTTACCCAATGGCTTTCCAATGAAGCGGAACAATTGCCTCAGGACGAGCAGCGGCAGTTGCTGGATATACTGGAAGCCTGTATGCAAACCACATCAGAGGTGGAAACGGAGTTCTGCCTTACCGACATCCATGAGGAAAAGCACTGGTATTCTCTTTATTTTAAGTTTCAAAAGGATTCCCGCGGGCTGCGCAAATCCGGCCTGGGGTATTTAAAAGACATCAGCCAGCATAAGAAAGAAATCTTCCGGTTAAAATCCAGCGCCAGAACCGACGCTTTGACTGGTCTTCTTAATCGCAGCGGCCTGTACGAATATATGAAAGAGCATATCGAAGACAAGGACACCACCGTTGTTATGATGATTCTGGATATTGATAATTTCAAATCCATTAATGATACCTACGGCCATCCCTGCGGCGATCAGGCCTTAATCCACATAGCCCAGGTTCTAAGGAAAAGCTTCCGTACCAGCGATGGAATCGGAAGAATCGGCGGCGACGAATTTATGGTAATCTTCTCCTTTAACCATCAAAACAGTCTCCCTGAGAAGAAAATCCAGAATCTTTGCTCAAAACCCATTTCCTTTATCTGGGAAGGCCATGAGATTCCCATGCACTTTACCATCGGCGTAGCTGTCCATGAAAATGAGGATTTCGACAGTATTTACAGGAAAGCGGACTCCGCACTATACGCTGCCAAGCTGCATAACAAAGGCGGCTACAAAATTTTCACTGACGACTGTGAGGGCCTCGGTCACGCCTGAGCCTTCATGTATGAATCACAAAAGGGTATTGCAAAACCATCAAAATATGGTTAAGCAATACCCTTTTTTTAACCGAGATTCTCATCATATCCTGCTCGTTCCCCGCCGATATATTTCAGCCGGGTTCGAGCGCATACCACATGGGCCCCGCCGATTTCTTTGGTTCCGATTCGCACAGGGACCGCTACATTCCGCAGATGCATTCCAATCAGTGTGTCTCCAATGTCAATTCCCGCATGGGCTTTTATATGTTCAACCGCTACAGGATGCCGAAAACCATGGTAAGCGGCTGTGGCAAAGGATCCCCCTGCCTTTAACCGGGGCACCACGTTTACAGGTTCCCATCCGTATTTTTCGGCTGCAGCCTCTTCTATGATAATGGCCCTGTTTAAATGCTCACAGCATTGAGCTGCCAGATAAATTCCTTTAGGATTCAGCTCCTCCTGAATGGCTTCAAAAACTGCCTGTCCGATCTCCCCGCTGGAATGGGAACCGATCCGATAGGCCCCAATCTCACTGGACGAACAGCCAACCACCAAAATTTGGCCCTCTTTCAGCTTCGCTGTCTCCAGCAGTTCTTTTACTGCCTGATGCGTCTGGGCTTTTATTTCTTCTAGCATAGCAATCCCTCTTTTCTCAAAGAGTACGCAAAACATACTCTGTTCTGCCGATTATTATACCCCTTTTAGAAAGAAGATTCAACTACCGGACGGATTCTTGCAGCAATCATTGGGCCAACCGTGGCCGCTATCAGTATTTTAACCGCGTCTCCCGGAAGATAGGGAAGCACTCCCATAGCCAAACCGGCCTTAAAATCAATGCTCATCTGCAAAACCAGCCAGATTGTGCCAAACAGGTAGCAGACTGCTGTTCCTGCCGCCATAGCAAAAATATGAATCCACAGCCGGCGCGGAAAGCGCTCCAAAATCCATCCGGAAATTACAATCATAAAAATAAAGCCTATTAAATACCCGCCTGTAGGTCCGGCTGCTTTTGCCAGTCCTCCCGCAAATCCGGAAAATACCGGCAGTCCTGCTGTTCCCAAAAGCCAGTAAATTACATAGCTAATCAAAGCCTTTCTGGTTTTTAGCACATACAGAGACAAGTAAAGCACCAGATTCGTCAATGTAATCGGTACCGGGCTGAATACAATCGGCAGCGACATTGGCCCCAAAATACAAGTGACCGCCGTTACCAGAGCAATCGCCGTCATCTCTCTTACTGATATTTTTCCGGCTGCCGCCGTCTTTTCTCTTCCCGCCATAAACATTTTCCCTTTCTTACTTCTTAATAAAATTTTCTGCCTGCATTGGCAGCAATTCCTTTTATAGCTGCATTATATCGTCAACGGCAAAAATCGTCAACCACTTTCCCAAAATAGGTTTACAATTTGCAAAAAAAGAATCCTGTTTGGCGTAATCAGCGTTTGTGTGCCTGCCCAATTAGTTTTTTCGTTATAGCTTTCTTTTAATTCATCGAAATAATCAGCTTCAGGCTTGTCGCTGCGCAGAATTGATGATTTGGAAAGGGGCTGAAAATTATCTTGACTAGATGGTGCTCTAGCGATAGACTAAATATAAGGTAGCGTGATAGGTTTGCTTTTACATAGGATAAGGAGGGGTTACAATGGCAATGTATACGCGTGTGTTTCCAACAGGGGTAGTTCGGTATGATCCGGACAAATGCTGGAACGGCTTGACCATCATTCCGGCTATAGCGGGGCACTCCACGGCTCGCGGAGCTGTACTTTATGATATGAATGGCAATATCGTAAAAAGATGGGAAGGACTTTTTGGTGCGTTTGATAATAAAATGCTGCCAGGAGGCTCTATCTTAGGAACAACAGGTTACGCCAAAGGGTATTGGCTGGATTGTGTGGATCTCGTCCAGATGAATTGGGATGGTGAGATCGAATGGCGTTTTACCAATGGCGAAATGGTTATGGATATTAAGACGGGCAAGCCATTTCTGAGCGCACGGCAACATCACGATTATCAGCGGCAGGGTAGTCCGGTAGGGTATTTTATTCCGGGACAAGAGCCGCTGCACAGTGGAAAAACATTGATCAATTCTACAGAGAATCGTGATCTGCCGGAATTCTCCGAGCACAAAATCAGCGATACCAAAATTTTGGAGGTCGACGAAAAAGGCAATGTCTTGTGGTCATGGAGCTTGTTTGATCACTGGGATCAATTAGGTATCGAAACGATTGGCAAAGCTATCCACAAGCAGTTTGCGCCATCTCTTCAGCCGACAGAAGAGATCAAGTATGTGAAAGAAACGTATTGCAACAATATCAATTATTTAGGACCTAATAAGTGGTATGATGCCGGTGATGAGCGGTTTAATCCGGATAATATTATTTCTGATGTCCGCATACTCAATACTTTGTTCATCATCGATAAGAAAACCGGCGATATTGTTTGGCGTATTGGTCCTGATTTTGAAGCTACCAAAGAACTTCAAGAGATCGGGCAGATCGTTGGACAGCATCATGTCCACATGATTCCTCGCGGTCTTCCCGGTGAGGGCAATATTTTGTTATTCGATAATGGCGGACAGGCAGGTATCGGTAAACCTACGCCGTGCTGTCCTACAGGGTTTAATAATGCCACGCGTTCTTATTCGAGGGTTCTTGAAATCAATCCTGTTACCTTGAAGGTCGAGTGGACGTTTAATGATGAGAAGTATCATTTCCATAACAGCGCGGAAAGAGCGTTCAGCAATTTATTGTTTAGCGAATACTGCTCCTCAGCGGATCGTCTGCCCAATGGCAATACTCTGATCACAGAAACGATCCGCGGCAGAGTGATAGAAGTTACACCAGAAAGGGAAATCGTATGGGAATTTCTCAATCCAGGCCGGGCGGTCTTTAGAGCCCATCGTTATCCTTATGAATGGTTTCCCCAAGTAAAAACGCCAAAGGAACAGCCGGTAACGCCGGTAAAAAATAGCAGGCTTAGGATCAGCAGCGATGGTACGCCTTATCTTCTGGAAGACGATCCCTTTTTTGTAGAACCGGGCGAATCAATATTTTAAACAGACACAGAAAAGAGCAAGTGACAGGCACTCGGCTTTCTCACTTGCTCTTTTCTACACCCTGTATGGCAGCTACCCTATTTCAGTTTGTTGGTTGATACTGTTTGTATGAGTAGCTACCATTTTGCAGGATTCTTTTTTTAGCTTTATTTAATTGTAATTCTGCCCTGGCCTTTGGGATCCGCATACTCTGCCCCGACGTTTCCGCCTAAGTTTTCAGCAATATAAGCGGACAGCGTATCTACATCCACCATAACCTCATCCTGGATAACCTTTGTTCCATTAAACATGGTCATTCCGTCGCCGCTGGACTTCAGCATATAGTTATGGGAAGCTACTGTATACGTCTTATTCAGATCCAGGGGTTCTCCGTTTACCATAATATCCGTTACCCGGTAAGCTCCCGTTACGCTGATGAAATTGCCCTTTTCATCCAGTTTTACGCTGGTAGGAACGGAGCTGTCAATCGTATAGGTCAGACCTGATACATGAAGGAAACCGCCGTTCTCTTCCGGATAATTCATTGCTCCCACTTCCAGAGCATCTTTAATCTGCTGGCCTGTGGCTTCTACGGCGCAGCTCATATTTCCGAAGGGGAATACGCTGAGGGTATCATTATAGGTAATATCTCCCGCCGCTATATCGGCCCGGATACCGCCTCCGTTTGCCAGTCCAATATCCGTTCCCAACTGATAACGGAAAGCATCGGCGCACAAATCGCCCAGATTTGTTTCTCCGCTGCGGATCTGGCGTGCTCCCGTATCGGGATTGTTTACAGTCAGTGCCACGTCTGTATGGCCCAAAACCGTTTTCAGGCTTTCGCTGTACTGGTTCTGGATATTCTTAATAAATGCATCCGTTACAGCGTCTACATATTTTCCGTCCTCATTAACCATGGAGCCGCCGGGAATCGTCAGAACCATGCCGGGACGAATGATATTGGGACGGCTGATTTGAGCTTTGTTAGCTTCGTAAATAGTTCTCCACGCTTCAGAAGAACCTAAAACTTTTTTTGCAATCCGGCTTAAAGAATCGCCTTTTTGAACCACATAAGCCGTAGATCCGGCGTCCGGAACGGAAGATACCATCTCTGTCGTAATGGTACCATCGGGCTTTATGGTCAGTTTTCCGATATTGGCCAGTTTCGTTCCGGTCTGGGTTACAGGAATTTCCTTTCCTTCTTTATTCGGATAGGTTTTATCATAGGTTTCATGGGAATGGCCGTCGATGACTGCGTCAACTCCTGTAGTGTTCTTAATGACCTGCTCTGAACTCCATGCCGGGGTAATGCCTACATTTCCCAGATGGCCTACCAGGATTACGAAATCCGCCCCCTGCCCTCTGGCATCATTTACTGCAGACTGAATCCGGGCGTAAAGAGCCGTTCCGTCAGTATCCTCACTGAAGCTGTAGAGATAATTTCCGGCGCTGTCCTGGAAGTAGGCCGGAGTGGACTTTGTAAAGCTCTCCGGAGTGGAAACGCCTACAAAAGCCACCTGAGTATCCCCGTATGTAAACATTTTATAAGGAGCCAAAACGGTCTGCCCGGTAGCCAGACTGATAAAATTACAGGAATAGTATCCGGCGTCCAGCTCACCCGCCAGTTCCAGGAAACGCGCCATGCCGTAATCAAATTCATGATTTCCCGGCACTGCAAAATCGTATCCTACCTGGTTCATAATTTCCACAATGTAGCCGCCGTCGGACAATGTGCCGATAGGAGCTCCCTGGATAGCGTCTCCAGCGTCTACCAGAGTCACGTAAGGCGTCTGCGCTTCCATTTCTTTTTCATAAAGAGCCAGACCGGCATAGCCGATATTGTCATCCACCCCGCAGTGGACATCATTGGTGTACAGCACTACAATATCCTGATCCGCCGCCATCGCCCCAAAGCTGAACCCCAGGGTTGCAGTCAGGACAAGGGCCGTTGTCAGGAATGCTGTTCTTACTCTTTGCTTCCACGTTCTCATAAATTTCCCTCCTTAATTTATATTATGAAAGCCCTGCTCCAACGGACAGACAGGCGGCTTTCTTGCTGTGCTGTAACTGCCTTAGGCCTCCTCTTCTCCTTCGGCAACGACAAGCTGGGAAGTGCAGTGAGGGCAACGGGTTGCGTCGATTGCAATTTCCGTCTTGCAGAAGGGGCAGGTCTTTGTTGTAGGAGCCGCCGGCTCTTCTTTTTTATGTCCCAGACTCAGGGCCGTATTCACCGCTTTCATCAAACAGAACAGAACAAAGGCCATAATAATGAAATTCACTACGGAAGATAAAAAGGCGGAGCCAAAACCGGCTATCTCTTCCAGGCTGTATCTGGCCGCCCCTGTGACAAAATTTAAAATCGGATTGATAAAATTGTCCGTCAGCGCCGTAACGATGCCGGAAAAAGCGCCGCCGATAATGACACCGACAGCCATGTCCATTACATTTCCTCTTAAAGCAAAAGCCTTAAACTCTTCCACAAACTTTTTCATAGATTGATTCCTTTCTTTTGTAAAATATGTTTTTCCTTTTAAAGCATATCACAATTTTGTCCAATAAAAAAGGCCAAAATGCCAAAAAGACCGGGAAAGCAAAAGCGCTCCCGGCCCTTTTCATAAATCCTGCGTTTATAATTTCTCTATTAAATCCCTTTCTGTCAGCTTTCCATCTGGCGCCCCAAAAATCCAGCCGCTGTATTAGCCAGTTTTAACTCCATTTCTCCAAAACGGATCCTTGGTTCCCGGCTGAAAATCACCACCGCTCCAATGGCATCTCCTTCGCAGATAATGGGGGCGATTACCTGGGCGGTAATTCCTTCCGCGCTCTCTGCTGTAACTGGCGTAAAGCCCTTTTCATCTTTTCCCGCTACTACCACGGTTCTCTCCTGGATCAAAACCTCCAACTGATGGCTGATGGGCTTCTGAATCAGTTCCTTTCTGGCCCCGCCTGCAGCCGCCACTACCTGATCTCTGTCTGTAATGCAGACCATCAGGCCAGTGGACTGGGCCATTGCTTCTGCGTACTGCCCCGCAAAAGCCGTCAGTTCCACCATAGGCGAATATTTTTTTAATATGATCTCTCCTTCCCGATCCGTAAAAATCTCCAGCGGCGTTCCCTCTCTTAAACGAAGGGTTCTGCGAATTTCCTTAGGAATTACCACCCGTCCTAAATCATCAATTCTTCTTACGATTCCGGTAGCTTTCATAAACATGTCCTCCATTTTACTTTTGTCATTTATCTGCAAGATTTCTTGTTAATGTAGTATCTGTGAAATGAAGGAATTTATACCCCATTTGAAAAATGGCACAGAATACAGAATTTTCCTCTTTGTGTATATTTTAATGAACTCCTCCTTTTTCCGCTTTGATCTTATGCAAAACAGAGAAAGCACGAATTTCGTTAATTTTTTATCGTTAATTAATTGACAATCTCACAATACAGCAGTATAATGACATCGTTAAAAAAATAACGAGTCAGAAATAAAAACTTTCTTGACCCTGTAACTCTTTGCAACCTATAATAAATTTATAATAAACTAATAGGAGGATTCCAAGATGGCAAAGACGAAGGCACCTGAAATCATCGACAACGTTGACGCACTGGCCGCGAAAATGAAAGAAATGCGCGAAGCGCAGAAAATTTTTGCTACCTACTCTCAGGAACAGGTAGACAAAATCTTTTTTGCTGCTGCAGTGGCTGCCAACCAGGCACGTATCCCGTTGGCTAAGATGGCCGTAGAAGAAACCGGCATGGGTATCGTAGAGGATAAAGTAATCAAGAACCACTACGCCGCCGAGTACATCTACAACGCCTACAAGAACACCAAGACTTGCGGTGTGATTGAAGAAGATCCCGCATTCGGCATCAAAAAGATTGCAGAGCCTATCGGTCTGATTGCCGCTGTAATCCCCACCACCAACCCCACTTCTACGGCAATCTTTAAAACCCTGATTGCTTTGAAGACCAGAAACGCCATTATCATCAGCCCCCATCCCCGTGCAAAGAAGTGCACCATCGCCGCTGCAAAGGTTGTCCTGGACGCAGCCGTAAAGGCCGGAGCTCCTGAAGGTATCATCGGCTGGATCGACGTTCCCAGCCTGGAACTGACCAACGACGTTATGAAGGAGGCCGACACCATCTTAGCAACAGGCGGCCCCGGCATGGTACATGCCGCTTACTCTTCCGGAAAACCCGCCCTGGGCGTAGGCGCAGGCAACACTCCGGTTATTATTGATGAAACCGCTGACATCAAGCTGGCTGTAAACTCTATCATCCATTCCAAGACCTTTGACAATGGTATGATCTGCGCTTCTGAGCAGTCTGTAACAGTTCTGGCTCCTATTTACGACGCTGTTAAAAAAGAGTTTGAATACCGGGGCTGCTACTTCTTAAAGCCCGACGAGCTGGAAAAAGTAAGAAAAACCATTATCATCAACGGTTCCTTAAACGCCAAGATCGTAGGACAGTCCGCATTCAAGATTGCTGCCCTGGCAGGCGTTACCGTACCGGAAACCGCTAAGATCCTCATCGGCGAGGTAGAATCCGTTGACATCTCCGAAGAATTTGCTCACGAGAAGCTGTCTCCTGTTCTGGCTATGTACAAGGCGGAAACCTTTGACGAGGCCCTTGCCAAAGCAGAGCGCCTGGTAGCAGACGGCGGCTACGGCCATACCTCTTCTCTGTACATCCATCCGGCTCAGACCGAAAAGATTATGAAACACGCTGAGGCCATGAAGACCTGCCGTATTGTCATCAATACTCCTTCTTCCCACGGCGGTATCGGCGATTTATACAACTTCAAGATGGTTCCGTCCTTAACCTTAGGCTGCGGCTCCTGGGGCGGCAACTCTGTTTCCGAGAATGTTGGCGTGAAACATCTGTTAAATATCAAGACGGTTGCCGAAAGGAGAGAAAACATGCTTTGGTTCCGTGCACCTCAGAAAGTTTACTTTAAGAAAGGCTGTATGCCTGTAGCCCTGGACGAGCTGGGCACCGTTATGGGTAAAAAGAAATGCTTCATCGTTACCGACAGCTTCTTATATAAAAATGGCTATGTAAAGCCCATTGAAGAGAAATTGGATCAGATGGGAATCCAGCATACCTGCTTCTATGAGGTTGCTCCCGATCCCAACCTGTCTTCCGCTACTGCCGGCGCAGCCGCTATGCGGGCTTTTGAACCGGACTGCATCATCGCTCTGGGCGGCGGTTCCGCTATGGACGCAGGCAAGATCATGTGGGTAATGTACGAGCATCCGGAAGTAGACTTCCTGGACATGGCAATGCGCTTTATGGACATCCGCAAGAGAGTATACACTTTCCCGAAAATGGGTGAAAAGGCTTACTTTGTAGCTATCCCCACTTCCTCCGGTACCGGCTCTGAGGTAACTCCTTTCGCTGTTATTACCGACGACCGCACCGGCACCAAGTATCCTCTGGCAGACTATGAGCTGCTTCCCAACATGGCCATTATCGACGCTGACAACATGATGAGCCAGCCTAAGGGCCTGACCAGCGCTTCCGGTATCGACGCTCTGACCCATGCTCTGGAAGCTTACGCTTCTATTATGGCCACAGATTACACCGACGGTCTGGCATTAAAGGCAATGAAGAGCATCTTCAATTACCTTCCCAGCGCTTACGAAAACGGAGCCAACGACCCCGTTGCCCGTGAGAAGATGGCCGACGCTTCCTGCATGGCCGGTATGGCATTTGCCAACGCATTCCTGGGCGTTTGCCACTCCATGGCTCACAAGCTGGGCGCTTACCATCACCTGCCCCATGGCGTTGCCAACGCTCTGCTGATTACAGAGGTTATGCGCTTTAACGCAGTTGAGGTTCCGCCTAAGATGGGTACCTTCCCGCAGTATCAGTATCCCCATACTCTGTCTCGCTATGTGGAATGCGCAAACTTCTGCGGCGTATTCGGTGAGAACGACCAGGATACCTTAAATAAATTCATTGATAAGATCGAAGACTTAAAGGCCAAAGTCGGCATCAAGAAGACCATCCGCGATTACGGAATCAAGGAAGAAGACTTCCTGGCTACTCTGGATGAGATGGTTGAGAATGCATTTGACGACCAGTGTACTGGCGCCAACCCCAGATACCCGCTTATGAGCGAGATTAAGGAGATGTATTTACACGCTTACTATGGCGACGAAAAGGCAGCAAACTAATTCATGTATTTAAAAAGGAGGGTATAGTTAATGAAGCTGAACGAAAAAGATATTATCTTTACACGGCCTTATAAGACCATCTACGCCACCAAAGATAAAATTGTCAAAGTATTTGATAAGAAACGGTATTCTAAGGCTGACGTATTTAATGAGGCGCTCAATGAAGCCCATGTTGAGGAAACCGGGTTGTACATCCCGGAAATCCTGGAAGTTTCTGAAACCCCCGGCGGCTGGACTCTGGTACGGGAAAAGATAGAGGGCGTGACTCTGGAATCCCTGATGAAAGAAAATCCGGATAAAATCGACGAATATATGGAGCAGTTTGTGGATCTCCAATTATCCATCCACGCAAAGAAATGCCCGGGACTGAAGAAGTTAAAAGCTAAACTTCTCAATCAGATTAACAGCTTAAAGGACATTGACGCTACCTGCCGTTATGAGCTGAGCACCCGTCTGGACGGTATGCCCAGACATACCAAACTGTGCCACGGCGATTTTAACCCCAGCAACGTTATTGTTGACAAGCATGGCAAAATGGCCGTTATCGACTGGGCTCACGCCGCTCAGGGCAATGCCAGCGCCGACGCTGCTATGACCTACCTGCTGTTTGCCCTGGAAGACCAGAAGTTAGCCGATATGTACATCGACCTGTTCTGCAAGAAGAGCGACACGGCCCGCCAGTATGTCAACCGCTGGCTGCCTATCGTAGCTGCCGCCCAGCTTACTAAGAAGAAATCTAAGGAAAAAGAGTTCCTTATGAAGTGGATTGATGTTGTAGAATATCAATAAGCCTTCGTTGTAACCATTTTATATACGGAGAGTCATGGTTCTGATAAGCCATGATTCTCCGTATTTGTAATCTCAGGAGGAATCTCAATGGAAATCCGAGTTCTGCGCTATTTTTTAGCCATTGCCAGAGAAGGCAGCATTACCAATGCCGCTAATTTTCTGCATGTAACACAGCCAACCCTTTCCCGGCAGATGAAGGATCTGGAAGATGAGCTGGGCCAAAAGCTTTTTATCCGAGGCAGCCACAGCATTACCCTGACCCCTGAAGGAATGCTTCTCCGCAAACGGGCCGAAGAAATCGTGGCCATGGTGGATAAAACAGAAGCCGAGTTCAGTTCCATGGAAAATATGATCAGCGGCGACATCTACATCGGCAGCGGGGAAACAGACGCCATTAAACCAATCGCCCAGGTGGCGAAGGAACTGCAGGATATGTATCCCGGTATTCGCTACCACCTTCACAGCGGCAATTCTGAGGACGTGACGGAGCGTCTGGACAAAGGACTTCTGGACTTTGGCATTTTAATTCAGCCTGCCGATCTCTCCAAATACGATTTTATCACTCTCCCGGCCAAAGACACCTGGGGCGTTCTTATGAGGACAGACAGCCCTCTCTCCCAAAAGGACGTTCTCCGAAAGGAAGATTTGCTGAGCCTTCCCCTTATCTGTTCCAGACAGGTCGTTTCAAAAAACCGGGCTGACAGCGAATTTGCCCGGTGGTTCGGAGAAGACTTTGCAAAACTGAATGTTGTGACGACTTATAATCTCGTATACAATGCAGCTATTATGGTTCAGGCGGGAATCGGCTATGCCATAACCCTGGATAAGATTGCTAATACTTCTGAAAGCAGCGGACTTTGTTTCCGTCCTCTGGAACCCAAATTGGAGTCCGGACTGGATCTTGTCTGGAAAAGATACCAGGTATTTTCTTCAGCAGCCCAACTCTTTTTGGAGAAACTGAAGGCGGCCTTCTGTTAAATTCCTCCCCTTTGCTCTGTATTTTTTTTCGTACAAAAAGCTTTTCCTGCTGTTAAAAAAGTGCTACAATAAAAGAATCATATGGAAATTTTACAGACAAAGGATGGATAGACATGAAAAGCGCTCAAACTCAGGAACAACGCCACGAAATGCTGGTAAACGGACCGTTGGAAAAAGTCATTCCCCGTCTTGCGGTCCCTACCATCATCAGTATGATGGTCAGCTCTATTTACAATACTGCCGACACTTTTTTCGTTAGTCAAATCGGTACCAGCGCTTCCGGAGCAGTAGGCGTTATTTTTTCCGCTATGGCTATTATCCAAGCCATCTCGTTTATGATCGGCATGGGAAGCGGTAACTACATGGCCCGCTGCTTCGGGGCAGGCGACCAAAAATTAGGGGAAGAGATCGCATCCACCGGTTTTTTCACCGGTTTAATTGTAGGGGCTCTGATTAGCGTAATCGGAATTACCCACATTGACTCCATTGTCATGCTTCTGGGTTCTACTGAAACCATTAAACCCTACGCTGTGGATTACGCCCGCTATATTTTTTTAGCCACTCCCTTTATGATGTGTTCTTTTATTATGAACAACCTTCTGCGTCTTCAGGGGCTGGCCGTCTACGCCATGCTGGGAATTGCTTCCGGCGGCGTACTGAATATGGTTCTGGATCCGATTTTTATTTTCGGCCTCAATCTGGGAACGGCCGGAGCCGCCATTGCCACGGGCCTTTCTCAGTTTATCAGCTTCTGTATCCTTTTGGCTCAGTGCAATCTCAGAAAGGACTGCGTTTCTATTCGCCTCCGCAATTTTGCTCCCAGATGGTCTATCTACAAAACCGTTATTGCCGGGGGATTCCCCTCCCTGGGACGTCAGGGAATGGCCTCTCTGGCCAGCATTGTCCTTAATGTAACCGCCCGTCCCTACGGCGACGCCGCTATCGCCGCCATGGCTATTGTCAGCAAATGCACAATGCTTTTAAATTCTGTGGTAGTAGGCTTTGGCCAGGGGTTCCAGCCCGTATGCGCCTTCTCCTTCGGGGCCCAAAAGTACAGCCGTGTTAAAAAGGCCTTCTGGTTCTGCGTCAAAATCAGTTCGGTTTTCCTCCTGGCTCTCAGCGCTGTTATTTTTCTCTTTTCCGGCCACGTTATCGAACTGTTCCGAAAGGAAGATCTGGAGGTTATCGCCATCGGCACTCTGGCCCTCAGATTTCAGATCTGTACTATGCCTTTAAACGGCTTTCTGACTATGAGCAATATGTGCACCCAATCCATCGGCTACGGCTTCCGAGCCTCCATTCTCTCTATGTCCAGACAGGGATTCTTTTTAATTCCCATTTTGGTCATTGCCTCCCACGCCTGGGGGCTTTTAGGGATTCAGGCCGCCCAGCCTATGTCTGACCTGTGCTCCTTAGTTCTCAGCGCCGTTATTATGTGGGCTGTCTTAAAGGATTTGGGACGTTTGGAAGCGGCGGAGCAGCCGGCCCAAAGTCCCGGAATTTCCTGACTTTCTTCTCTCAATAGTTTACAAGGGCGGACCGCCTAAAAGCTGTCCGCCCCATAAAAATCAATTCTCTGTTTTTTTGTCTATTTCTTCGTTTTTATTCTCTTCGGTCTTTTCCTCCAGGGCTGTTCTTGTACACTTTGTTCCCAAACTGTCAATAATGGTAATTACCAGACCCTTGATGCTGTTTTCCGTCGTCCTGTAGGGGGCAATTCTTAATGTATAGAATTGTCCGTTTGTGGCAACTACCTCTCTGTCAATGGGAGTCAGATTTTTCAGTACGTTTTCCGCGTCTTCCACAATTTTTTCATAAGGGAAGCTGTGAGCAAATATCTGGATGGAACGGCCTACGTCCTGATCCATCAATTGGAACTCCCGCCCGATGTATTCCGTAAATTTCCGGATATTCAGATTGCCGTCTACAAAGAGAATACCAATCATTGTAGAAGAGAGGAAGTTGGACAAGTCGTTTGTCATAGTCATCAGCTCGTCTACTTTTTGCTGAAATTCCGTATTCACTGTATACAGTTCTTCGTTGACGGACTGAAGCTCTTCATTAGAGCTTTGTAATTCTTCATTGGCTGTCAAAAGCTCTTCATTAGCCGCTTGAAGCTCTTCATTAACCGTTTCCAGTTCCGCAATGGTCTTTGTCAAATCGTTCTGAGACTCCTGAAGCTCCTGTTCCAAATCCACAATACGGCGGGCTGCCGTCCGGTCAATATCGTACTTCTCTGTTATGCCGTCAGGTTCCACGGATTTTTCAGTACTATCCAGGAAAAGCATAGCCGTAAGACCGCTATCCTTCCCACCTGGCAGAAGAATGGGACTGACGCTTAAATCGATGAGCTTCCTTCCCGCCATTGTATTTACCACAATACCGGCATACGTAACAGACGTATGCTCTGACCGGCACCGGCTGAGGGCCGTGGAAGCCGCCAGACTCAGATCCTTATGAATAATGTGGAACAAATTAAAGGATGCCTTCCCAGGCGCAATGGAAACATAGTCCAAATAGTTGCCGAAAAAGTGGATCACGTCGTTAGCGCCGTTAAGAACAATGGATGCCGGCATATATTTCTCCAAAAACTGGGTGTATACCGTTTCCATACCGGAATCCGGAAGATCCCGTCCCGCCACGCCGGTTGCTTTGGGGATCACAGTCTGAATATTGGGAATATTAAAAGTCGGCGTAGTAAGATTTTCGCTGTGGCCGGATCCATCATGAATATAAATCTTTTCCGCACTGCAGGCCAGTTTGAAAACATTGGCATACTCATTGGCCGTTTCGCTTTTTCCTAAAAACAGGTACCCGCCGCTTTTCAGCGCTGAATGGAAGATGGCAAAGAGGCCTCTTTGGAGGATCGGCTGGAAATAAATCATAACATTACGGCAGCTAATCAGATCCAATTTACCAAAAGGCGGATCCGAAAGCATATTATGAGGCGCAAAGACAATCATCCTCCGGATGTCCTTGCTGATATGGTATTGATCGCCGCGCTTTGTAAAATACTTTGCCAAACGCTCTGTAGTAACATCATCAATAATACTGTCTGAAAAGACTCCTCTGCCTGCCTGTTCAATAGCCTTAACATCAATATCCGTTGCGAAAATCTTTACGTCCCGCCTGATTCCCAGCTCCTCCATGACTTCCCGGAAAAGAATCGCCAGGGAATACGCCTCCTCACCGGTAGAGCAGCCGGCGCTCCATACACGGATAGCATCATTTTCCTGGGTCCCCTGGACAATCGGGTAAATAGCCCGGGTTTTTAACTTTTCAAAGAAAGCGGGATCCCGGAAAAAGTTGGTAACTCCAATCAAGATTTCCTTTACCAGCACATCAATTTCATCCTGGTTATTTTCCAGATACTTTGCATATTCCGCCAGACTGCTGCTGTGAGTTACCATCATCCGGCGCTCGATTCGCCTGAAAAGAGTCGTCCTCTTATAGTATGTAAAGTCGATTCCTCTCTCTTTTTTCATAATAGCGTAAATATGGGAAAAGCTTTCCTCATCGGAGAAAAAGCCTTCCTCCTCCGGTTCCAGGCTTACATGATGCTGGAAGAAATGAATCAGCTCATCCGCAATTTCGCTGGGCGGAAGCACATAGTCCACCAGGTTTGTTGCGATAGCGCTGCGGGGCATACCGTCAAATTTGGCGCTCTCCGGTTCCTGGACAATTACCAGGCCGCCCCTTTCCTTAACCGCTTTAATTCCATTGGTTCCGTCGGATCCCGTCCCTGACAGGACGATAGCCACGGAAGATTCCTTCTTTTCCTCCGCTAAAGACGCAAAGAAAATATCAATGGGATGGTTCAGGGCCCCATGATCGTATTCGCTTAAATACAGGCGTCCTCCCCGGAATGAAATATTGCACTTAGGCGGAATTACGTAAACCCGGTTAGGTTCCACCTCCATTTCATTTTCCGCCTGGATAACCGCCATAGGGGTATACTTTCCCAAAATATCCGCCATCAGGCTCTTATAATCCGGAGAAAGATGCTGGATAACGACAAACCCCAGGCCGCTGTTGGCTGACATATGGTAAAAAAACTGCTGAAGGGCCTCCAATCCGCCGGCCGATGCGCCGATTCCCACTACGGGAACCGCATTTTTATGTATACATCCGTTCTCATCCTTCTTTGATCGATTTGTCTGCGCCATAATGCAACCTCCCTGTTCCTTACTTTTGTACAAATCAGGCTATTTCCCTAAGCCTGTCTTCTTCAGATACATATTCTCAAATTCCTGCACAGGCATCGGCCGCCCATAGTAATATCCCTGGGCGTAAATGCAGCCCGTATCCAAAAGGGCCTCCGCCTGTTCCAGAGTTTCTACCCCCTCGGCAACGCAAACCATTCCTGTGCTCTGGCAAATTTTTACAATATTCTTTATCATCATCTGGCTGATCTGGTTCCCCACAACTCCGCGAACCATGCTTCTGTCCAGCTTTACGGTATGAAAGTGAATATCCGACAGCATGGACATATTGGAATACCGGGAACCAAAATCATCCAGAGAAAACTGAAATCCATACTCCTGGAAATTGTCAATGAGATCGGAAAAGGTATTGCTCTCAAAGTCTCCTCCCGTTTCCGTAATCTCCATTTCTACTTTATCAAGAGGCACCTCCGGATACCGGCTCAGGATGGCCAAAAGAGAGGCCAGCGCTGTGGGATTCAAAAGAGTCTTCCGCGAAAAATTCGTCGAAATGGGGAATATCTTGTAATCCTTCTTCTCCCACTGGCTCAGCACGGACAGCGCCCTGTCAAAGACGAAATAGTCCAGCTCCTGAATGGTTCCTTCCCTTTCCATTGAGTCAATAATCTTCCCGTGAGGAAGCAGATCGCCGTCCGAGTCCATTACTCTTACCAGGGCCTCGGCGCCTGCAAGGGCTCCTGTACGCATATCGATCTTAGGCTGCAGATAAATGGTGAATTTCCCTATTGGCTGCCGTTCCTTTGCCTCCCAGGAGCGCAGAGACAGCTTATCTTTTTTTATTAATGACCATTCTGATGCCCCGCTTTCATAAGTACCTCCGCAGTACATCAGGTTTCTGGCTTTATCTACCAAATCCCTGGCGTTAAATACGCCGTCTGACCATGTATATCCCATACGGGACAATCCGGCAAACTGCTTTTCCAACAATTCACGCACTCTGGAACACCGGGACACAAAAGCTTCATACGTAGTGTCAGCGCATAGTACAACAAACTCCGCCCTCTGGGTGTGGAAAAGCAGATTCTTTCCAAAAATATCTGTTAATATCTCAGATGTGCGCAGCTCAAAGCGGCTGACATAGTCCTCATCCAGCGGCTCGCCGGGCATGGGCTGTCTGGCAATGTCCACGGCTAAAGCTCCCATAGCGCTGTACATACTGGAATCCAGCGAATATATTGTATCCATATAAGAGCGAAGGCCCGGAAACATGAAATATGGATCCATGTCTTTTTTCGACAATCCTTTTCCACCGCTGTCCGGCATATCCCAATCGTCCAAAAAATCCAGCATTTTTTTTATAAGGCCAACTCTCTGTTTCCCCTTTACCGGATTTTCCATACAGAAAAATTGATTCAGATCTGGTTTTTCTTTCATGGGGAAAATAAAGTATTTCCACCGCTCTTCCCCATCAGTCTCCTTCTCACTGTCTTTTTTCTCTATTTTCTTAGATAAGAAAACTGGTTCTATACTTGCAATGCAGCGCGTAAAAACCGGGAAATCGTGAAGATGTTTTCCGTAAACGGCATTGCTGAGATCAAGTTTTCCCTCTGCGCACCACTCATGGAGGATAGCCGCGCTTTTGTCTCTTTTGGTGAATCCCAGGATGTACGCCCTCTCTGCTCCATAAAATGTTCCCAGTCTTTCCAGGACCTGCTCCACAGCATTTCCGGAAGAACCCAGCTTCAGCAAAATGCTCATGCATTCCAGGGCCTCGTCCTTTTCTTCTTCCGTCAAGTCGTTCTGTGCTTTCTCCTGCTCTACCAAAAATTCGTCCGGCTTAATCTCGCTCAGTTTCATACTGTTCCAGACCGGAATCTTGTCTCCTTCCGGAAAAACCACCGTGTCTGTGGCATCCGTACTGTGGAGCTGGCAAAGCAGTCCGGCCGATTCCAGTATCTGATCGTAATTTCCTGAGGTTCCATCCGTACAAATGATTGCTGCAATAAAGCGCAGATGTCCGATTTCCGGTACTCCTTTCAGGGAAAGTCTTACGGAGGACAACACACTCTGCATTTTCCTCAAAAGGCCCATGCGGTTATGGTTACCGGGAAGAACCGCTAAAATGCTGTCCTCAGTCTGCCAGCAGGCAATACACTCGCTTCCCAAAAAAACGCTGAAAGCAGCTCCTAAATTTGTTCTCTCCGTCTTTTTCCTTTGCCCTGTAAAAAGTCCTTTCAGGCCTTCTGTGCGGATCATAGCGACAGCGCAGGCAAACCGGACGGTTCTTCCCATCATATGTCTGACTGCAGTCCGGACGGATTCTTTTTCCCACAATTCCGTTTCCGCTTCTTTTAAAACGGAAAAGGGCAGCCCTGTTTCCAGATTCCATTTTTCATCAATTGAGCAAAGATACGCATACATCACAATATCCCCTGTACTTTCATCTTTACTCAAATTAGCGCCTGACAGGCCGTGTCGGATTCGGCCCTGGGTATCTACATACCGGACTCTTTCCACAACCCATCTCTGTCCCTGTCCGAAAGCAGAGAGCAGCCGCTTTCTTCCAAACCTCCACTGAATGCCGGATGATTCAGGCTTTTCCTCATGAGAAAAAAAGCTGCTCACTCTGCTTCTCAAAAGATCCGTATAGCACTGATACTCCTCCTGCCTGGATTTCTCGATTCCTTCTACCTGCAGCTTCTCTACAGTATCCGTCGTTAAATTTGCCTGAAGATAACAATACAGGTGAGAATAGATACTCTCCGGTATCGTGCTCCTGTGAGCGGCGGCAGCCTGTCCCTCTGAAAACTCAGACAAGCTTTCTTTAATCCCCAAAGCGCGGAACGGCCGCCCCTTCTCATCAAATATCATTTTATACGCCATAGAGCACCAGCCATAGGTCTTGGTCTTCCTGTGACGCAAAATAAAGTTTGCGCTGTCCCCAGGGTTCCCTTCCAGCATATCCTTAGCAAATTTCCGGAAGTCATTGGCCGAATCTTCATGTACCCGTCCGTTTTTTATAAGGGATTCCGGAAAATTATCATAAGAAATAAAAGGCTGTGAATTTTGCCCCTCAAAAAAGAACATTCGGAACTGCCTGCTTTGAATATCTACGTCCCAAAGCAGGAAATCAGAATGCTTCAGCACAAATCTCAGCCATTCCTTATACAGCCCTTCCCGGTAATGCTGCCGTTTCAGTTCAAAGGGATTCCGCATCAGTTCCAAAACGATAGGCGGCTCTGTATTTTCCGGAGTGAGGCGCAGAAGCCGGAACCGGCACGGAACCCACTTTGAGCCCTCTTCTGAAACACGGCACCTGCATTCTGCCTCTCCTTTTTGAACCGCTTCTTTTACGGCTATATCATAAGCTTCCTGATCCGCCGGATAAACTTGGCACGGCACACTGTGCTCCGGACCGGAATAAAGGGGTTTTATTTCCGTTCCCACTTCCAAAACGCGGACATTATCTTCTGTACATGACTCCAGACTTTGAACGGAGTTTCCGCCAGCCGTTCCCCAAAAGTGGAGCTGTTCTATTTTTGGATCCCATTGCAAATAATATCTTTCTGACGCATCCATCCGCGCCAGTTCAGCCGCATACGAAGCCTTCTCTAAAATGGTGAAAAATGTTTCCGAAGAATCCTTGAAAAAATAGATACCAATCCGATCTGTCAGTTTAACATTGGAGAACTCCTCTTCTGCAAATTTTAAAGCGTCGCACAGCATATTGGCTTTTCCGCGGACCACTTCCTCCGTTATTTTCCCCTGAAGAAAAACAATAAACTGATCATTCTTCAGGTGAGCGATTATATCCGTTTCCCGGAAAAACCGGGACAGTGTTTTTTTGACCTGGGAGGCGTTGGGTGTGCCGCCTTTTTCCAATTCCCATCCGTCTCCGGTTTCTACGGACACCAAAAACAGGGCGGCCACTTCTCCGTCCTCCATATTTTTGATGCGTCGATTTATGGCTTCTATAAATTCATACTGTTTTTTCATATCATCCACCTATACCGGATAAACTTTCGCCCTGATTTTCTCTATCAGAAGCTGCCGATGGCTTTCCTGTGTAACACAAAAAGACGATTTCTCTTGCGGCCGGAACTCATCTATTCTATGGTAAGGCTCGCTTTAAACTGCAAAACAGGCATTTCCATATATTGCCATATAACCATTATAGGACTTTTCAGCCGGAATGACAAGAGGGGTTCATGCTGAGCTTTTGAAGTTCCATAAGGATTTCCTTGGCCTTTTCCATCATAGCGCCGCTGTCTTGATTTTTCTTATTGGTTTCCTGGTACAGAAAATACGGCTCGTCACCCATATGAAATTTAAGCTTTCCTTTATTGGCTTCTACAAGCGGCGGAATCCCTTCCCCTTTCAGCTTCGCCTTAGGGAACATGGTTATCCGGACTTCCTGACGGTTAATGGATACTTCTGTGACATAGGCGCTGTGGGCGATACCTTTTAAAGCGGCAACTCTGAGAAGATTTTCCACAGATCTGGGAATCTCTCCAAACCGATCCATCAGTTCATCCTGCATATCCATGTACTCATCTTCATTTTCGATTGCAGAGATTCTTTTATAAACATCCAGCTTCTGATATTCATTTTTAATATAAGAGGCAGGAATGTAGGCGTTAATATCGCAGTCTACCACTGTCTCGTAGGCGTCTTCCTCCGTTTCCAGTCCCCGGATGGTCCGTACCGCCTGGTTCAGCAGCTTGCAGTAAAGATCATAACCCACTGCCTCCATATGGCCGTGCTGTTCAGATCCCAGTACGTTTCCGGCTCCCCTGATTTCCAGATCCCGCATGGCGATTTTAATGCCGGATCCCAGCTCCGTAAACTCACGAATGGCCTGAAGCCTTTTTTCAGCTTCCTCTTTCAGCATTTTATCCCGCTTATACATGAAAAAAGCATAGGCCGTCCGGTTGGAACGCCCCACCCGTCCTCTAAGCTGGTAAAGCTGGGAAAGGCCCATGTGGTCGGCGTCATGGACAATCATGGTGTTGGCATTGGGAATATCCAGACCGGTTTCAATAATCGTGGTGGATACCAATACGTCAATGTCGCCGTTGACGAAATCCAGCATAATCCTCTCCAGCTCGTGCTCCTTCATCTGGCCGTGAGCAAATACCACAGAAGCTTCCGGCACCAAAGCTGCAATGCGGTTGGCCACCTCTACAATATCATTGACCCGGTTGTACACATAGTAAACCTGGCCGCCTCTGGAAAGCTCCCGGTGTATGGCTTCCCGAACCATCTCTTCGTTGTATTCCATTACATACGTCTGAATCGGCATACGGTCTACCGGCGGCTCTTCCAAAACGCTCATATCCCGGATTCCCGCAAGGCTCATGTGAAGGGTTCGGGGAATGGGAGTCGCCGTAAGAGTCAGAACGTCTACATTTTTCTTTAATTGTTTGATTTTTTCTTTATGGGTCACGCCGAAGCGCTGCTCTTCATCAATAATCAGAAGTCCCAAATCTTTAAAAACCACGTCGGCGGACAGCACTCTATGGGTTCCGATAAGAACGTCTACCAATCCTTTTTTTAAGTCTTCCAAAGTCTTTTTCTGTTGGGCCGGCGTCCGGAACCGGGACATCATATCCACCCGCACCGGGAAATCCTTCATTCTCTGGACAAAGGTATTGTAATGCTGCTGGGCCAAAATGGTAGTGGGAACCAGATACACCACCTGCTTGCTTTCCTGAACCGCTTTAAAAGCAGCCCTCAATGCAATTTCCGTTTTTCCAAAGCCCACATCTCCGCAGATAAGCCGATCCATGATTTTCCGGCTTTCCATATCCGCTTTTGTGGCTTCAATGGCATCCATCTGATCGTCGGTTTCTTCATAGGGGAAAAGCTCTTCAAACTCCTTCTGCCACACTGTATCGGGGCCGCACTGGAAGCCCGACTCTGACTGGCGCACCGCGTAAAGCTGCACCAGCTCTTTCGCTATCTGCTGTACCGCTCCCTTTACCCTCGTTTTGGTTTTCGCCCATTCTCCGCCTCCCAGCTTATTAAGCTTGGGTTTCTTTGCCTCTGCCCCGGCGTATTTCTGAATCCCTTCCAGGCGGGTAGCCGGCAGATACAAATTGCCTCCGTCCCCGTACTCAATCTTCATGTAGTCCTTTACCACGTGATCCTGCTCGATTTTTTCAATTCCCCGGTAAATTCCCACGCCGTGGTCCTCATGGACAACGTAATCCCCTACGGACAATTCGGAAAAGCTCTGAATCTTCTTTCCTTCATAAACGGTTTTCCTGCGTTTCTTCCGCTTCTTTTCCACCCCGAACATATCGCCCTCGGTGATTACCACAAATTTTAAAAGAGGATACTCAAACCCTCTGTGAAGATTTCCGTAAACCACCAGGATTTCGCCCGGGCGGACTTCCGCTTCCTGCCTCTGCCCCTCCTTTGCTCCTTCTAAGACCTCCTCTGTCCGGTCTTCGTCCGGGCAGTAAGCCCGGAGATCGTATTCCCTCAGATCCTTAGCCAGACGGCTGGCTCTGGTTCGGGACGCCGAAAGCAGAATAACCCTGTAACCGTCCTTTTTCCAGCGGGTCAGATCCTTTATCAGCATTTCAAAGCTATTCTGATAAGAATTTACATTCTTTACCATAAAGCCGAATTTATCATGAACCGTCATTCCGGAAAGGTTCTGATCCAACCCTGTCAGATATACGGTTTCTTTGGTCTGGCTTCGGGCCAGGATTTCCTTCACCGGATACAAAAGCTCTGTCTGGCCGGGAAGCAGGTAGCCCTTTTCCAGTCTCTGAACCATGCTTTCCCGAAATTCCGTTTCTATGGTTTCCCCTTTTTCCTTCAGACGCAAAGGTTCGTCCAAGTAAATCAGCCCCTGCTCTTCTAAAAAGTAATCCAGAAAAGAAACTGTTTTGGGGCAGAAATATTTAATATAGGCGTCCAGCCCCTGAAGGCGGAACCCTTCTTTCAGGCTTTCCGTAAGCTCTTCAATGATTCCCCGGATACGGCTGGCTTCCTCGATTTTTCTCTGTCCTCTCAGGGCTTTTTCGTAGGCCGCCCCTTCTTTTCGCAGGCGCTCAATCCCTTCCGCCAAATCTTTAGGGCTGACGACAGTTTCTATTGCCGGGTAAATGAAAATTTCCTCCAATTGTTCAATAGAACGCTGGCTTTCCAGATCAAAGGTCCGGATGGAATCGATCTCATCATCCCACAGTTCTATCCGCACAGGGGTTTCTTCCGTCAGCGGAAACACGTCAATAATGCCTCCCCGGATAGAGAACTGGCCCATTCCGTCTACCTGGGCCATATTTTCGTATCCAAGGGAAACCAGATGCCTTCTCCATTCCGCCAGGTCAATGGTTTCCCCGGTTTTTACGGTGAGAACCTGTCCTGCCAGACTTTCCAGGGACATCAGGTGATCCATCAGCCCGTCTATAGTCACCACTACCACCCCTTCTGTTTCTTCCAGAAGGCGGCGCAGTACGCCGATTCTCTGCCGGGTCATCAGGTTTCCGTGAATATCCGCACTGTAAAACAGCAGATCTTTTGCAGGGTAAAACCACACGTTTCTGGTAAAATTCTTGAAATCGTCGCAAATTTCTTTGGCTCTGGTTTCATCATAGGTGACTACTAATTTCCATTTCCAGTCTTTTCCCAGCTCATGCATAAGCTGGACCTTCTGAGAATCCATACAGCCTGTCACCTGCACAGGGCCCCGGCCTTTTTTCAGGGCTTCCTGCAAGTCTTCGTATTCTTTTAGTTCTGCTAAAGGATTTTTCATACTCACTCCTGAGATTTTTTTGCGTTATAACGGTTCATCGCTGATTCCATGCCGTCCATAATGATGGATTGGGCCGCCTGTCCCGCCTCTTTGGCTGCGTCTTCCATAATCCGTTCCTCGATTTGGGAAAAATGCCCCAGTACATAGTCCGCCAGATCCATCCGATCCGGTTTCGCTCCAACTCCTACTTTGATTCTGGGAAACTCCTGTGTCCCCAGGCAGGCAATAATGCTTTTAATCCCATTATGGCCGCCGGCGCTGCCCTTTTTCCGCAGGCGGAGCTGCCCCGGCTCCAAACTAATGTCGTCATATATTACCATAATATGCTCCGGATCCACCTTGTAGAAATCCGCAGCCGCCCGAATGCTTTCTCCGCTTAAATTCATAAACGTCTGAGGTTTCAGCAGAAGAACCTTTTCTCCTCCTATTACGCCCCGTCCGCAAAGCCCTTTATGCTTTTTCTCCTCCACAGCAATCCCCAGTTGATCCGCCAGAGCGTCCAGCGCCATAAAGCCAGCATTGTGTCTGGTTTTTTCATACTGTCTGCCGGGATTTCCCAGTCCTGCAATGATATACATTGTTCCGGCCTCCCTTCGTCCGTTTTCCAGTGTTTTCAACACGCCACAAAAGCGCTAGATTCACCAAAGGGAATCTAACGCTGCCGTTTTTCTCAATATTCATCAAAATCAGTATAACCCACTTTCCCGATTTTGTATACCGGATTTTTCACTCCCCTTTGAGCCGCTTCTTTCTCCTTTCAATCTGGACTGGTTGTTTTTAATTAAACTGGATATTTTAATCAGTCCAGTTGTGGCGTATAGTAAAAGCCAGCATCAGTGTACGCTGAAATTCTGATACCCTTTTGGAAAGGAAGTCTTTGACAATGAAAACACAATCCATAAAAAAACTGGTAACTGCCTCTCTTTTTGCCGCTTTGGCCTGCGCCGCCACCATGGCGGTCCGTATTCCCACACCTGGTACGGGAGGCTATGTCCATCCCGGCGATGCCATTGTGATCCTTTGCGGCTTGTTCCTCTCTCCTGGCTGGGGTTTTCTGGCTGCCGGCATTGGATCCTGTCTGGCGGATCTGTTAGGCGGATATTTTCTTTACGTGCCTATTACCTTTATCATCAAGGGAGCCGTCGCCTTTTTTACTTCCCGCGTCTCTCTTTTCGCCGCAGGCAAAACAAAGTCTTTCTGGCCTTCTGTAATGGCAGGGGGACTCATTGACATTCTTTTTGTGGCAGGAGGATATTTTCTCTGTGAAACTCCTATTTATGGTGCGGCAGCCGCAGCCGCCAGTGTTCCGGCGAATCTGATACAGGGTGTCAGCGGCCTGGTAATTGCCGCCGTCCTGTACCCTCTGCTGGCCAAGCCTTTAAGCGTTTGCCGGCATCAGTTCCGGCAGTCTAAGTCTACGCTGAAAGCTTAGCGCCAAGGGATCCCTATCGCCTTTTTCACTAATGTTGTACAGGATTTACTCTCCGTCGGAAGTTGTCTCTGCCAATTCGATATATTCCTTCAACTTCTTCTGCAGCAGCTTCTTATCAATCAGCTTCAGATTATATTCGGAAACCATTGTCGGAGACAAACTGCGGCTGAGAGCAAATTCTACAACCTCGTCATCCTTGCTTGCACAGAGGATAACGCCCACGCTCGGATTTTCGTTTTCCTTTTTTATCTCACGATCAAGTGCTTCCAAATAGAGAGCTATCTTGCCAACATACTCCGGCTTAAATTCTCCGATTTTTAATTCAAATGCCACAAGGCAGGAAAGTCCTCTGTGATAGAATAGCAAATCAATATAATAATCATGGTTTCCGACCTGCACACGGTATTCCTCCCCAACGAATGTGAAGTCCTTACCAATTTCAAGAATAAAATCCTTTAGGTTCCGTATAATAGACTTCTGTAAATCCCTCTCAGAAACGGTTTCCGGCACATCCAGAAAGTCAAGCACATAATTATCAAGGAAAACATTTCCTGTTGCCCTTTTGGATTCATCAATGGCTGGCGTCAGCGGCTTTTGTGATAACATATATCTTTCATAATATCCGCTGTCAATCTGTCTTTCCAATTCTCTTTTGGAGAGATGCTCTTTGATACACATATTCATATAAAAAATGCGTTCATCCATGCTCTTACACGCAGACATAATCTTGAGATGGTTCGTCCAGCTCAATTGTGTCACCAGTGGCGACACTTTTTCATTCCCCTTATAAAGTTCATAAAACTGTTTCATTCTATAAAGTCCGCGACGGTTAAAACCTTTTAGAGCAGGGTAATTCGCTGCAAAGAAATCGGCCAGCTTCTGCACAAAGGCATCGCCGTATTCTGCATTTTGGGATTGTCTGCTGACGTATTCTCCAATATCACGATACATCAAAATCAGTTCTTCGTTGACCTTGCGATAGGCCCGTTCCTTTGCCGCCTCAATAATACCAACGATTTTCTTGAACTGCTCATCATAAGGGATTAAATCACCCATAATACGCCTCCTTTCAGTCCATATTGTTTCTAACTATATCGTACTTCGCTTCGTACTTGGTTTCATTTATTATACTGTAAAATAATCCGTTTCACAATCTTAGCACAATCTTAGACTGCAGCTTTTTTATTCCCAAAATCAGAATTATGTGTTACAATTAGGAGCGGAGAAAACTGGTTTTTCTCCGCTTATATAAGTTCATAATTGGTTGAACGTGTCTACCAGCTACCGTAATAGTTGACTATAAGCTCCCTTGCCGGTACGTTTCCGGATAAATGATTTTATAAAGACAGGAGTGAAACAAAATTATGAACCAGACAAATTTCGACGTTATTATTATCGGCGCAGGACCTTCCGGCATTTTTTGTGCTTACGAGCTGATCCGGCAAAATCCGGATATGCAGATCCTGATGATTGAAAAGGGCCGTCCTATTGAAAACCGGGTATGCCCTAAGCGGAAAACAAAGGTCTGCGTAGGCTGCAAGCCCTGTTCCATTACTACAGGCTTTGCTGGCGCCGGAGCTTTTTCTGATGGAAAGCTTTCCCTCTCCCCCGATGTAGGCGGCACTCTCCCGGATATTTTAGGATATGAAGAAGCCCTTAATCTCATTCGGGAGTCTGACAATATTTATCTTCAATTCGGAGCGGATACCAATGTTTACGGCATTGACAAGCAGAAAGAAATCGAAGAAATCCGCAGAAAAGCCATACGTGCCAATTTAAAGCTTATTGAATGTCCTATCCGCCATCTGGGAACGGAGGAAGGATATAAGATCTACACCCGCCTTCAGAATCACCTTCTGGAGCATGGGATCCATATGGAATTTCTGACCATGGTTCAGGATATTCTTATTGAAAACGGTCAGGCATACGGAGTGGTAACCGACAAAGGGGAAACCTACTATGCCAAAGAAATTGTGGCAGCTATTGGCCGGGAGGGCTCCGATTGGTTCAGCCATCTCTGCGGCAGCCACGGCATTGAAACCCAGGTGGGAACCGTAGACATTGGAGTCCGTGTGGAAGTCCGGGACGAGGTGATGGAATTTTTAAACAAAAACCTGTACGAAGCTAAACTGGTTTACTATACTCCCACTTTCGACGATAAAGTACGTACCTTCTGTACAAACCCCTCCGGAGAAGTGGCTACGGAATATTACGAAAACGGTTTGGCTGTAGTAAACGGCCACGCCTACAAATCCAAGGAGTACAAAACGCACAATACCAATTTTGCTCTCCTGGTTTCTAAAAACTTTACCAAACCCTTTAAGACTCCTATTGAATACGGCAAGCACATCGCCCAGCTCAGCAATATGCTTTGCGACGGAAAAATACTGGTTCAGACTTTTGGAGACTTCCAGCGGGGACGCCGTACCACAGAAGAACGCCTCTGCCGCAACAACCTGATTCCTACTTTAAAGGATGCGGTTCCCGGCGATCTTTCCCTGGTATTTCCCCACCGCATTATGGTGGACATTAAGGAAATGCTGCTGGCTCTGGACAAAGTTACTCCCGGAATTGCCAGCGACGAAACCCTCCTTTACGGCGTGGAAGTAAAATTCTATTCCAATAAAGTGGTGGTAAACCGCGACTTTGAAACCAGCATTGCAGGACTTCGGGCTATTGGCGACGGAGCCTCCGTCACCCGCGGACTCCAGCAGGCATCTGCCAACGGCATCAGCGCAGCCAGAAGTATTTTAAAGAAAATAAATGGGTAAACACAAAAGTGTGAGGCAGTGGCTCGTGAAAAGCCGCTGCCTCTGTTTTACGTTTTATTTAATCCCCTAAAGCCTTCTTTACTGCCGCAATTACATTTTTTCCGTTCATAGTGCCGTAGTCCATCATATCAATGGTCTGTACCGGTTTGTCGGGGAACTGCTTTTTGATATTATCTAATTGGAACCGAACCTGGGGCCCTAATAAAATGATGTCCGCAGCCGGTCCTTTTTCTGCTATATTGGCTACGGCGTAAGCGTTGATTTCACAGTCGTACTGTTCTGCAGCGGCCGCTTCCCGCATTTTGTTTACCAAAAGACTGGTGGACATTCCTGCAGCACAAACTAACACAATATTTCTCATAGTAATTCCTCCTGCTATTCTTTTTCCTGCGCCTGCTTGCGCATATTTTCTATGATTTCTCCAGCTAAATCCCGGACGGTCATAGCGTTCATTAAATGATCCTGGGCGTGAACCATCAGGAGCTGTACCTCCATATGCTGTCCGGCCGCCTCTTTCTGGATCAAATCCGTCTGTATCTGATGGGCGGCCTGAAGGGTTTCGTCACAATCGTGAAGAAGCTGATCCGCTTTTTCAAAGTCTCCTATCCGGGCCGTTCTAATGGCCTCTATAGCCTGACTCCGGGCTGTTCCGCCATTTACCACCAATTCCATAATAATGATTTCCATGGGCTTTTCTTCCATCACTTAATCCCCTTTCTGCTTTTGCCCTTTCCTACCGCAAGTCTCTCCGATTGGGAACTGTATCCGCCGTTTCCATATAAAACTGCAGCAGTCTCATTCTCATTTTTGCAATCTGATCCTGATACCGGGCCATATGGATCCGGTTCTCCAGTTCTTCCGGATCTTCCTTCAAATCGTAAAACTCGTCCTGCTCATAAAGCCGCATAATGTACTTATAATCTCCCATGCGGATCATTGTGGCTTTCGTATGCTCCGGTCCTTCTGAGCACTGAGTTTCCAGTCTGGGCCAATAGGGAGATTTAGGGCCGTGGCCCCCTTCCATGGCCTGAACCTCGCCATGGATCCTTCCGCCTTCGCAGAATACAGCGTCTTTATGTACCTCTGCGCCGCCGATAGCTTCCAAAAGCGGCTTTCCAAACTGGGTATACTCCAGTGTGATTCCAGCCATCGCCGCCCAGGTGGCAGGGAGATCCGCCAGTTCCGCCAGTACTGCGCTCTTTCCCGGCTTTACCGGAATCCAGGAAGCCGGTTTAATTAAAAGGGGGACATTGCACACCGGATCTTCAAAGCAGTTTTGAACTTTCTCCGTAATTCCGTAATCCCCGGTATAATCCCCGTGGTCGCTGAAGACAAAAATACTGGTATCATCATAAAACCCGCAGGATTTCAGTTTTTCTTTCACAAGGCCGAACTGATAGTCGAACCGCTCCACCATTCCCAGGTAAACTGCCCGCAGCTCATTGTACTGGTCTTCCGTCCAGTTCTGAAGGTTCTGGCGGGAACGGATTCCATGCAGCATAGAGGGTTTCCCGGACAGTTCCTCCACGTTTTTTCTTCTGGGCTTTAGGGCGCTCCTGTCGATACTGCTGTACCATGGATCCTCACAGCCGTAGGGCGGGTGAGGGAAGCTGAGGGTAACATATAAGAAGAACGGTTTTCCCTCTTTGTCATTCTGCTTCCTGTCCAAATAATCCAGGGCGCTTTTTACGCAATTCCAGTCAAAGGTTTCTTTGGCTTCCTCCGCGTCCAGCTTTCCCTGATAAAAGGAATAGTAATTGTCCTTTTTCATAAATTCCGGCATCTGGGCCGTGGCCTTTTTCCCGGGGGAGAATTTAAGCCCTGCTTCATCCCGGTGATTTTCAAAATCCTGGCCGGAGTAATACTCGTCGCAGTATTCCGTTTTCGCCCGATCCGCCGGAATGATGTCATTTCTGCCGATCCAAATAACCTCATAACCGTTTTCTTTCATTACCCGAAGAATATTTGGCTCCCCTTCCTCCTGCAAAAAGTGCATGGTTCTATGACCTGTCGTGTGAGGGTATCTTCCGCTTAAAAAGCAGCACCGGGAGGGGACGCATACCGGGTTTTGGCAGTAGGCGTGTTCAAAGGAAACTCCATCCTCCAAAATACTGTCCAGATTAGGTGTTTTGGAGGCCGGATTTCCCATATGGGCCAAGGTATCGCACCGCATCTGATCCGCCACAAACAATACAATATTCGGTCTTTTTTCCATTGGAGCTACCTCTTTTCTTCTTTCTCACGGTTCCGGAGAACCGATATTATTGTGCACTCTCGTCCTTTAATGCCTGATTGTCCAGGATACGGAAGAATGGGAAGTAGCAGGCTATCTGGATTAATACCAGGACAATCTGCCAAACTGCCAGCTTCCAGCCGCCGCAGAGCATACCGGACAGAATAATGGGCGTACCCAGGGGAATTTCCGTGCCGTTCATAATGGGAATCACTCCAATACTGGTCATGGCGTAGGACAGGACAAAGGTAATAATGGGAGTAAATACCATGGGAATCAGCATAATGGTATTTAATACCATGGGAACGCCGAAGGTTACGGGTTCGTTGATTCCGCAGAATCCGGCCGGTAACGCCAGCTTTCCAAGAGTTTTATAGCGCTGGCTCTTAGCCAAAAAGCACATCAGAACGCACAGGCCAAAGGTTCCGCCGGCTCCGCCCAAGGATGCATAGCCGGACCAGGCCGCCTTTACCACGATGTTGGGAAGCTCTGCTGCTCCTGCTCCATAGGCTTCCAGGTTTTCCATAGCCAGAGGCAGGTACAGCATATTAATAAAGGGCATAACAATGAGTCCGCCGTGAAGACCGAAGAACCACATAAGGCTGCACATCAGGATGAGAATAATCATGGTAAAGGGGCTGGCTCCCAGAGCGCTCAAAGGCGCTTTCAGCAGCGTGTAAATGCAGTTGTTCAGGTGTCCGAAAGACGTCAGGGAGAAGCCGTATCTTACCAGGGCAAAAATGAAGCCGATTACCATGCTGGGAAGAATTGCTTCAAAGGATTTGGCGATCTGGGGAGGAACGCTTTCCGGCATCCGGATAACGATCTTTTTATCAGTAAAGAATTTATACATAGGCGGCAGAATCAGGCCAAAAATCATTGCCGTAAACAGACCGCCGGAGCCAAGGTAGCTGGTACTTAATGCAGCTTTGACTACTACAGTTACATCACCTTCGGTTCCGCTTACTCCCAAAGGAATCATTAAAAGGAAGACAAACAGCGCCAGGAGTGCTACGCTGTGGGCCTGATCCGGTATTCCAATATTCTTCGCAGTAGCGCGTGCAATGGAAAATACGGCGTACAGGGCCAGCATATCTGTGGTTACAGTCGGAATAAACGCAAAGATCTCTTTCAGATGGATAGCTGAAATCGCCGCCTGATAGGGAGCAATATTCAGATTAGCCAGAAGGGTAAACAGCGCACCGACAATAATAATAGGCAAACAGGCGGAGAAACCGTTGGTAATGGATTTCAGATACCGGTTCTCTGATAATTTCTGGGCCAGCGGAAGCAGTGCTTTTTCCAAAACGTGAGTCAGCTTATTCATACGTTCAACGCTCCTTTTTATTTTCTTCAATTCCCACAGAACCCGTCGACTGGTTTGTTAGTCTCATCATACTACATTCTGGATAATTGTGCAATTCATTTTGGATAATTATCCAACTTTCGTCATTTCCTCCATTTTTCTGCCATTTTCCGCTTCAAATAGTCACATGTTTTTGTCTATTTTGTATATATATCCATTCATTTCTCTTTCTTCTGGATATTTGTCCACTTTTCTAGTATAATAATTTTTTAGAAGGTATTCCTTTGCATATACCACACATAAAAGGAGGGACGCCATGAATCCCATTGAATTATTAGAGCAGAAATATCCTCTGCTTACCCGTTCCGAACAGACTTTTGCGGATTTTGTTATCCAAAATCCCATGGTGGTGATCCGCTATTCTCTCACGGAAATTGCTCAAAGGGCCAAAACCTCCAATACTGCCATTATCCGGCTGTGCCAAAAGCTGGGCTACCAGGGATTTTCTGAGTTTAAATTTTCCCTGTCCCGGTCAGCCCTGTCCGACAACAGCTCTGAGGTTGCGGAAAAAGACAGTTCCGATTCCCCTATGCACTTTATTATCTCCCAATACATTCAGCGCCTGAATCAAATGGCCTCCCAAATCAGCCGCAAAGAGATCCGTCAGATAGCTTCCCTTATTTGCCATTCCCGCCGTCTGGCCATTATGGGCTTTAACCGAACCGGCCTGTCCGCTTCCCAGCTTTCTTTCCGGCTTTCCAAACTGGGCGTTGCCAACCATCTCGTTACAGACCGGGTTCAGATGCAGGATTATATGGAACTTCTGAACTCTCAGGATACCTGTATCATTTTTTCTATCACTACAAATATCTACCACGAGATCGCCCAGCGTTTAAATAAAAACGGCGCTACCCTGGTTTTATTTACCATGAACGCCGCTTCTCCTATTAAAAAACTTTGTGATCATTTTATCTGCCTGCCGCAAATCTCATACAGTACAAAAATCAATTTCCTAGATGATCAAGCCCTGTTTTTTATTTTTATTGAAATTCTCTTAAACGAAGTCGCTTCCATGCTCAGCCAGTCCTGATAAGCCGCCTGCCCTTTCCCCTCGGCTAACACGGTGGGAGGGGGCCGTTCTCTCTGCCAGATACTCCACATATCCTTCATAAATCAAATGCAGCACCAGGTGAAGGGTCAGATAGGAGCTGCGGTTTAGTTTCATATTTTCGTCAATGTCCGAGTTCTGGAAGTAGAAATTGTACTCTGTGAAGGAAGCCAGTTCGTTATTGTCCAAATTGGTGACAGAAACCATAGGGATCCCTCTCACTTCCAAATCCCGTATGGTTTCTTTGTATCCTGCAATGTTCCCTGACAGGGACGCAATAAACAAAAGATCCGTTTCCCGAAAATTTTCTTTGGCTATCTTCAGTTCCGTAGATGCCGGCAAAAGGATCACATTTTTGTTGACATTGAGAAAGCAGCGGGCAAACTCCTGAAGCATAATGCGCTGCCCGTGGCCCGTGCCAAAAGCGTAAATCGTGTCCGCCCGTTCTATTTTCCGGTACAGGCTTTCCTGCATTCGGTTCTGGCGGAAGACCTTAATGGTCTGAGCAATATCGTCATTCAGTTCTTTGATTGTGTCCCGCTTTTTTTCCTCCGGCTGAGACTGATTTTCCCGACGGAGAAAGTATTTCAATTCGCTGTAGCCGGAAAAGTTCAGCTTTTTGGCCATACGTAGAATTGACGCGGAAGAAACGTTGCACCGGGCTGACAGTTGGGAAATACTCAGCTCCGGACATTCCTTTCCGTGATTTTTAATATACTGCAGCACATGCAAATCGCTGTCATTCAGTTTTTTGTAGTTTTCATTGATTAGTTCATCTAAGCGCATTGCATTACCTCCCTTTCACAGTATAGCAAATCCCTTTGGCTGTCACAAGATTATTGTGACAATTTTTATCGATTTTTTCCAAAATTCTGCATATTTATCCCAAATATCTTTGCAATTTTTTGTGCAAATCGTTATGATTTCCTGAAATTTATTTCAACTTTTAAAATTTCTTTCTATTTTTAAATTACCTGTCTATTATCTGTTTTTGCCTTTACTTTCTGTCAATTTCCCTGTACGATAAAACCATAACAGAGAAAAGCGGCCGCTTTTTCTTAACATTCTTTGAAATATGTGTCTCAGTTTTATAAAAACCGACGGAAAAGAGGTTATTGCACAATGAAAAAATTTTCGATTGTAATTGCAGGAGGCGGCAGCACCTATACTCCTGAAATTATTTTAATGCTTTTGGATAATCTGCACCGTTTTCCTATTTCCCAGATCAAGCTCTATGACAATGACTATGAACGGCAGAAAATCATTGCCGACGCCTGCGAAATTATTGTCAGAGAGCAGGCCCCGGATATTCGGTTTCTGGCAACCACAGATCCCAAAGAAGCCTTTACGGAAATCGATTTCTGCATGGCTCATATCCGTGTTGGAAAGTATGAAATGCGGGATCACGACGAAAAAATACCCCTGAAATATGGCATCGTAGGCCAGGAAACCTGCGGTCCGGGCGGCATTGCCTACGGCCTTCGTTCCATTACCGGAGTCATCGAACTCATTGACTATATGGAGCAGTATTCGCCTGATGCCTGGATGTTAAATTATTCCAATCCTGCCGCCATTGTAGCGGAGGCTGTCCGGAAAGTACGGCCCCATTCTAAAGTTCTAAATATCTGCGATATGCCTATTGATATTGAAGAACGAATGGCCAAAATCGTTGGCCTGGAGTCCCGAAAAGATCTGGTAGTCCGCTATTACGGCCTGAACCACTTTGGCTGGTGGTGTGACATCCGCGATCACGAAGGAAGGGATCTGATGCCGAAAATCAAGGAGTACGTGAAGGAAAACGGCTATAATCTGGAGCCTATTGGCAAGGAGCCCCGTATGAATGATCCGGACTGGCTTCATACTTACCGTTTTGCCCGCCAGGTTTGGGAAACCGATCCCTCCCTTCTGCCGACTACGTATTTAAAATACTATTTATTCCCGGATCACGTGGCAGCGGATTCGGATCCCTCCTATACCCGTGTGGATATGATACGGGACGGACGGGAAAAATGGGTATTTGAGGAGTGCCGCCGAATCAAAGAAGCTGGCACCGCCGCTCATACGACTTTGGAAATCGGCGTCCACGCCAGCTTTATCGTCGACCTGGCCAGAGCCATTGCCTTTAATACCCATGAAAGGATGCTGCTGATTGTAGAAAACAAGGGGGCTATTTCCAACCTGCCTTCTACGGCTATGGTGGAAATCCCATGCATCGTAGGCTCCGCCGGCCCCGAACCCATGGTAATCGGGGAAATTCCATGGTTCCAGAAAGGGTTAATCGAACAGCAGCTAGCCGTGGAAAAGCTGGCTGTGGAAGCGTATTTTGAGCATTCTTACCAGAAATTATGGCAGTCTCTCATTCTCTCCAAAACCATGAAGGACGCCGATGTGGCGAAAGCGCTTTTGGACGATTTGATTGCTGCAAATAAAGATTTCTGGCCGGAACTTCACTAGTTTTTCAGGTCTTATAAAGGGGGATTACAATGAGAACTTTTATTCAGAAATTTGGAAAATCCATGATGGCGCCTCTGTCCATCATTGTTGCAGCCGGTTTGCTTTTAGGTCTTGCTTCTACCTTGCAGAATCAGCTAATTTTCGGTGACTCTCTGCAAAATCTGGCCTTTATTAACAATTTGGTAGGTCTTGTAAACGCTTTGGCCGGCGCCCTTTTCGGTCTTCTTCCGGTTCTGTTCGCCATTTCCGTAGCCATAGGAATGGTCCGGGAAGACAAAGAAATCGCTGCATTTTCGGCGGTTATCGGATTTATTTTATTTCACACAGCCATTAAGTTTTATCTGAGCCTTAAAGGTCTGGACGCCGCCACTACTTCTGTAGATTACCTGGTCAGCGCCGGTATGAGCAATGTGGAAGCGGTAAAAGAGAACTCTGCATACGACACCGTATTGGGTATCTTTACCTACCGCATGGGCGTTTTCGGCGGTATTATCACAGGCTTGTGGACCGCGTTTATTCACAACCGGTTCCACAGAACTCAGCTTCCCACAGCCTTCAGCTTTTTCAGCGGAACCCGCTTTGTACCCATTATGATGACCGTAACCGTTCCCTTCCTGGCTCTGGTTATGTTCTTTATCTGGCCGCTGTTCAGTATGCTGATTAACGCCTTTGGCGATCTGATCCTGGGAGCAGGAGCCTTCGGTACTTTTATTTACGGTTTCCTGGAAAGGCTTCTGATTCCTACTGGCCTTCACCATATTTTAAACCAGCTTATCCGCTTTACGCCTATCGGCGGAACGGCTATGATTGACGGCCAGCAGGTTTCCGGCGCTCTGACCATTTTTAATACCCTGTTGATGCAGGAAAATCCGGATCTGGATCTTATGCGTCAGGCCACTCGTTTTCTGACCCAGGGGACTCACCCCTTTATGGTATTCGGCCTTCCGGCCGCCTGCTTTGCCATGTACCGCACTGCTTTCCTGGAAAACCGGCCGAAAGTAAAAGGTATGCTTCTGGCCGCCGCCCTGACCAGCTTTGCCACAGGCATTACAGAGCCTATTGAGTTTGCCTTTATCTTTATCTCTCCCGTTCTCTGGATCTTCCACGCTTTCATGGCCGGCCTGTCCTTCCTGATTAACACCCTCCTGGGCGTTATGATCGGAAACGCCGGAGGCGGACTCATTGACTTAATGCTATTCGGCGTCCTGAGAGGCCTGGAAACCAAATGGTATCTCAATGTTATTGTAGGCATTATTTACGCCATTGTATACTACAACGTCTTTAAGTTCGTAATCATTAAAATGAACCTGAAAACTCCTGGCCGCGACGCGGAAACCGATCTGGAAGAAGCCGTCTCGGAAACCGTTTCCGATCTGGGGAACGCCATTATGGATGCCCTGGGCGGCAAAGAAAACATCTTAGAAATTGACAACTGCATCAGCCGCCTGCGCCTGGTGCTGAAAGATACCGGTCTGGCAGACGAAAAGAAACTGAAGGCCACCGGATCCCTGGGCGTTATTAAAATCAATGAAGAAAATCTTCAGGTGGTTTACGGTACGAAAGTAGAAAAAGCGGCTGCAGAATTAAAGAAAGCATACAAATCCCAATAAACAGGAACCATACCCCTTCAGGCCGGCGTGTTCGTGCGCCGGCCTTTTTACGATCCGCTGGACTGATAGCGGCGCACTCCAAATTTCCAAAACAGGACACAGGGAACTAAAAACAGCAGGGACAGCAAAGGAACCAGCATATTTATGATATTGTCTGTTCGATCCAAAACGTACAAAAGAGGATAGTATTGAGCCAAAGCGTAAGGGATTACAAAGGTGGTAAAAAGCAGCATCTTTTCCCCATAGACATCAAGAGGATATTTTCCAAATTCCCGTCCTCCGTCTGTAAAAGCGTTCATAAATTCCAGGCCATCCAGAGTGAAAAAGCAGAATGCGGCGTATAGCAAAAATAAGCCTGAAAAGATGGCTGTTCCCCCTAAAATCATAAAAAAGACGGCCGCAGCTTTGGCCGGATTCCACTGAACCCCGCAGTTTAACACCCCATAGGCAAACATAACGACGGCCTGAATCATTCTGCCGATTCTGGTCAGTTCAAACTTGCTTCCCAAAACCTGAAGCACCTCATTGCGCGGCCGAACCAGTACCAAATCAAAGCCTCCGCTCCTGACCATGGCTGAAAAGGTATCAAATCCTCTGGCAACCATTTCCGCTATGGAAAACTGCAGCAGGACAATGGAAAAACACAGCAGAACTTCACTGTAGGTATATCCCTTCACGGAATCAAATCTCTGAAACATAAAGTAAATTCCCAGAAAGATGTTAAAGGAAACCAGAAACTGTCCCAATGCAGTCAGGAAAAAAGATGTTTTGTACTGCATCATACTTTTGATATTGAGGGATATGTAATGGCCATACAGCCTTACGCTCCGCCTTATATTCTGTATCATCCCATCAGCCCCCTTGAATCCTTACTTTTCTCTCAGCGTATCTGCAAAGAAGTCTTCCCCAAAGAATTAATATTACCAGCCACATCATCTGCAGAAAAACAATCTTTCTCATGTACTCCCCCGTCATTCCGCCGCTGTACACTCGCAGGGCTACATTCTGCATAGCGGCAAATGGCAAAAGTTCCATAACTCTCTGAACCTTTTCAGGGAAAAAAGGAAGAGGAATAACTGCGCCGGCGAAAAATTCTACCATGGAGGTAAATACGATTTTAAGCCCCTGGGGCGATATGGTAAAAAACGTCAGCCCATAAATCACCGTGGAAAAAGCCACGGTAACCAGCAGCCCCAGAATCATAGTTATTAGAAACACAATGAAATGAAAAAGGGAAGCCGGGGCTGAAAGCCCATACGGAGCAGGCAAAAAAACCGCCACAGCCAAAATAGGCAGGCAGCGCAAAACTGCCCTGGAAAGTCTGTTTGCCAAACTTCTGGCAAACCACATATCGTATATTCTCACGGGTCTGCACAGCTCATAGGCCACATTGCCGTTCACTATAGAGTCAAATATTTCACTTTCCATCATCCAGGCGGCAAACAACGCCAAGAAAGCCTGCTGCAGCCAGATATACGACGCCGTTGCGGAAAACGACATGGGAAAACTTTCGCTGCCCCCTTCATAGAATGCTTTATAAATCATAATTTGTATAAATCCCCAAGCAAACTGAGTGACAACGCCTGCCGCTGCCGCCGCTCGGTACTGAAGCCCCATGGAAAACCGCAGCCGGAAAAAGGCGATATATTTCATGGCATCCTCCTATATTTCATAGGAGCGGTAAAGCTCCGCTACGGTTTCATCAATATTGGCCCCGCCTTTTTTGATGTCAGAAAGCCCGCCGTCTAAAAGGATCTTTCCTTTTCCGATGAGGATAATGCGTTTGGAAAGAGCCTCTATATCCTGCATATCGTGGGTGGTAAGAATCACCGTGGTATTATGGAGTTCATTCTGTTTTTTTATAAAATCCCTGACAGCCAGCTTTGACACCGCGTCAAGTCCGATGGTAGGCTCGTCTAAAAACAAAATCCTGGGGCTGTGCAAAAGTGAAGCGGCGATTTCGCATCTCATACGCTGGCCAAGGGACAACTGCCTTGCAGGAGAACGCAGCAATTCTTTTAACCCCAGCAGCTCCGTAAGCTCTTCTATATTGTTTTGGTATACATTATGGGGAATCCCGTAGATGTCTTTTAAAAGCTCAAAGGAATCTATGACCGGAACATCCCACCATAGCTGTGACCGCTGGCCAAAAACTACCCCAATCTGACGTACATGGGCTATTCTGTCTTTGTACGGTATGCGTCCGTCCACCAGAACGGTTCCGCTGTCAGGCGTTAAGATTCCGCTGAGAATTTTTATTGTGGAGCTTTTTCCCGCCCCGTTGGGACCGATGTAGCCCACCATCTCTCCGTCCTCTATAGTAAAGCTGACATTCTGCAGGGCGTGGATCACATCATATTCACGGCGAAACAGCGCTTTGCAGGCCTCTCCGAATCCTGCGTTCCTTTTCGCAATCTTATATGATTTGCAGACATTTTCCATTACAATCATTGTTGCTTCCTCCCGATGGTTTCTAGTTTACCATTTTAGGAATTTCATATCAATATATAAAAAGCAGGACGCCGATTATAAACGGCCCCCTGCCATGCTGCTTCTTTTTGTAAAAGATTACGTTTTATTCTGCTGCTTCTGCAGACTCGGAAACTTCTTCCAGGGACTCGGCCTCTTCAGAAGTTTCTGCCTCTTCTGCCGAGGTTTCCTCCTCCGCTGCGGTTTCCTCAATTGCCGTTTCATCAACGGTAGTTTCTTCTGCTGTAGTTTCTTCTGCTGTAGTTTCTTCGGCAGTGGTGGTTTCCTCAACTGTCACAGCCGCCGTAGTGGTAGTCTCCTCTGCGTCCGTTCCTCCGCACGCGGTCAGCACGGAAGCTGCCAGCATTGCGCTGACTGCCGCTGCAGTCATAGTTCTTGTCAGTTTTTTCATAATAATCTCTCCTCTTTTCATCATTTCAAAGGACGATTTCCTTTGCAATGGTTATATTAAAAGAGAAGTGTGACCAGTATGTGACAAAAGTATAAAAAGAATATAACAGACCTTACTCTTTCCATTGGAAATTTCTTAAATGTCCGTTAAGAGTCATTTCCTGAAACCCGTTTTGGCGCAGCGCTTCATACAGAATAATGGCCACAGAATTGGAAAGATTCAGGGAGCGGATCTCCCCCCACATGGGGATTCTGACGCAGGTTTCCTGGTATTGAACCAAAATTTCTTCGGGAATCCCCCGGCTTTCCGGTCCGAACATAATATAGCAGTCCGGTTCATATGCCGCTTCTGTATATACATTGGGGGCCTTCGTTGTGGCCATATAAAGTTTGGCTCCGGGATTTTTTTCCAGAAAGTCTTTGAAATCGCTGTACACTGTCACGTCCAGCTTATCCCAATAATCCAGTCCCGCCCGCTTCAGCTGCTTTTCATTGAGTTTAAAGCCCAGCGGTTCGATTAAATGCAGCCGGGTTCCCGTGGCAACGCAGGTTCTTCCGATATTTCCAGTGTTTGCCGGCATTTCCGGCTCATACAGTACTATATTCATCTTTCGTCCAGCCTCTTTATAAACCGGTCCATCCGTCCCAGGGCTTCCTTCAGATTGTCCAGAGAATACGCGTAGGAAATACGCAGATACCCTTCTCCGCAGTCTCCAAATGCTGTGCCCGGAACTACCGCTACTTTTTCTTCTGTCAGCAGCCGGGTGGCAAATTCGTCTGAACTCATTCCAAAGCGTTTAATGCAGGGGAAGGTATAAAAAGCGCCGTAAGGCTCAAAGCAATCTAGCCCCATCTCACGGAACGAGTGCATCAGATAGCGGCGGCGCTGGTTATAAGCCTCCCGCATCATTGCCACATCTTCGTCGCTGTTTCGCAGCGCCTCCACTCCGGCGTACTGGCTGGTGGTGGGAGCGCACATAATGGCAAACTGATGGATCTTCAACATCTGGCTTATAATGGGCTCCGGACCGCAGGCGTACCCCAATCGCCAGCCAGTCATGGCAAAGGCTTTGGAAAAACCGTTAATCAATATGGTTCGCTCCCTCATTCCCGGAAGAGAAGCAATAGTTATATGGGCTCCTTTGTATGTAAGCTCTGCATAAATTTCATCGGAGATGACAAAAAGATCCCTTTCCTCAATGATTTTGGCAATGGCCTCCAGATCCTCTTTCTCCATAATTGCTCCCGTGGGATTATTGGGGAAGGGAAGGATTAAAATTTTGGTGTTAGGCGTCAGTTTTTCCAGCAGCTTTTCCGGTGTCAGACGAAATTCGTCCTTGGCTTCCAGCTCAATTATCACCGGCACGCCTCCTGCCAGAATTGTACAGGGGACGTAGGAAACGTAGCTGGGCTGAGGGATCAGGACCTCTTCTCCCATTCCCGGATTGATCATAGCCCGCAAAGCAATATCAATGGCCTCGCTGCCGCCTACCGTTACCATCACTTCGTCAGCGTAATCGTAATTGACTCCGTATTTGCGCTTCTGATATGCGGCGATCTCCATTTTCAGCTCTTTCAGTCCTGCGTTGGAAGTGTAGAAGGTTTTTCCTCTCTCCAGTGAGTAGATACCTTCTTCCCTGATATGCCAGGGAGTGTCAAAATCCGGTTCGCCTACGCCCAGAGAGATGGCGTCTTTCATCTCGCTGACAATATCAAAAAATTTCCGTATGCCCGAGGGCGGGATTTTTACAACGGTTTCTGATAATGGATTTCTCATAGGCTTATCGGCATCCTTTCATCCTGAACCGGCTCTGCAATGACAGTACCGTGGTCTTTATACTTCTTTAATACAAAATGGGTGGCAGTGCTGAGAACGGAATCCAGAGTCGATAATTTCTCGGACACGAAAAGGGCTACCTGGCGCATAGTCTTTCCTTCAATCATTACGGTAAAATCATAGCCGCCGGACATCAGGAATACGGAATCCACTTCGCTGTACTGATAAATTCTCTCTGCGATCTTATCAAAGCCCATTCCACGCTGAGGCGTTACCTTCACTTCAATCAGCGCCTGAACTTTTTCCTCGCTGGTATTATCCCAGTTAATCAGGGTATGGTAACCGCAAATAATATTTTCCTTTTCCATCTGAGCGATTTCATTGGCCACAGCGACTTCGCTTTCCCCTAAAAGAATTGCCAAATCCTTAATATCAATCCGGCTGTTCTTTTCGATTACCGCTAAAATTTTCTCTCTCATCCTTCTCTCCTCCTGCTTATTCTATTTGAAAATCCGGCAGTACCCGGTAAATTTCGTCTGGCCTGGGCCGTTCTAAGCAGCCTTTTTCGCCGCCGCAAAGAATCTCCTTTTCCGCCCCGTTCCGGACGTACCCGATAACCGCGCCGTCTATCCCCAGTTCTTTCATCCGCCTTACCAACCGGCCCCCGTTTTCCGCCGCCAGCACAGCGCATCCGCCGGACCATAACCGGTAGGGATTTAAGTTGTACCGCTCACAGATTTCTATGGTGCTCTGTCTTACGGGAATCTGCCGCAGCTCCACAGACAGCCCTTTCTGGTACGTCCCGGAAAGAGTCCAAAGGGCGGTGAATATACCGCCCTCTCCAGCCATTTCATATTCTGTGGCTCCCAGCGCTTCCCAATCCTGCCGGGACATTTCTTCCAGCCGCCTGTCTGCTGTCTGGATTTTTTTAATATAATCTTCTGTATACCAGGATAAAAGCTCCTGCTCTTTCATCCGGGCAATGGCGGCGGCTCCTGTTTCTCCAATATAACCTGCCGCCACCAGATCTTCGCCCGCTTCCATGCGCCCCAGCCTTTCCCGATCTGTCCTGCGGATCATTGCGCCGGCTCCGCGGGAGCTGTCTCTTCCGGCTGCGCCGGGACTGTTTCCGCCGGAGACGTTTCTGCCGGTGCTGCTTCTGTCTCGTCCAGGGAGATGCCCGGGCCGTATACATCCGGAGCCGTCTCTTCAGGCAAAGTCTCCGCAGGTGTTTCCGGCTGGCTTTCTATGGGCTGAGTCTCCGCAGGCGTTTCCACTGCCGCGGGAGGCACAACGGCGGCCACGGCCGGCCCTACCCGGTAAATTGCTTTAGACGCTGCGTAGCTGTCAGAGTTCAGCAGAGTTTTCTCTACCTCCTCCCCATCTATATAAACACATTTCCATAGTCTGGAAGTCAGTCCATAATGGGCGGACTGCACTTTTACTCTGGCTCCCGGCGCCAGAGATGCGTCTACGATTTCCTGGGGATTTCCCGGACTGGTCCGGCTCAGGGTCTCCGACACATACTTCACTTCTCTGTTGGCGGGCCTGGTTTCCTTTCCATAGATTGCAAAGGTCAGAGTCCTGCCTTCTGTATAACCTTCTACATAAATAGGAGTGCTGTAGTTATTGGTAATTTTAATGTCCTTTACGGTTCCGGCAATGGCGGCGTCCATAGACGGCTGGACATAGGTAACAATCATAGAGTGATTCTGCCTCTGGGTAATCTCCAGCTCCGCCTGAAGAGCCGCATTATAAAGAGTCGTTGCGAGCTGGCATACGCCTCCGCCGATACTGTCCACAACCTGGCCGTTTTCATAAGAAGCGGCGTTTTTATAACCGTTGGCTGTTGTAAAGGGCTGAAGGCATTCGTAACCCGACAGCGTTTCTCCCGGCATCAGGACATGGCCGTTGATCTTTCCGGCGCCTACCTGAAGGTTGGTGGCTCTGGCCGATGAACTGCTGCTGAAATCCGTGGAAAAGCTTCCCAGCAAATCCCCTATGGTTTCCAGATCCTCTGTGGTAATTCTGGGCTGGCTTTCTGTAATTGCGGCCTTTACCTCCACCGCTTCGTCCAGGCTGGCCTGGAACGCTTCCTGCAGGGCGGCGTTTGTGGCTTCTACGTCTATTACAGTTCCCGCCACTGACGGGGTTACGATAAACTCGCCGTTTTCTCTGACAATAGACGCGTCCTGGGGCTCCTGGACAAGCCCTGAATACCGGCTCTCAATAAAAGCCTTTACCATTCCCTCTTCTACCGAGGTTTCCAGCGGAATGGACTGCGGGGCTGTTTTTAAGTCCACAGTCTTCATGTACTGCTGAATCAGGTTGCTGCTCAGATATTCGTCCATGGCAGCGCCCACTTCTTCTTCATTGCTCCAAAAAAGCCCTAGCTCCCCTGCTGTGGTATCGGCCTTCTCCTGGCCCATATCCAGAGTAACCTTTCGGGAAGCCAGACCGGCCACATAGTCGTTAATCGCCTGCTCGGCTTCGTCCCGGGTCATTCCTCCCAGGCTGCATTCTCCCGCAGACATTCCTTCCGGCAGCTTAGGCTGGGCGGATGCGGGAAAGGCCAGCAGTATTGACAGCAAGAGCGCGGAACCGCCGGCGGCCCAAAACGTTTTTTTCATACTCTACTCCTCATTTTCAAACATATCTCGATTCACACCGGCTGCGGCAGCAGCCATATCCACTGCAAGGCTTAGATCGAAACTGCGCTCAGTACCAGCGGAAGAACCATTGCCACTACCAGCAGGATTACGATTACTGCAGAAACAATCTTTTTCGTTTTTTTATCGTTCATGTTTATCATTTTCTTCACCTCTTATATTTTTCCGTACCGGGACAGAATCTGATCCGTCAGCCGGGACGCTTCATTTCTGGTTAAATGCTCAATTTGCACAGATATGTCTATTTTATGATATTTTATTAAATCATGCAAGCGTTCTTTTTGCCTTTTGGTAGCGGGCTGTTCCTTTTTTATCCGGTATGTCAGGGGCTTGGGGGCAAACGCCTTCGGATCCTGCCTGCCGTAAGCTTCCCAAAGGGCCTGGTAAAGATTATGGGCCGCTCTGGCATCGGAAACAGCTCTGTGGGCTTTGCCGTTTTCTATGGCAAAATAACCGCAGGCCGCAGAGAGATTCTTTTTTTCCTGAGGCGGCATAAATCTCCGGCACAACACCAGGGTGTCAATGCCGTCTTTTTCCCAGTCTTTCTCCCCTCCCCAGTTAATAAGGGCCCGTTTTAGGAAACTGTAATCAAAAATAACCCGATGGCCCAAAAGGGGCAGGCCCTGGCAGAAGGTTTTTATGGATTCCGCAATTTCTTCCATGCCCGGGGCCGCTTCCAGCATAGCGGCGCTGATTCCCGTCAGTTCCCGGACGGAGTCCGGCAGGTCGGCATAGGGATTAATCAGGGAAGAAAATTCCCCTTCTTCTTTTCCGTCTACGATCCTAAGGGCCCCGATTTCTATAATGCGGTCTTTTTTAGGATTGAGCCCCGTGGTTTCCAAATCAATGGCAATGTATGAGCGGATCATTCCTTGTTCTCCTTGCTTTCCTGGGCGCTGGGGCAGTATTCTCTGAGGAAGCACTCTCCGCACCGGGGCTTTCTGGCCGTGCAGATGGTTCTTCCCAGGGTAATGATATGAATATTCCAGAGAATCCAGTGATCTTCAGGAAGGACTTTCATCAAATCATACTCGATTTTTTCCGGATCCTCTTCTCTGGTCAGCCCTAGCTTTCCGGAAATCCGTTTGACATGGGTATCTACCACAATACTGGGCTGGTGGTAAATATTTCCCCGAATCACGTTGGCCGTCTTTCTTCCCACTCCGGCCAGGGAAGTCAGTTCCTCTAAAGTTTCCGGAACCCGGCCTCCATAGCGTTCCGTCAGAGCCTTACAGCAGGCGATGATGTTTTTTGCCTTTGTATGGTAAAATCCAATAGAGCGAATGTCCTGTTCCAGCTCTTTTAGGTTAGCATCTGCAAATTTTTCTAAACTATCATACTTTTTAAATAAATCCGCCGTTACCATATTTACCCTGGCGTCTGTGCACTGGGCGCTCATAATAACTGCGATTAAAAGCTGCCACGGCGTTTCATAATTCAGATAGCACCGGTATTCCCGGCCATATTCTCTGTCTAAGAGTTCCAGTATCTTACCGACTCTTTCTTTTGTCTCCATCATATTCCGGCAAATCCCTTCAGTATTACTGTCCCCGCGTTTTTGGTCAGCGGATCCCGGTTCTCATAGTCAAACAAAATTCCGGTTCCGTCCCCCATTACTTCCATATGGGCCATTTTTGCCATCTGCCGGGAATCCCGGCCTTCGTATCCGCGCAGGTACTTCCGTTCTTTCTCTTCCCGGATAAAAAAGTCCTTTACAGCCTCTTTATAGGGAGTCTGATCTCTGGCAAAGGAAGGACGGCTCTTGGCATTTTCCCGCAGATACAGATCAAGCATCAGCTTATCCCGGTATTCCTCTGCCGAATCCTTCAGCCTGTCTTTTATGAATCCAAATAAATGCTCAAAACGGTTCAGCCGGCTCTGGCTGTCTCCCGCTCCCTGCTGCCTTTGGTACCACTGCGCCAGGGCAAGGTAAAGGTCAAAGGGCTGGTCAAACTCCTTTTCCATCGCCTCTATAGTATGAGAAAACTGGCCGCTGTTATAATAGATTTCCGTCATCTCTTCTACCGTTTTCAGTAAAATCACATCTCCATAAGAAAGCCAGCGGGTCGACAGGACTTCGTAAGGCGGTTCCCCGGTAAAGGAAAGGCCATAGGCATCTTTCTGTTCTTCCATGTAGGAACCTTTCAGCACCTTTAAAAAGCCCAATTGAAGCTGCTGGGGCCTCATCCGGTATACCCGGTTAAAGGAACTGCAGAAGCTTTCCAGGTTTTCAAAAGGCAGGCCCGCAATTAAATCCAGATGCTGATGAATATTTTTCCCCGCGTTAATGCGGTTTACCACGGCCTCTACCTTATCCAAATCCATTTTTCTGCGGATCTCCCTTATGGTATGGGGATTTACGGTCTGAACACCGATTTCCAATTGAACCAGTCCCGGCCGCATTTTAGCCAGAAGATCCAACTCTTCTTCGTCCAGAATATCCGCAGCGATCTCAAAATGAAAATTTGTAATCCCATTGTCGTGTTCCAGAATGTGTTTCCAGATGGCCATGGCATGGTCTTTTTTGCAGTTAAAGGTCCTGTCTACAAATTTAACCTGGGGAGGACGTTTTTCCAAAAAGAAGTCCAGCTCCTTTTTTACCAGATCTATATCCCGAAAACGGACGGATTTATCAATAGACGAGAGACAGTAGCTGCAGGAAAAAGGGCAGCCTCTGCTGCTCTCATAATAAATAATCCGGTTTTTAAAATCCGTCAAATCCTTATAAGCAAAGGGAATCATACTCATGTCAAGAGGCGGTCTGGGCGGGTTTTGGTGGATTTCGCCTCTTTGATCTCTCCAGGTGAGTCCCCGGATTCCCGACAACTCCGGCTCCCTTCCTGTCCCCGTCAAAGCTTCCCGGTACGCTCCCGCCTTCTCATAGGCTCTCAGGAGTTCCGTAAAGGTTTCTTCCCCTTCTCCATTCATCACTCCTGCTGCCTGGGGAAGTCTCTCTAAAACGGAGCAGGCGTCGTAGGATACCTCCGGGCCTCCCAGCCAGATAGCGGTATCCGGCAGCACTTTCGGCAAGTCTTCCGCAAGCGCCCTGATTTCGGCAATATTCCAGATATAGCAGGAAAATCCCACTATATCCGGGCGCCGTTTATAAATGTCCTGCAAAATCCGTTCCCGCTGGTGGTTAATGGTATATTCGCCGATTTCAATCTGAACCTCTTCCTTCAGCCATTTGTCAGCATAGGCTTTCAGGCTGTAGACGCCCAGATTGGAATGGATATATTTTGCATTGACTGCCGCCAATAACACCTTCATCATTACACCTGGATCTCGATCTTTCTGCCTGTAGGCTGGTACTGGTAGTAGCGGACTCCCGCTGCGTTAAGCATTCTTTTAGACGCCCGCACCGCCGGAGTATCGGCGTATTTATCGCTTCCGTAAATCAGAGTCTTAATTCCGGCCTGGATAATGGCTTTTGCACACTCATTACAGGGGAACAGGGTTACGTACAGCTTGCTTCCCTCCAAACTCCCCCCACGGTAATTTAATATGGCGTTTAATTCGCTGTGAGTGGAATAGAAATACTTTGCATTATAGGGATCCTCTTTTTCGTTTTCCTTTCCCCACGGAAACTCATCATCAGAACAGCCTGTGGGGAATCCATTGTAGCCCATGGACAGAATCTTGTTGTCACTGCTGACGATACAGGCTCCCACCTGGGTGCTGGGGTCTTTGGAACGTTTGGCGGAAAGCTCCGCTACTCCCATAAAGTATTCGTCCCATGTAATATAATCCATTCTTTTGTCTGACATTACGTACTCCTTCCTTCTCTGCACTTTATGATCCTATTTTACATTGCTTTAATAATATGGTATCCCGCCGCTTTCGTCAGGCGGTTCATAATCGCCTGACCGATCTGGTCCCCCGGAAAGCTCTCCGAGTAAATAACGTCGGCCTCCAAATCGTCAAATTCTCTCAAAACGGCATACAGGTTGTGGGCCACGGTTTCTTCTTTTGCCCGGATCCCTATGGAGCGGACCATTCCCGCCGGATAGCAGGAACGGGTTTCATCCGTGCAGATAATGCCGACCCTCCTGCCGTCTTTCATAGCCTGCCGCGCCATCTGGTTGATGGCCCGCACTACGGGTTCCATCTCCCCTTCTACCAGAGTCAAATCCGCTTTGGGCGCGTAATGGCGGTACTTCATTCCCGGCGCTTTGGGCCTGACACCTTCCCTTAGGGGGCCCAAAATAGCAGGATCGATCTCCACCTGCCCTAAAACTTCTTCCAGCATCTCCCTGGTAATGGCTCCGGGCCTTAAAATCGTCGCCGCTTTGCCCGTAACGTCTACAATGGTAGATTCCAGTCCGATTCCTACAGGCCCGCCGTCTACAATCATATCAATTCTGCCGTCCATATCCTGCCATACATGATCCGCCGTAGTAGGGCTGGGTCGGCCCGACCGGTTTGCGCTGGGGGCCGCTATCGGGACTCCCGCCAGACGAATCAGGGTATTGGCAATGGGATCCGACGGCATCCGCACTGCTACAGTATCTAATCCTCCTGTGGTTCCGTAGGGCACAATCTCCTTTTTAGCAAAAATCAAGGTCAGCGGCCCCGGCCAGAATCGCTCCATAAGCTTGCGGGCCGCTTCCGGTATCTCCTTTACTAAGGGTTCCAGTTCGGACGGACCCGATATATGAGCAATCAGCGGATTATCCGAGGGCCGGCCTTTGGCCTCGTAAATCTTTTTTGCCGCCGCTTCGTCTAAAGCGTTGGCCCCCAGGCCGTAAACGGTTTCTGTAGGAAAGGCCACCAGTCCGCCTCTTCTTAAAATCTCAGCCGCCTCTGCCAGATCCGCCTCTTTTACCTCCCAGGGATTCTCTATCACCACTCTTTTTGTCTCCATGTCCCTTTCACTCCTGTCTGCTGCATATACAGCAATGCCGCAATCCGGCGCTCCGGGCGTCAGATCACGGCTTCTCTTTCTACATACTCATCCTGCCCTTTAGCGGTACGCGATAACCTCAATCTCTACGTCAGCGCCCTTAGGCAGTTCCTTTACGGCAACGCAGGAACGGGCCGGAGCCTCTCCCGGAAAGAATCCGGCGTAAGCTTCATTCATTCCCGCAAATAAATTCATGTCCGACAAATACACGGTAGTCTTTACGACTTTGGACAAATCCGTCCCCGCGGCCTTTAAAATAGCCTCTGCATTCTTTAAGCACTGAACGGTTTTTTCTTGAATCGTCCCTTCTATCAGTTCTCCCGTGGCAGGATCAAAGTAAAGCTGTCCGGAGGCAAATACCAAATTTCCCACTGCAATTCCCTGGGAATAGGGGCCAATGGCCTGAGGGGCTTCGCTGGTTTTAATGACTTCTTTCATTTCTGTATTCTCCTTCTTCCATTTATGGTTATTCTCTTGCCATATTAACGAATTTCGTATACTCCGGCCTCCACAAAAGCTCTATGGTTCCGATGGGGCCGTTACGCTGTTTTGCGATAATGACTTCCGCCACATTGGGCCTGTCCGTATCTTTATTGTAGTAGTCGTCGCGGTACAAAAACATTACCACGTCGGCGTCCTGCTCAATGGCTCCGGATTCTCTTAAATCCGACAGCATGGGCCTGTGATCCTGACGGGTTTCGCAGGCTCGGCTTAGCTGGGACAGGGCCACTACCGGGGCGTTCAGTTCCCTTGCCAGGGCCTTGAGGGAACGGGAAATTTCTGAAATTTCCTGCTGCCGGTTATCTCCTGACTTTCCGCTTCCGCTCATAAGCTGAAGGTAGTCGATAATGACCATGGAAAGCCCGTACTCCAGTTTCATCTTCCTGCATTTGGACCGCAGCTCGGAAATGGAAATGCCGGGAGTATCATCTATAATCAGCTTTGAGCCGCCTATGATTCCGATTCCTTCTACGACTGCGTCCCAGTCCGCGTCTGTCAGGCTTCCGGTTCTGAGCTTTTGGGAATCGACGTTGGATTCCATAGACAGCATACGGTTTACCAACTGCTCTTTAGACATCTCCAAACTGAAAATCATACAGGGCATATGGTTCCGTACTGCCACATAGTCTACCAGATTTAAAACAAAAGCCGTTTTTCCCATAGAAGGGCGGGCGGCTATTAGAATAAAATCCGACGGCTGCATTCCGGAAGTTTTATAGTCCAAATCAATAAATCCCGTGGGGATTCCCGTTACAGAACCCTGATTCCGGGAAGCCAGCTCGATTTTTTCCAGTACGTTTAAAGCCACCTGGCGGATAGGGACAAACTCCCCTCCGGTTCTGGCCTGCAAGAGATCGAATATGGATTTTTCCGTCTGGGCCAGAATATCTTCCAGCTTTTCCTTTCCGGCATAGCAGGTATTGGCAATCTCTTCGTTTATTTTTATGAGTTTTCTGAGGACTGCTTTCTCGTGTACAATGTTGGCGTAAGACCGGACATTGGCCGAGGTGGGAACTGTCGTTATAATATCCCGGACAAATTCCAGGCTGCTGACCTCCGGCGGAACGTCCTTCTCTTTCAGGCGGTCCTGAAGAGTAACCAGATCCACCGGCTTTCCTTCATTAAACAGCTCTACCATGGACTCGAACATAACGCCGTACTGGTGTTGGTAAAATTCACCGGCTGAAGTGATTTCCGAAGCCGCTATAATAGCGTCCCTGTCCATAAGCATGGATCCGATAACCGACTGTTCCGCCTCTATGCTGTGAGGAAGCACCCGCTTCATCAAAGCTTCTTCCATTATGCTTCCTGTACCTTTACTGTCAATTTTGCGGTAACGTCCTTATGGAGTTTTACCGGAACCTCGTGGCTTCCGAAGGTTTTAATCGGTTCGGAAAGAACCAGCTTTTTCTTATCGATTTCCAGTCCCAACTGATCTCCTATGGCCTTGGCGATTTCCTTGCCTGATACGGAACCGAAGGCTCTTCCGCCTTCTCCTGCTTTCATCGTCAGGGTTACGGAAAGCTCTTCCAGCCTTTTAGCCAGGTCTTTTGCCGCCGCGAGCTGCTCTGCAGCTACTTTCTCCGCGTTAGCCTTCTGCAGCTTCAAGTCGTTGAGATTTTTCGGCGTTGCTTCTACCCCCAGCTTTTTGGGAAGAATAAAGTTATGAGCATAACCGTCGTTTACTTTTACGATCTGCCCTTTTTTTCCTAAAGATTTTACGTCTTCTAATAATACTACCTGCATTTATGATATGTCTCCTTTCTCTATCATCTGTGAGATTACGTCTTTAATTTGATTTTTCGCCTCGTCAAGCGACATTCCTGTAAGCTGTGCGCCGGCCGCATTGCGGTGGCCGCCTCCGCCCAGATATTCCATCATCACCTGGACGTTTATATCGTCAATAGAACGGGCGCTGACAAAAATCGTCCCGTTATACAGGGTCAGTACAACAGATGCCCGGATTTTGTTGATATTGAGCAAATCGTTGGCCGCCTGGGCGCCTACTACAGTGGGGCTTACCAGACCTTCTGCGGGGCATACGCTGATGGCAAAAGCATCTTTGTAGACCTCCGCCTCCCGGACAGCTTCCGCTTTCGCCTGATACTCTGACATATCGTCCCGGAACAGCTTCCTTACCCGGGTAATATCAGCGCCGCACCGGCGCAGGAAGGCCGCCGCCTCAAAGGTACGGACGCCTGTTTGATTGGTAAAATAGTTGGTGTCAATAACGATGCCGGCGTACATGGCGTCCGCTTCCGCCGACTTCATTTTAATGCCGTCAGCAATATACTGCAGGACTTCCGCCACCATCTCGCAGGCGGAAGACGCATAAGGCTCAACGTATGAGAGCACGGCATTGTCGATGATTTCGCTGGATTGGCGGTGATGATCCAGCACCACAATGGTCTTTACCATTCTGAGAAGCTCCGGCGCATCTGTAATGCTGGGGCGGTTTACGTCCACTACCACCAAAAGGGTATTGGCATCTACCAGATCCACAGCCTGCTCCGTGGTCAAAAACATATCTTCCGGATAATCGGGATTCCCGATAAAGCGTTCCATCATGGGTTTTACGGAAGCCGTAAAATCGTTGGCCATGATATGGGCTTTTTTGTTAAGGGCCGTAGCAATACGGTAAATTCCCACTGCCGCTCCGAAGGAGTCAATATCGCCCCTCTGATGTCCCATGATTAAAAGCCGATCCTTTGTCTCCATCAGTTCTCTGAGAGCATGGGCCTTTACTCTGGCTTTTACTCTGGTGGTTTTCTCCACCTGCTGGGCTTTTCCGCCAAAGTACTGGATCCGGCCTCCGTCTTTAATGACTGCCTGATCGCCGCCCCGTCCCAGGGCCATGTCAATGGCGGTACGGGCAAATTCGTAATTCTGGCTATAGCTTTCCCCGTTCATTCCAAGGCCGATACTTAATGTCACAGCCATTTCGTTTCCAATATTTACCGTCTTTACATCTTCCAGGATAGAAAAACGGTTCTCCTGGATTTTCTCCACATACTGCTGTTTAATGGCAAAGAAATACTTATCCTTTTCTATTTTCTTTACAATGCCATTGAGAGAATAAATGTATTTATTAATTTTCCGGTCTACCAGGGCGGTCAACAGAGAACGGCGAACTTCCTCTACGCTTTCCAGGGCCTCGTCGTAATTATCCAGATAGATCAATCCTGCCACCATTTTCTGGTCATTTATTTCCTGGCGGCACTTAATTACCTCTGTTTCGTCCGTCAGGTATACCGCCAGAAGGCTTTCCTCTTCCGCCCCTGCTCCCAACTGGTTTTTCAGAGCCTCAACTCCAGTTAAAGAAACCCATTTCAAATCTATCCGATAACGAGTCTCCCCAATGGAGGAATGAACGGAAACGACCTCTTCCCGACTTTCCAAATCCTCTTTGGTAATCTCCGGAAACAGGGATTGGATATGCTTTTTCGATTTCCGGTCCAATCCGGTCATTTCTCCGAACACCTTATTCATCCACATAATTCTGCCGCTCTCGTCCGCCATGGCATAGGGCTGCATCATATCGGACAGCAGCCTTTTCTGAACCCAGGCATACTCCGACGCAAACTCCACCATATCAGCGAGAATACTGCTCCTCTTTTGGAGATACAGGCGAATGGCAAACGCAATGTATACAATCGTGAAAATTGCCATGACCATCCCGGCCCCTATATCCATGGCCCCTACTGCTACATTTGCTGCCACCATAATCAGCGACAGAATCAGCGGCCACTGCATATAAAGCCGCAGTTGCCCCTTCATCTTAACTTTTTCCTTCATTTCTCTCTCCTACTAATACACTTTAACAGGCTCTATGCAAAATTTGAAATTGCCTCACTAAGTGCTCATATTATAGCACAGTTCAGGGCTTTCGTCTATGTAAAAGAACCTGCGCTGTGCAATCCTTGCATTCTTTGAAAACAAAAAAAGCCTTGATTTCTCAAGACTTTTTGCTGCCGCAGACCGGAATCGAACCGGTACGGGTATCACTACCCACGGGATTTTAAGTCCCGGGCGTCTGCCTGTTCCGCCACTACGGCAGGTCTGCTTTGGTTTTTCCTGTACCAATGGATGGAGGTGGATTCGAACCACCGAAGCGTGTCGCAACAGATTTACAGTCT
>CAMMNN010000003.1 GCA_946498245.1 uncultured Clostridium sp. | reverse complement strand
AGCAAACTTTTGTTGGGGTAAGGGGAAGTATGCGCTCTTTATAGCTGTTTTCCTGCATGTTGATAAAAATAGAAGGGCTGTGGAAAAATGGAATGAAATCAACTCCATTTTTTCACAGCCCCTTTTTTCAAGCTACATACAGTTAATTCCGAGTATTGATTGGACCTTACATTCCGATCTGTCCGGAATCTCAAACGCAACCTCATCCGCAATGCACATCAGTTTGTTTTTGCCGACTTTCTCATAAGGCAAATTGTCAGAATAAGCAGTCTTGAGAATAAATTCTTGCTAATAATTTTCTTGCTGTTGATTTCTTGCTAATTATTGCTTATAATAATTAGCAGCAAGATTATCAGCAACGGAGGTAGAACGATGCTTGAAAATAAAACAACTGAATTCAAAAGAGAATATATGGACGACATCAAATATGCAGTCATTGCTTTCGCCAATACAGATGGCGGCAAAATTTATATTGGTATGAATGATGATGGTACTGCCAGAGGTGTTGAAGACGTGGACGGCACAATGCTTCGTGTCACAAACATGATTCGAGATGCAGTTCGTCCTGATGTTACTATGTTTATGGAGTGCGCTGTTGAGGTTATTGGTGGCAAAAATGTGGTGGTTCTGACAATGCAGCGTGGCACATCTCGTCCTTATTATCTGCATAGTAAAGGTGTTCGACCGGAAGGCGTGTACGTCCGCCAGGGGGCTTCTTCTGTTCCGGCGTCTGAGACAGCAATTCTAAATATGATAAAAGAAACCAGCGGTGACCGTTACGAAGATGGACGATCTATCAATCAGCAGCTGACATTTGAAAAGACTGCCGCCTACTTCGAAAAGAAGAAAGTGGAATTTGGAGAAAATCAGCAACGCTCATTAAATATTATTAGTGAGGATGGCACATATTCCAATTTGGGAATGTTGCTTTCTGATCAATGCGTTCACACTATAAAGTTGGCTGTTTTTGATGGAAGTGTAAAAAGTGTTTTCCGTGACCGCAAGGAATTGGGTGGCTCCCTTTTAGAACAATTAGAGGAAGCGTATGCCTATATTGATTCCTTTAACAGAACCAGAGCGGAGTTTGAAGGGCTTGATAGAATTGACAAGCGTGATTATCCACCGGAAGCACTAAGAGAAGCACTGCTGAATGCTATTGTGCATCGTGATTATGCAATCAGCGGCCCTACGCTCATCAGTATTTTTGATGACCGCATAGAATTGGTAACAATCGGTGGTTTGGTAAGAGGAATTACCTTTGATGATATTATGCTTGGTATTTCAGTTTTGAGAAATCAGCATTTGGCAAATGTGTTTTACCGTCTAAGGTTAATTGAAGCCTACGGAACCGGTATGCTGAAAATTAATGAGTGCTACGCTGATTACGATGTGAAACCGCAGATTGAAGCAACCAATAATGCGTTCAAGATTACACTTCCGAACACCAATTACAAGAAAAATACAGCTACGGAAGCCCCAGTGAAAACTAATCCGAAAAAAGTTGTTCCTTCGGATATGCGAGAAGAAATTGTGATTGGTCTGTTTGAAAACGATGATACAATTTCCCGTAAGGATGTAGAAGTTGCACTCAAAGTTTCACAGGCAACAGCCGTTTCTGTTTTGAGAAAAATGGTTGAAAAAGAAATTCTTATTAAGGAAAACGGCGGTAAATATCTGCGCTATCGTCTGAAAGAATAACAATAAGAGTTTAGCAGCTTCGTAAAGATAAAGGTTTATCACAGGAGGAATTGGCAGCTCAGTTTAATGTCAGCGCCAATTTGATTGCAAAAATCGAAAGCGGATTACGTCCTCTGTCAATCGACATGGTAGTGGAATATGTTAATTTCTTTAATACAACATCTGATTATATTCTTCTTGGAAAAACAGAAGATGAATATGATGTGACAATACAAAAAATTGATGCTGTGGTTGAAAAGCTGCTTGGATACAAAGAAGATTTGCTGAAGCAAAAAAGCAAAAAGACAAAATAATCCCCAAAGCCGTTGTGGTGTTTGATAGCGCTACAACGGCTTTCTTTAAGTCTAGGGGCTGTCCTGCGGGTTTGGGGAGCTCCCCAACAAGCATTTTGCAGGGCCCGCGTATTGCTCTCCCCTATATGATAAAAAACTGTTTCCTTTAGAATGGGTGTATCACACAATCTAAAGGAGGTTTCCTATGCAGAAATACGGCTATGTGCGGGTTTCCACCCGCGAACAAAACGAGGCCAGACAGCTTGACGCACTGGCTCCCTATGAAATACCTCAAAAAAATTTGTTTGTTGAGAAAAAAAGCGGAAAAGACTTTGACCGCCCGGTTTACAAGCGGCTGAAGAAGCGGCTTAGATCCGGCGACCTGCTCATTGTCAAAAGCATTGACAGGCTGGGGCGTGACTATGACGAGATTTTGGAAGAATGGCGGCATATCACAAAGGAGATCGGAGCGGATGTGCTCATTTTGGATATGCCCCTGTTAGATACCCGTACCAAGGGCCGGGATTTGACCGGGACGTTTATTGCGGATTTGGTTTTGCAGATTTTAAGCTATGTAGCCCAGACGGAACGTGAAAATATCCGCCAGAGGCAGATGGAAGGGATCGCGGCGGCCAAACGCCAGGGAGTGAAATTTGGCAGGCCCGCCCTGCCCCTGCCGGATAACTTTAATGAAATTCATAAGGCGTGGCGGGAAAAAAAGCTGACGCTAAAGCAAGCGGCGATGGAATGTAAGATGCCGGCGGGGACGTTTTATTCGAAGGCCGTCCGGCTTGAAAAGGCAGAGAAATAACGCTCCTTTGAATTTGAAAATGTGTACTTTTGCAAATCCGTACCGTGATATATAATCGTAAAAATTATACAACACAAACCCTTGTTTTTCAAGGACTTGTGAAAGAAATTTTATGACGAAATTTTATGACTATCCAGCCGTTTTTCATGCTTTGCAAAGGTACACTTTTGCAAAATACATCAAGGAGGAGAAACCGAATGAAACGTATTACCAAAAACAAAATGAGCCTAATAGCGGTATTGCTGTTTGTTGTGCTTCTTGGGCTTTCAGCCTGTGGCAGTAACGAAAATGACAATTCTTCTGCTTCCAGCAAACAAAGCGGGGCTGGGGAAAGCTCCGCGACCGAGGAGGCGGCAAAGGATGGAGATTCAGACGAGCAGTATTGTGAGCAGGGGATTTGCAGTAATTTGAAGTTCCCCCACACCCACATTACCATGGATAACTGGCAGGATTATTTTGAATTTACCACTGAATATCAGTTTGGCAACGGCGTTGAAAATATGGATAAATATATGTTCTGTAAAGCTGTGTTTAACGTGCGTGAAGAATGGAGAGATAAAACTTCTGGCGCGAAATTGCATTATCAGATTGGCTACACAGAGTACTCTGTCCCCGGTACCATTGATTGGGATAACCAGACCGTGACCGTTGAAGAAAACGCTGAGAAAACATACTCTGCACATATAGACGACCAGTGGTACAGTCTTGATGGATATGCATATGAAATCGACAGCATTACCGGGTTGACGGGTGTGCATGAGAAGTCCATGCAGAATGACAGAGAAGATTACGACGGCACAATTCTTTTTTGGGAGCCGGAGCTGCTGAAAATAGACGGTGGCGAAGATTATATTGCGTCTTATATTATATGGAAAGAGTAATATTTTCATTTTGGCCGGGAACACGCTCGCTATACTTTGAGACAAAGTGTCCCAAAGTGTAAGGAAAACGGGCAAAGCATATTTGAAAAATATTGCGTTTAATAAAGGAGAAACAACATGATTAAATTCAAGAAATCAATGACCGCAATTACGTTAATGCTTTTTATGCTTCTTTGCCTTGTGGCTTGTGGCAATGATAATGGAGAGCCCTCTAAGACTTCCGGTACGGAAAGCGGCGAACAGAATGAGGAACCTGAAACAGAATCCGGCGTGGATGCCGGAAACGAACAGGCAACGGCTCTCACACTGGCAGATGGGGAGGCGAAACTGATCTATGCAAAGGATAATTATGTAGTTGCGGCATTTCATGGGCCGGATGACGATATTGGCGCTCATTTTTGTGATGCAGACGGAAACGATCTCAATGAGTTTGTGGGATACGGCCACCCAAGCGATGGTTGGACCTTGATTTCTTCAAACGAATTTCCCGAAGGGTACGATTACAGCGGGATTGGCGTAAGCGTGACGGATTATACGGCGGAAAAGGACGCAGACGGCAGGTATCCGAGTCAAAAGTACCTGAACATAGAGCAGATGACAGAAGAAGAAATGAAGGCTATCGGTCTTACGTTCCTCGATGGTCACTGTTGCCTTGTCACTTCCGGGCGAGGGACATACGGCGGCAACTCCTTTGGTTTTCTGTATAGTTTTTCATGGTTTGATGACTATTGTTTCCTCACGCTTGAAGAAATAGATGAATCAGAGGAATTTGGCAGCCGCTTTTCCTATTTTGCCGGGGACGGTACGCCGCTGGAAGAGTATTTTGATGGATATTGGCTGGACATCTCTGCAGGGCTTAGCGGGTACGAAGTATTGCTGGTGAGGGATGGTGAGACCGTTGGCAATGGCCATATGGACGAAGAAAAGCACAAAAGCATGTGCGATGAGCTGATCGCCTGCAAGCCATATGTGATTTATACGGGACTTGATGGGACGGAGCAGCGATTTGATTTGCTTACTGAGCAGTAAAAGTTAGAACATATGCAATATTCAGGATACACCACCGCCTGCTTTGGGGCGCAGACAGTCAACAAGCTGTCTGCGCTCCATTTTCATATGTGGGTGAAAGTCCTGAAACCATACTCTGCCCTTTAATTCCACTCTACGGGAGTGGGGCGGGCGGAATCGAAGACGTCCTCGGCGCGGAACAGATCGTCCAGTTTTCTCTTGCTGGTATCTTCTCCGGCAGCAATATCCATCCAGATACGGTAGCCGTCCAGATTGCGGCGGCCCTGGCGGAGATGATCCGAACCCAACTGAACCCAGTACTGAGCGGAGTCTACATTGCAGAAATACCGGAATCCTTTGTCATAGAGATATTGGAACCGCTGATTATCAGAGGCGTAGGGGTGCCAGTCCCCAATGTCGCCGCCGAAAGGAAAGAGGATAATATCCGTAGGCCCGATAAGAGATTCCACCTGGGATTCCCATTTATCCGTATCCTGGTAAAAATGTTCCATGCTGATACTGCCTAAATCACGGTGTCCCCAGCTATGGGAGGCCAGCTCCCAGCCGTTGTCCCGCAGGCACTGAGCCACCTGGGCCGCCTGTTTGCGGTCTTCCTCCAGATTGGGATTGGTTTCACGGTAGGATTCGTCAGTCCGGTAGCCCAGGATTCCGTTATAGCCGGTAAAGGCAATGACCGCCCTGGCTCCTTTGTAGGAAAAGTCCGGATGCTCTTCAATAAACTCCTCCAAAATGGGAATAAGATCATAAGCCCCCACTGAAACAGTGCCGTCCTCCATTTTCATTTCACAGGTAGGTTTTCCGTCTTCCCCAATGATAATGCGGGAGGCAAAGCCGTCGCCGTCCATATATTCGTAGTAGCATACGTCGTCCTGGGACATGACAAAAGGCTGTTTGCCTTCCGGAAGGAGAATGCTTCCCTTTTTCATGACAGTGTTTCCGTTTTCGTCTGTGGTTTCATAGGCCATATCGTGAAGGCTTACCAGGACGAAGCCTCTCTCATACATGGAGTTAAGGATTTTGAGAAACTCATCTTTGGTAGTCATTACGGAATTGTAGCCCTTAGAGTCCGGCTCCCCGTCAAAAGCCTTAGAAGTATCCATAATCAGGGAATGGAAAAATACGTGGGTAATCTTGTTAATGTCCGCCTCAACCAGAGTAGACTTTATCGCTTCGTATTGTGCGACGGCGTCGGCAACCTCCTGGGAAGAGGCGAACTCTGGGCTGGACTGTAAAAGCTCAATAGCCCCGTCGTAGTCGTAGCCTGCGGCAAGAAGACCGGCCTGGGAAAGCAGATCCTCGAGGCCGGTATTTTCGCTGGATATGCTGAGGGAAAGGGAAGACTCCGGAGATGTACCGGAAATTTCTTCCCCGGCGCCGTCATTTTGTATGTAATTGGCAGAGGGCTCCGCTGTCCGGCTGCTTTTTTGAATGGAACGGACACAGAAAAAACCGCCGACTCCTACAGTCAGCGTTATACCCAGAAAAAGGGCGGCTGAAGATATTTTGTGGAAAAAATTCCTGCGCCGTCTTTTATTGCGTCTGCGGCGCAGGATCGTTTCGTAATTGGGATCTTTAATATAACTCATAACATCGCTCCTGATGGTGAAATTCAATTGTCAGAACCAGTATAGCATAAAATGTCGCATTGGGGTATAGTGTGTCGAAAAGAAAATTCTTACAGTTTTTTAAATACTGAAAACCAGTTGAATTTGGCGCCGTGACATGATATGTTAATAAGCAAAAAGGGAAGGAGAATTGTAATGGGTGAAATCAGAGACGAAAACTGCGCTTATTGTATGAAAGGGGAATTAGTAGCGAAATTCGGTTATCCGGTATGCGATATGAAGTCGGGTTACCTGTACATCTTTAAGGAGCAGAGCAAGAAGGGAAGAGTGATTCTGGCCCACCACAAGCACGTAAGCGAGTTAATCGACTTAACAGACGAAGAGAGGAACGACTTTTTTGCCGATGTAGCGGCAGTATCGAGAGCCGTTCACAAAGTTTTCAATCCGGATAAAGTAAACTATGGGGCTTACGGTGATACGGGCTGCCACCTCCATTTTCATTTAGTTCCGAAATACAACGGCGGCGATGAATGGGGCGGCGTTTTTCAGATGAACCCCGACAAAATCTATCTGACGGACGAGGAATACGAAGAAATGGCCAAGGCCCTGAGAGCGGCCCTGTAGCTGGAATAAAATGCAAGGGACACTTCGCATAAGGAAGTGTCCCTTGCGGCATTTATGTACAACATCTGTGTTTGCCGTCAATCGTAATGGGCCATTACCAGAGTATCTCCGCTGTAGATTTTTGTGCTGCCGCTGGGAATAATAGTATCTTCAGAACGGCGTATGAGAACTACCAGGGTGCCGGAGGGAAGAACCAGATCCTTTAACAGTTTATTGCAGAAGCGGTGCATTCCGTTTACGGTTTCTTCCCGGAGAGTCAGGTTTGCCCTGTTTTGAAATTCTCTGGCAGCGATGATCAAAACGTCTTCCGGAAGGATCATGGTGCTGCCGCTGGGAACCAGAAATTGCTGCTTTTTCCGGATAATCAAAACCACGAGAAAATCCGGAGGAATCGCCACGTCCTGGAGACGATGGTTGGCCCATGGGTGCAGCAGGGTGACGGTGGATTTAATAAAGTTAATGTCGCTCTCTTCCTGATAGTCGTTGAAGGTACGGCGGACATCGGAATTGTTGTCAATCATGGACAGCAGGGAGGATACCTTGGGAAGCAGGGTGCCCTGCAGGGCCATGGAGATCAGTACGACGCAGAATACCAGGTTAAAGAGATCGTAAGTCAGATGAATCTGGTTTAAAACGGCGTAAATTGAAAACACGATGGAAGCAACGCCGCGCAGGCCGGCCCAGGAAACGATTCCCATCTGACGCAGAGAGGAACGGAAGGGGGCCAGAACCGCCAGTACGGATATAGGTCTGGCGATAAGGGTCAGAATGGCCATGATCACCAAAGCAGGAAGAAATACCTGGGGAAGCTGGGACGGGGTTACCAGAAGGCCCAAAAGGAAGAAGATCATCATCTGGGCGATTCCTGTCAGGACGTCAAAAAAGCGAACCAGCTCTTTTTTTTGAGGAATGTAGGCATTTCCCATAATAATGCCGCACAGATATACGCTGAGGTAGCCGTTTCCTCCCAATAAAGACGGCAGGGCGTAAGCGGTGACGGCTATGGCGAAGACGAAAATGGTACGGCCCTGAGCGGCGATGATGTCGGTTTTTGGCAGAAGCCAGGAAGCGCCGAAACCTATAACACATCCGAATATTACGCCGAAGGCGATCTGCTTTAAAAGAAGGACCGGCACAGAAAGATTGCTGCCAGCCATTAACGTTACCAGCACAACGGTCAGCATATAGGACATAGGGTCGTTGGAGCCGGATTCCAGCTCCAGAAGGCTGGCGGTATTGTCCTTCAGGTTCAGATTTTTTGTACGGAGAATATTAAACACAGATGCGGCGTCTGTGGAAGCGATGACAGATCCGATGAGCAGGCTTTCCAGCCAGGACAGCCCCAAAATCAGATGGGTCAGGGCCCCGGTAACGGCAGCGGTCATAGCTACTCCCAGAGTGGACAGAAGAACGGCCTTTACGGCGACAGACTTAGCGGCTTTTATGTTGGTGCCGAAACCGCCGTAATACATAATAAAAATCAGTGAAACCGAACACACGATATTGGCAATATTATAGTCGTTAAAATAAATGCGGAAGACTCCGTCTTCCCCAAATATCATCCCCAGCAGAATGAAAAAAAGCAGGGATGGAATCGCCAGCTTTTCCGTAAATTTGTGGCTGAGGACACAGATGACAATTACAACTCCCAGCAGTAAGAGAACACTATCCAAAGGCTCTACCCCCTTTTATATTTTGCGTTTTCAGTATAACAGGGATTTAAAAAGCGGTCAACTGACGGAAGGGGAAGTTTTTATTTATGAACATTTTCTTAATGCTGTGGCCGGAGGCTGTCATGGCCCTACAGCGGGCATAATATCCGCCTTTTTTACGTATATTGAGAATAAAAGAGAGGGAAGGTTATATAAAGAGTATGTTGAAACGGGCGTGTGCTCTTGCTATGGCCGGACTGCTGTGTCTGTCTCCGGTTTCTGCGGCGGAGGCCAGAGCGGAGGAACCTGTGCTTTTGGAAAGCGGAGAAGCGATACTTGCAGGGACAGAAGGGGAAACCCTTTCCATATCGGCCCCGTCGGCCTGCCTGATGGAAGCGTCTACGGGACAGGTAATCTATGAAAAAAACGCAGACGAACCCAGGAGTCCGGCCAGTATTACCAAAATTATGACGCTGATTTTAATATTCGACGCACTGGCTTCCGGAAAAATCCAGATGGACGATCCTGTGGTGACCAGCGCTTACGCCAAATCCATGGGCGGCTCCCAGGTCTTTTTGGAGGAGGGGGAGGTACAGTCGGTGGAAACCCTGATAAAATGCATTGTGGTGGCCTCGGGAAACGACGCCAGCGTGGCTATGGCGGAGTACATAGCGGGAAGCGAAGAGGCTTTTGTCCAGATGATGAATGAAAGGGCGGCAGGCCTTGGAATGACGGGAACTCATTTTGAAGACTGCTGCGGCCTTACGGAAAGCCCTTCCCATGTGACGACGGCCAGGGATATTGCCCTAATGTCCAGGGAACTCATTAACCATTATCCCCAGATTCATAATTACTCCACCATTTGGATGGAAAATATTACCCATGTGACGAAACAGGGAACCAAAGAATTTGGTCTGGCCAATACCAATAAACTCCTGAAAATGGCTACCAATTTCCGCACAACAGGGCTGAAGACGGGCTCCACATCTATTGCCAAATACTGTCTTTCTGCAACGGCGGAAAAGGACGGAGTGCGCCTCATTGCAGCCATCATGGCAGCTCCGGACTACAAAGCCCGTTTCCAGGACGCAGTGACTCTGTTAAATTTCGGTTACGCTGCCTGCAGGCTGTATGAGGATACGGAAATGCTCCCCCTTCCCCCCATGGAGGTAAAAAACGGCGTGGAGGAGAGCGTACCTCTGGCTTATGAAGGAACCTTTTCTTATCTCAGCATGGATGGAGAGGATTTGGGAGGAATTGAAAAAGAACTGTCTTTAGAGGAATTTCTGACGGCCCCGGTAAAACAGGGAGATCCGGCGGGAGTTCTCTCCTATACCCTAAACGGACGGACCCTGGGGCAAGTGCCTGTAGTGGCGGCAGGAAATGTGGAAGAGGCCGGATACCTGGATTATTTAAAAGATCTGTCCCGCCGTCTGCTGTTTAACGGGGCTTGACAAATTCCTAAGATGTGGTACAATGGTTAAATCATATTAAAATACTAGGAATTATAAGGAGGCTATATGGCAGATTTCAAAAGAAGCGCATTGGAACTCATTGGGAAAACCCCGCTGCTGGAGGCGGTGAATCTGGAGAGAAAACACGGTCTTGCCGCAGGCCTCTTTCTGAAGCTGGAATATTTTAATCCGGCAGGAAGCGTAAAGGATCGGGCGGCCCTCTATATGATTGAGGATGCAGAGAAAAAAGGAGTCCTGAAATCCGGGGCTACGATTATAGAGCCCACCTCCGGAAATACAGGCATTGGCCTTGCCAGTATCGGGGCCATGAAAGGGTATCAGGTGATTTTAACCATGCCGGAAACCATGAGCGTGGAACGCCGGATGCTTTTAGCCGCCTATGGGGCTAAAATCGTTTTGACGGAAGGGGCTAAAGGAATGGCGGGAGCCATTGAAAAGGCGGAGGAGTTAAAAAAGGAAATCGCCGGAGCTGTGATTTTAGGCCAGTTTGTAAATCCCGCCAATCCCAGGGCTCATTGGGAAACCACCGGGCCGGAGCTGTGGGAGAGCCTGGACGGGAAAATCGATATTTTCGTGGCAGGCGTAGGGACCGGCGGAACCATTACCGGAACCGGCGGCTACTTAAAATCCAAAAATCCTTCTATCCGGGTGCTGGCTGTGGAACCGGCGGGATCCCCGCTGCTTTCCGGGGGAAAGGCCGGAGGCCATGGAATCCAGGGAATCGGGGCCAACTTTATACCGGAAATCCTGGATCGCCAGGTTTATGATGAAGTAATCCCTGCCACAGAGCAGGACGCTTACGGGGCAGCCAGGGATCTGGCGCGGACGGAAGGGATCTTAGTGGGAATTTCCTCCGGCGCGGCTCTCTGGGCGGCGATTCAGGAAGGGAAGAAGCCGGAAAATAAGGGCAGGAATATTGTAGTCCTCCTTCCCGATACCGGCGACCGCTATCTGTCCACCCCGCTGTTTGCCGAAAACCAGGAGAATTGACAGAATAGAGGGCCGGAGCCCAATGAACTTTTCGTCATTGGCGCTCCGGCCCTTTTCCATATTCTTTTTCATAAAAGTAATTGATCTCAGCTCCCAGAAACAGAGCGCAGATACAGATATAGAGCCACAGCATTAAAAGGACCACGGCGGTTAAGCTTCCGTAGGTGTAGGAAAACTGGTCAAAAAACCGGAAATAAATGGAAAACGCCAGAGAGATCCCGATCCAGCATAGCGTAGAGAAGATAGCGCCGGGAATCTGGCTGCGCCAGGATAGCTTTTCGTCGGGAAGGACGGTATACAGTCCGGTAAAACAAAAAACCAGGGTTCCCAGTGATAGCAGAGTGCGGACATTTATGATATACTGAGTAATGTCAGCAAAGATTGGGAACAGGCGTATCACAAATTCCTGGATGGCATCGCCGAAGACCAGCAGAACCAGGGAGAGGATGCAGACTATGATAAACACAATGGTATAACCGGAACAAATTATGCGGTTTACTAAGTAACCTCTGCGGATATGGCTTTCCTGAACCCGGTTTAAGCCTCTGGCCATGCTCATCATTCCTTTGGACGCGGACCACAGGGCCGCCACAACGGACAGGGAGAGGAGGGTTCCCGGCGATTTCGTATAAAGGCTGTTGACAATGCTGGCGATGATTTCCTGAAAATGGATAGGAACCAGGGCGGCCAAAAGCTCCAGGAGATCTTCCTGGCTGATGCTGGGAACAAGCTGGATAATGGAAAGCAGAAGCATGATAAAAGGGAATGCCGCTATAATAATAAAAAAAGAAGCCTGAGCGGCATAAACCGTCATTTCATCGGCAATGTATTTGTTGATAATCCGCCGGCAGCGGAAAAGAAAAGTAATCATAGCTCACCTCATTACAGGCAGCGTTATGGGTTTCTATGGATACAAACGCTGTCAATGGTTGTCACGGTATGACTATACCATGGGAAGATGGAAATAACAAGGGCTATTGAAACGGGAGGACGTATGGAAAAGAGAAAACTATCGAAATTGGAAATCTTTTGGATCTTGTATGATGTGGGAAATTCGGCCTTTATTTTATTGGCTTCTACCATTATTCCCATTTATTTTAATGAGCTGGCAAAGAGCGCCGGTATTTCTGAGGCAAATTACGTGGCCTACTGGGGCTATGCCGCTTCTGCGGCAACTCTCTGTGTGGCGGTAATCGGGCCGCTGCTGGGAACGGCGGCGGATACGAAGGGGTATAAAAAACCTCTCTTTACTATCTTTATGCTTATTGGAGTCTGCGGGTGCATGGCCCTTTCCATTCCTATGGCCTGGATCGTGTTTCTGGCAGTCTTTGTATTGACCAAAACGGGATACTCCGCCAGTCTGGTATTTTATGACGCCATGCTGTCAGATGTAACGGATCCGGAGAGCATGGATCAGGTTTCCTCCCACGGCTATGCCTGGGGATATATCGGAAGCTGCATTCCCTTTCTGGTAAGTCTGGTTTTCGTTCTTTTTTATGATAAACTGGGCCTTACTATGACGGGAGCCATGGGGATTGCCTTTTGCCTGACAGGAGGGTGGTGGCTGATGTTATCCCTTCCTCTTTTGAAGCATTACCGGCAGAGGCATTACATTGAGGCCGAGGGCGGGATTATGAGAGAAAGCCTCAGCCGCCTCTCCCATGCTTTTAAAGATCTGAAGGAACATAAGGAGATTGCCCTTTTCCTGGCCGCTTTCTTTTTTTACATCGATGGGGTTTACACCATTATTGACATGGCTACGGCTTACGGAAGCGCACTGGGACTGGATACCCAGGGCCTTTTGCTGGCTCTGCTGGTGACTCAGATTGTGGCCTTTCCCTTTGCCCTGCTTTTTGGCTGGGCGGCCAAACGGTATGCTGCGGAAAAGCTGATTAAGCTGTGTATTCTGGCCTATACGGGCATTGCCCTTTTTGCCATTCAGTTGGACCGCCAGTGGGAGTTCTGGCTTCTGGCTGTATGGGTGGGAATGTTCCAGGGCGGCATTCAGGCTCTGTCCCGCTCTTATTTTGCAAAGATTATTCCGCCGGAAAAGTCCGGGGAATTTTTCGGCATATTCGACATCTGCGGAAAAGGGGCCGCATTTTTGGGAACGGCCCTGGTAGGATTTATCAGCCAGATTACAGGCAGCCCCAACGCCGGAGTAGGGGTTTTGGCCGTAATGTTTATGATTGGCTTTATTTTATTCCGAAAAGCAGAGGGACAGAACCGGGCTTAAAAGAGAGGCCGGCAGGGTTGGATATTGCTTGCCACGGTCACCGGGCAATGATATAATGAAGCCTGGGGATTCCTGGTGATTTCCCGAAAAATCGCTGTGATAGAGGAAGGTAGAAAGAGGAATGAAACGATTGCTGAAATATATGGCGGAGTATCGGAAGGAGAGCTTGATTGCCCCCCTTTTTAAGATGCTGGAAGCCAGCTTCGAGCTTTTCGTCCCGCTGGTCGTAGCCAGCATGATTGACGTCGGCATTGGGGACCGGAATATTCCCTATATTCTGAGAATGGGAGGGCTTCTGGTACTGCTGGCCGTAATCGGCATCGTCTGTTCCCTGACGGCCCAGTACTTTGCGGCAAAGGCTGCCATTGGAGCCGGGACGGCTTTGCGGAATGATTTATTCGCCCACATCAACCGTCTTTCCTACGGGGAGATAGATACCATCGGAACGGCCACCCTCATTACCCGAATGACCAGTGACATCAATGTGGTGCAAAACGGAGTCAATATGGTGCTGCGGCTCTTCCTCCGTTCTCCCTTTGTGGTCTTCGGAGCCATGATTATGGCCTTTACGGTAGACGTAAAAGGGGCTTTGGTTTTCGCCTGCGCCATTCCGCTGCTGTCGGTAGTGGTGTTCGGCATTCTTCTGGTCAGTATGCCTCTTTACAAAAAAGTACAGAAGCAGTTGGACAAGGTTACCCTTTCCACCAGGGAAAACCTTCTGGGCGTCCGGGTGATCCGGGCCTTTAACCGTCAGGAGAGCGAAACAAAGCGTTTTGAGGAAGAAAATTTCCTTCTGGTCAAGTTCCAGGTTTTCGTAGGAAAAATAGCGGCCCTTTTAAATCCCGTGACCTATGTAATTATTAATCTGGCCACTGTGGTGCTTATTTGGATTGGAGCGCGGCAGGTGGACGCCGGGATACTCTCCCAGGGAAAGGTAGTAGCCCTGGTCAACTATATGTCCCAGATACTGGTGGAGCTGATTAAACTGGCTAATCTGATTATCCTGATTTCCAAAGCCATGGCCAGTATGAACCGGGTAGACGGAGTGTTCCAGGTAGAGCCGGGGATCCGGGAGCCCGAAAAGCCGGTTAAAATGGCCGGCGCCGGGAAAGAAGGCGGAAAAGGAGCCCCAAGAGTGGCGTTTAACGGCGTTTCCTTTTCTTATGCCGGAGCTAAAGAGCCCTCTCTGACGGATATTTCCTTTGAGGCTATGGCGGGGCAGACCATAGGTATTATCGGCGGAACGGGTTCCGGAAAATCCACTCTGGCCAACCTGATTCCCAGATTTTACGACGCTTCCTCCGGCGGGGTTTTCATAGACGGACAGAACGTGAAAACCATGGCTTTGGACGATTTGCGGGGAAGGATTGGCGTGGTTCCCCAGAAAGCCGTACTGTTTCGGGGAACTCTCAGAGACAATATGAAATGGGGGAAAAAGGACGCCACAGACGAAGAAATCCGAAAAGCCCTGGAAATCGCCCAGGCAAAAGAGTTTGTTGAGGAAAAGCAGCAGGGACTGGATCTGCAGATCAGCCAGGGAGGCAAAAATCTTTCCGGAGGACAGCGGCAGAGGCTGACCATTGCCCGGGCTTTGGTGCGCCGGCCGGATATTTTGATTATGGACGACAGCGCTTCTGCTTTGGACTTTGCCACAGACGCCAGACTGCGGCGGGCCATTAAAGAAAATACTAAAGGAATGACGGTCTTTCTGATTTCCCAGAGGGCCTCAACGGTAAAGCAGGCGGATACCATTCTGGTTTTGGACGACGGGCGGCTGGCCGGAAAAGGAACCCACAGCCAATTGCTGAAATCCTGCCAGTTGTATCGGGAAATCTGTCTTTCCCAGCTTTCCAAAGAGGAGGTAGAAAACAGTGAAAAAGAATGACAATAAAAAAACTCTGAAACGGATCCTTCTCTATATCCGCCAGTACCGCTTCCAGGTAGTCTTATCTTTGATTCTGGCGTTGGCGACAGTGGCCCTGACTCTTTACGTACCGGTTTTAATCGGTCAGGCGGTAGACAGGATTTTAGGCCCCGGCCAGGTGGATTTCGGCGGCTTAGTGGAGATTTTAAAGAAAATCACCGTGGCTGTGGCGGCTACGGCCCTTTTCCAGTGGCTTATGAACCATATTAATAACCGGATTACCTATCAGGTGGTAAAAGACATCCGGACCCAGGCCTTTAACCGTCTGGAAAACCTGCCGGTGTCCTATATTGATTCCCACCCTACAGGAGATGTCATCAGCCGGGTGATTACAGATGTAGATCAGTTTTCCGAAGGTCTTTTAATGGGCTTTACCCAGCTTTTTACCGGGGTTATGACGATTTTGGGAACTCTGCTTTTTATGGTGTCCATTAATCCCCTGATTACGGTGGTAGTGGTGCTTTTAACCCCCCTGTCTCTGGTAGTGGCCAGCTTCATTGCAAAGAAGACCTATACCATGTTCCGCCATCAGTCAGAAACCAGAGGAGAGCTGACGGGGCTGGTAGACGAAATGCTGGGAAATCTGAAAGTGGTCCAGGCATTCGGCTATGGCCGGGAGGCCCAGAAGGAATTTGAAGAGATCAACAAAAGACTGGCCGGCTACAGCATGAAGGCTACCTTCTTTTCCTCCATTACAAATCCGGCTACCCGTTTTGTCAACAGTATGGTTTACGCAGGAGTAGGGATTACCGGCGCTTACGCAGCCGTCCGGGGGCTGATTTCTGTAGGACAGCTTACCAGCTTTTTAAGCTATGCCAACCAGTATACCAAGCCCTTTAACGAGATTTCCGGAGTGGTGACAGAGCTTCAAAACGCCCTGGTGTCCGCCTCCCGGGTATTTACCCTCATTGATGAAGAACCGCTGCCGGCAGATAAGAAAAACGCTTTAGAGCTTCAGGGCGCAGAAGGCCAGGTGGATTTGGAGCAGGTAGAGTTCTCCTATTCGCCGGAAACGAAGCTGATTGAAAACTTAAATCTCCAGGTAAAGCCGGGGCAGCGCATTGCCATTGTAGGCCCTACAGGCTGCGGCAAAACTACGGTTATCAACCTGCTCATGCGGTTTTATGATGTAAACGGCGGCGAGATCCGGGTAGACGGCCACCCCATAAAGGACATTACCCGGAAAAGCCTGAGGGCCAACTACGGAATGGTGCTCCAGGAAACGTGGCTGAAATCCGGTACCATTCGGGAAAATATCGCTTACGGCCGTCCTGACGCCTCTCTGGAAGAGGTCATTCAGGCGGCAAAAGAGGCCCATGCTGACAGCTTTATCCGTAAAATGCCCCAGGGATACGATACCATTATCGGCGAAGACGGAGGAAATCTCTCCCAGGGACAGAAACAGCTTCTGTGCATTGCCAGAGTGATGCTGTGTCTGCCGCCTATGCTGATTTTGGACGAAGCAACGTCCTCCATTGATACCCGGACGGAGATCCGGATTCAGAAAGCCTTTGCAAAGATGATGGAAGGCAGAACCAGCTTTATTGTGGCCCACAGGCTTTCCACAATCCGGGAAGCAGACGTGATCCTGGTAATGGAAGCAGGCCGCATCGTAGAGCAGGGCAAACACGAAGAGCTGTTAGCAAAGGGCGGTTTCTACGCCCGGTTGTACAACAGTCAGTTTGCCGTTTCCTGACAGAGTTCTTTTAACAGCTTAATTTCTCCCTGATGGCCGGCAAGATCCTGAGGGGTTTCCAGGATAAAGGGAAGCCCCTGCAAAAGCGGGTGCTTCAGAATGCGGAGGATTCCTTCCGTGCCGAAGACGCCCTGGCCAATACTTGCGTGGCGGTCTTTGCGGCTTCCGCGGGGATTTAAGCTGTCATTGAGATGAAAGGCTTTTACCCGGTGAAGCCCCAGGATAGAGTCAAATTCTTTCAGAGTTTGATCAAGGCCCTCCATCATATCGTAACCGGAATCGGACATATGGCAGGAATCCATGCAAAAGCCCAGCTTTGGCTGAAGGGCCGGATCCACCCGCTCTGCAATGGCTGCCAGCTCCTCAAAGGTGCGGCCGGTTTCGGTGCCTTTTCCCGACATGGTTTCCAAAAGGACCGTGGTGGCCTGATCCGGCCGCATAACCGTATTGAGCATATCCGCAATATAATCGGCGGCAGTATGGAAATCCTGCTTTAACCGGCTTCCAGGGTGGAAATTGTAGAGATTGCCGGGAAGGTATTCCATAAGGGCCAGATCCTCGGCAAACATCTGCCGGGACAGCTCCCGCAGGTGAGGATCCGAAGAGCAGGCATTGAGAGTATAGGGGGCATGGGCCACAATAGGAGCGAAATGGTTTTCCGCCAGCAAATGGCTCAGGGCCGTTAAGTCCGGGACATTTAAAGCCTTGGAACGGGTGCCCCTGGGATTGCGGGCGAAAAACTGCAGGGTTGAAGCGCCTATGGACAGGGCGTCTTTTCCCATACGCAGATAGCCTTTTGCAGAAGATAAATGGGTTCCAATATATAACATAGACATTCCTTTCTTAAAAATAGTAGTAAGTGAAATGCGCTGACGGCTCTTTAAGAACCGGCGCTGCTTGTAGTATAGGAAAATAGATAAGAGAAGTCAAGAAAGGGAGTCAGGAAAGGCGCAGGAAATGGATAAGGATTTAAAGATTGCGATCTTAATTGACGCAGACAATATTTCAGATAAATACGTAAAAATACTGCTTGACGAAACGGCTAGCAAAGGGGTGGCTACGTATAAGCGTATTTACGGGGATTGGACCAGTACCCGGTTGGGATCCTGGAAAAAGGTGCTTTTGGAAAATTCCATTATCCCCATTCAGCAGTATAGCTACACTACAGGGAAAAACGCAACGGATTCGGCCATGATTATAGACGCCATGGATATTTTGTATTCCGGAACCGTCGACGGCTTCTGTATCGCCTCATCAGACAGCGATTTCACCAGACTGGTGGCCCGTCTCAGGGAGTCGGGTATGTATGTCATTGGAATGGGAGAGAGCAAAACGCCGCCGCCCTTTGTGTCGGCCTGCAATGAATTTAAGTACCTGGATCTGCTGCTGGCTGCCAGCCAGAAGGAAGAGAAAGCCCAGGCGGAGGCGGCTGCCGCCAAAGAGACGGAAGCCGCTGAAATGACCGGAAAGAAAAAGGCCGCCGCTGCCGGACAGGGCAGCGCCGTGGCAAAACAGAAGAAAGGAGCCAAAGAAGGCAAGGAATCCCTGGCTTCCCGCAACAGCCTGAGCCTGAAGAAATTTCGCAAGGAGATCCTCAGTATTGCGGAAAGCTGCTCCGACGACGACGGCTGGATTTTCTCCGGAGAGCTCCGCAACCAGCTTGCCAAACGGTTCCCGGATTTTGACGTCCGAAACTTCGGCCACTCCAAATTCACTCCCTTTATTGAGTCCCTGGGGATCTTTGAAGTCAGGAGAGAGGCCACCACAGCCGGAAACCGGGTGAAGCTGGTGTACTTTAGAAGCAAGGCGCAGTAATTTGTTAAAAAATAAATCAGAGCCGGGTTTAGATGGAACGAAGGCGCTGGATCAGGGAACCGGAGGATATTCTTACGGTTTCCCGATTCGGCAGATTCAGACACTCGAAAGAGAGGTATCCGTCAAAACCGGTTCTTTTTAGTTTGGCGGCAATAGAGGTCAGGTCTATGTGGCCGTAACCGGGAAACCAGCGGTTGGAGTCCGCCAGATGGACGTGGCCTAGTTTGCTTCCCATGGCGTCTATGGCTTCCAAGAGCTTAGGATCTTCAATGTTGGCGTGGAAAAGATCCCACAAAATCTTGACGCAGCCGGGATTTCCCAGATCGTTTCGGATAAAGTCCATAGTAGATTGGACGCCGGTACAGAGAGAGGTTTCATAGCGGTTTAAGGATTCTAGGAGAAGGGTAACCTTCTTTTGCAGGGCGTAATCCACAATGGGTTCCAGATTTTTTGCAAGGCGCAAAGTATCTTCCTGCTGGCTGTCCGGCGACCCGACCCCACGCAGCAAGCCTATGGTTACCCGGCATTTCAAAAAAGCGGCGGCATCAATGTGCTGCCGCAGTCTTTCCTGGCAGCGTTTCAGGGCTTCCCCTTCATGGAGAAGGGAGAAGCCTTCCAGGGTTCGGGACTGGCCTGTGGAAATGGTAGAGCATTCCAGTCCCCGCTCTGTCAGCTTTTTTTGGATTTGTTCCAGATCCAGATCGCGGTAGTGGGAGATGCACAGCTCCGCGCCGTCAAAGCCCTCTGCTTTCAGCCAGTCCAGCCCTTCCTCATACTCTGAAACAGAGAAAGGGGAAAAGGGCGTATCGTACTGCAAAGAGATCGTTCCGCTGAATTTCATTATAAATTTTCCCTCCTTCCTAAAATCCATGGGACAGGGCTCCGCCGTCTACGGCGAAATCCTGGCCGGTCAGGTAATTAGACGCTTGGCTTAATAAAAACAGAGCCATGTGCCCGACTTCTTGGGGCTTCCCGAATCGATGGATCATGGATTTGTTTAAAGCGGCTTCCTTTCTATCCGGATTCTTTGCAAACATCTCTTCATTCATTTTGGTCAGTACCCAGCCGGGGGCGATACTGTTGACCCGAATGTTGTCATGTTTCCATTCTTCAGCCAGTCCTCTGGTAAGGCCTAAAATTCCTGACTTGGAAATACAGTAGGGGACGACTCCGGTAAATCCCATATATGCACCCATAGAAGAAATATTGACAATGCGTCCGATGTAAGGCGATTCTTTTAAATAAGGATAACAGATGCGGCTGAGATCAAAAACTGCCTTGAGATTTAATTCCTGTATTTTGTCGTAGCGCTCTGCCGGAAATTCTTCGGCGCGGCATTTATAAGTGATGCCGGCATTGTTAATGAGAAAATCCAAATGGCCTTCTTTGGAAAGGATTTTCTGAAGGGCTTCCGAAACTGCGCTGCCGCGGGTGAGATCTACAGGAACGTCTTCCATAAAGCCGGTAATGGCTTCCTCCTCTGTCCGGGGCAGAAGATCCAGATTGTACACTCTGGCTCCGGCGTCTGTCAAAACCTTTGCAATTCCCATTCCCATGCCCCGGGAAGCGCCGGTTACGATTCCCGTATGGCCTTCCAGACTAAACAGAGATTGAATATATTGATTTTCTTTCATCATATGACCTCCTAATGAATAAGCTCCAGACAATCTTCTTTAAAATAAAAGCCCCAGCCTGCGCCTTGACGGGGATAGGCGAAGCCTTCTTCAATCCTCATGGAATTGTCGATAATGCCGTCGATCCAGTCAAAGGACTCAGCCCCGTAAGGGTAACGGACAGAACATAAAAGGGGAACGTCATAATCTTTGTAATAATGAGGAAGGACAGGAAGACCATAGGCCTCTGCCAGACTAGCTGAGGCTTTCCATGCCTCGACACCGCCCAGGCGCACGATGTCCGGCTGCCACAGATCGATAGCATTGCGGGCGATTAGCTGCTTGAGTCCCTCAGTATCGTATTCCCGTTCCCCCATGGCAATGGAAATGCCGCAGTTGTGCCTGATAAACTCATAACCCTGGTAATCCTGGCGGCTTATGGGCTCCTCAAACCAGCAGATTCCCACGGATTTGGCCTGACAGGCCAGCTCCAGGGCTTCTGGTACCGTAAGGCCCTGATTGGCGTCCATCATGATCTTTACATCAGGGCCCAGGGCTTCCCGGCACTTTATCAGGCGTTCCAGATCATTTTGGACAGAACCGGATCCTACCTTGATTTTTACGGCGGAAAATCCCCGTTTTTTGTAGTCCGTCACTTCTTCAATGAGTTCCGGAAGGGAATAAGAGAGCCAACCGCCGCTGCCGTATACAGGGATTTTTTTGTGGCATACCCCAAAAAGCTTCCATACCGGTACATCCAGGGCACGGCCTGCTGCATCCCAAAGGGCCGTGCTGAGAGCCGCCATAACACAGTTGTTAATACCAGTATTTCCGAAGTATTCGGATTCCATATCCCATTCCGCCCGAATCCTGGGAGATTCAAAGACGGAGTAGGATCTCTCAGATACGAAGCGGCAAAGATCCCGGAAGGCCCCCCCCACGGCATTGGGAGAGTAGTGGAAAGAGAGCAGGTATCCCTGACCCCGCACTCCGCTGTCTGTAACCAGCTCTAAAACGTAAAAGGCGATTTTGCTGATGGTGTGAGTGGAATCCGCAATGGGCTTGCTGATAGAAGAAAGAGCCCGGTAAAACCGAATATCCTGAATGGTGTGTTTCATAAAAAAGTTCCTTTCTTATATTTTTATTATACGCAATTAATATATCAGAAAAGACTTTTTAAATAGCCTGCTCTACAGCAGACTATTTAAAATTAATTTTTTTGAATTTTGAATGTGGAGAATGGAAGTTTCCCGAATTAACTGGGGATCCCTTTTCTTCATTGCCTCCAAAATGTCCATGTGCTCCTGAGTGGTGTGATCGTCGCCCATATCAGGGTGGGAACCTTTCCGGCGGATTCTCTGGGTGTGATCGTAGACATTGCTCATAATCCTTTGAAGAAATCTGTTGCCGCAGCAGCTAAGGAGCTCCAGATGGAGATTTTTGTCGTATTCCATAAGGTACTCCCGCTTTTTTTCCGGATCCTCAGAGGGGATTTCCAAATTAGAATCCATAAGGGCCTGAATCCGGGCGGAACTCAGTACGTGACTGGCTTTTTCATTGATATAAGGTTCATTTAAAAGGCGGGTTTCAAAAATGTCATCTACCAGATCCCGGGTTACCTCGGACACAATAATGCCTTTTCTTGGATAAATATAGATAAAGCCGTCCTTTTCCAACCTTAAAAGAGATTCCCGCACAGGAGTCCGGCTGATATTCATCTCTTTTTGAATTTCGCTTTCTGAGATAGAAGAAAGGGGCTGAATCTCCAGATTTAAGATTTTATTTTTAATGTACTCATAAGCGTCGTCGGTTTTGACTGTTCCCATAATAAAGCGCCTCACTGTTTGAATTGGATTGATATATCTGTTGTATATTATTTTGATTATATCACAGGAAAATTAAAAAAGATAGAAAAATCTGGAAAAATAGTAACCAAAAAGTAAGGAAAAATATTGTTGAATCTAACAAGAAAAAAATCGTGGAATTTATAAAATATTTGTTATATAATTTAAACACGCAATTGATATATCATAAAAATATCAAAAAACTATATGATGTTCAGAAAGGAATGGAAAAAATGACAAAGACAAGAATGGCAGCTTTATTAACTTCAGCATTCCTGGCAGCTTCTTTGGCAGGCTGCAGCAGTCAGAGCGCTCCGGCCCAGCAAACGGCTCAAAGCGAAGGAACCGGGACGGCAAGCCAGGGGGAAGCCCCAAAGGAGGAGTATACTCTGATGTACGGCTTTGTCCAGGGAGAAACCCACCCTTATTACACGGCTTTTAAAGAATGGGCTGACGCTGTGGAGTCGGACACAGAGGGAGGACTGAAAATAGAGCTTTATACGGCAGGCACTCTGGGAGCGGAAGAAGACATTATCAATTCTTTTAAAACTTCTGATACCAACTGGGGTTACAGCACGGATTTTGCACGGCTGGGCACTTACGTAGATGAGCTGGCTCTCTTTAACCTTCCGTACTTTGTCACCAGCATGGAGGAGATTAAAAAGGCGGAATCTCTGGACTGCGTTAAAGAGTGGATAAAAGAGCTGGAAGAGGAGTATGACGTAAAAATCGTGTCTTTAAATCTGGTTCAGGGCTACCGGAATGTGGTAACGGGAAAGGAAGTCAGAACTCCTGAGGACTTGGCGGGCCTTACATTAAGATGCCCCAATACGGAGATCTGGCGGGCCGCCATCTCTTCTCTGGGGTGTGCAGTACAGGGAATGGGCCGCAGCGATATTTATAACAATCTGGTAAATAAAGTAATTGACGGATACGAAGACGTGTATTCCTGTATCACCTCAGAAAGCTATTACGAAATTGAAAATGTCAGCGTGGTATCGGAAACCCGGCATGTTCTCCTTTTAAATCCTACGGTAGTGGACGCCGGCTGGTTTTACTCTCTGCCGGAGGAGTACCAGACTGCTTTGTGTGAAGATGCCGATGAGATTTTTGAAAAGGCTTCTGAAGAAATCCTCAATACCTATGAGGAACAGGAGAAGCAGAAATGCATAGAAAGCGGAATGACAGTAATTCCGCCGGAAGAAATCGATATTGATGCATTCAAAGAAGCCGGACAGAAGGCCTATGAAGATTTGGGACTGATGGAAGTGTACAACCAGGTAAAGGCGGAAATGGAATAGCGTAAGGAGGCTGCAATGGCTGATAAATTTTTTAAGTGGGCTGATAAAATTGAATACGGAATCGCCATGGCCTGCATTTCCGGATTTACTATTATCCTTTTTATCGCAGCGGTTTTCAGGGCGGCGGGCCATCCCATCAGTTGGGACAATGATGTGGCGCTGTTTTTGCTGGCCTGGGCTACGTTTTTAGGCGGCGATGTGGCCTTCCGCTCAGGCAGGCTGGTCAATACGGGAATTTTGATTGAACGGCTGCCGGTAAAACTTCAGAAGGCGGCGGCTGTGCTGGTATACGGAATCGTCCTGGCTATGCTGGCAGTTATGATCTATCAGGGAATCAGGCTCTGGGGAAATGCCGGCAGCAGAAAGCTGGAGGGAGTCCCCTTTATGAGTTATTCCTGGGTGGTACTGTCGGTTCCGGTAAGCTTTTCCATGATGTTTCTGACAGCGTTGTACCGGCTGGCAGGACTCTTAAAAAGCAATGATCCGGCTGTAATTTCCAAAATGTAGGAGGTGAGAAAATGGCTGCCGTATTTATTGCGTTTTTAATTCTTCTGGCATTGGGGGTTCCTGTGGCTTTTGCCATAGGCGCCTCCGGAATGCTGTTTTTCCTGCAGCATACGGAATTTCCTTTTACTCACGTGGCCCAGCTTCCCATTACCCAGACTCAGAGTATTTCCATGCTGGCCATTCCGCTTTTTATTTTGGCGGGCAATCTGATGAATGCCAGCGGGGTGACGAAGCGCCTGGTAAGCCTTGCAAAGCTTTTGACAGGACACATGCGGGCCGGACTGGCCCAGGTCAGTGTGGTGCTAAGTACCCTTATGGGCGGCTGTTCTGGTTCCGCCACGGCGGACGCAGCTATGGAAGCCAGAATTTTGGGACCTGATATGATAAAAAGCGGGTATTCCAAAGGCTTTTCTGCCAATGTGCTGACCTTTACTTCACTGATTACCGCCACAATCCCGCCGGGAGTAGGTCTGATTACTTACGGAACCACGGGAAGTGTTTCCATTGGAAAGCTTTTTTCCGCCGGAATTTTTGTGGGCCTGTACATGATGATCGTCTTGATGGCGGCTATCTCCATTATTGCACGGATACGGGGCTACAAGCCGGAACGGGAAAAACGGGCGAGTATAAAAGAAATACTCATGTCCCTGAAAGAAACCATCTGGGCCCTGATGTTTCCCATTATGCTCATTGTGGGGATCCGTATGGGACTGTTCTCTCCCTCAGAGGTGGGGGCTTTCGCCTGCGTCTATGCTGTGGTAATCGGAATCTTTGTCTATAAAGATTTGACCTTTCAGAAGCTTCTTGCGGCTTTAAAGGACAGCGTACAGGACATTGGGGCCATTATGATGATTATTTCCCTGACCGGGCTTTTCGGATATGGGATTCCTATTGATAAAATTCCTCAGAAAATTACGGCTTTTATGACAGGAATCACCACAAATCCAGCGCTGATTTTGATTCTGATTATTATTTTGCTGACATTTGTAGGAATGTTTATGGAAGGAACCGTTGTAATCCTTCTGCTGACGCCTATTTTGCTCCCCATGTGCCAGTCTGTAGGAATCGATCCGGTGCATCTGGGCCTTTTAATGTGCGTAATCGTCACCATGGGAGTCAATACCCCGCCGGTGGGAATGAGCATGTACACGGTCAACACCATTTTGGACTGCTCTCTCCAGGAATATACCAAAGAGATGATCCCTTTCCTGGTGGTAATCCTTGCAGCCATCTCCATTTTGGCCTTTTTCCCGGATGCAGTGCTTTTCCTTCCCAATCTGCTGTACTAAATGAAAAACAGTTATTTGTATGAAGGCAGGGAAGTTGACAGAAAAAGAAGGGGAGAGGTATAATATTTTCCGGCAGACGGCGGAGGGGCCAAAAGGGAGCTATGGGGCTTACACTATTGACGTCGTCAGCCAAATTTATTTTGCAGAAAGAGGAGAAAGAGAGCGATGGAAGTTTTAAAGAGTATTGCGGATATGCGGAAGCTTTCCAACGGAGTAGAGATCCCATGCGTAGGCTACGGTACCTGGAAAACTCCCGACGGGGACGAAACGGCAAACGCAGTGGTAAATGCTTTGCAGTGCGGGTATCGCCACATTGATACGGCACAGCTTTACGGAAATGAAGAGAGCGTCGGCAGAGGGATTCGGGAGTCGGGAATCAGCCGCAGCGAAATTTTCGTTACTACAAAACTGAAAAATACGGAACAGGGATACGATTCTACTTTAAAGGCCTTTGAAGGCAGTTTAAAGAGACTTGGATTGGAGTATCTGGATCTGTACCTCATTCACTGGCCCATTCCGGGAATGTACAAAGAAAACTGGAAGCAGGTAAGCCGCGATACCTGGAAGGCAATGGAACGGCTTTACGAAGAGAAACTGATCCGGGCCATTGGCCTGAGCAACTTTCTGCCTCACCATATTGAAAACCTGGAAACAACGGCCAACATCAAACCTATGGCGGATCAGTTGGAGATCCACCCCACCTTTACCCAGAAGGAAACGGTACGCTACTGCCAGGAAAAGGGAATTTTAGTGGAAGCCTGGAGTCCTCTGGGCCACGGCTCTGTTCTGGAAAATGAAACCCTCAAAGCAATCGGAGCCGCCCACGGGAAAACAGCGGCCCAGGCAGCTTTGCGCTGGGAGCTTCAGCAGGATATTGTTCCCATTTCTAAATCCTTAAATCCCGGCAGAATGAAGCAGAACAGTGAGATCTTCGATTTTGAACTGACCCAGGAGGAGATGAAAGCCATTACCAATCTGGGAGAAGACGGAAGAACCGGCCCGGATCCGGACAACATTAATTTCTAACCCCGGGCTTCTGTTTATAAAGGGCATCATTGAACTGCCTCTATATTAGAAAACGGAAGGGCTGCATGAGAAATCCTACGATGGACCATGCGGCCCGTTTCCATGCCGGAACAGAGGCCACAGTGAGATGCTCCGGAATCTGGTAGGAGGCGTCAGGCAGCAGCAGGCGGCAGTCCTGGTGGAAGGCTTCCATATAACCCGTAAGCTCTGCAGCGAGGCTGGGACTTTCGATGGCCAGCATCAGCTCTGTATCCATATAGGTACTGCGTAAATCCAGATTGTAGGATCCAATGAGAGAAAGGTTACCATCTATAACCAGGGATTTCCCATGGTAGGACATACCGCCGTCGTACTCGTAGATGGGGATCCCCAGGGAGGCCATCCATTTTTTATGGCGGATATAGTCGCTGGAGGCAAAGAAATTGTCTCCGTTTTCTACGGAATTAATCATGATCCGAATATCCGGCACATTGGCAGCAGCGTCCTGAAGGGCGCGGTACATCTCGTCATTAAGCACTGCGTAGGGAGTGTGGAAAATAACGGAGGATTGGGCCTGACCAATGAGGCTTGCTATGGTCGAAAAGACCACAGGCTCTTTGGCATAGATCCCCGTAGGATTGGAAATCAGGGTGATTTTTCCGGCCTCTGCAGTATGGGTGTCGTAGTAGCTGCGGATTTCCTCCAGGTCTTGGGAAAAAAGATCCGGATTTTCCACAGCCAGTCTGTTATAGCGTTCCTTCAGGGCGGCGATTTCTTCCTGCACTCCTTTTTTGTCCGCCAGTTTTGCGGAATCGTGGAATGGCCTGCACACCGGAAGTCCCCAGACGCCTTCAAAATAATCCCGGACCTGGGAAAGCCCCTCTCCGGCGCCTTTGGCGGGATCCGAATTGTAAACCAGGACTTCCCGGTCATAACTGCGGTCGTCTGTGGGATAGCTGCCGATAAAATAGTCAAAGGTATTGCGGCCCCCCAGGATAAAGATTTCATTGTCAACAATCAGGTATTTGTCGTGCATTCGCCCCTGGGTCTTCCAGGGGGTGAGGAGGTTCATGGGATTGTAAATGCGGATTTCCACGTTGGGGTGGCTGGAAAGGGCGTAAAAGACCTGGCGTCCTTCCATGCGGACCAGTCCGGAGAAGCCGTCTACCAGCATTCGTACCTTTACCCCTTCATCTGCTTTGTGCAGCAGAACGGCCAGAACATCTCTGGCGGATTCCCCGTCCCGAATGTCGAAAGTAGAAAAAATAATTTCCTCCTGAGCCAACTGCATCATTCTCATGCGCTCATCCCATGCGCTTTGATTGGTTTCCAAAAGCATAACCCGCTCTTTGCCGGGGTAACCCTGATAAAATTCCGTATCGGCAATCTGCTGCCGGCTTTCGTCAGAAAGGGGAGTGTACCGGGCAAAGGGGATTACGGCTCCGGCAATGAGATAGATCAGCAGGAGAGGAAGAAGCAAAAAAATCCAAAAAGAGGATTTGCGTTTTTTAGCGCGGTTTGTTTCCATGGAGACAGTTTCCTTCTTTCAGTCAAATGTTCAGCATTGAGTATAGCGAAAGAGAGGGAATTTGTCCATGCCATTTTTTCGCGAAAAAGTTATAAAAACTATAGACGAAAAGGGGATTTTGTGAGAAAATGTAAAAGAGTGTGGTGTGATAAAATTAACAATATTATCCACCCGGCTTTTCAAAAAACTACATATTTGAAAGGAGTTTTAACATGATTTATTCACATGAAGTAGAGAAAATGTGTACCGTAGCACAGGGCGTAAACCACGGCGCTGCTCCCATTCCGGAAGAGGCAAAGTGGGTACAGGCAAAGCAGATTGCCGATATTTCCGGTTTAACCCACGGTGTAGGCTGGTGTGCTCCTCAGCAGGGCGCTTGTAAGCTGACCCTGAATGTGAAGGAAGGAATCATTCAGGAAGCTCTGGTTGAAACTCTTGGATGTTCAGGTATGACCCACTCTGCAGCAATGGCAGCAGAGATTCTTCCGGGCAGAACCCTTCTGGAAGCTCTGAACACCGACTTAGTATGCGATGCTATCAATACTGCTATGAGAGAGCTGTTCCTGCAGATCGTTTACGGCAGAACTCAGAGTGCATTTTCTGAGGAAGGTCTTCCCATCGGCGCTGGCCTTGAAGACTTAGGAAAAGGCCTGCGTTCTCAGGTTGGTACCATGTACGGAACCTTAAAGAAAGGCCCCCGTTACCTGGAGATGGCGGAAGGTTATGTTACCGGCATTGCCCTGGACAAAGATGATCAGATTATCGGCTATCAGTATGTAAACCTTGGCAAGATGACCGATTTCATTAAGAAAGGCGATGATCCCAATACCGCATATGAGAAGGCAAAAGGCCAGTACGGACGCGTTGCCGATGCAGTTAAGATTATCGACCCGAGAGAAGAATAATTATTAAAAATTCTCACCGAACCAACATTTGATAGATGAATTAAAGGAGGATCATTGAGTCATGGCATTATTTGAATCTTATGAGAGAAGAATTGACAAAATCAATTCCGTATTAAATAGCTATGGAATCGCTTCTCTGGAAGAAGCTGAGAAAATTACGAAGGACGCGGGCCTGGACGTATACAACCAGGTAAAAGGCATTCAGCCCATTTGTTTTGAAAATGCGTGCTGGGCATACATAACAGGCGCAGCTATCGCTATTAAGAAAGGCTGCAGAAAAGCTTCCGAGGCGGCTGCCGCTATCGGCGAAGGCCTTCAGGCATTCTGTATCCCCGGCTCTGTTGCAGATCAGCGTAAAGTAGGTCTGGGCCACGGTAACCTTGGCAAGATGCTTCTGGAAGAAGACACCGACTGCTTCTGCTTCCTGGCTGGCCATGAGTCCTTTGCAGCAGCAGAAGGCGCTATCGGTATTGCCGAGAAAGCAAACAAAGTTCGTCAGAAACCTCTGAGAGTTATCTTAAACGGTTTAGGAAAAGACGCTGCTCAGATTATCGCCAGAATCAACGGCTTTACCTTCGTAGAAACCCAGTATGACTACTATACCGGCGATTTAAAAGAAGTAAACCGCATCGCTTACTCTGACGGCCCCAGAGCAAAAGTAAACTGCTACGGCGCAAATGATGTACGTGAAGGCGTTGCTATCATGTGGAAAGAGAACGTAGACGTTTCCATTACCGGAAACTCCACCAACCCCACCAGATTCCAGCATCCCGTAGCCGGTACCTATAAGAAAGAGCGCGTAGAAGCAGGCAAGAAGTACTTCTCCGTAGCTTCCGGCGGCGGCACTGGCCGTACCCTGCATCCCGACAACATGGCAGCAGGCCCCGCTTCCTACGGTATGACCGATACCCTGGGCCGTATGCACTCTGACGCTCAGTTCGCAGGTTCTTCCTCCGTTCCGGCTCACGTAGAAATGATGGGTCTTATCGGCGCAGGCAACAACCCCATGGTTGGTATGACTGTTGCTGTAGCAGTTGCCATTGAGGAGGCCGCGAAGGCTGGGAAGTTCTAAGGAATTCAAAGAAATCAAGTAAAATCGAGGGTTTGTTAAGATTACAGAGGTCTTGACAAGCCCTCTTTTTTTGCTTATGATACACGCGTGATACACAGGTGATACACATGAATGATACACAAGTGATACACAAAATTTTGGTAGTGGGAGGGTGATAAATTTGAAACTGCCAAATGGATATGGCTCTGTTCATAAGTTGTCAGGTAAAAGGAGAAAACCCTGGAGAGTTAGGATATCGGATGGCTATGATTATATTGAGGAGGAAGATCGGTATAAAAGGCGATATAAAACGCTGGGATATTATGAATCCAGGCAGGTGGCCTTACAGGCTTTGTCTGAATATAATGCGAACCCATACGATATCGACAGTGTAAAAGTAACATTGGAGGATGTTTATAACAAATGGTCCGAGGAATATTTTAAAAACTGTACGAACTCGTCGAAACGGACAGTAACAGCTGCCTGGGCATATTGCTCTATTTTGTATAAGATGCGTATGAAAGATATCCGGGTATATCACTTAAAGGGGTGTCTGGAAGACGCATATATCATCCCGGATTATGGGAAGGAAAAAGGGAAAAAAAGGAAGGCATCTGCAGGAACCAGAGCAAGAATGAAGTCTTTGTTCAATTTGCTTTTTGATTATGCCTGTGAGCATGAGATAACAGATAAGAATTATGCAAGATTATTTAAAATTGACGAAGAAACAAAAAAGGAGACGAAAGAAAATAAAAAGGAGGTTATTCCTTTTTCTGAAGAAGAAATTCAACTCCTCTGGGAGAATGTGAATCAAGTCAAATTTGCAGATATGATACTAATCGGTATTTACAGCGGTTGGAGGCCACAGGAACTTTCTATTTTGAAAATAGAAGATATTGATTTGGAGCAGGAGACAATGAAAGGAGGGTTGAAAACCGATGCGGGGAGAAATCGGGTTGTTCCAATTCATCCGCTCATTTATCCGCTGATACAGAAACGCGCCGAAGAAGCTAAAAACATGGGCAGTGCATATTTGTTCAATGATGAAGAAGGACAGCAAGGAACCTATATGACTTATGACAAATATCGTTCCAGGTTCAATAAGACTATGTCCAGATTAAAGATGAAACACCGTCCTCATGAGGCCCGACATACATTTATTACAAAAGCAAAAAAGGCGGGAATGGATGAGTATATATTAAAATTGATTGTAGGTCATGCGATTACTGACATTACAGAGAATACATATACTCACAGGACAATCGAGGAGTTGAAGAACGAGATTAGAAAAATTGAGAGCTAAATAGGAAATTTATACTGGAAGCGGTAAGAGAATCCCAATCAAAAGGAGAATCTTACCGCTTTTTGTGAAAGGAGAAAATGATATGGGAGATATTCAATTTGTAGACAGCAGCCATAGGGATTTCTTTTATAAGAATTTGCTGCGATGCCGATACCAGGATTCATACCATGCATCATTGGTATATTGCCTGGGAATCTGCGAAGATACACGAAAAAATGTAGATAGGATTTACGATTTTAAGACGGGACAGGTAAAATTGAGATGTCTGCGTGAGGGATGGCAGACATCAGGAAGTATGCGGATTACTCGGCTTGCTTTTAACCTTTATACAGATGTTACTCCGAGTGTGTATGAATTCAATCATCAGGAAGAGCAGTTAAAAGAAAGTAGAGAGTATTCTGTATCGGATTTATTCTGCTGTGGTTTCGCCCCATACTTTTGGGAGGCGATAAAAATCCGTTACCCAGAATATTGCAACGAAGGAGAAAGGAAATGGGAAAAATAATTACGATTGCGAGTCAAAAAGGCGGCGTTGGAAAAAGTACAAGCTGTGTAAATTTAGGAATTGGGCTGGCAAGAAGAGGGAAACGAGTTCTTCTCATTGATGCAGATGCACAAGGAAGTATGTCGGCTAGTTTAGGGATTACAGAACCAGATGACTTGGAGATTACCTTGGTAACCATGTTGGAGCGTGTAATCAATGATGAGCCCTTTGGGAGAACAGATGGGATTCTCCGTCATGAAGAAAATGTAGATTTTTTACCTGCCAATATTGAATTGGCTGGTTTAGAGACTACATTAGTTAATGTGATGAGCAGAGAAACAATTCTCAGGCAGTATGTCAATGAGATTAGAGAGGACTATGATTATATTCTGATTGATACAATGCCGTCTTTGGGAATGATGACAGTAAATGCGTTGGTAGCAGCGGATAGTGTTCTCATACCAGTGGAGGCAGCTTATTTGCCCGTAAAAGGGCTTCAACAGTTAATTAAAACAATCGGAAGAGTACATAGACAGCTTAATCCGGGCCTAGAGATAGAAGGGATTCTTATTACTAAGGTGGATCGCCGCACAAATTATGCGAAGGATATAGCGGCAAAAATTCGGAGTGTCTATGGAGAAAAAATCCGTGTTTTTGATGCGGTGATTCCGCTTTCTATTAAAGCTGCCGAGACAAGCGCAGAAGGGAAAAGTATTTTTCTTCATGCGCCAACAGGAATTGTAGCGGAAGGATACACTGCGCTGACAGAGGAGGTGCTTGCTAGTGAAAAATAGGAGTGCTGAAAAAATCAAGTTTACATCTTATGATGAACTTTTAGGCGGAATCATAAAAGAGGACGACGAAAACGGCAAGTTGGTTTCTATTTCTATAAATTGTTTGCATACGTTTAAGGAGCATCCTTTTCGAGTTGTTGACGATGAAGAAATGGAAGAGTTGGTGGAGAGTATCAAAATTTATGGAGTGTTGACTCCTGGTATTGTGAGGAAACGAGATAATGGTTATGAGATTGTTTCCGGGCATCGAAGGAAACGAGCTTGCGAAATGGCTGGCTTGTCAGATATGCCGGTCATTATCCGTGATTTGTCGGACGATGAAGCCAAAATTCTTGTGGTAGATTCAAATATTCAGCGAAAAAATCTTCTGCCATCGGAAAAGGCAAAAGCGTATCGAATGAAAATGGACGCGCTAAAACATCAGGGAGCTAAAGGTGATAGCCATACAGCGGAGGTAGTAGGCGAAATAGCGCGTGAAAGTGGAAGAACTGTTTTTCGATATATCCGCTTAACATATCTGATTCCGGAACTTTTGGAATACGTGGATGCGAGAAGAATTTCTCAGACATCAGCAGAGCGGCTGTCCTATTTGAGAGAAGATGAGCAAAAGCTGGTGTGGGAACAAATTCTACTAAATGGTTCTGCGCCGGGGCCGACGCAGGCTGATGAGTTGAAAAAGGAGAGTGAAGCTGGCAATTTGGATAAGAGACATATTGCAACAGTTCTCATGAGAAAACCTGAGCAGTTTCATGTATCACTTTCATCAAAAAAAATCAAAGAGTATTTTCCGGAAGGGTACAGCAGGCAGCAGATAGAAACGATTATCTTTGACTTGCTGGAACGATGGAGGAAAGAACAAAACTGATATAAATGCAGGAACTTTGTGACAATTTGGCACAAGGTTCCTGTTTAAACCAAAACTGTAATATTCCAAAGCTAATTTTATACCTGCCAAAAATAAAATTGAAATTTGCAGGAGGAATAAGCATATGGGTAAAAGCGGTATTATCGTAACAGACAGTAAGGAAGACGGTGTGTATCACAACGTGATTGCGTTGTTTAAAATTTACCGGTCCGTATCCTGGCGGATGCAGGTTCAGATCGGGCAGGTCAGCCACCGATTTCGGAAAGAGTACGGTACGGATGTGGATGAGTTTTTGGAATCGGTGTACCAGGCCGGTATGGACATCAACAATGACGAAGCAAACATCCGCTCCAGGGTTGAAGCAATCAACAGCTCCAATCAGTTTTTGAAACTGATTGATGAGTCAGTAGAGCTGATGCGTAAATATCATCCACAGGGAGAGAAATTTTACTGGGTTTTATATTACACCTATATGTCACCCTATCAGCCCATGAACATTGGAGAGATTATCAGTAAACTGGAACCGCATCTGCCGCAGAACATCCGGATCAACCGCAGCACATATTTTCGCTGGCGGGAGAGCGCACTAAAAGCGGTGGAAGGTATTTTATGGGGCTACGAGGAGGAGAGCCGGAAACTCCTGGAGCATTACCGGGATACCAGGGTGGACGAAGGGTAGGCTGCAATGGAGGCGCTGGGGATACCGGAAAACGACCGGACCAGAATAGCAAGCCGGCTTCAGGAGGCAAAATAGGGAACATCATAAAAGCACTCTAAAATGGAACGGATTTGGGACGCAATAGAGACCGGAAGAAAATTGACACCTCTCTCAAACCATGTTACTATACGAGTGTATTGATTTTTATATCTCTGTGAGGCAGAAGATATAGAAAAATTTTGTTCCTGTTCAGGCAGGAAGGTCAGATACTTTGGTAGTTCTGACTGCGCTTTGCGGACCGGTGCCGGTCTGCTGGAAAAAGACACAAAGAATGACGCTCATTTTTTTAGGAAAATGCGGCGTCTTTTTTTGTTGCACAAGCCCGGAAAGAGGCATCATGTTTACATGAAATGCCGTTTGACGGGCGTAAGAACATGGAGCACGATAGTGCGGAATGTTCGTGTGGGATGATTGAGCAGGGGAAATCTTCCCCTGCTCGATTGCCTGAAAGGGATAGGCAGTACGGAAAGGAGGAAAACCAGATATAAAAAGAATGGAAAGGGGAAGGAGATTGAGAAGAAAGGGGCTCAAAGAAATTATTTTAACGGTTGAGGCATTGGAGGAAGGGCATATGCCGTCACACTGTGTTTTGATGTTAAACAGTGTGACGGCAGAAATGCCGGAGCCGGTAAGAATCAGGCTGCAGTCGGGGCGTGAAAAATGGATGGTGCGTAAAAATGGAATCCTGGCAGGAAAAATCCGGACAAGAGCCGGGATAGTACGCTTTCCCTATGAGTTTTTTGAGAAACGGCTGCGTGCAACTATCATAACGGACATTCAGGTTGAGATTTTTAACTTCCGGCAGACGAAGAATGTGCCATTTACCGTTAGGAAACTGGAGTTTGTCTTTGAAAATGGGAAAAGACTTGACTACACAAACCGGATTAGTGTATTTTCCCTAAATCAGATGGCAGGATAAGACAGGAGGATGGCTTATGACGAATCAGTTGAAGGCAAAACAGATTATTTGTACCAGTGGAGAAGTGCAGCTTCCCATTGTAGTTGGGGAGGAGCTGGCGTATGCACATGGGAACACATTGTATTGGACGGATAAAGTAAGGAGAATCCTGGAAGTCGCGGCGGATTACATCCGGGTGGAAACCACTTCTTATTATTACATTATAGAAAAAGAGGATGTGATTCGAGGAAGAATGGGTCTGGCGGCTTAACTGGACGGCATAAGTAAGACGGTGTAAGGAAAAATCCCCTGTCAGGCACTAAAGTCCTTGATGGGGGATTTTTATCCCGAAGGGGAGTTAAATATGTATATAAAACCGGAATATGATGCCCTGATAGAACCGGAAAAGGTTCTGATTACGCCGGGACAGCTTTTTCGTACTGTGTGGGCGTATTTAAGCAGTATGGAAGAATTGGAATCATCCACAAACTGCATTGATTATGCATTGGCGGACAGCAGTTCCCCAACTTCGCTTTCGCCGGAATATGATCTGGTGCGGGCGATTGTGGAAACAGGAGGAAGTGAAGGAATCTACATTGGCTGCTATTTAGAAATAAGCGTATATGGAAGGAGAGAGGGAAAATCCCAGATCCATCTGGGTACGATTAAAACTTTGGATGAAAGCCTGGACGCCTATATGAAAATGGGAAAGATAGCCGGGGCATTTACCTGCATAGGAGAAATGTACCTCTGGAAAAATTACAAAAAAATTGAGGAGGCAGTACAGCGTAAGGAAGGACAGAAATGATACTATATTAGGACAGGGATTGCATTGACTTGCGATTATAGGAAATTTATAATGGTATCATCAGTTTTCGCGCACAGGGTTACCCCTGTGGAGAGCCGTGAAAGCTGTGCAGAAAAGGGAAAAGAGCAATCACTTTTTTGGGTGGTTGCTTTTTTTGTGCGAAAAAACCGGGCGAAGTCTTTGAGAAAAGAACGTGTTTCGCGCGTTGGGAAGGAGGGGATTTTCTGAGAGAACGTGAAAGGCAGGGAAAGCTTGCCTTTATGACAAAGTGGACAGAGAAAGTGCCAGGGTTTCTGGGACGGTTCTATACCGTTTTTCTGATGACCGTTGCCATGAGCCAGACAGCCTATGCGGACATCTTTGATACGGCCAAAACGGCCATGCAGAAAGTTTATACGGATGTGGCGGGACTGGCGACCGTGGCCGCCGTCGTATGCGCGGCTGTCTGCCTGTTTCTTATGAACTTTTCCCGTTCCGGGAAGACTGTGGATGAATCCCGGAGCTGGTTAAAGCGCATTATCGTCTGTTGGGCGGCGCTGATGACATTGGGTGCAATCGTAACATACATGGAAAGCATTATTCCGAAGAGTATGTTTTCACCGTAGGAAAATAACAAGATGCCGGCGCTCTCCCGGCAAAGGAGGTGAGCGGCTTAAAGGGGCCGAATGGGTTGGCTTTTGGAATTATTATTTGGCGCAGTAAAGGAAATGTGCGTCCAGATAATTGTAGATTTGATGGATATGTCCAGCAGTATGTTTACGGAGCTTTTGTCCTGCGATTTGGACTTGTTTGAAGATTTGTTCGGAGTTGTCGGGGATTTGTATAACAATGTAATCATGCCGATAGGGATTATGCTTCTGTTGATGATACTGGTCTGGCAGCTTTTTAAAGGAATGTTTGGCAGGCTGGGGGCCGCATCGGAGGATCCGGTAGAGCTGATCTTCCGTTCAGCCGCCTGCCTGCTTTTTATTGCGTATTCCAGGGATGTGGTAAATTATATCCTGAACCTGGCAGGAACGCCATACCAGTGGGTAACGGGAACTTCCATTCCGGTTGCTTCCTTTAGCAGCTATGTATCCACTGCGGAAGGGCTTGTTTCTGCCATTGGAATCGATGCTTTAAGTATCAGCCTGCTTTCCTTGATTCTGCAGTTTGTGGTGGCATGGAACTATTTTAAGATGATGTTCATTCTGGCAGAACGGTATGTGCTGTTAGGCGTATTTTCCTATACGGCGCCCTTGGCCTTTGCCACAGGCGGTTCCAAGGCGACCAGCGGGATCCTGGCATCCTGGGTAAAAATGTTTGGAGGGCAGGTCTTAATCATCATTTTAGATGCCTGGTGCATGAAGATGTTTCTTTCTGCATACGGGAACCTGTCTGCAAGTATGTATGGCTTTACTAAATTTTTTGCGGCCACCATGTGCCTGATTGGTTTTTGCAAGATAACGGCGAAACTGGATTCCTATATGGGTTCTCTTGGAGTGAATCTCGGAAGAAGCGGAGGCGGAATGGGAGGCATGGGCGCACTGCTTATGGCTGGACGACTTCTGCACATGGGAGGCGGATTTGGAAAAGGAGCAGGCGGCGGAACTGCAGGCAGCGCCGGCCCCAAACCGGGAACGGGCGGAAAACCTGGGCCTGGTCCAATGGATTTCGGAAATGGGAAAGGAATCCCGCTTGGAAATGCCCCAGTTTCTGATGCAGACGGAATGCCGGGTCAGGCCGATTTGCTGGGAGGAAACGGATTTGGAAAAGACAATCTCAGTCCCGATCATTCTCTGGAGCTGGAGAATCTTGGAAAAGAAAATGCGGGACCAGCATTTGCACCTCTGGATGGAGATGCTGTAAGCGGTAACCAGAGCGGAAAACCATTTGGAGAACCAGAGGGAAACCCCATGGTGGAAGATGGTATGGGAAATCTGCCGGAATCAGCAGAACCAGGCGGTCTTTTCCCGGAAACCAGTGGAATCCCTGCGGGGGAGAACAGAGAAAATACTCCAGAGCTATCAGAGGAATCTGGGCCTGGAGCAGTTGACGAAGCTGGGACGATTCCCCTTTCCGATGGAGAACAGGAAAGAACCTGGTCGGAGAATGCAGATGGCATATCTGCTTTGGATGATGCGGGAGCTGGAACCTGGGATACTGGTACGGGAATTGAAAGCTATGGAGAGATAGCAGGAGGAGCTTCCTTGGGAAGCGATATGTCTGGAATAGACGGAAGTGATTCTGGCATGGCTGCTGAAACGGAAGGAATATCCGGTTTCGCGGGTAATGAAATTGGAGCGATGCCGTCGGCGCCAGAGGGCGGATCAGTGGGAGCCGTCAGCGCGGATGGCAACTTAACAAATTCCGATGCAGCCCTGGATGGACTACACGGAATGTCTGCTGTTTCCTCTGGGATGACCAAGGGCGTTCCTGGTATCAGCGGCGGAAACCATGCAGAAACTGCCGGAGGACATCATTCGGGGATTGAAGCAGGAGGTTCTGGAAATGCGTCCGGGAAACTGCCGGAGGGCGGCGTGACAGGAGGCTCCAGAGGAGGAGCGGCACCGCAGTTTGCGGAATTAGGACGTCCCTATGGTTCTGTGCAGCCGACAGGCGGAGGCAGGAACGGACACGCCTCCGGCGCAGGAATGGAAACCGGCGGCGGAGCGTCGTATCTGGCGGAACGGGATGGAAAACGCTATATGCGGTATGATGCAGGGCATTACGAAAAACCGCAGGGAGCGTATCAGACAATCCACGAAAACGGAAAAACGTACTACGAACTGCCAGAGGGACAAAAAGCCCCCAATCTTCTTCCGGAAACCAGAGCGACCTTGCAAAAGGACGGGACTCTGCGCCTGGAAAAAGTATATCAGCCGGAAAATGGGCGAAACCAGGAAAATCTGTCCAAAGTTCCTGTGCAGGAGATTCCCTCAAAAAAACAGGAGGGACAGGGAAATTGCAAAAAGCGGAGAAAAAGCCAGGAAAAGCCGGAAGACAGAGAAGAAATCCAGGGAAAAAGAGAACGTAGCTAAAAAGTTGAGATAGACAGCCGGCCGTAAAAGGCCGGTTGTTTTGTCAGCAGCGGGAAAAAAGGAGGGATGTATGGGAAGAGAGCAGGACGGGGGAGAGCCGCTTGAACAAGCGGCAGAAATGGCTGCCCGACTGGCTCGGGCAGCGGGGCAGGCAGAAAAAGTGGTTCATTCTGTCCAGATGGCAAAAGCCGTGGAAGCGGCAGCAAAAGCAGGAGGCGCCGCAGTCAGCGGCACTGCGGCGGGTGCTGCGCTGGCGGGGCCTTTGGGAGCGGCCGTAGGAGCAATTCTTACAAGCAGGACATTTTGGAAAGCGGTTCTCTCGGTTCTGTTGGCACTGCTTCTGTTTGTTTTTATCCTGGTCAATTCCGTGGAGCTTATTTTAACCCAGTTGGGATTTTCATCTGCAGACAGCTATGTCACGCAGGCAAGAGAAGCAGAGTATCAGAGTGTGAAGAAACATCTGGATACCATGTTTGCAGAGAATCCGGATTTTCTGGAGAAAATTGAAAGAATCTTAGAGGGATACCGGGATGAGGTTTTTGAGGAAATTGAGGATGACTTTGACGACAACTGGGATGGGTATGACGGTTATGAGGTATCAGATGAATATGAAACCGTACTGAAACCGGCTCTCAGCCAGTACCTGGCGGTTCTGATTGAAGAAAAATGGAGCGGCAGCCAGATTCTTGGGCTTTCCGGTTATGGAGGAATAGGCGGCATAACCGGCATAACTGGGAACTTAAATAGCCCGTATGATGAATACTTTGCTTTGGCTGCGGCGACTTATCAAGTGCCGGAGGCACTTTTAAAAGCCATGGCGAAACAGGAATCCGGTTTTGACCCCAATGCGGTATCCTCCGCCGGCGCCATTGGCATCATGCAGCTGATGCCGGCAACGGCAGCCGGACTGGGCGTGGAAAATCCTTATGACCCAAAACAGAATATCATGGGCGGCGCGAAATATGTGGCCCAGTTATATCGGACGTTTGGAAGTTACCCTAACGCCCTGGAATTGGTCATCGCCGCCTATAATGCGGGGCCGGGAGCCGTTATTAAGGCGGGATACCGCATTCCGCAAAACGGAGAGACGCCGGCTCATGTGCAGAAGGTATTGGCAAACCTAAGCCTTTCGGGAACAGGGGAGACAGGAGAAAATTCAGAACTGACAGGAGTTGAGGATTCCGGAACAGGCATCTCGGATCTGATGATAAAAGAACTGGTAACATCGGAAGGAAACACCTTTTTCGGGTGGGCCGTAACTGGTACACACACAGAAACCATAGATACCGGGGATGAAGAGGAGGACGAGGAAGAAATCGAGATTGTGGATTACGCTCTGGTGGTAAAGCTAAATGCCAGCCTGCCGGAACTGGAAGCGGGTTACAGTTACCGATATGTGACTGACCCGGGAACATTTCAGTCCGTTCTTACCTTGTTTCAGGTCATGGAGAGTGGGACTGATGGGGCCTTGGACCGATTGTTTCAGCAGACAAGCTGGAAAAATTATGTAATAGGAGCCGGAGCAACAGAGGACATTTACAGCAGTGTGATTGAGACCGGCGGCGATACGATTACTTATGAAACCGTGGAAAATTGTGTAAGGGAGGTTGTGTATTTTAATCAGGGGGAGGAACCCTGGGCTTCCGGCTCATACGGCGGCGGAACCATTTCAGCGAAAGGCTGCGGGCCAACGGCTCTGGCGATTGTGGTATCAACCTTGACGGGAAATACCGTTACGCCGCAGACGATGGCAGACTATGCCATGACACGGGGAGACTATGTTTCCGGAAAAGGAACCAGTCATGAGTTTCCGACTCATGCGGCCAGACATTGGGGGCTTTCTGTGGAGCGTGTGAAACGGGAGCAGATAAACTATGTCATGGAACGGCTGAAGGATGGGGCTTTGGCTGTGGTAATCTGTGCGGAGAATACCATATCCGGGAGCAGCGGCCATTATATTGTGCTGACCGGTGTGACAGAGGATGGCTATATTACGATTGCAGACCCGGGAAGTCGGTCCAGAACAGGGAATCTTTACAGCCCGCAGACAATCCAGTCTTATGCACGGAATCTGGCGGCCGGGGGAATCTGGATTATCGGAACAGGAGAATAACAGGAAGGAAAGGGAGACGATGAGCGGAAATAGGAAAAAGGAGGGATGGAAAGGTGCTTGGGGTTTATTGGTAAGTATGGGACTAACGGCCATGATGGCAGGGACTGGATATGCCTCTTCCGACGCCTATTTATTAAAGGAGCCGGAGGTGGAGGAAGCATACTCGGACACAGATACTCGTAAGGGAACCGTAGCCTTGCGGTGTCAGGTGTTTCAGGGATTTCACGGAGAGGTTACGGCAATTTTTGAGAATACGGAATCGGGAGAGGAGTTTTCCGGCAGCATGGGATTTTCTGAAAGATACCAGAAAAACGAGGAATTGCCGGAGGGAGAGTATCTGCTGGTATCCGTGTCAGCCGTATCCGATAATCGGGAATATGACTGCATATGGGAGCCGGCTCCGATTACACTTGCAGCCGGGACTGTTTGTGTCGTCCAGATTGAAGTAGAGCCGGGAGGTGTTATGCACTTTCCGGAGGTTCTGGAAACAGCCACTCCCAGCCAGATTGCTCCGGATGGAGAGGATGATCGGATACCTGTTTCCGAAGCTGCAATTATGGAACCGTCAGAGGAATCAGAGACAGGTAAGTCTACGCAAGGGGAGAATGTGGAAAGTGCATGGCCGGAAAAGCTGCTTACCGTTTTGGGTGTTCTGGGGCTTGGCGGATGTATCGGGTGGTTTATATGGCTGCGAAAACAGAGGAGGTAATAATGTGAGTCAAGAAGACCGAATTGAAATTTATACAATCCCGCCGAACTTTGCGGAGGAAGGAACTATGTTTTCCGGCAGGATTAAAACGCGCAATGCGGTGGAAACGGCAGTCCTTTTGTCCGTTCTTCTGCCGCTCTTGTTCTCTTTAGAGGTCCCTGCAAAGACGAAAGTGTATATCGGGATGATTGTGCTGGTTCCCGTGGTTGTTCTGGCGGTGTTGGGTATTCAGGGGGAGAGTCTGTTTGCATTTGTGGCCAGTTTTTTCCGTTTTGTGCAGAGAAGGCGGAATTTAACTCCGCCGGACGACAAATACCGCCTGGAACAAAACCGCAGAAAAAAGAAAGCAGGAAAGGAGGCGGCTGATTCAGATGGGAGAGAAAGACACCAGACGGGAGCAGAAACGGGTGTGGAAGCGGGAACTGAGAAAAATCCGAAAACTGTGGAAACAGGAACAAAAAAGCCGGGTTTCCCAGAAAAGGGAAAGAAAAACCGGACGGGAAAAAACAAAGAGGGAACGGCAAAAGACAGGAAAAACCGTGGCCTACGATTTGCCATACACAAGAGCTTCCGCAGAGATTCCCATTAAGCAAATTCAGAATGGGATTATCTATACGGAAGATGGGCGTTATGTCAAGCTGATTGAGGTCATGCCCATTAACTTTTTACACAGGAGCGCCAGCGAACAGAGGAATATCATCTATTCCTACATGGGGTATTTGAAAATTGCACCTCCAGAACTCCAGATTAAGTCCATATCCAAAAAAGCAGATATTTCCGAGTATTTAGAATCCATACAGGCAGATATGGAACAGGAAACAGATGAACGGTGCCGGATGCTTCAGCAGGACTATGCGAACTTAATTCGGACCGTAGGCTACCGGGAGGCAATTACCAGACGGTTTTTTCTGGTTTTTCAGGTAGACTCCAAACGAAAAACTGAGAAAGAGGCGGTAAGCCAGTTAAATGCCTATGCACAGACCGCAAAGAAATATCTTTACCAGTGCGGCAATGAGATTGAGCTTTCGGAAAATCCCACAGAGGAAACAGCCCAGATGCTGTATCTGCTCCTAAACCGCAAAAGCAGTACCGTGATGAGTTTTTCACAGCGGTTAAACCAGGTGGTTGACTTTTATATCCGGGAAAACGGAGAGGAGAGTGTGGGGAGGATTCCCATAACAGAGTTTATTGCGCCCAGGGAACTGGATTTCAGGCATAGAACTTATGTAAAAATGGACGGGGTATGCCACAGCTACCTCTTTATCCCCTCCGCCCGCTATCGGATGCAGGTGCCGGCAGGCTGGATGTCTCTGCTGGTCAATGCGGGGGAGGGGATTGATGTGGATTTGTTTCTGTATAAACAGGATAAGGCGAAGACCGTAGAGCGGATTGGCCGAAGAATCCGTCTGAACCGTTCCAAACTAAAAGACGCTTCCGATACCAATACGGATTTTGACGACCTGGCAGAATCCATACAGGCCGGTTACTACCTAAAGAACGGTCTGGCAGCAAATGAGGAGTTTTATTATGTCTGCATTTTAATTACCATAACCGGATACAGCCCGAAAGAAGCAGAGTGGAGGGCAAAAGAAATGCGAAAGCTCTTAAATGCCCAGGACATGGAGTCGGTATCTTGCATTTTTAAAGAAGAGCAGGCTTTTTTCTCTGCCTTGCCGCTGTTGAACCTGGATAAAAGTATTTATGCGCGTTCAAAAAGAAATGTGCTGACCTCCGGGGCTGCCAGCTGCTATCCGTTTACATCTTTCGAGATGTCGGATCGGAACGGAATCCTGATGGGAGTCAATACGGCCAACAGCTCTCTGGTTATCCTGGATATTTTTAATTCCTCCGTGTACAAGAATGCCAATATTGCCATTATGGGAACAACGGGGGCGGGGAAAACCTTTCTTCTGCAGTTAATGGCGCTGAGAATGCGGCGGAAGATGATTCAGGTTTTTATTATCGCGCCCGATAAGGGCCATGAATTTGCAAGAGCCTGTACCAATACGGGCGGTTCTTATAACAAAATTTCGTCTGCATCTCCGAAGCGCATTAACATCATGGAGATTCGGAAACGGGATCGGAAAACCAGCGATATTTTGGACGGAAACGTATTGGAGCAATCGGAGCTGTCCGTAAAAATCCAGTCTATCCACATCTTTTTCAGTCTCCTGGTGCCGGATATGACCCATGAGGAAAAACAGCTTTTGGATGAGGCATTGGTGGAGACATACCGGAAGAAAGGAATTACCTATGAGAATGAAAGCCTCATTGACCCCGTGCATCCGGAGCGGTACAGAACGATGCCGGTTTTGGAAGATGTCTATGACATCCTGGTGGCCAGGGAAGAAACCAGGCGGCTGGGAAATATCCTGAACCGCCTGGTTCACGGTTCTGCCGCCAGCTTTAACGGCCAGACCAATATTGAGGCAGACAATAAATACATGGTGCTGGATATATCGGAGCTGTCCGGCGATCTTCTGCCGGTGGGAATGTTTGTGGTGTTAGATTATGTCTGGTCCAGGGTAAAGGAGGATCGGACTGCGGAAAAAGCTATTTTTCTGGATGAGGTCTGGCAGCTTATCGGCGTATCTTCCAATGAGATGGCAGCGGAATATGTGCTGGAAATTTTTAAGATCATCCGGGGGTACGGCGGCAGCGCCGTCTGTGCCACACAGGATTTGTCGGATTTCATGGCGTTAAAAGACGGGAAATATGGCAGAGGAATCATCAATGCCTGCAAAACCAAAATCGTACTGAACCTGGAAAATGATGAGGCAAAGAAAGTTCAGGAGCTTTTACATCTTTCCGAGGCGGAGCGGATGGAGATTGTTCATTTTGAGAGAGGGAAAGGGATGATTTCCACGAACAGCAATAACTTAACGCTGGAATTTCGGGCCAGCCAGCTGGAAAAAGATTTAATTACCACCGACCGTAAGGATTTAAAGGAACTAAAGGCCCGTCTGGAAAGGTACGGGAACCAGGCTTTTGGAAGAAAGGCAGAAAACGGATGAAGAGGGATAGCCGGAGAAAGGAGGGGACATGGCGATGGAATACCAGAGTCCTGCGGCAATCGAAAGAGGTGTACTGGAAATACTCAGGAAACTCAATGTCCTGTATCCGGAACAGATCACAGAACTTTTGCCGGGAAGTGAATCCGGGATTTTAAAGGCCATAAAAAGACTGGAAAAACAGCATCAGCTCTACCGGAATCCTTACACGGGCCTTATTGCGTCCAGTGAGTATGCCTATGGTTTAAAGGACGAGGGGACAATCTGCTGTGTGTGGGTGTTGGCGGATATGATGAAAAAGAGAGAGATTGATTCGTTTTTTCTGGCCATAAAAGAGGAGTTCCCAGTCCGTGTTATTTTTACCAGTAAGGAGGAGATATACGATATTTTGTATGTGGGAACAGCGGATGTAAAACTGGTCAACGGCCTTTACCGGAATATCCGGCATACGGAGGGAAGACGCATTGTGGCTGTGGAGGAGAAAGAATTGATGAACCAGCTTCAGGTGCCGGATGTGATTGGATACTGTGTGATAGAGAGGGAAGGAGGCGTTTTCTATTACCGAAGAAAATAGAACCGTCCTGTCGGATGCATCGTTTGAAAGAAAATTGGAATCAGCCAGACGGGAATCCTGTCTGGTGCAGGATGGACTGGCAGAGATTGTCTGCGCAAGAAATGTCTGTGTGAGAAATGGAAACCTATCGGAGTTTCAGAACCAGAGGCTATCCGACCTTGTTTTGGAAACATCCATGAGGGCAGAGCGGCTGGCGGAGAAAGTAAGGAACCTGGTCTTCGGGACTGCCTTTCCAAGAACTTATCAGAACTGGTACAGCCACTGTCTTGCCGAGATACACGGAATCCAGGTGACATATGAGAGTGAAATCCTGCGGACAGAAATCCCAGGGATTTTACCGCACAGGAAATCACGGGGAAGCGATTATCTGTATAAGCCGCTCTATCTTGTGCTGCGGGAGTGGTGTGAAAAGCGGATATGCAGAGGGGAAACGATTCCCAATTTTAAAGAAGCAGCGATTTGTTTTGTTCACATATATGAGGAGGGCAAGGCAGATTCCTGGATTCGGGACCACGACAATCTGGAGGAAAAACAGGTGGTAGACGCTTTGGGGATGTTTTTTCTGCTGTCAGACGGCGGGATTTTTCTGGATACCTACCATACTTCTATCATGGGAGCGGGGAACAGAACCCTGCTTTTTTTGATGGGTCGGGAGCGTTTCCCAGAGTGGATTCAACGGAAAAAGAGGGAGGAGGGGATATCGAAAAACAGGTGGTCGGAAACAGCAGAAAATCCGACAGGGTAAGATATGCAAAACGGGTGTGCAGCGTTGGAAAATTTTGTTGGATGGAACCGTCAAAAATTACCCAAGGTTGGAATCGGCAGGGTAAGAAATCGGAAAAGAAGATGAGGGAGGAGAGGTCTCTATGGATAAACGGGATGAGCTTTTGCTGCTGATTGCAGTCAGCGGAGAACTGCCGGCGGATTGGGTTGGTATGGCTGTCGGGTCAGAATCGTATGGCGCTGTTCTTCTTACCAGGCTTAAAAGGGACGGGGAAATAAAGCTGCGGAACAGGGACGGACTGCGGGGATATATTTTACGGGAAAAGGCAAAACGGTATCTGAAGGATAAATATGGCTCGGCGGCAGAACCGTTTCTTTCCGGCTCGTCCTCCACAAACCATGTAAAAAGCGAACCGGAAAAGCGGCTCAGGCTTTACCGGATGAGCCAGGTCTGGATTTTTTGCCAGAGGGCGGGGATTGGTATTTTTGCAGGAGAAAAGCCAGAGCTTTTTGGGAGCGGTTATCATGGGGCGAATGGAGATGCGGCCGTTCAGGGGAGTGGTGTTTCCTACTACGGGACAGCAGAGTGGAAACTTCCCACGGACCAGGAGATAAAGGGTTCCAGAGCCTGTGGACTGCTAACCGGCTCCAATGCCTATGTAGTCTACAATACCATGGACAGTCTGATGAAGTGGGCGGAAAAGACGGAACGGAATGTGAAAAGCCGTTTGGAGATCCGTCTGCGGAGAAACTGGAATCTTTCCTTAGCCGGAGCTGTTTTTATGGGAACCGGAGAGGGGATGGCCGGACGTCTGTTATCCAGTGACGGAGGGGTAAAAGGGAACCTGTTTGCGCTGGATGATGTATATGAGCGGTATTATTATGTCCCGTTAAAGAAAGAGGCTGCCTTGCAACTCCTTTTACTTGTAAGCGAAGAGGGGCGGAGAAAACTGAGAAACTTTCTATGCAGCGCATTAGGGGAATCGTATGAGGATGGAACGCGGCTGGAGGATGGGCGGGATAAAACTGGCCAGCCGGTTTATTTTTGTTATCTGATGGAGCTGTGGAAAGTAAGACGGATTGCCGCGCAGCCCTTTGGACGGCCAGCCAGGATTTTCTGTTTCACTTACCAGGCGGCAGAGCTTAGAACCCTTTTCCCGGACTGGATTGCCATTGAGGCCATTGACCCGGAACGGGTGCGGAACTTTCTGGGATGGGATTAAAGGAGGAAATAGGATGGAACCGATTTTTAAAACAGGAAATGAAACCGTAGATCAGTTAAGCCGGCTGCAGATAACGGGAAATGTCATTCCGTCTACATGGTATCGGACAATCCGAAAAGAGACAGGAAAACCATATCTGACCGCCATTGTTATCCTGTCAGACATTGTATATTGGTATCGGGCGGCGGAAATCCGAGATGAGGGCAGCGGACAGCTATTAGGTTTCAAAAAAAGGTTTAAGGCGGATCTGCTCCAGAGAAGCTATCAGCAAATGTCAGAACAATTTGGAATCAGTAAGCGGGATGCGGTCAATGCGGTGGTAGAACTGGAAAAACTGGGAGTTGTAAAACGGGTTTTTCGGAATTTGGAAATAAATGGACAGATTGTCCCCAATGTACTGTTCCTGGCACTGGATGTGGCTGTGCTGGAGCGGCTGACATTCCCTGAAAAAGAGGAAGAAACAGTACGGAAAAGAGGGTGTCCCCGATTTCGGGGGGATATGTCCCCAAATACAGAGAGAGGAGTCACTGATTTAAGAGAAACCTCTCCCCGGAAAGAGGGTGAGGATATTACCGAAATGAGTGAGACAAATACAGAGAATACATACAGAGAATACAACACAGAGTATCCTATCCAATCGTATCAACAGGCAAAAGAGTCATTTAAGAATCAGATTGAGTACGATATTCTGGCCTATGACGATGAGCGGAAAGAAGAACTGGATGAACTTGTGGAGATAGCGGTTGATGTATTGACATCTTCGGCAAAAACCATACGAGTCAATCGAGAGGAAAAGGAAACCTCGGTTGTGCAGGAGCATTACCGCAGACTGACCATGCTTCATATCCAGTATGTGCTTGATTGTCTTTCTCAGACCGGGACGAAAGCCAGAAACATCCGGGCAGTAATGGTAACAGCCCTTTATAATGCTAGCAGCACCATGGGGACTTATTACACGAATCTGTACCAGCATATGCAAAGCAGGCCTGTGGATATTGAAACAGAAAGATAGAGGAAGGTGGAAAAGAATCAATTATTTAGAGTGGTTCAAGAGATGCAAGGATAAAATCCTGGAACAAGATAAACTGTTGAAAGGGGGCGCCGCCCTGTTTCTTCTGGCCCTTTATGTGAGCGGAGTTCTGTGCCAGATTTTTACGAATGCCGGAAATGTGAGCCTGAATCCATTGCGGTGTTTGCTAACGGCGGTCTTTTCCTTTCAGGGATGGAAGATGACATTTTTCGTCGTCCTGCTTTTCCTGTTCGTTGCGGGAATGATTGTCTTTCGAGGCAGTACGGAAACCCTGGCGGGCAAGGACGAGGAGAGGAATTTTCAGTATTCCGGTCTGGGAACCTATGGGACAGCCGGCTACATGAAAGAGGATGAGCGCAGACTGGTTCTGAAAGAGGACTGGAAAGTCAAAGAAATTGATGGGATTATTTTGGGAATGGATTTGAAAACCGACAAGATTTTCAGTCTGCCGTCGGATTCCAGGCTGAACCGCAATATTGCCGTCTGCGGCTCCCAGGGCAGCATGAAATCCAGGGCGTTCGCCAGAAATATGATTCTCCAATGTGTGAAACGGGGAGAGAGTATGTTTGTGACAGATCCAAAATCCGAACTTTATGAGGATACAGCGGCATATCTAAAGGAGCAGGGATATACAGTCCGTCAGTGGAATTTAATCAGCTTGGAAAATTCGGACGCCTGGGACTGTCTGGCTGAGATTGACGGAGGCGGGTTGATTGATGTGTTCGTGGATGTGGTAATCCGAAATACCACCGATAAATTCGACCATTTTTATGACAATACGGAAATGGATCTTCTGAAAGCTCTCTGCCTGTATGTGTACCATGAATACGAAGAAAAAGACCGAACCTTTGCGGAGGCGTACAAGCTGCTTATCAATCAAAGTCTGGAGGCCCTGGATGGGATTTTTGATAACCTGCCTACGGTTCATCCCGCAAAAGGGCCTTACCGCCTGTTTTCCAAAGCGGAGAAAGTAAAAGGCAATGCAGTATTGGGACTGGGAACCAGGCTGCAGATTATGCAGAATGAACTGGTGCAGAAAATTACCAGTTATCCGGAATTTGACTTAACCCTGCCGGGGCGTGAAAAATGTGCATATTTCTGCATTACCTCGGACCAGGATTCCACCTATGATGTGCTGGCGACTTTGTTTGTATCCTTTCTCTGTATCAAGCTGGTGCGGTTTGCTGACCGGCAGCCGGAACGGAAACTGCCGGTGCCGGTTCACTTTATACTAGACGAGTTTCCTAATATCGGAATTGTGCCGGATTTTAAAAAGAAACTGGCCACAGCCAGGAGCCGTGGACTGGGAATGAGCATTCTGTACCAGAATATTCCGCAGCTTCAGAACCGTTATCCGGACGGACAGTGGGAGGAAATTCTGGGCGGCTGCGATGTGTCCCTGTTTCTCGGCTGTAATGATATGACGACGGCGACCTATTTCAGTGACCGCTCCGGGGAGGTTACTGTCGGGGTATCCTCTCTTAGAAAAACATTAAGTACCATGCGGATCAGTGATTATGTACCGGACTATTCAGAAACCAGTTCTGTGGGGAAGCGGATGCTCCTTTTGCCAGATGAGGTTTTGCGGTTCCCGTTGGACCAGGCGCTGGTCATTATCCGTGGGCAGAAAGTTCTAAAGGTACGGAAGTTTGATTATACAAGGCATCCGGAATCTGCCAGATTTGTTTTGGAAAAGACGGAGGAACATATACCGGAGTGGCGGAAACGGGAAATAGAGCAGAAAGAAAAACGGAAGATGTGGCCGGAAATGGAACGGATGGGGCAGGAATCAAAGAGGGACGAACGGGCGGAGGAATGGAGTGATTTTAAAACCAGCCCGGAGTATGAGGAAGAAAACAAGAGGGGTACAGGAGATTTGGAAGGAGAGGATTGGCATAGAGCAAAAACAGAATCAGACGGCCAAAGTCGGGAAGAAAATTGGTCAGAGCAGATTGAGCGGGTGGAAGACTTATTTACCGATGACTGGTAAAGATTTGCCTGAGCCTGTTTTTATGCAGCTGTTGGAAACAGAATTTGAAATCCAGGTATCCGACTGGACGGAGACGGAGCTTTCGCAGGCGCGGAGGGCTCTGTTTTTTTATGACAGCCTGGAGGAGTTTTTTAAGCAGACCGGATGGAATCTGGATAATCCCGAGATTGCGGACGAGGCCTATTTGCTGTCCAATCGAATCTGCAGGTGGGTATGTGGCCGGCTCGTCTATTTTTCCAGGATACTGTGGGAGGAGAGTGCGTGAAGCGGGTAGTGATGGTATTTTTAGGTATTTTGTTTTTGGGAATGACAGGAATCCTGGCAGGAAGAATGGGCCGGTTAAAGGGGGAGGAACAGGGATTTCGGGAGATTTCTGAACGTGTGCAGAAAAATCGGCAGAATAGCGGAAATAGCTTGGTCTGTCAGGATGAGGAGGGCGATTTTGTACGATCTATGCTGCCGGAGTACAAAGAACTTATTTTAGAGAATCCGGATTTTACCGGATGGATATCCGTTGCGGATACCAGGATTGATTATCCAGTCATGCATACGCCGGCAGAACCGGAATATTACCTGCACCGGAATTTTTATGGAGCAGATTCTTATTCGGGGACTCCCTTTATCGGCCAGGGAAGTCTGGATCCAAGAAGCCGGAATGTGATTTTGTATGGGCATCATATGAGAAACGGAAGTATGTTTTCTGATTTGATGAAGTACCGGGGAAGGGAATTTTGGGAAACCCATCGGCTTCTTCGGTTTGACACGCTTTATGAGCGGCAGGAATATGAAATTTTTGCTGTCTGTTATGGGACTGGAACAGAGAGCGCGGATGACAGTCTTTGGATATATCGCTTTATAAACGGCAGTGATGAGGAGTATCAAGCCTATGTCAGTCGCCTGAAAGAAACGGCTTTCTATGAAACAGGGATTGAGCCGGATGGGAACCCTCTTTTGCTGCTTGTAACCTGCAGCTATCAGGAGGCGGATGGAAGGTTTATTGTAGCGGCACAGCAGAGGAATCCGCAGAAGCAAGAAGTGGAATCAGATAAATAGACAAGGAGGAGACAGGTATCAGAAAAATGCAGAGGATGATTAAGCGCATGATGGCTGTAATAGCCGTATGCAGCCTGCTTTGTTTTCCTGCTTATGGAGCAGGATGGGAAATGCAGTGGAGTTATGTAGAGGAAAATGGGGATATGGCCAAGGGCTGGCGACAGTTGGACTGGAACGGGAAAACTGCTTGGTACTATTTTGATGAAAATGGAATCATGCAGACAGGGTGGAAACTCATCGGGCGGAACTGGTATTTCTTTTATGATTCCGGGGAAATGGCGGATGGAAAGGTTTGGCTGATGGATCAGGAGGTTTTATTTCAAAACGGTGCATTGGTAGATCCGTACAACAATGAGGCAAATCGTCAGAAAAGCTATGCCAGACCAGAGCGTACTTCTGAAGAAATTCAGCGTGCTGAGGAAAAGATTGAGGAGGCGATTGCGTATTGCCATCAGGGCGTGACGAACTATGAAAAGGCATATCGCCTGTGTGAATGGATGGAGAGGACGTTATATTACGATTTGGACGGGCCTTATGATGTAGTGGGCGCTTTAAATGCCGGCGGGACAATTTGTGAGGGATATGCGGTGGTATATCGGGAGATTGCGGAGCGGATGGGATTTTATTGTGAGCGGGTAGTCAGTAAGGAGATGAACCATGCCTGGAATTATATTGTGGTGGATGGGGTAGGGTATTATACGGATGCTACTTGGCAGGACAGTTCTGGATACCTGTTTAATTTGCTGTCAGAGGAGGAAATGAGGAAAACTCATTGGGGAGAAAATTTGCAGTATTTAATGAAAAATGATTTGTAGCAGAGAAATATTAGTAGTACATATAACGGATAATGCTGAAAGTAATTATAAATTTAAAAAATTTATAAACAATCCGAGTTGCTATTGACAAGTATCCTATTTCGTACTATATTATAAGAATCCGAAACAGGATACTTATTTTGGGAGGTAAGAAAACAGAAATGGATTATACCGTAAAAGAACAACTTGAAATGGTGATGCAGCAAATGAATGAGTTGACAAGTATCTATCGCACTGCTGTGGGTCAAAGCGGGATTTCTGAAAACGAATTTTGGGTCTGGTATATTTTGATTCTTACAGAAGGCGAGCATTCCCAACAAGACATCTGCAACACATGGTCTTTTTCAAAGCAGACAATTAACACGATTATTGGCCATATGGTAAAAAAAGGATATGCGATTTTGGAGGTTGTTCCAGGAACAAGAAACCGCAAAAATATCCGATTGACAGAGGCGGGCAGGAAGTATGGCGAAAGTATTATTATGCCGATTGCTAATGCAGAACAGAGGACATTAGACCGTATGGATCGCGCTGAATTTTCTGCTTGTATTGCTGCTTTGACAAAATACATTAAAACATTAAAGGAAGAAATTAACAATGGGAAATCAGAAACAGCCGAATGTGCAGGAAAATAGAATTGTCACAATCCCTAATATGCTGTCTCTTTTCCGAATCTGCCTGATTCCTTTCATTATTTGTTTGTATGTTGTGAAACAGAATTATTTTTCGGCAGGCTGTGTTCTAATTTTATCAGGACTAACGGATATTATAGATGGGTTTATTGCAAGAAAATTTCATATGATCAGTAATTTGGGGAAAATTTTAGATCCTATCGCTGATAAGCTGACACAGGCGGTTATGTTGATCTGCCTGATGGTACGGTTCCCGTATATGTTGTTTCCTTTTGCGTTGATGGTATGTAAAGAAGTTTCAATGACGATAACTGGAATTTTGGTAATACGACAAAGCGGAATTGTTCCAGGTGCTGTTTGGCATGGGAAAATAGCCACTGTTCTGCTGTATGCAATGATGCTTCTACATATTTTCTGGTCTGAAATTCCAGCCTCGCTGTCTGGCGTATTGATTGTGGTAACCTCGATTATGATAGGCCTGTCGTTTGCTCTGTACTTAATTCGGAACATTCAATTATTACGCAAAAATGGAGGGGAGCATAAGAGAACGCTATGAGACAATTTCTTGATTGCTGTGTTTATCTTATTATTATCGGTCTTGCAGGATTTTTAGTCGGACGGGTGCTGCCAAAGGAGTGGTTTTGCTTTGAACGGTTTCCGTACCATACTTTTGATTTTGAAAAGGCCGGACGGATTTATACTATCCTTGGAGTGCGCGATTGGAAAGACAAGGTTCCAGATATGAGCAATATACTGTCTTCTGTAATGCCATCAAAAAAGCTTCCTAAAAAGGTGACAGATGCACATCTTGTCCGTATGATTCAGGAGACTTGTGTTGCGGAATTCATCCATCTGGCCCTCTGTATAGTTGGCCTGCGGTGTCTTTGGATATGGGATAGTGTTGGAGGGCTGCTGGTTGCACTATTAAACATTTTAGGAAATTTGCCTTATATCATCATTCAGCGGTATAACCGGCCCAGGCTGGTCCGCTTGTTGGAGTCAAGAAACGAGAAATATGCTGGAAGGAGTCGGATTTATGCGTGTACTAATCCTTAGCTGCAATACGGGAGAAGGCCATAATGCCTGCGGAAAAGCACTTGTTGAATCTTTTCAGCAAAAAGATGTCGTTTGCCGGATGAGCGATGCGTTTTCCTTTATTTCTCCCAATATTTCGCGTTTAATCTCATCTGGATTTACCCTGCTTTACCGCCATTTTCCAGGTATGTTTCGCAATGGTTACCAATATACGGAAAATCATCCGGCTATATTTGAAGGGAACTCGAAAGTCTATCAGTTACTAACCTCTGGGGCAGAACGGCTGTATGATTTTATCTTGCAGGAGAATTTTGATACTGTGATTTGTACCCATGTGTTTTCAGCATTGATGATTACAGAGGTAATCCGGCGGCACAATCGCTTTTTGCGAACCTATTTTGTGGCTACCGACTATACCTGCAGTCCAAGCTGCGGCCAGAGTGACCTAGACATTTACTTTACTCCAGATATCAGCTTAGCAGGTGAATTTATCCGTTGTGGGCTGCAGGATAAAAAGCTGATTCCAAGCGGAATCCCTATCCGGAAAGAATTTTATCATTCTATGGATAAGCCAGATGCCAAGCGCAGATTTGGTATCAAACCAGATACACCCCACCTGCTGATTATGTGCGGAAGCATGGGGTGTGGGCCAATTAAAAAAATTGTCCGCACGATAATGAAATCCATGTGCAAAAATTATCATATGACGGTAATCTGTGGCACCAATCGAAAGCTTTATAATCAACTGAGCCGTATATGTACTGGAAAATCTGGAATTAAGATACTGGGATTTACGAAGGATGTTGCAGCTTTGATGGACAGTGCTGATTTGTTTTTAACGAAGCCCGGTGGCATCAGTGTTACCGAAGCTGCTCAGAAACGGCTCCCTATGGTATTTGTAGATGCCGTAGCTGGCTGCGAAACCTACAATATGCGGTATTTCACTGCTAAAGGGGTAGCTCTTGCGGCGGACACACCGAAGATGCTGGCTTGTCTGAGTTGTGCTTTACTCTCTCGTCCGGAGCTCCTTACAGATATGGCAGAAAATTATCAACATATATCAGAGAATAAAGCTGTGCAGGTTATTACAGAATATGTCATGCATTCATATGTGACTCAGTGAGGGTGATAGAGATGAACTTTGGACCTCCCATGATTGATTACAGAAATTTTTGCTTTCGTAAACGGAACGAACCAGAATATAGGCACTTAAAATTACTTCTTTACTGGCCGGTATTTGGCCTCCTTTTTTTAACGGTAGAACGGCTGTGGATTAGGGAAAGCTATTATCCGGTTTCCTGCGCTTTGGACAGTGCGATTCCGTTTTGTGAGTTTTTTTTGATCCCGTACCTTTTTTGGTTTGTCTTTCTGGCAGGTATCCATATTTATACACTTTTATATGATGTGGAATCTTTTAAAAAATTGATGAAATTTATTATTGTGTCATACTCCCTGGCAATGGTAATTTATGTGATTTTTCCGAATTGTCAGGAATTGAGGCCAGCAGTATTCCCTCGAGACAATCTTTTTACTCGTTTTATGACAGGGTTTTACCAGTTTGACACGAATACAAATGTCTGCCCTTCCATCCATGTAATCGGTTCCATTGCGGTACTGTTGTGTGCATGGAACAGCAAACATTTTAGAACTCCCGGATGGCGGGGCGCCTTTACTATTACCGCTGTTTTGATTTCTATTTCTACGCTGTTTTTGAAACAGCATTCTGTCATAGATGTGGTAGCCGCCCTCCCAATTTGTGTAATTGCTTATCTCTATGCATATGGTTCCGCGGCAGAGAGAATACAACAGCAGTATGAGTATCAGCAAAAGCCAGAATAAAGTTAATCATAAACATACTACGCAGAAAGAAGGAATGTCAAATGGAGAATAGAACAAAGCAAAACTTGATTGTCACAACGTTTGGCGTCAGTCTGTTTGCGGCCCTGTTTCATACGACAGAGATTTTTAGTTTTCTAGGACGTATTTTACAGCTAATCCGTCCCATTATTATTGGTAGTATCTTGGCTCTCTTTATTCATGTGCCTGTGAATGGGATTGAGAAGAGACTGACGAGGCTGTTTCAAAAAGCGAAAAAACAGTTTCAGGCAAAACACATCCATATCCTCAGCTTCGTTCTGGCTCTGGCTTGTATCGGTATGGTTCTGACTCTGGTGTTGACCCTGTTAGTACCGGAGATTGTCCGCTCGGCCCGGAGCCTGTATGTTCAGATTCAGGTGTTGATTCCCCAGTGGATGGTTTGGCTGGATAGTCAAGGAGCCAGTGCAGCAGGACTCGAAGAATTTCTGTCTGGCCTTAATCTGGAACGGATGTTGGAAAATTTTTCCAATGGACTTGATGCAATGCTGACCAATGTAGCAGGGGCGTTGTCTTCCACAGTTAATCTTATGGTTACAGCGGGATTTGCACTGATTGTTTCTTTCTATATTACATTGAGTAAAGAACGATTGTGCCGCCATGGCCGGACATTGGTACTGGCATATTGGAAGCCTCAATGGGCTGAGGGACTGCTCCGGTTCTGCAGGATGTTTACCCGGTCATTCACAAATTTCCTGACTGGTCAATGCGCTGAAGCAGTAATTCTGGGAAGCCTGATGTTTTTTGCTTTTACTATTTTTAAGCTGCCTTATGGCAGCTTGGCGGGTCTGCTTACGGCAGTGTGTGCCATTATTCCTTATGTAGGGGCATTCATTTCCTGTTCTCTTAGCGTCCTGCTTACCTTCTTGATTCAACCGGAGCTAGTGTTACGCTGCTTGATTGTTTATATTGTAGTGCAGTTTATTGAAAATCAATTTATTTATCCGCGGGTAGTGGGCGGTTCAGTGGGATTGCCTCCTCTCTATACTTTAATTGCGGCTATGGTGGGCGGAAAACTTTTCGGCATTCCTGGTATTTTATTCTTCATTCCCCTCGCAGCAGTAGCGATTGAACTGGTCAAGGAAGATGCAGCAATACGGCTTGCTCATCGAAATATTTATGTAAAATAGGGGAGTGATCCCGGAAAAGAGGTGTGTATGAAAATCGACACAATTCATTTGCTTGTAAGTTTTGACCAGAACTATGCCGAACCGTTTCAAGTGATGGTGAAATCGTTGGCGGCCAGTAATCCCGGTGAGACCTTTTCCATATGGCTGCTGCACAGCACAATTCCCTCAAAAGAACTGAAGGTTCTGGAGGCATTTTGTACGGCTCACCACATGACGTTGATGCCGGTTGCAGTGGATCGGACGATGTTTGAAAACGCTCCCGTTTCTCAACAGTATCCGCAGGAGATGTATTACCGTCTCCTGGCGCCGTTACTGCTGCCCGATACATTAGAGCGTGTCATCTATCTTGATCCGGACATTCTGGTTATCAATTTTGTCCGGCCGCTGTGGGAACTTCCGTTGGAAGAGAATGTGTTTGCCGCGGCATCTCACAGTGGAGCGATAGAGAGTATTAACGATGTAAACCGGTTACGCCTGAAGAATGAGCATGATTACTACAATACCGGTGTCTTATTGATGGATCTGGCAAAGGCGCGGGAGATTGTGAAGGCAGAGGAAATTTTTGAGTGTGTGCGGGAGCAGCCGGAGAAATTGTTTTTGCCGGATCAGGATGTGTTCAATATATTATATGGAAATGTTACCTTACAGATTGATGATAACATATGGAATTATGATACCCGCTACTTTTCTGCTTATTTGCTAAAAAGTGATGGACAATGCAACATGGATTGGGTCATGGAGAATACCGTGTTTCTTCACTTTTGCGGAAGACAGAAACCTTGGAAGATTATTTATTTGAACCGATTTGCAGCGTTATATAAGCACTATATGCACCTGGTTAAAATCAATTCACAAAATATGCCAGACTGTATTGAAGAAAGGAGCTAAGGATATGAAAAAAAGTTTGAAATATTTTCTTATAGGAACAGGTATGATAGCCGCTGGACTTTTTGTTTATACGTTGTATAAAAAAAGGACGGAGGAGGGCAGCAGGGATAAATGTGCAGAGAAGATGGCACCTTCAGAATCGTCCAATACACATCATTCTAATCAAGAGCATATAGACCTTGAGCAGGAAAATTTTCGAGAGCAAATAGTTTCTCCTGCAGTATCTGAGGTGTTTTCGGAATCGTCTGAGGGGTTTGTGGAGGAGTCTTTGCAGACTGAGCAAGACATTTCCTCAGAGACAGAGAAGAAACAGGATACCCCTGCACAAGAATCGGGATACAGAACGGACTTGAAACGAAATGATGAAATATCCGACAATTGTTTTAAAGAGGATAGCTGTATGCTCATGGCAACATCAAAAGAGGATACAATTTCCGATGAAGTGGGCCAGGACGAAAGTGTGACAGAGGAATCAGACGAAAGCAGAATGCAGGAGGAATCTGAAGAAGATCGCAGCGAATGAGAGACAAGACCAGGAAAGCAATTCAGTTCATAACAAATCCACGTTTATTGTTGTGTGTGGCAATAGCATGGTTCATCACAAACGGGTGGTCATATATTTTGTTTGGCGTGGGGAGCTACTTTGGCATTCACTGGATGGTCGCAGTGGCAGGAAGTTATCTTGCCTTTTTGTGGCTCCCCATTTCGCCGGAAAAGATTGTCACTTTTGCAATCGCCATTGCATTACTTCGGCTGCTGTTTCCAAATGATCAGAAAACCCTTGTAGTGCTAAAAAAGCTTTATGAGAAAGCGAAAAATGTAATCAAAGGAAAAAAGTAGTGAAAACCAGGAGGAAACTATGCCAACTGAATGTTTTAAACACTTAAACCTTCAGAAACGTCAAAAAATACTAAGTGCGATGAAGATGCTTTTTTTTGAGAAACCATATAAAGAGATTACCATTCGTGATATAGTGCAGAGGGCTGGTATTTCCAAGACAAGCTTTTATCAGTATTTTTCATGTAAATCAGACATTTTTAAAACCATGATTCTATGGGAAAAGGAACGAATGGAACGAAAGATGGTAATATATATGACGGAAACCGGAAATTATGAGGAAACCATGAATCATCTATCGGAGGATTTCATCGAAGGCAGTGCGGGAAAGGGATGCAGGGAACTATACCACAGAATTTTAAAAGACCGGTCCTGCAGGAAATACGCTTTGGAAACGGAGTTTCAAAGCCTGGGAGAATGGATTGGAGAGGAAAATCGGCGAGTGTGTCTGGACAGCATGAAAAAATGGGGAAAGACGGAGGCGGAACAGGAGAAACTGCTATCTGCAATGAATTTTGGATTTGCAGTTATTCTGAAAGAAGTCATTATGCAACAGGCCATGGGTTACGAGAAAGAGCAGGTAAAAACCAGACTGCGAAAACAAATGGAAATATTAAGTCATGGAGCACTTGTGCAGGAAAATGGAACAAAATGAGACAGCTAGTTCGAGGAAGGAAAAAGTGTTACAAGTATTTGTAAATGGTTGGGTAGACATATCATGATTTTAAAAAGCATTTTATATATGATACAAGGGGCTATCGTGGGTATTGGCGCAATTCTTCCCGGAGTTAGTGGTGGGGTACTTTGCGTTGCTTTTGGTATTTATGAGCCTATAATGGCTTTATTGACGCATCCAATAAAGTCCTTCAAAAAATATTATTTGATACTTCTTCCGTTCTTAATTGGATGGGTGCTTGGATTTGTGTATTTTGCCAAGGGCGTAGAGCTATTTTTGGAGCTTGCTCCGGAAATCGCTTTAATGCTTTTTTTGGGTTTAATCTGCGGAACAATACCGGAGTTGTTACATACTTCTGAAGTGAGCGGCTCGAATAAGAGTTGGACACCTTTTGTACTTGCGCTGGCTTTAGCGTATTTACTGTTTCATATTTTGGAGCAGGAAGGAACCGCAATACTTGCCCCTTCGTTCCTTACATATGTCCTTAGTGGGCTTTTGTGGGGATTGAGTCTGATTATCCCAGGACTCAGTTCGTCATCTATTTTAATTTTTCTAGATTTATATGAGCCGTTAACGGCAGGAATCGGAATGTTGAATTTCTATGTAATTGTTCCATTTTTAATTGGAATTACATTCACTGTGATGCTGTTTGCGCGGTTGGTTACCATGTTGTTTGAGAAATACTATACGTTTATCTCGCGGATTATTTTAGGAATTATGATTGCGTCTGCATTGAAAATACTGCCCCAATCGTTTGCCAGTCCAATGATTTTTTTCATTTCACTGATTTGCTTTATGGGAGGGTTCTTTGCGGCTCAGATGATGGATTATGCGAAACGAGACCACCAGATGCAACAAAATACTAAGTTTGAAAATAATGACAATTAGATTACTTTAAGTTTGGATAAGGATTTTGTAATAGGGCAGTATGACATGGATAGTGTTTTTTGCAAAAAGTGTAAAAAGGGTGGGGTTTTTGAAAAATCGAATTGGGGTTATCCAGAGAGGAAAGTTGGAACTGAATGAACTGGAACAGACGGTATCATTTGCAGGGCGTGAACTGTATTTTACCAATAGGGAGTTTCGGATTTTGCATCTTTTTTTTCAATATCCCGGTCAGGTCTTCAGTAAAGGGCAAATTTATCGGTATGCTGCCGGGGAAAGAGAGAAAGATGATTTACATACAGTGGAAATTAGTATCTCGAGAATTCGGAAAAAATTACGGGAATGCGCCTCAGAAGAAATGATCGTGACTGTTCACGGACGGGGTTATAAATGGAAAAAAGAAATTGAGACATATTTTTACGAATGCTGAAAATGCAGATTGAGGGGTAATAAATGATTTAGATGAGTGATATGACAGTTTTTCAATTTTTGCAGAATATAGGAATTGCATTGGGATTGGGATTTTTGATTGGGCTAGAGCGACAGATTACTGGCCATTCTATTGGAGTCAGAACGGGAGTTCTGGTTTGTATAGGTGCAAGTCTGTTTACTTCATTTGCCTTTTGTGTCCCGGATGGAGATTCCAGCAGGATGGCAGCACAAGTAATAAGTGGCGTAGGATTTTTGGGAAGCGGGATTATTTTTAAGGACGGTCTTCAGGTTCGCGGAATCAATACGGCGGCCACTATCTGGTGTACAGCAGGGATTGGAGTCCTAGCGGGCAGCGGAAATCATTTATTTGCCACAGTTGCTGCCCTTTGCCTGATTACAGTAAACATGATTTTGCATTTTGTTTCAAGAAAGATGACTCGTTGGCAGTTTGCCGATGACAGTGGTGGAATCTTCAAATTAAGCCTCATTTGTTCCTTGGAGAAAGAGGGAGAAATAAGAAAAAAAACGGCTGCGCTTCTATCCGGGAAAAATAGCTATTTGCTTTCCCTGGATAGTAAAAAACTAGAAGGGAACCATATTTTGATTGAAACGCGATTTGCCTATGAGGGGAGTGATTATACGGAATATAATGAGAATGTGGTTGATAAGTTATTAAAAATCGAGTCTGTCTGCAATACAAAGTGGACGATTATCTGACAAACAATATATTGACTATATTTCAGAAAGTAAAAAGGTTCTGTTGCAGATTAAATTTTATGCTGCAGCAGAACCTTTTTTATATAAAATTCATTTTTTAGAGAGTAATTGGAGAAATTTTAGAGAAGTTGAAATGCTATAAATATTAAAAATAGTATTAAATTTTTTCACTGACCATCAACATAGTCTCAATCATGGCATAGATAACATGGAGCTGTTTTTCATCGCATTTAGAAAGCAAGCGATTGATTTTCCTGGTATATTCTGACTCAGTGTGGAAGACAAGATCATCCAAGGAAAGATTTAACAATCTACAAATATTGCATAATACAGAAAAACTGGGAATCGTTCGCTTATTTTCAATTTCAGAAAGGTAAACAGTAGAGATGCCGGCCATTTCGGCCAGTTGTTCCTGCGTCCATTTACGTTCTTCCCGAGCCGCTTTTATTTGATAGCCTAACTTGTTATCAGGGCTTTTCATATATATCACCTCAATCTAAGTCTAAAGGCAAAAGGAAATATGGAACATAAACTATAATCCCTAAAATAAATAGGTATATAATATATGGGACAAATGAGAAAGAGAAAAGCAGAGCTTTTACAAATAGTGGAATATAAATAAAGGCAGAAAAAGCCTAAGAGGAACAGTTTATCGCTGTTCCTTTTTTAATTGCAAATCTATACTATACACCTCCAATATATGGGGTGATTTATGGATCCCTTACAGGGTGCGCGGGCCGCCTGGTTCCTCCAGCTCAAAAATAAAAACTGGAGGAAGAGAATGAGTAATACAGAAGACATTACAAGATACCGTTTTACAAAGTATGTGCAAACGGCTTTGGAAAGAAAAAGAAACGCGTACCTGCAGAAAGAGTATAAGAGAAACCAGGCTGAAGAACTGATGGCGCCGGAAGATTTACTGAATCTGGCTCCGCTTCTCCTGGAGCATGAAGAAAAAAACGGCAGCCAGGAACGAGAACATCAGATGTCCTGGGATGCAAAGGAAATTCGTTCCTATCTGGCAGAACAGGCCGGGAGAGTATGGGAGGGACGGCTTTCTGTGCTTACGGACAGAGAACTCCTTATTTTATATGCCAAGATTTTCCGGGGACTTGATTTTGAAGAAATCGGCGCCATTATGGGGATAGACGGAAAACAGGCAGCTTCGTCCTATGCCTATGCCAGAAAGAAAATGAAAAAGGAGCGGAAGAAAAATGGAATTTAGGGAACTGCTGCTGGCGGCCAAAGCCGGGAATCAGACTGCGTTGGAGCAATTGTTTTTTATGTATCGGCCTCTGATTATCAGCCGATCCATGGTAGATGGGGTGTTTTGGGAAGAACTGTATCAGGAGTTGGTTCTGGTCTTTTTCCATTGCATCCGCAGTTATTCCATGGAATACAAGGAATAGCAGGTTTAGCATAGGAAAGGGGGATGTGCTGGAACAAAAAGGGAATAAAAAGCGACTAAAATGCAACGGTTCATGAATTGACTTGCAATTTTACATCTTTTATAATGATATCATCAGATTTTGAGAGTCTGGTCGAAGAAAGCAACTGGGAAACTGGTTGCTTTTTTTGTGCCCATTTTTAGCTAGAACAGGAAAGGTGGTATGCGCATGAAAAAGGAAGAACAGGGCCGGCAGGCGGAGGAGGTGCAGGAACGGGCAGGAAAAGAGAGTGGACGTCCCATGGGGATTCTGACTGTGGACGCGGCAGGAGCGGCTGCAGCCGGACGGATGGAAGATACGGTCTGGCATGAGCTGGTAAACGCGGGCCGCACAAGAAAAATCCTGTCCGGCCCGCTGGGCGGCATTGAGCGGCTGGACGCCGGATGGGTGGTGGCGGTCATTTACTACAAGGGATGCCGGATTCTGATTCCCATGGAAGAAATGATGATTAACCTGGAGGGGGACGGCCGGGAAAATTCCGACATTTTAAATCGCCAGACCCGCCTTGCCAACAATATGCTTGGCGCGGAGTTGGATTTTATCGTCCGGGATCTGGATGAGGCCTCCGGCAGTGTAGCGGCATCCAGAAAAGAGGCCATGCTCCGGAAACGGGCCCAGTTCTATCTGGGACAGGGAGACAATCCCCCCATGATCGTTCCGGGACGGATTGTGGAGGCGCGGGTTATCGCCGTGGCGCAAAAGGCCGTCCGGCTGGAAGTTTTTGGTGTGGAATGCTCCTTAAAAGCCAGAGATATGGCCTGGGAGTGGATGAGCGACGCCAATGAGCGGTTTTCCATTGGGGATGTGGTCAACGTAAAGGTCATGAAAGTAAACGGGGATACAGCGGATAACTTAAAAATTGAAGTAAGCGCCAGAGAAGCTACCCCCAATGTAAACCGGGAGAATCTGTTTCGCCTAAGACGCCAGGGAAAATATGTGGGAAAAGTCACGGATGTTTATCGGGGTACTTATTTCCTGCATTTGAACTGCCGGGTCAATGCGGTGGCTCACTCCTGTAATACGGCAAGTCTGCCGGCACAGGGGGATGAGGTGGGATTTCTGGTAACCAGAATCAATGAGGACCGGGAAGTGGCAGAAGGAATCATTACCCGGATTATTAAACGAAGATCGTAGAGGAGGACTTAAAAATGCAGGGAGTTGTGAAGTGGTTTAGCGCAAGGAAAGGTTTTGGTTTCATTACAGATGAGGATGGGCTGGATTATTTCGTCCACTTTTCGGAGATCCAGCAGGACGGATTCCGGAAACTGGATGCCAACCAACAGGTTATATTTGAGCCGGGAGAGGATAGTCACGGCAGGAGCATTGCAAAGCAGGTGGAAATTCTGGAGGAGGACGTATGCGAAGACGAATCCGAGTAAAGCGTTCCCACGCCGCAGCCGCGATGTTTGCGGCCTGCTCAGCTTTCAGTTTCCTCTTAGGGTTCACGGCCCACGGGGCGCAGCCGGAAGAGATGGGGAGGTTCCAGAAAGGGGAAAAGATTTTGGTGGAAACCGGTCTGGAAGATGGATTTTCCAATATGGAGTTTATTTGCCTGGATACGGATTACGAAGGCGGGTATCTGTTTTTATCGGAGGATGTCATTCCCTATTCGGTCAGCACCCGGTATGCAGCCTCCGACAATGCCTACGGCACTTCGGATGTGCGAACATGGCTGAACCAGTATTTTGCGGACACCCTTTCGGTGGCAGAGGAGCTTCTGCCGGTTCGTCTTCCGGAAACAGACGACTCCATATCTGACCGGGTATTCTGTCTTTCCGTGGAGGAAGTGAAAGAGCCGGCATATAAAGAAATCGCGCGGGCCGGCTGGACGCCGCAGCGGGGAATGCGCTACTACTGGACCAGATCCAGCCGGGAGAATACGACCAATCAGGCCTACATGGTTCAGTATAACGGCCATGTGGCCTCCAGCCGGGTATCGCTCACAGAGGCGGGGGTCAGGCCGGCCTTTGTTATCGGCCATGAAAAGCCAGACACTACCCAGGGCCATGTCTGGTATGTTGGGGATACTCAGGAGCGTGTGATTCATGGGAAAACCTACACGTTCCGCTGCATCGACCCCAATTACAGCGATGCGGGAAGAAACCGGGCAGGAGCCTTATTTTTGTGCGATTCTCTGATTGGCGGAAATGCGTGTGTTTATGATGAGAACCTAAATGCATGGGAGGCTGCCGATTTAAGATCATGGCTCAATGAGGGCATGGAGACGGAATCGGGGATTGCGCCGGCAGAAACAACCGTCCGCGCGGTTTATGCGGGAAAGAGCAGCAGCTATCAGGTATCGGAAAAGAAATTTACCAAACGGAACCGGACCGGACAGGAAATTACAGATCAGATGTTCTGCCTGTCCTTGGAGGAGGCGCTCCGGTACGGTTCTTATCTTTGGAAACTGGATGGCTCAGAAACAGACAATTTTGTGAATCCGGGAACCCATACGATGGGGTACTGGCTGAGGACACCGGCGGCCAGAGGCGATGATCTATGCTATGCGGTGTTTTACGACGGCAGTATCACGCCGGCGGAAGTAGACAGCAATCGGATTGGAATCCGGCCGGCGTTTGTAGCTGTGCAGGAATAGGTTAGAAAAGGAGATTGTAATGGGAAGAAAAATGAAAAAAGGAAAGGCCGTGCTTTCGACATGGTCGCTGATTACAGCAATGGGGCTGACGCCGGTACTCTCTGTGGCATATCCGTCTGCGGCGGCGGTGGTGTATGCCAGGGAGGCTGGCAGTACAGAGGAAAATGGAGATACGGATGCGGTACAGAAGGGAAAGAAAATGCTTTCTCTTGCAACACCATCTGATGCAACTCCCTCAGAACTGTCAAGACCTGTTGGCGGAATTTTTTATGCAAGTCCGGAAACGCTGGCAACGCCGTCCAATGCAGCTTATTTATTAAGAAGCAACTCCCTCTGGGGCGGCATTGAGATGAGCGACCATTTGGACGGGGAAGGAACAGAGGAAGAGCCCTATGAAATCAATTCCGACAAGGACTTAAAGCTCCTGGCCTACAATGTGGCCAATGAAGAGGTGGATGGATACGAGGGCTGTTATTTTATTCTGACAAGGGACATCTCTCTTAGCAGTACCGCCTCCTGGCTGCCTATTGGATATTTTGCGGAATCGGGAGATTCGGAGCCGATGCCGTTTAAAGGGCATTTTGACGGGCAGGGCTATCGGATTTACAATCTGAAGATCAGCGATACCACTCAGGATTATGCCGGCCTGTTTGGGAGTCTTCACGGGGCAACCATTGAGAACCTGACTGTGGACGGCCAGGTAAATGCCAACAGTAAAGCGGGGTTATTGGCAGGAGAAATCAATGACAGTGAAATCCGGAACTGTTTCAGTAAGGGGCAGGTTCGCGGTGTTGGAGCCATTGGCGGAATCGTAGGGGAGGCCTATGACAGCGTAATCCTGGAATGCGAAAATACGGCCGGCGTTCTGGGAGGAACGGATTCCGGCGGCGGGCAGGCGGCGTTTGCGGGCGGCATCTGCGGTTCTGCCCATACATCCTTTATCAGTGATTGCACCAGTGATACCACGGACAGTTACAGTGCCCTCTATTCGGAAGGGTATGTGGGCGGCATTGCAGGAAACATCTATGAGACCGAGGTGTATAATTCCTATGTGGAGGGCAAGGTTGGAAGCACGTCTGCTGATTATATCGGCGGACTGGTGGGCCGCCTTCAGAGCGGCCAGGTTAAAAACGGCCGCTTTGCAGGAACCATTGGCGCCTCCACTTCTGCTTCGTTAAAGACGGCAGGCCTGTTTATCGGATATATCGAGAGCGGGACGGTGGAACTGGGCGACGATTTAGCGTATCTTTATACGGACAGTGAAGACAAGTATTCCTTAAATCCCTTTGGGAACAAATTAACGCCGCAGATCCGTCTGGAGCATCACATCGGGGCGTACTATTCCAATCAGCGGGATTTTTCCCTCTATCAGATGGGAGAATTTACAAAGCAGACAAACCGATACTTTTATGAGGAGCTGGAAGAGGGCGTACTGGAAATCGGGAAAGAAAACGTCCACCATTTTGCCCCCAGCAAGACGGGAGACCCGGTAAGAGGGTATTTCGTTTCCATTCCAACTATCGACCATGGAACCCTGTCTGTAATGGAGTCCCAGAATAGCTTCGCAAAGGAGATTGACTGGGCTAATCCCGGAGCCATCGCGGCGGGCGCGAAGGTGCTTGTCTACACCAGTCCGTTAAATGATACCCAGTCTGAGCCTCCGGTTTATTATGAGCTGGAGCCGGATTCCCTGTTTTGGGTGTCTGAGGATTCCTGGAACCAGGAAGTGATTCAGACCGGAGGAACAGAGGTGGCCTTTACCATGCCGGAGGAAAACATTTCTTTGTCAGCGACATACCGGGCAATGACAAACGGCGTTGTATTAAATCGGAGTGAACTGACATTTGAAGTCGAGCAGATTCGCAGCGGTTCCCGGTGGAATCCGCAGATTGGCTGGAAGATTACGGATCCGCAGAAACTGACGGCCACGGTTATTCCGGATTCTGCGGCGAATAAAACGGTATATTGGAGTGTGCGGGCATCGGATGGCGGCTCCACCGATGTGATTTCCGTGTCAGAACAGGGAGAAGTCACGGTAAATTCGTCGGCGGCATGGATTCAGGAGCATATCCGGGCTGCCGTAGCGAACCAGGAGCTCTATCCCTCCAAACCCATTACCACAAATGCTTCTAACTATGCGGCTGTGACGGTAACTACAGAAGCTGGACAGAAACGGGCCAGTGCCTTTGTAACGGTAAATTTCAAAATAACAGACAATACGGTTGTCCCGGTCTCTGCTGTGGAACTGAACCAGTCAGAGATTGCGTTTGAGGTTGTCCGGACCTTGGAGGGAGACCGGAAGAATCCGAAAGAAACCTTCTCTGTGACACCTTCTGTGCGCCTGTATGAAACCATTACCCCGGAATATGCGGACAACAAGGAAGTGACCTGGAGTGTCGGTGACGGAGATATGCTGCGGGTAGACGGGGAAGGTATGGTAAGCGTAAGAGAAGATGCCAGATGGATTGCTGATTTAATCCAGACGGAGAAAACGGCAAACCAGGAAAATCCTTACGCCCAGAGTCAGGCGGCAGGAAACCGTTCCTCTTATGTGACGGTTACCACAAAGGATGGGGAAAAGCAGGCAGTATGTGCCGTTAATATTTCTTTCCGGACGGAAGACCACACCGTGGTTCATGCGGAATCTGTTTCCCTGAATCAGCAGGAGCTTACGTTTGCCATTGAGAAGATTATGACCGGGAGAAGGAGCAATCCCACTGTTGCCTATCAGGTAACAGAGCCGGTACAGCTTTCTGCAGCAGTATTCCCTGCAGAAACAGCGAACAAGAAGCTGGCCTGGAGTGTAAGCGACTCTTCCGTAGCCAGTGTTTCGGACTCCGGCCTGGTTACGGCCAATTCCTCCGGGCAGTGGATCAAAGACCTGGAGGCGGCAAATCAGTATGGGGCATCCGGGGAAAAGGAAACGATTGTGACCGTTACCACAGATGACGGCGGCAAACAGGCGCTGTGCCATGTGAAAGTGACCTTTAAGACTACGAATCAGACGACAGGTTCCAGCGGAGGTTCTTCCGGTGGCGGCGGTGGCAGTTCCTCCGGCGGTTCTTCCTCCAGCTCCCGTGTGACAGCCGGAACGGCCAATGGGCCGGGAGCAGCAGGAACCTGGATTCAGGATGCCATTGGCTGGTGGTATCAGTGGTCTGATGGCGGATATCCCAAGTCTTCCTGGCAGCAGCTCTCTTATAATGGCGCGACGGAATGGTATCATTTTGACGAAAACGGCTATATGCAGACGGGATGGTTTACTGATATAGACGGCCATATCTATTACCTGCATCCGGTAGGAGACGGCACCAGAGGAAGAATGTACACCGGCTGGAACCTGATTGATGGAAACTGGTATTACTTTAATACGGTTTCTGACGGAACGAGAGGCGCCTTATTCGTAAACTGCCAGACGCCGGATGGTTATCGGGTGGACGAGAAGGGGGTATGGATTCCGTAAAACGTACTCTATCCCTTGACATTTTGCAAGATGTATTCATACGCTTATTGTTAAAGACGAAGAAGTCTAAATGGGAATGTAAGAAATAGGAGTGAAAAACGTCTAAATTGTGGCTGGCCATAATTTAGACGTTTTTTACAGATTGAATTGCAATTAAGATGGAGGTGCTGCAAAATGATTATATTTGGAATAGCTGCAGCCTTTATTGGCATAGGACTTTACAGCATAGTCGTTATTGGAAAAGAAAGTGATAAAAGATTGCAAATGATGGATTTTACAGATCGGAAAAAAACTCAAATGGAAAATCCGAATAATTGATATTTTTTTTAAATGCCCTCGACATGGAAAACAGGAATTTGCTAAACTAAAGATGGAAGGAGGGAAATTTGATGAAGCAAAATTATGTAAAGGCGTGTATTCTGTCTATCATTCTTTCGCTTTTCAGTTCGGTTCCAGCGATGGCCGGCTGGGAGCAGGATAACGGATCTTATCGGTATCGGCAGGAAGATGGGAAATACGCGGTTTCTGGATGGGTACTGGATGAGGGCGTTTACTATTACCTGGATTCCAATGGCAGGATGCTCGCAGATACCACAACGCCGGACGGGTATCTGGTGGCTGCAGATGGAAGCTGGGTGCAGGAAAAACAGGCTTTGGGAGGATATGTGAGGACGCCTTATGACAATCAGCCATATCGCTATTGGGCAGATGCGGATGTTTACATTTTTGATGAGGCAACAGACGAGCTGTGGGGTGGTAATAGTTATATTCTGGCAGCAATTCGAGGCATATATCCAGTAGAGCAGTTAGATGAAGAGGAACAGCAGGTGTACCGAAAAGTCTGTGAATTTTTGGTAGGGTTTCCTTACAATGCCAGTGAGTACGATAAGGCAACAGAAATTTTTGAATATCTCCAGAGCATTGCATCCTATGCCAATTCCAATGGCCATGATGGACGAAATTCTACCTATGGAGTATTGGTAGAAGGAGAGGGAAATTGCGTGGGCTTTGCGGGAGCTTATAAATTACTTGCAAATGCCGTGGGGCTGCGATGTGGCTTTCAGCATGGCGCGGGGCATCAGTGGAATGTTGTCTGGGTAAATGGGGAATGGAAGCATATTGACGCATCCGCCTTTGGCTCTTATGCATCATCCTATCTGGATCTTACAAGACTGTCTTGTCCATACTGCGGCTATGAAAATATTTTTGCGGTTCGGGAAGTGGAGCATCCCTGTCCGGGCTGCCGGATGCAGCTGAAAAATCCAAATTTTCGGCTATATGACTAAAAACGGATTCTACAAACACGAGGCACATTCTGAAAAGGATGTGTCTTTTCTTTTGCTGTAAATGGGAGGACTTTATGCGATGGAACAGCATTTATAAAACCTTAAAGAGGAAACTGGCTTTTACGTTAGCAGTACTGATGTTTCTCCAGGTATTACTGCCCTCTGGTCTTGGAGGATTTCCGGCAGAGGCGGCTACGGAAGGACGCGGAACCATATTTTATTATTACAATACGGGTAATTTGTTAAAACCAGGGTCCAGTTTTCCGTTTTATGGAAAAGACCATAATAGGGTTGGATTATGGCCCTATGGAATCACAAATGTCGAAGGAGAGAAGTCGGCAGCCGGTTTCTGTCTGGAGCCAAACAAATCCATGCGGACAGGCACGGAGGGAACGCTTGTGTCTTACGATCTGGATTTGGATGGAGACAATCTGCCATTAGGACTTACCCGTGAGGAGGCTGAAATCCTGTGGTATGCCCTGTCATCCTGCGGAAATTTCGAAGGGTATCAGGATACTGTGGGGAAAATGGGGCAGGGGCATTACATTTTGGGACAGGCGGCCACTTGGGCCATTATGTCCGGCCGATGGGCCGGTGTCGATGATTTTCGAGAGCAGATGGAGGTCTTGCTGGCAAACTTACAAAACCCGAGGCTGGCAGCAGAAACCAGAGGCGCCCTAGAACAATTTTATAACCAGGCGAATAGTGCATCCGAACAGAATGCTGTACCGCCATTTGCCTCAAAATATATGACGACTGCGCCGGTTCATCAAATGGAAGAGAATGAGGACGGAAGTTACAGCATTACACTCAAATTCAGTGAAGACTTTGACTGGAGGCAGTCCACTCTGGTATATGACCTTCCGGATGGATGGGAAATGGTAAAGGAAAACGATGGCGTGACATTTATCTGCAATACGGGTAATCCGGATATTGGCCTGGTACGCGGGCATTTTCCGGCTGGCTCTACGGCCGCACAGTATTGGATTAAGCCAAATACATTTAAAATCTGGTTCCCGGACGGATGGGATGAAACCAGTGCCGTTGAAGGAAAACAGGCAATGATTACAATGGCAGGAGAACAAGAGGAATGGGAAGTATGGCTGTCTTTCGGAAAAGGAACCACAACCCGCGTCGAGGGAGATTATGAAATCCCATACACCCAATATCTTCATGAGGAAACCTTTAAAAGGGACTATAAAATTGAATTAGAAAAGCTGTGTGATGAAACGGGGAAGCCTCTGGAGGGGGCTTCTTTTGAAATTCTGGAGCAGTTTGATTTTTCACAGTTGGACAGAAAAAACTTAGAGGAAGAACAGTTTCGGAAAGAGAGTGCCTTTTCGGAGGGCAAGTTTGAAAACTTAAATGTATGCCAGAGTTCCATAACGACCGATGAAAACGGTCATTTCGAGCACTCCGACCAGAAAACGTATGACTATGAAAAGACATACTGCGGAGGTCATCCGGATCCCATTATCCATTATGTAGAAGTATCGGATGATGCTTCCGAGGAGGAAAGTGCGGCGGCTGAAGAGGAAAATGAGCGGTTAGAGGAGGAAGCATGGGCGGCTTGGCAGGCGTGTGTGGACTGGTGTGAGGAAAACTGCGATTTCCATTCCATTGATGAGGGTGTGGCCAGAGATGAGATGGAAGCAGACCGGGATGAGGCATGGGATACCTTTATCCATCTGAAACGAATCTATACCGTCAGAGAAATCCAAGCGCGAACAGGATATATTCTCCATGACCTGCATAGTGACGATATCCCTGTGGAAATCGTAGAATTTGCCTCTTCCCAGGCAGATGGAGACGGCATGGTAATCGGCAGCTATCCGGGAAATGCCCGGTCGGGGCAATCTGTTCTGCGAATTGCAACACCGTCAGAGCTTACAATCTCCCCCAATGTGGTGCCAGTTGTTCAGGCAGCGGCGACACCCTCCAATGCGGAATTGGAAAATGCTGAGGAAGAAAGTCCGGGGAAAGAGCCGTCTGATGAGGATATGGCTGGTAAAAAAGAAGAATCAGAGGGTCCTTCTAGCCCGGATCGCGGCGCAGGGAATCAGACAGAGAGTTCGGTTGCTACCAAATCTGAGATAAATTTTGACCAGATGGAATGGGAAGAAAACCTGGCAACACCCTCCAATGCCATGACTTTTTCACTTCATACTCCGTCCTATCTTTCTGAAGATGAGGGAGGGAACTGGACATGGGATGGTGTTCAGGAGGAGAGCGAAGTGGCTCCAATCAATCAGCAGGCATATGTTTCTGACAAGACCGGTTATACCTTTGTGCTTCGGGATCACCGGACAGAGGGGGAACTTCATATCAACAAGCGGGATATGGAGCTTTATGAAGCGGACGGGGACGAAAGCTACGGAAAATCCCAGGCAGACGCCACGCTGGAGGGAGCTGTTTACGGTCTTTATGCGGCAGAAGATATTATCCACCCAGACGGAAAGACCGGGAAAGTATTCTCTTCCGGCGAACTGGTGGCGATTGCCGCAACCGACCGCAATGGCGATGCCTCGTTCCTTGTGATTACGGAAGAATCGGAGACATCCAGGGATGTACCGAACCTGTATGATGAGAACCAGGTAGCCAATGGAAACTGCTGGATTGGCCGTCCCCTGATTCTTGGGAGCTACTATGTGGAAGAAATTTCCCGTTCAGAGGGCTATGAGCTTTCCAGAACAGGAAAAAATCTCTCCGAGAGCAACCGGACGGGCAAGCCGGTGGTTCTTACAGCATCCGGAAGTGCCTCTACGGATGGTTTTTACCATGAAATCAATGAGTGGGATGGAAATTCCTATGATTTTACGGTAGATTACTATGATACCAAAGGTTTTGATGTCTACCTTTCCGGACTGCCGGAGAATCTTTCGGTGTATGAGGTCATTACAAAGGAGACGACCCGGACAGAGGATGTCATTACCGGGACTGAGCGGGTGGAAGCCACCGATGCCGAGGGGAATCCCATTTATGAAACGGCGAAAGGCGGGGAATATAAGCTGGACGCTGAGGGCAATAAAGTGGTAAAGCAGGATGCGGATGGGAATCCCCTGGATTCCGACGCGCCTTCCATGAAAACGGTACGGGCAGTGAACCGTTTGAACGCCTATATTCCGGAAATTACAAGAGAGGAACCCTCGGATATGGACTTAGAGGAATCAGAAGATATTGACCCGGATTATATTTTGTGGGAAACGTATTCTGCCCTATCCATGTCCGGCTACAAAACTGCTCTGACAGAGGCTCCGTGGACGATTCTCCCGTTGTCGGGAGATACCAATGGGGAGATGATTGAGGAAATCCTGGAATCCTGCGCGTCCAACAGTTTTTGGGATGCCTATGATGTGGAGGAAGTGTTTGAGCAGGATGGCGCGTGGTATGCAAAAATCCGTCACGGGTATCAGGCCATAAAAGGGGCCTCCGCCGTTTATGAGAGAGGCAGCGGCCGGCTGGCCGTGCGCCAGGAATATGAAAACGGCTATTACTATGCCATTTATGAAAAAGGAGAGTATGAGCAGGACGGCTACACCTTTACCATAGAGGAAAAGAAACTGGATGAAACTGCGTTTCAGGCAGGAAAACTGGTTCTTCAGACGAAGTATGTCCCCCTCTATGAAACGTATGCTTCCGGAGAAATCCTTTTAGACACGGAAGGAAATCCCATTCCAAAGATGGTTGCGAAACCAATCTACTCAAAACAGGAGATTACGGAGTACGAGGAAACCTTAAACGAGGCAGCGGTAAGCTATGATAAGGAAAGCGGCAGATTCATTGTTTCGGCAGACACATCTGACGAGACCTTTGAGGATCAGAAGAGCCACACGAAAGTGTACCGGGTTGCGGCAAAATCCATGGATTCTTATCCAAATGCGGCAGTCAGTGTATCCACGCAGAAAGAGGCGCTGGATGAGGGTTCTTATGTAAAATATACCTTATTGCTGTATCCGGGACAGTATGCCATTTATGAGGATGCCGGAACCAGACAGGAGCCAGTCATCGTGGAGCAGAGGGTCATTAAGCAGGCCATCAAGGTAACCAAGGATATTGCTCTGGATTCCTATGAAAACAATACTTATGAAATCCACAGAGACCCCTTTACCGTTCTTTTTGGAGGTTATAACGGAAAAGAAGAAACCAAAACCCTGCCGGGATTTTTCTTTAAGCTCTATCTGCGTTCCGATTTACTGGACACCGGAAAGCTGACCGTAAAAGAGGAGGGCAGCTATGACTATGAGCAGTTTTTTAAGGAGAACCCGGAATATGCCTCCTCTCTCGCTTTAGAGTGGGATACCGAAAAGCACGACGCAGACGGGGACATGACAACGGTTCATGCCAACCAGGGCGGCGGCAAGGATGATTACTGGGGAGAAAGCCGGATGCTTCCCTATGGAACCTATGTGTTGGTAGAGCAGCAGCCTACCGGGATTCCCCAGAAACATTATCAGATTGATACACCGAAGGAGATTGAGATTCCCTTTATCCCCCAGGTAGACGGGGACGGAACGGTCCATGATAAGATTCCTTCAGCGGAGTACCTCTATGATGCGGAAATGACGCCAGAGGAACTGATGGAGCGGTATTTCATCCGTTTTAATGAGGAAACCCATATCATCAAGGCCCATAATGATGACGGCGATTTTGAGGTATTCAAGTACGGGCTGGAGCCGGATATGGCAAGGGACTGCCAGAATGATGCAGTGGCGGCCTATTATCATTATGGTTCCATCAGTGAGAATGCAGGAACCGCGGATCATATCTATTATGAAACCTATTATGACCGGAATGGGGCAATCACGGATTACGGCGTAACTCTGGATAATGTGGCGACCATGACTGGGAAGTCCACGGCAGTAGACCGGCAGTTTGCCAAGGCACTGATTCCATGGAGCGTATTAGACCCCAGATATGGGGAGGTCATCAATGATGACGGCGATATTGGAAACCGGGAACCGGGCCTGGAAGAAGACGGCAGCTTTAATTTCATTTCCTTTGCCAATGAGGACGTGGAGAACGAGTTTTACAGTTCCAGACTGCGGATTGAGAAGATAGACTCGGAAACAGGAGAGAACATCATCCATGAAGGAGCACTTTTTAAAATCTATGCGGCAAAACGGGATATTTCCGGAGACGGGGCTGATCATGTGACCGGCACCGGCGATATCCTGTTTGATGAGAACGGGATCCCGCTTTATGACGAGAACGAGCAGATTTTCATGCAGGATGCTTCCGGCGCAGAGGTAGGCGTTTTCAAGGCTTATACGACGGTCCGCGACGGGGAAGTAGAGCATCCGGATGGAACCATAACCACAGAAAAGCAGTGCGTGGGATACATTGAAACCTACCAGCCTCTTGGAGCCGGAGCCTATGTGCTGGTGGAGGTAGAACCGCCGGCAGGTTATGTAAAATCAAAGCCTATCGCCTTTACCGTTTACAGTGACAAGGTGGAATACTATGAGGACGGGGATGCGGGCCAAAAAATCCAGGCAGTCAAATACCAGTACATCCGTCCCATTGGCTCTGACGGCAAGACGGTGGTAGAGGATCTGCATCAGATTGTGGTTAAGGATCAGCCCACCCATGTAGAAATCCATAAGCTGGAGAAACAGCAGGAATCCATCACCTACCGGGTAGACGGAGATGAGGAACAATTAAAGAACCGTGGAGATGTAGAACTTCAGTATCTGCCAAACGGAACCTTTGCAGGATTTGGCTATGTGACAAAGAATCTGGAAGTTTCTTCTGAACCAGTGTATGTAAAGAATGCAACGCTAACGCTGTACCAGGGCTTGGTGGTAAAACAGACTGGCAGCCATGAATACGAGGGCGTTGAAGTAAAGCGGAATCTGTTTGATTCCGTCATTGGAATCACAGCCTATGAAACTGGCTATGACACGGACATCCGCCAGACGGGGACAGACAGCCAGGGAAATGCGCAGTGGGATATTACGCAGGAGAAGAACCCGCCGGCGGCCCTCTGGTACTTTGACCTGGAGTATGATCCTACGGAGTATGATGAGGAAACCGGGATTTTGTACGGTCTGGACGACTGGGGGAACCGGATCTGTATGCTGGATTCAGAAACGGGAATGGCCTATGTGACCGATGCCAAGGGAACCATAATTGTCTGGCCTTTAGACGAAAACGGGGATAAGATCATTTCCCAGTCCGTGGATGTTTATACGGACGAAACCGGCAAGCAGACCATAAACAGTGACTTGCAGCCTGTGGTAGATGAAAATGGCCTCCCCATTTATTATAAGGACGGCGGCGTTACCTGGATTGAGAACGAGTGGATTACCTCAGAGGATGGGGCCTATGAAATTGCAAGAGTCCCTCAGGGAGCCTATATCCTGGAAGAAACAGCGGCGCCGCTTGGCGATGGATACGTTCAGTCTATGGCGATTGGGATGCTTGTGGAAGAACTTTCTGAAACCCAGCCTTTCTATATGGAAGACGATTACACGAAACTGGAAATTTCCAAGTTAGACATGACCTCCAGAAAGGAAGTTGCGGGGGCAGAGCTGACGCTTTATGAGGCTTACCGTGTTTATGACGATACGGACCGGGGCTGGCATCTGGAGATTCTTCTTGATTCGGCGGGAGAGCCGATTGTGGCAGCTTCCTGGGTATCGGATGGCGAAAAGCCGCACTGGATCGATCACATCATGCCGGGGGACTACATTCTGCGGGAAACCAGGGTTCCCACCCAGGCTGGCTATGTAACCTCCGAGGATGTGGAGGTAATCATTGAGGAAACCGGAGAAGTCCAGTCGTTTGTGATGGAAGATGACCATACGGCAGTGGAATTTTTGAAGGTTGATGCAGACAGCGGGAACGTGATTGAAAGTGAAAATCCCGCAATCCTGGCCTTATATCTGGCGCTGGTAAATGAAAAGGGAGAACCCCTTTATGGAGACGACGGACAGATACTCTATGATAGACAGAACAAGCTGTATGAATGGCAGACAAACGATGGAGAGGAGATCCGGAAAACAGCCCATTCCGTTACCATACCCGGCGGGCACTCCTATATCGCCTACGATTATGACATCAGGCCGGTTCCCGGAACCGAGCAGGCCGTTACCTATGTGACAGAGACGGGGGCGCAGCGGTTTGAATACCTGCCGGTCGGAAAGTATGTACTGGTGGAGGAGCAGGCTCCCGTGGGATATGCCCTGGCAGAGCCTATGTATGTCCCGGTTCTGGATGTGGGTTCCAAAGACCGGGTGCAGCAGTTTACCATGGAGGATGAGCCAATCCGTGTTCTTTTAACAAAGGTAAACCAGGCCGGCGGAAAAGAAATTGAGGGAGCGACCCTGGCAGTTTACCGGGCGGCGGCAGACGGTTCGCTGGTAAAACATCAGATGAAAGATGGGGAGGGGAACCTTTTGTATCTGACGGATACGGAAGGAAACTTCCTGTATGATGAGGACGGAGAACTGATACCAGCCATGGAATATGAGGAGAGCTACCTGGTAGACCGGTGGATTTCCGGCTCTGAAGGAACCTACACCAAACGGGACGAGGAACAGGGGCGGATTCCAGAGGGATATACGGTGGGTGATCTGCGTATCCATGAGCTTTCTGAGCCTGTGGCCGGCGACTACTATTTTGTAGAGGAGCAGACGCCCTTTGGATATGTCCGTGCGGCGGAGCTTCCCTTTACCATTACCGAAGAGGCAGGGATTCAAAAGCTGGAACTGGTCAATGAACTGATTTTGGGACAGCTGGAGATTGAAAAATATGACTCCGAGAACCCGGATACAAAGTTATCCGGAGCCAGGTTTAAGTTTACCAACCTGGATACCAATTCGGCGGTCATTCTGATTACCGGAGAGGATGGACGTGCCGTCAGCAGCCCGGTGCCAATCGGCTCTGTGGGCAAAGATGGAACCGTCAGCCTGTATCATTTCCAGGTGCAGGAAGTAAGTGCCCCGGACGGTTATCTGCTGGAGCCGGAGGCCGAACACTTCCAGTTTAATGTGACGACAGACCGACTGAAGAAATTGGTGTTCCACTATGCAGCCCCCAATCAGCCCAACGAGGTGGTTATTTCCAAAAAGACTCTTACGGATAAAGAAGAACTTCCGGGAGCCTATCTGGAGGTACGGCCGGTGACAGAAGAAACAGATGCGGATGGAAATCTGGTTAAGATAGAAGGTGAAGTCATCGACAGTTGGATTTCTGAAACAGAGCCCCACATTATCAAACGGTTGGAGCCAGGAGAATATGTACTCATTGAAACAAAGGCTCCGGAGGGGTATCTGGAGGCGGAGAAGGTGTACTTTACAATCAAAGAAAACATGACGGCCGAGGAAATTCCTTATGTGGAAATGTTTGATGATGATACCAAAACCGAAATCCGCAAGATAGACGGCGAAACCAACGAGGCGCTGGCCGGAGCAAGATTAAGGCTGGTGCGAAAGGAAACCGGAGAGACGATTGAGGAATGGCTGACCGATGAAACTGGAACAGTGGTTTTCCAGGGACTCCCAGCAGGAGAATATGAAATCCAGGAAATCGAAACGCCGGCCGGGTATCAGATGTTAAAGGAGCCGGTTTCCATTACCATTACGAAAGACTACCGGGTTCAGACCTTTGTGGTAGAGAATGAGAAAACGAAGGTGCAGATTGAAAAGAAGGATACGGAAACCAGGGAACCTGTGACGGGAGCTGTTCTGCAGCTGGTGGATGAGACTGGCGAAGTCCTGTCCCAGTGGACAACGGGAGCGGAACCCCAGGTCATCCGAGGGTTAAAACCAGGGACGTACCAGATCCGGGAAATCCAGGCAGCCGAGGGTTACTTGCTCTTAAAAGAGCCGGTGGAAATTCAGGTTACCAATAAAAACGGCGTCCAGACATTCTGCGTCACAAACCAGAAACTCATTACAGAGGTAGAAAAACTGGATAAAGAAACAGGACTTCCGCTCCCGGGAGCAAGCCTTTGTTTAATCCGCAGCGAAGACGGAACCGTTTTGAGAGAGTGGATCAGCACGGGCGTTCCGGAAGTCTTTCAGGGACTTTCCAAAGGGCATTATATTCTGCGGGAAACGCAGGCCCCGGAGGGGTATGCCATTGCAAAGGAGGTGCAGTTTGAGGTGACCGGACTGGAGGAAAAACAGGTGGTTACTCTGGAAAACGAAAAGATTGTGACCGAGTTTACGAAAGAGGATGGTTTGGATCATACGCCGGTAACCGGCGCGAAGCTGCAGCTGGTACAAAACGCAGGGCAGGATACTGAGAGCATAGTAAAGGAATGGATTACCGATGGGAATCCCGTTACCTTTACAGGAATTGCGGCGGGAGATTATGTAATTCGTGAAGTCGAAACACCAGAGGGCTATGCAGCCATGAAAGATCTTCCGATTACCATTCAGCCGGATGAAGTGAACCAGAGCTTTACCGTTTTAAACCAGCCTATCCAGGTGGAAATTGAAAAGACAGGAAGCAGCGGAAAGCTGCTGGGCGGAGCCATTTTGCAGCTGATCAGAAAATCAGACGGTACGGTAATCCGGGAATGGGAGTCCAAAGCAGACACAGCGGAGCATTTTACCAGGCTGCCTGCGGGGACATACATTGTGCGGGAGGTAAAAGCGCCGGCCGGATACAAAAAGATGGAGCCCCAGGAGATTGAGGTAAAAGACCTGGAAGAAATCCAGGAGTTTACTGTGAAAAACTATAAGATTACTCACTCCGGCGGTGGAGGTGGTGGCGGCCATAATCCTGGACCGGAGGAAGCGTATATGGAGCTGTATAAAGTGGACGGCGCCACTGGAGAACGGTTAGCCAACGCAGCGATTACGGTCTACCGGCCGGATGGAAGTGTCTACTATGAAGGTGTGACTGGTCCGTCTGGAACCCTCCGTTTTGAGAAACCGGGAGAAGGAACCTACACGTTCCAAGAAGTAGCCGCGCCGGATGGGTATTACTTAAATGAAATGGTCTACCAGTTTACAATCACGCCGGCAGGAGCCATAGAGGGAGATACGGAGCTTTTTAACTATAAGAAAGGGACAGTTATCATCTCCAAAGAAGATGTGACAACGGCGGAGGAACTGCCGGGAGCCGTCATTGAGATTACGGATTCAGAGGGAAACAAGATTTTTGAGGATGTCAGCGATGAACGTGGAAAGGTCTATTTTGAAGTCCCGGCCCCTGGAGTGTACCATTTCCGGGAAGTTGTGGCTCCGGACGGTTATGAGCTGAATGAGACCGTTTTTACCTTTACTGTCTTTGAGGATGGAAGTATTATCGGCAACTGTACCATAACCGATCAGAAACATTACGGACGAATCACTGCGGAATATGAAACGAAACGGCAGGGAGAGGGCGACTTGACCATTGGCGATCTGCTCCGTGTGCCGAAAACCGGGGATTCCAGCAACCTGGGGCTGTTTTTTGCAGCCTGGGCGGCGTCTGCGGCAGGGCTTTTGGCATTTATTATCTTTAGCAGGAAAAGGAATCCGAAACATGGCCACAGAACCGGAAAAACGCTGAGGATGTTCCTGATCCTGGGCCTTTTGCTTGCAGGGATGCCGGCAAAGGAAACCCTGGCGGCGGAAAGCGGGGAAGTGCTGGAAAATCTTTACGAGGAACACCAGTACACCACCACAAACCCAGATTCCGATGAGGCAGAAAAACTGTTTGAAAAAGAGCTGGAGAGGGACGGTATTACATACCGTCTCTCGGAAATCCACACAGAGGTATTGAAACAGGAGGGAGATGGGAACAACGGAGGAAGCTTAGAACTTACCACGAGCCCGTTTTTAGAAGAGTACGCAGAAAAGCATCAACCGGACGAGCAGATGGAGCGGGACGGCCTGGAATATCGCCTTGCGGAAACCAGGCTGGAAGAAACAAAGATACCAGCCCATGAGGTTACAGCAGAGGAGACGGTTACCTATGACAGTGTGGAAGCATTGGACCGTCTGCCGTCTGCGATTCCCATTACTGTCACGGATGAGGCTACCGGACAAACGGCAGAGATTTCCGGGACAATTTCCGGCCAGGAATTTTCTGCGGAGCGGTGGGAGGACGGATTTTCTTTCCAGGCTACGTTCCATGAATATGGGCTTGACGGGTACTGGTTGGGGGAGCAGGTGTTTACGCTGGCTGGCGATGAACCGGATTTTGCCGGGTATGAGGCGGAGCTGCTTTCTCTGATTGGGGCGGACTCAGATAACTATACCGTAGAGGATGCGGTTTGGGACGGAGAGGCTTATGAGGATGCCGACGGCGTTTTGTGCCGGGATGCACGGATAAGCGGAAAAAAGTTAGTACGGGACTGTGCAGTGACTTATCAGGGGACTGCGGTGTTTCCAGAAGAGGACGGCGTGCGTTATCTGTCTTCCTACGAGCCGGCTCAGAATTCCGGCAGCGGAATCATTACCTACACCATGAAAGCGACTGGTGTTTACAAGCCGAAGAAAAACACAGGGCTGCTGCTTGCGGCGGCTGCTGCAGCGGCAACCGGCGCTGGTGCCGGAGGAGGTGTTTATGCGTACCGAAGAAAGCGTAAAAAAGATGCGGGTGTTACAATGAATCTGAATGCGTAAAAACCGGATATGGGGAAGAAGAGAAATCTTTTTCCCCATATTTTTTAAAAATGCCCTTGAAAACAGAAACTGCGGTTTTCTATAATGAATAGGAAGAGGGGAGGAATGCCAAATGAGAGAAAGACGCAGAACCTATAAAATCCGGTATCCGGAAAAGCAGGAGATTTCCACGCCAGTCTGCCCTTATTGCGGCCAGAAAGCCGTAATCAGACCAGCAGAGTATGTGCATGGGGCTCAGACCATAGAACCAGGGACGAAGTTATATGTATGCAGCGGATATCCGGTGTGCGATGCTTATGTGGGAGTCCATAAGGGCAGCAAACGCCCTTACGGCACACTGGCCAATTCTGCATTGAGGAATAAGCGGATCCGCACGCACCGGGAATTAAATAAGTTGGTCCAGGCAGGTGTCATGAATAAGAGTGAGGTCTACCAGTGGCTGGCAATCCAGTTGAACCTGCCTTATTCGGAAACCCATATCGGATATTTTACGGAAGAAATGTGCGACCAGGCGATGGAGCGGTGCAGACGGGTTTTCAGGCAGCATCGGGGGAGAAATAAGGACGCGGCATAAAGAGGGGAGGAAGCAGATTGCGCTTGGAATTCGCAGAGGAGGCCATGTACCGCAGGATGGACCGGGAAGAGCAGTGGCTATATCTGATGCCGGTCTGCGGTATTTTGGGATTTTTGGGGATATGTATTTGTGCAAGGATCAGATTTTGGTATGGGGCAGCCGGAGTGGCTGCTCTTTTTTTGACCGGAGCGATGCTGCTGTTTATTTTGTATCAACGGGAAAAGAGGCGGATTATGCCGGTAAATGGATGTTTCCTGGAGCTGCGGAAGCAGATGGCGGTTTTCCATCAGCCGGGGCGGAATGGCGCGTATGAATCCGGACAGATTCCCTATGAGGAAATTGAACTGGTTGTGCAGGATAAGAGGGAAAAGGGGTTCTTTATCAAGATGCAGGCAGGTGGAAACAGTATGGTTCAAATGGAGCATGGAACGGGAGGTGCGGTTTTTTATGTCAGAGGTTTCGGCTACGCTAAGGAAGATATGGAACAGTTTTACCAGGCGTTTAAGAAAAAACTTCCTGAAACAGTCCTGGTGTATGAACGGGTTTGCTGAATGGGAAGAGGTTCCAGGTGTACTAAAACAGCGTTTAGTGTTAGAGGCCGCCATGATTCTGGTTATTTTTGCAGTTGGCGGCCTCATGGAGCGGTGGCAGGCGGGGCAGGGATTTTTGAAACTAACTTTGCTGTGCGTCGGCGGCCTGCTGGTACGGTTTCTTATGCTGTTTCGGGTTATCATTGGGAAACGGTATGAAATGATCGAAGGAACAGTCAAGGAAGTAAGGGAATCAAAAATAAGGAAGCGGTACTGTGAGATTGTTCTGGAGGATGAGAAGGGGATAGAAAGGCGCCATATAGTTCCGAATATGACTTCTATTAAAAAGTCGGAAAGATGCCGCGTTTATTGGGGCGGAAAAGAAGTTCTGGGGATAGAGAAACTGGAATTATATTCCACGCAAATTTGATAGAAATTAGATTTAGAAAAATGTATTGATTTTTTCTTTTTAATCGCATATACTAAAGATACAGATAGGAATATCTGTGGAGCGGTTAGATTGTCCAATTAAAACAATCGTTTAAAAGCGGTTAGGCCGTCCAATTAAAATGGTCGTTTAAAAGCGGTTAGATTGTCCAGTTAAAACAATCGTTTAAAAGTAGTGGGTGGTGTTCCGCCCACTTTTTATTTACGGAGGATGTATGGATTGGTATGTCGTGGATAAGGACTATATTAAATATTTAATTCAGTTTGATTCTCGGGTGGGCTATGTTGAATATGGAGAAAAACTGAAACTGCATGTGGGGATATTGTTGATCGTGCATGGCTGTAATTATTATGTCCCCATATCTTCTGCGAAACAAAAACATTTACATATGTCAAATAGTTTAGATTTTCATAAACTGCAGGATGCAGATACAGGATTTTTATATGCGGTACTCAATCTGAATAATATGATACCAGTTCCCGATTCCTGTATTACGCAGTTAAAGTATAATCAGATTGAACAATTTCGCTCTTTTAGTAGCGAAAAAGAGAAAAATGATTACATTTATTTGCTCCAGAAAGAAAAAGCCATTATGGATGGTATTCAAAGTGCCTTGCAGCGCAAGGCGGAAAAATTATATGAGAAATGCCGTCGTATGCCGGAATCTTCTCTTGCTTCTCGCTGCTGTAATTTTGTATTGTTGGAAGAAAAAAGCTGTGCATATGTAAAATAGCAAATCACATCAATATATACAATATATAGAACAATTTAATTGACAACCACAATATATAGTAGTAAAATGATAACGACAGTGATTTATATGTGCTTCCCATAAGTACATAAAACAATGTTTGTTCCGGCATTGTTCGGAAGCTAATTCTTAGGCCAGGGGCCTGCCACATGAGCAAGCAGACGGAACCCGTCTGTAACCAAGTAAGACATCAGAAATTTTTAGGAGTTTCTGGTGTCTTTTTTTGTTGCTCAAAATCAGAAAAGGAAAGGAGATTAAGATGCAAAGAGAACAAAAAAGCGGTCGGGATATGGAAAGACTGCTTCTCGCACTGCAAGGCAGATTGGGAGAAGAATTCCATGTCAAATCAGACCGGGACGGAGAGAAAACGGTTTTTGCGGTAAAAAAGAAAGGGGAAGAGGCCGGCATTTTACTGTATCCGGAATCGCACCGGGTCAGACGCTGTCTGAGAAACAAGGGCGTAGGGGAGACGGCTGCATTACTGGAGCGGATGTATAAAAGAAAGCGCAGCCATTTGTCCAAAAAAGAACTGATGGGAGCGAAGTTTGCGGAAGTAAAAGACCAGGTTCTTTTTACGTTAGAGAGCCGGGAAGAATGCAAAGAAGCTCTCCCCCATATTCCGCACCAGCCGGTATTAGAGGCGGAACTGATTGGGCGGCTGGTTGTAAGACAAAAAGGGGAGACCTATTACCGTACCATTAACAAGGATGACTTAAAAGCATGGGGCATAAAAGAAAATGAGCTGTTTACCCTGGCGAAAAGCAATGCGCCGCAGTTATTCCCGGCATATACCATGACGTTAACAGACGAAACAGGAGTCTGGGATATTGGAAAGCAGAAAAACTTCAAGCGGTTTTTCAGTGCAATCGAGACCTTTAAACAGGTCAGAGAAAGCAGTTTTCCGGTTCTTGCCCTGCTGAATCATTTTTGTCCGGTAAACAGTGTGCTGTATGAAGGGTACATGGAGTTTCTTGCCAATATCTGGAATGACCATGTGGTGATCCTTATGGGAACCAGGGACGATTGTTTTCTGTATCCATTTGAGTCTTATGAGAAATGCCCAGATCTTACCGTAAAACTGGCTAGGGAAATCAAACGGGCAAACTTATGGGGACTGCCGTATCTGTCAGAACATCTTTACCTGTATGACCGGGCAGAAAAGATATTCCGCATTCTGCCGGAGCGAATCAACTGGGACGAGCTTCCAGAAAAATAAATCAAAATAAGAAAGGATGGCAAACGAATGAAGAAAGAAGAAAAATGGGAAGGCAATGGAAGGGATGTTATATCAATCTCAGAGCTGCTGGAGCTGTATGAGGATGGCTACGAATTTGTGGTCCGCAACGGCCACATTGTATCGGTAATCGGTGAGGTGTAAAGGAGGCAGGGATGTATTATCAGGATAACTTCTCTACATCCTTTTGTCGGGAAACGGCCTTTATGGGACTTCTGGATGAAATAGAAGCGCGGGCGGACTGGAAAGTCTGCCCGACCGATACCCTGCACGTTTCTTCAGCCGAAGAGTGCGCGGATATGGCCCGGATGATGCTCCCGGCAGAACTGAAAGAGAACATACTTCAGGATACAAACCGGCATACAGGGCTTTTTTTAGAGGCGGATGGTATCTGTTACCCGCTGGGGAGTACGGCAATTCGGACTTTGGAAAACCGGGCCCGGATTTCCGGAAATGCTTTACAGGATTTAGAGCGGGATACTCTGGCAGAGGTGCTTAACCATTGCCTGCGCGTCACAAGGGGAAATGCCCTTTTGCGGATTCACGAGGGAAAGGTACGGGCTGTCCACGGAGGAGATGCCAGCGACTACGCAATTTTGCCAATGCCGGAGATTTTTGAAACGGCCTCCATGTATCTGAAGGAAAACTTCAATCATGTAAGGTTTGAGAGCAGCAGCTTTAGCCACAGCCTTGTTACGGTATCCTGGGAAGTTCGGGATGACAGCCTTTTAGATACCTATCGGGATTTGCTTCTGCAATACGGCTATGCGGCAGGTTCGGAGATTTCGGCCTATATCCGCGTCCATTCTTCAGATGTGGCAGCAAGCGGAGCCAATATTTTCTGCACGATCAGAGAAGGAACAAGGGAACTGGTTTTAGGCAGCGCCTTAAAGCTAGAACATACCAACGGTGCTGTCATTGAGGATTTTGCAAGAAACATGGCGCAGATTTTTTCCCGATATCAGGAAAATGTGGCAGGGTTGGAAAAACTATTCCAGATCTCTGTGGAGCATCCTGCCAATGCCATGGCCGGACTTATGAAGAAAGCTGGGATTGGGAAAACGCTGATTTCTCAGACCGTAGAACAGTTTAAGGTCAGCCACGGCGGAGAACGCTGCAATGGCTATGAACTGTACTGTGGGATTTGTGAAGTCATTTTCCTGGCACAATGCAAAGGGGTAAGCGCCAAACTGCTGATTGATCTGGAGGAAATGGTGTCCCGGTGTCTGACATACCGGTTCCAGGATTTTGATGTGACAAACCAGATAAACCTTTAAAGACAAAATGATACCTGCTGTGCAGGAGACAGGAGGCAGGATGAGTTTAGATTTACATTATGAACCAGAGGTCTTGGTGCCGGATATTACCGTACTGTCGGAAAAAGAGTGGCAGCGTTACCGCCGCATGGGAATCGGAGGCAGTGACGCGGCGGCGGCCTGCGGGCTTTCTCCCTGGAAAACAGCCAGAGATGTATATAGGGAAAAGACAGGAGAAGCAGACGGGCGGCAGGAGGAAGATAACTGGGTCGCCAAAGAAATTGGGAAACGGCTGGAGGAGCTGGTCATTCAGATTTTTAAGAAGCGGACGGGCCTAAAACTTTATGCGGTGCGGAAGATGTTCCGCCACCCGTTTTATCCGTTCATGCTTGCGGATGTGGACTATTTCGTGGAAATCAACGGGGACGTCTACGCTGTGGAATGCAAAACAACGTTCTCATTCCGTATGGACGAATGGGAGGACGGTGGGATACCCAGGCATTACGAGATGCAGGGAAGGCATTATATGGCCGTTACCAATGTAAAAGGCATTATTTTCTTGTGCCTTTATGGAAATAACGAGAGTACCTTTCTCATGCGGCGCTTAAAGCGGGATCTAAAGCAGGAAGAGGAACTGATTGAGCAGGAGGAATGGTTCTGGGACTGTGTGTCAGAGCGGAGGCCTCCGGCTTATACTGAGCAGGCTCCACTGGTTTTAAAGAGCATTCGGGAACAGTTTGAAATCCGTGAGAACGGTCAGATGAATCTTCCCCAGGAGCTGGCGTCCAATGTGAGAGAATATCTGAAACTGAAAGAGAGAAAAGCAGAGCTGGACTACCAATCAAAGCAGATTGAAGAGCAGATGAAACACAGCTATGCTCCGATACAGGAAGCCATGAGAGGTGCAGAAAAAGGACTGATTGTACTGGATGGAAAGCGGTACACGGCCGGCTACACGAAACGTTCCACGACATCTATCGGAAAAGCAGAGATGCAGACTATGCGTCTGATGTGTCCGGAGGTGTATGAGGCCTATGCAAAAACAAAGGTATCCCGCAGCTTTTACATAAAGCAGGAAAAAGCAGGATAAGAAAGGAGGAAGCATCCATATGACTGAGAATGAACAGAGGTTTCTGGAACTCCAATTAAAACTGTCGCTGGGAAAGCTGCGGCGCAACATGGACCAGGTTCCTTTAGAAGTGTTAAAAACCACCTACCGGGAGCCATATAAGAGTCTGCAAAGACAGATTCGGGAACTGGGGTTCCGTTATATAAATTCCATTATCTTTGAAGGGACAGATGGATACATCCTTTTAGAAGATAAGGTTTCCATGTTTTCAGAGATCGAGCGTGCGGCTAATTGTCCAGAGGTTCAGGCCGGATTCCGTCAGGCCTTGTTTGAGAAGGCAGATTTGGAAATGGTAAAGTTTCTGTCATTCCAGTTAAACGACACAATTCAGCAGATTGCCAGGAAGTACCAATCACGAGCAGGAAGGGAGCAAAAGAATGGAACAGAAAAACAGACAGGCAAGAGATTTGCGGGCATTGTCCCTGCAGCAGAAAATCGTTGAAATCCGAAGCATGATACCGTCGTTAGTTAAACGGGCATACAGTGAAGAGGTAAGCTATGATTTTATCAAGATTGATGATATTTTTCAGTATCTGACACCGGCGATGAACCGATTCGGTGTGAACCTGGATATTGTGAAAGAAAGCGCCACGAAAAAGGATGACCTGGGAAATCCAATTTATGTGCAGTATCTGGCCCAGAACCAGCTTTGGATGTATGAGGCGGATCTGACTCTGCGCTGGATCAATGCTGACCAGCCGGATGATATGGACGAACGGACGATTCACGCAATCGGCACGCATGAGATGCCGGAGAAGGCCAAGGGGAGTGCCTGGACCTATGCGCTGAAATATTATCTGCTGGATAAGTTCTGTATCGACCAGGGCGGAGAAGACCCGGACATGAGAAGTTTTCCCGTTACACCGGGGACCGATGGAATGGATGAAGAGGCATATTCGTATGAGGAAAGGGAGGAAAGAACGGATGAAAATGAGCGGGAATACCAGGAAACGGGAATGGATGATGACGGATTCAAAGAATTGGGTGCAGAAGCAGCGGATGTACCGTTTAAGGAGAACCTCCAGGAACCGCAGGCAGAGCCGAACCAGGAATTTTCGCAGAATCGGATGACCGAAGACAGGGCAGCCAGTACCCGGCCGGAGTCGAATCCCGCAGCCAAAAGAGAGAAAGAGAGTAAGCCCTCTTCAAAATCCCAGACACCGCCTGCCAGCAGACAGATACGGCCAGAGAGCGGCCGGCCTGTTGTACTGCCGGAAAATGCGGGACCGCAGGAGGATGATGGCAATATGACGGTTGAGGAAGCGTGTCAGGTTGTCTGCAGCTGCGGAGTACATCGCGGCACTGCCTTGGGAGAACTGGCAAAGCAGGGGCAGGATGGTTTTGAAACCCTGGACTGGATTGCACACTGCTACCGTGGAAATAATAAGCAGATGATTCAGGCAGCCAGACTTTTAATCGGACAGGCACTTGCGGCGTAAATTTGAGAGGAGCTGGTCATCATAAGCTATGAGACTGGATTTACAATCTCAGATGTAGCAGATCTGTTAGGAATCAAACGGCTGACGGAAGGCAATTCCTTTGGGGTCATCTGTCCGTTTTGTGGAGATACCAGAGGTAAGATGAATTTCCGGATTATGAAAGGCGGGGAATTTGCCAATACATACCACTGTTTCTGCTGCGGAGCCAGCGGGAATATGCTGACTCTGTATGCAGAATTAAAAGGGCTGTGGGGAGCAGACCGTTTTAAGCAGGCGTATCGGGAAATTAAAGAAGCCTTGACGGGAAGAGCCCCATACCAGGGCGCTTCCGTGGCAGGCAAAGGTATTGTCAGCTTGAAAGAGGAGCAGCCGGCTGACCTGGAGCAAAAAGACCGGGTGTACAGGAGGTTGTTAGAACTTCTTCCTCTTACGGCCGTCCATCGGGATAAACTGTTGATGAGAGGATTTACGGAAACAGAAATTCAGGAACTGGGATTTCGGAGTACGCCATTATCCGGGACAGAAAGTCTGGCCAGGAAACTGCTCCGGGAGGGATATTCCCTTTCCGGGATTCCAGGCTTTTTTGTAAACAGGCAGCAGAACTGGGACGCGGCGTTTTATAAGAAGAACCGGGGCTTTTTATGTCCGGCCTACGATTTGAGCGGTCGGATATCCGGCTTTCAGATCCGCCTGGATGTTCCTTATGATGACCGGAAGTACCTCTGGTTCAGCAGTACCAACCAAAACCGTGGGACAGGAAGCGGAAGTCCGATTACGTTTTTAGGAAATCCCAAATCAAAAGTGATTGGGGTGACGGAAGGAATCTTAAAAGCAGAGGCCGCCTATGCCATGTCCGGCTGTTCCTTTCTCGGCGTGCCTGGTGTGAATCAGTACAGGGAATTAGGAAAAGCCCTTCAGATCTTAAAGGAAAACGGTCTGGAAGAAGTCCGGGAATATTACGATATGGATAAGTTTTTGGATGTACGTTGTAACCGGGATTATAAACCAGACATTTGCAGAGCCTGTACGGGAAACAGGACACATTCCGGAACGGTCTGTAAGCAGAAAGAACGGAAACGGGAACAAATCCGGGACGGCTGCAGGCGGCTTTATGAGATCTGTGATGCCTTAAGACTTTCCTGTACCAGACAGGTGTGGGAAATGGACGGAGAGAATACATGGAACGGCCAGAACAAAGGGATTGATGACTACTGGTTTTCTGCGGGAATAAGACAAAGGAGAGCATATATGGATGAATTTTATGGAAAGGCTGCTGCTTAGCAGTGTTGTGTGGCACAGCAGAGAGGTCATCCGGGCAGATGAAACAAAGAAAGAGGCAATCAAGCTCATAGCCTGCGATGGGATAAAAGAAGTGTACCGAAATGTACTCCAGATTCTGGACGAGCAGATTGTATTCTTCCTGGCACTTTCGATTTTGGAAAAGAAGTGCCGGATGCTCTGTGAGGCCAAAACCAAGGTAGAGATTCAGGAAATTCTGAAACCGTCAATGCCTGTGCATACATACAGCGGCTTCCGTGAGGGGCCATACCATGTCCCGGAGGAGGAAATGTTAATCTGGTCGAGACTAAGTCTGGAAGCCCCGTTAAATCAAACAGGCTATAAACGGTATATGGAACTGTTTTCCCGGTATTTTCCGGGAGAGGCGGACGAAATTTTAAAGAAGATATCAGGATGAGGAGGAAAAGAATGTCATTAAATCAGTGTACGTTTTTGGGAAGGCTGACGCGCGATCCGGAGATTCATTATGGGGCGCAGAATGATAAAGTGGTTGCAAGGTTTACAATGGCCGTAGACCGGATTGGTCAGAAAGACGGGACAACCGGCGCAGATTTTATTCCCTGTGTGGCGTTTGACGGACGGGCGGAATTTGCAGAAAAGTTTCTCCGCCAGGGAATGCGTGTCCTGGTTGGAGGCCGGCTTCGGAATAATAACTATACGAAGAAAGACGGGCAGAAAGTATATGGTATGGAGGTCTGTGCCAATATCATCGAATTTGCAGACGGAAAAAAGGACGATGAGGATGTACAGGAGACTCCGCAGTACAGTGATGCTACTAGGAACCAGCAGGAAGAGAGCAGTGCGGCGGCTGGAAAAACAAGGAATACTAATGCCGCTCCACGCAGAAATCCGGCTCCCGCGCAGGCAAGGCCGGCAGCCGGAAGACGTGCGGTGGCTGGAACTTCCAGCCGTACTGCATCCAGACCGGCCACCAGGTCTTCCGCCTATCAGGGGGACTCGTTTATGAATACCAGCCAGCAGACAGAAAGCAGTCTGCCCTTTCATTAGAAGTATGATCTAAGAAGTTAGAGTAGAGAAAAACTGCCGGGATGATGATATTCCGGCAGTTTTTTATAAAAGAAGAGGAGAAGAAAATGAAGATACAGGATGTAGAAAAAATTGCAGCAATCTTTATAGGGTGCGCCTTGGGAAGTGTGATTCTGCATTTTGCAGCCCCGTTTATTCTGGCTATTCTTGTGAGTGCCGTTTCCTTTGTGGTTCCATTTGCAGGATACCATTTCTTTTTCAAACAGGGCTGGAGAATCCGCCTGGTTCGGGAACCAAGCAACAGCGGGCAATCAGGTGCCGATGATAAAGAACGAAAGAAAGAGGAAACGGCAAAAGCGGAACCCGCAAAAAATCCGGAGAACGCCTGCGGCCAGGAATCATCGGAGCTGGCAGAAGATGGACTGGAAATCTGGTATGAAATGAAAGGCAAACCACAGTTTCAGTCATTGAGAGAACGGATGTGGGGCAAAGGAATTCAGGAGTGCTGGATCCGTAAGGATGGGATTTGTAACGTAAGGACAGCGAAAGGGTACCGGAGAATCCAGATTTTTTATGGGTATCCGGGAAACCATGCGTCTGAGATTGCTGACTGCTTGCGTAAAGACGGCGTCTGGGCAGAAGAACGGGGAAAATACCTTTACATTAACTGGCGAAAGAATCAGGAGGCAGCAGAATGATATGCAGATTTGAATATCAGGTCAATAAAAATGCAAAGAGCGGGTATATGGTGGTTTCCTATCGGGTTATGGAGAATGGAATCCCTGGAAAGCGGATTACCGCAGTTGGATATGGCCTGCCCTGTGCAAAAGAGGTAGAGATTGAACTGAAAGGGGAATGGATAAATTCCCAGCAATATGGAGTGCAGTTCCATGTTCAGCAGTACCAGATTATTACGCCGAAGACGAAAGAGGGGATTGCGGGATACCTTTCCTCAGACTTGATAAAAGGAGTCGGTGAGGTAACAGCCAGGGCGATTGTAGAGCGGTTTGGAGAAAATACGTTCCAGGTCATCGAACAGGAGCCGGAAAAGCTGTTGGAAATCCGAGGGATTTCTCAGGGAAAGCTGGATGCGATTTTAAGCTCTTACCATGAAAGTGAGGATATCCGGGAACTGATGGCTTTTCTTGCGCCTTTTAAAGTTACGCCAAAGAAAGCGAAAAAGATTCAGGAACATTTTGGAGCAGAGGCAGTCAGAATTGTAAAGCATGACCCATACCGGCTGTGTGAAGTGCCGGGATTTGGGTTTTTGACGGTGGATGAAATCGTTCAGAATGGGAAAATGGCGGCGCCGGATGCGCCGATGCGCATGAAAGCGGCTATCCGGTATGTATTAAAAGAGGCAGGCGGGAACGGTCATCTCTTCCTGCAGAATCAGGAAATTGTTGGGAAAGCCACTGAAATATTAAATAAGAACGCAAACAGAGTCGTAATTCCCGAAACTGCAATTATGTCTGCGGGCAACCAGATGGTTCTGCAGGACGGCTCTCTGGAAGCGGAACGGCTTTCAGACGGAAAGAGCGCCATTTATTTAAAGGAATGCCGGTATGCGGAGCAGATGGCGGCGTATCATCTGATTCGGCTTATGAAAGCCGAGATATGGAGCGGTTCCATTGAACAGGAATTAGAAGAGGTCCAGGCGGAAATTGGTCTGGTATTGTCTGAAAAGCAAAAGGAGGCAGTGCGGAAAGTGTTCAGCTCTCCCGTTTCCATTATTACAGGAGGGCCGGGTAAAGGAAAAACCACCATTTTGAATGTGGTATTAAAGGTGTACGAACGGCTGAAAATGGGAGAATCCATCCTGCTGTGCGCCCCAACTGGACGGGCCAGGAAACGGCTGTCAGAGAGTACGGAATCTCCGGCGCTCACCATGCACAAAGCTCTTTACTTAACAGGCGATGATGATGAGATGGAGGAGTGCTACAACGGGGAGGAGCTTGAGGCGGACTTAATCATTGCAGATGAGTTTACCATGGCCGATATGTGGCTTTCCAGCGTGTTCTTTTCCAGAATCAAAACCGGTTCCAGGTTGGTGGTTGTAGGCGATGTGGATCAGCTTCCTTCCGTCGGTGCGGGGGATGTGTTCCGGGGAATGATAGAGTCCGGCTGTATTCCCGTGACGGTATTGGACATCTTTTTCCGCCAGGAAAAGGATTCTCTCATCATTTTAAATGCAGACAGGATGAATCGCGGAAAGAAGAGACTTCTTTACGGCGATGATTTTCAGTTCCACCGGGCAAAAACCGATGAAGACGCAGCCCGGATGATTGAACGGGTTTACCGGGAAGAAATTCAGATTGCAGAAGGAAACCTGGATATGGTGCAGGTACTGTCCCCCAGGCGGACAAAGCTGCAGAGTTCGTCGAATTTTCTAAATGGACGGCTCCAGCAGATTGCCAATCCGCCGGCTCCTGATAAGGAAGAATGGCAGTTCGGAGGACGGATATTCCGACTGGGAGATAAGGTAATGCAGATGAAGAACATGGGAGATATTTCCAATGGAGATACTGGCCGGATTATGAGTATTGTGAGAAACCGGGAGGGCAGCCGCAAGATGACTGTGGATTTCGGCGGAATCCAGGCAGGCTATGAGGAAGACGACCTGAAAAATCTGGAACAGGCGTATGCAACCAGTGTTCATAAAAGCCAGGGAAGTGAATATCCCGTAGTCATTCTGCCTGTTTTGTGGGCGTATTCGATTCTGCTTCAGCGGAATGTGTATTATACAGGGATTACCCGGGCTAAAAAAAGAGTTCATTTGATTGGCACCGAGTCAGCTCTTGCCAGGGCGATTGAAAGAAACCAGGCTGGTACGCGAAATACGTTGTTGGCCAGACGAATCCAGAGAGAAGCAGAGGTACAGGGATATCAGAAAAAAGTAGCATAGCAGGAGGAACATATCATTTATGGGTCGAACAAAGATTTTTGAAAACTGGACATTCCAGAGACCGCTTCCGGAGCCATTTGGAACTGAAACAGCGAAAAGAGGGAAAAAAGATTCTACGGACCTTTCAAGCATTTCTATTCATAACCATATGACCAGAGGGAAACGGGCCACATTGCATGGGGCCACTCTCCGGGCGTTAATCGCTGCGGCAGATTTGATGGCAGGGAATGATAATGGAGCGTTTGGATATGAGAAGAAGCTTCAGGAAATTGAAAAGTATTATCTGGAATATGTGAAAGACAATACCGTGCGTATGCTGGTTTACAATCCCAAAGACGGGTCGTGGAGAGGAATGACGAAAAGCGGTTCTGCCTACGGGGCATTTCCTAAAATCGGGCAGGCAGACGGTTCGGGTAAAGAACTGTTATTACTGCTTGCCTGTGCCAGTTTTGCGGAGGGGCCAATTCATGATGATGAGTTTGCCAAGACATTTAAACAATTTCAGAAACTGAAAGCAGATGGGTTTTCCAATTTAAGTGACAGCATGGACTGCGCTTTCCGCCTGTGCGATAACTTATACCGGAGGATTGAAAATGCCGATTCTTTGGGTACTGCGGGGATCCCGTTTGTAAAGGAGGATGTGGAATATGGCAATATCCCGGCAATCCAGAAGTCAAAATTAAAGGATTATATGCCCACGGTCACTGAATTTGGCGTCTTCCAGGTATTTTCGGTAAATCAAAAGGGGAGCCGCTTCACAATCGGGGAGATAAAAGAAAAATACAAACGGAACGTTTCTCTGACAGATGAGGAGAAGACCAGAATTCCCAGTTTGCCCGAAACGTATGATGTGCCGGAAGATGTGGTAAAGATTACCGAGGCTGTCTGCAAGACGCCCATGCGTGTCTTTATGATGGCCGGAGAGTCTGGAACGGGAAAGACTACCAGTGCAAAAATGATTGCACAGCTGTTGGGGCTTCCCTATTACAGCTTTACCTGCGGGGAAGCGACAGATGAAGTAGATTTGGTTTCCAGCATGATTCCCAACACAGGAAACCAGGACGCGCCAGTAAAAGCTGTTATGCCGGGATTTCAGGATATGATGCTGGATCCGGCAACGGCCCTGGCGATGGTAACCGGTGTGTATGAGGAAGATGCAGATTATGAGTATGTGTTCCGAAAAATTTTAAAAAATCTGTATGATGAGGGCTACCAGGCCGGACAACGGGAGAAAGACTATGTGATGGTGGAATCCAGCATTGTCACAGGCTGCCGGCGGCCCTCTGTGGTGGAAATCCAGGAGCCGTCAGTCATATCAAAACCGGGCACGCTGGTAAAGTTAAATGGCCTTTTGGATGATGGCGCTACGATTACCCTTACCAATGGGGAAGTCGTGAGCCGGAATCCGGATACAGTCATTATCCTTACTACCAATATGGACTATAAAGGCTGCCGGGGATTTAATGAATCCGTATTGTCACGAATGCGGATGATTCTGTATGCAGAACCCTTGTCGGCCGAAGATATGGTGGAACGGGTTGTGAAAAGGGGCCCTGTCAAAAATAAGAGGCAGTTGAAAAAGATGGCAGATACGGTATGTGCAATTCAGGAATACTGCCGTGAGGAAATGGTAACCGGCGGCGTATGCGGATACCGGGAATATGAGGACTGGGTATGGCCTGCCCAGATCGAAGGGGATGTATGTCGGGCCGCCAGAAATACGGTGGTGGCAAAAGCTGCGCCGGAAAAAGAAACGCGGGAGGAAATTTATAAAACCCAGATTCTGACCCGTTTCCAGGAAAAACAGGCAGCATAAGGAGGGAACTTTGAAAATAAAAAAAGATAGAAAAAAGCGGCTTTCAGAAATCCGGAGCCAACTGACGGACAGAGATGTATTCTTGTCGGACTCCTATCACCATGTGTTAAGGAAGTTTGCAAGAGCCCTGGGACAGAAAAAGGAACTGGAAGTACAGATCTTCTATGATGAAAAGCAGGAGAACAATATTGCCTATACAGACGGCCAGTTAATCACACTGAATGCGGCTAATGTGGTAACCAGGAACTATCCGGAACGGGAGGCAAAAGTAAAGAGCCACGAGGGACTGGTTGCCCATGAATGCGGCCATGTGCGGTACACGGATTTTGACCGGAGGTACTTCTACTTAAATGGATTGAGACAGGGGATTTGTTACCCCTGTCCGCCTCAAAGAAACAGCGCGGCAGAGGAACGGGCCTGGAAAGAGTTTGAAAAGTTTCTGAAAACCAGAGACCCAGCGGCCATTTTTTGTATGCAAAAAGTAGCAGGATATTTAAACAATGTACTGGAGGATGTGTATGTAGAGAGTTTAATGTGCCAGGAGTATCCGGGAAGCGTTCGCCAGACAATCCAGAGCAACGCTGCTGTTGTGATTAAGGCTATCCCCTCTGTGCAGGAGCGGGAGCTGGAAGGAAACAGCCTAAGCCTGATGCTGGATCTGATTTTTCGATATGCAAGAGCTGGGGAGACCGAGGAAGAGTCCCAGTATTCCAAAGCACATCGGATGTGCTTAAAGCGATGTAAACCTGTCATTCGTACAGCGGTATTCAGTGAGGACGCGGATATCCGTTTTCATGCGACAAACCGGTTAATGCTCATCATCTGGAAATATCTGAAAGGACAAATCCGGGATGCCAGGAAAGAACTGCGGGAAAAGAATCCCGGACAGATGCCGAATGACCAACGGAAAGCTCTGGAAGACTACTGGAGAAAAAAGATACATTGGAACAGCCTTTCTTCGGGGTCTGACACGTCAAGCGGGGGAAAAAACAGAACCATGCCGGAGGAGTGGAAAAACCAGGCCGCCGAACAAAATTATTCTGAAGAGAGTACAGAAAGCAGCAAAGAGACGGAAACATTATGGGAGGAACAGAAAAAATTTGCGAAAGGAGAAAATGGGAGTTCGGAGCAGGGGAAAGATGGAAAGGATATTTGGAGTCTGCTTACGAATTTACCAGGGGTTCTGAATGAAACAGCCGGACAGCGTCTGCATGAACAGGAGGAGGAGCAGCTAAGAAACAGGCTGCAGGAAGAACTAAAGCAGACTTCTTTTGGAGAGCTTCATAAAGACTGCCAGTTTCAGCTGCACAGGGAATTGGAGATTTCGGAGGGGCTCGTCCAAAGCTATGAGTGTCTGAAACCGGAAATCCAAAAAATATCAAAGCGGCTGCAGGAATCTGTGTCAGAAATTCTTGAAAAGAAAGAGGGCGGGACATTAAATGGCCTTTATATGGGAAAACGCCTCAGCAGAGCTTCCTTGTATCGGCAGGATGGCCGTATTTTTGAAAAGAAAGTTCTTCCAGAGGACGGATTTTCCGTGGCATTTGCGTTGCTGGTAGATGTATCCGGTTCCATGAACTCGGATTCAAGAATTATCTATGCAAGGAATGCGGCCTTAGTTCTCTATGATTTTTGCCAGACCCTTTCCATTCCGGTCATGGTCTATGGGCACAGTACACATTATCCAAGCGACGGCAGAGTGGACGAAGTGGTTGATATCTGTGCATACGCGGATTTTGATTCCACAGACGGAAAAGATGCACTGCGGATTGCAGGAATGGAAATTATCGGAGCAAACCGGGATGGGGCTGCTCTTCAGTTTGTGGGAGAGCGCCTTTTAAAGAGAGAGGAGGAGTTTAAAATCCTGGTTTTGATTTCGGATGGCCGTCCCAGTGCCTGTCAGTATAGCGGCGAAATGGCAAAGAAAGACTTACAGGATATTAAAAGGCGTCTGGAAAGGAGAGGCGCCCATGTATTTGCGGCTGCTGTCGGAGAAGATCGGGAGATTATCGAGTCCATTTATAAAGAAGGGTTCTTAAATATTTCGGATATGAAAACCATGCCGGCGAAGTTTGCGGAGCTGCTTACAAAGTATATGAAACGCTAGGAGGGATTCTATGGCACAGGAGAAAAAGAAAGACTGGTCCCAAGAAGAGTCCGGGCAGATTGCTGTTTATAAGACGGACAAGGCATTGATTGAACTGTGGGATAATCTGAAACCCTCATCAAGACGGTTTCCGGCCCATATTCATGCAATGGGAGAGAAATCGGAAGCAGGTGAGCGTTCCAGAATCCGTGTAAATATGCTGGATTACAGTCAAAAGGTCAATGGTGAATCAACCTATGTGACCGATAATCTGACACCGGAAGATGTCAAATATATCTATTCGGCTCTGTTCTGTCATCTGCTGGAGTTTGATTTCCGGCGGGAAAAAATATTTGGAGAACCCAATGAAAAAGGTTACAGTACGGTTCGCAAGATGCAGATTACCCGCTATGAGACAGACAGCCAGGGACGGAAACGGAATTTCCCATGGTTTGTAGAAATCGAGAATGGATGTGGGATACCTCAAAAAAACTCCAACGGCGGTACATTCTGTCAGAAAGACAGCTATATTTGTGAGACAAAGGTGCGGATTTTCCTAAATGATGAGGATATGTTCCGGATCTTTTGCAGGACAGAGGCATATATACGGGCCTTTGAATTAGAATACGCATTCCGGCAGAACCGGATTGGCAACTTTTTCAGCCTGTATCAGATGTTAAGTAAAGAGATACAGGAGCTGGCAGCAGCTTTACTGCCCGCAAGCGAAAAAGAGGCAGCGTAGAGAAATTTTCCAGGGGAGAGGAGAATATCTTCTCTCCCTGGTTTACAAGCGCCCGGAAAAAGAAGTGGAAACTTGTCTGGGGTTATGATACAATGAAAAAAACAGGAGGAGATGGCAGTGAAAATAGATACGACAATCGCAAAAAATATACACGTCGCGGATGATAAAGCTAAGTATGATGCTGCCTGCAAACGGCTCCTTTCGGAAAAAATCATTCTGGCATGGATTATGAAAAACTGTCTGGAGGAGTTTCGGGACTGTGATGTAAAAGAGATTGCGAATAACTATATTGAGGGAACGCCCAGTGTGGCCGATGTACCGGTACATCCAGACGAAGAGGCACTGCGCAGTACCCCATTGATTTCTGGAATGGAAAATGAAGATGTGACCATGACGGAGGGAAAAGTAACTTATGACATCCGTTTTCTGGCATCGGCTCCAGTTTCAGGAGAGCGTATTCAACTGATTATCAACATCGAGGCGCAAAATGATTTTTATCCAGGGTATCCGCTGATTGAACGGGCTTTGTATTATTGCTGCCGTATGATTTCTTCCCAATATGGGAAAGGTTTTACGGAATCCCAATATAATAAGATTAAAAAAGTTTACAGCATCTGGATTTGTATGAGTCCGCCGAAAAACAGGGAAAACAGTATAACAAGATATTATATTGAAGAAGAAAACCTGGTAGGAACTGTAAAAGAAGAAAAACAGTACTATGACCTGATGGCAGCTATTATGATTTGCCTTGGCCATGCGGACAGTCAGAATTATGCGGGTATTTTGAAATTATTGGATGTGCTTCTTTCCACAGATAGGAAACCGGAAGAAAAATGTCACATACTGGAACATGATTTTTCAATCGAGATGACGCAGAGTTTGGAAAGTGAGGTGTCGCTTATGTGTAATTTAAGTGAGGGCGTCGAGAGAAGAGGAATCGAAAAAGGAAAGATTTATGGGCTGATTGAGGCTTATAAAGATGATCAACTGCCGGAATCAGAAATCATTGTGCGTCTTCAGAAAAAATTCAGCCTGACAGAGAATGAAATTAGAGAATACTTAAAAGAATGCGTTTAATTATATTGAAAAAAGACACCATAATGTGCATGGTGTCTTTTTGGCTTAAATATGTGAATAAAAATGAAGATTAGATATTCCATATTTTTTTAATTTGAATCTTTGTAATGAACCAATTATGTTAGGCATACTTTTTTCTTTCCGTGTACGGATTGCTATAATGCCGTCTTTTTCTAGAAGTTTTGTGTCTGAAAGAATTTCCATAACTGGTAAAAAGATTTTATCTACTGTAAAAGGTGGGTCAAGATAAATAATATCAAATGTATATCCATTTTTGTTTAATCGTTTAATTTGTCGGAATACATCATCCTGATAGATTTTATATCCATTTTGAAATTTGCACGCTGCAAGGTTCTTCTTTATAGCGTTAATTGCAGTTTGTTCTTTCTCTACAAAAACAACATTTTTGGCACCTCGACTTATAGCTTCAATCCCAATACTTCCACTTCCTGAAAATAAATCAAGGAAACGTGATCCAACAATTTTGGTTTGTAGAATGTTGAATAATGCTTCTTTGATAACCGCAGTGATGGGCCTTGTACCCAGCCCTTTGGGCGCAATTAAAAGATGCCCTTTTGCTTTCCCGGCTATTACGCGCATTTTCTTTATCCTCCGATTCTAAGAGTGGTAAGGCTGAATTTTAGTTAACAAGTTGCGACTGATGACGTTCATTTTCCAAAAAACCTCTTGCGTCTTCAATTAACTGTTCTTCTAAGCCAAGCCTCTTTGAAATAGCGAAGGCATTACTTGCACCAACAGCTCCAATCATCAGACGGTAGGTGGGACTTAATGTTTCCACATCAAATTCACAACAGGCATTTTGAATGCCCTCTGTTGTTAGAGCAAAAGCTTTAATCTGTGCATAGTGGGTCGTTGCCAATGTCCGTATATGCTGATTGTGAAGTCTTGATAAGATGGAAACGGCAAGCGCAGCTCCTTCTGCCGGGTCTGTACCAGAGCCCAATTCGTCAATTAAAACCAGAGAATCTTTGTCAGCCACACCTAATATCCGAATGATATTCGTCATGTGTGCCGAGAATGTACTAAGACTTTGTGCAATGCTTTGCTCGTCGCCAATATCCGCAAAAACTTCCTTGAACACGGAAAGTTCTGAACCTGTAGCCGCCGGAATATGCAGACCCGCTTGCCCCATCAAAGTCAGCAGTCCCACCGTTTTCATTGTCAATGTTTTTCCACCCGTATTGGGCCCCGTGATTACTAGCATATCATAATCTCTTCCAAGCTCAAGAGTGGTTGGAACTACCTTTTGCGGATCAAGAAGCGGATGCCGTCCTTCTTTAATACTGATTATCTTTTTTGAATTTAATATTGGCGCAGTGCCATTATATTCTTCGGACAAAAACGCTTTTGCAAATATAAAATCAAGCGTTGTTAAAATAGAATAATTCTTTCTCACATATTTCAGCTGTGCTTTTATCATATCACTAAGCTCGCCTAAAATAACTGCTATCTCTATTTTTTCCTGATACTGATAATCTTGTAATTGAATACTTGCGTTGGCAACACTTTTCGGTTCGATAAAAACTGTTCCGCCTGTTCCAGACTGACCCTGCACGATACCGGGAACTTTATTGCGGCACGCATATTTTACTGCAAGGCAATATGCGCCGTTACGCTGACTAATAAAAGTATCAGAAAGGTAGCCACGGTATTTTCCGCTAATCATAGCCCGCAGCTGTCCCTGAATGCCTTCTTCTGTGGACCTGATTTTCTTACGGATTTTTTCAAGACTAGAGCTGGCTGTATCAAATAGATCGCTTTCATTACGAATACACCGCCTGATTTCCTGATTAACTTTTGCCAGTGGAGAGAGTTGATTAAAACGTGCATCCAGAGGATCGCGCTCTTCCTCCGGTATTTCGCGGCAGCCATATTCCTTTGCCTTGTCTGCGGTCTCTAACAGGTCACTGATACGCAACAGCTCAGCAGGTGTAAGCGAAGTTCCATTCTCTAATTTATCAAGTATCTGCGTTAAATTTGTTACTCTGCTAAATGATGGGCGACCTTGTCTCAGACGTTCTTTTGCCGCAGAGGTTTCATTTTGCATATGCTGTATTTTTTCAATATCTATTTCGGGCATAATATTTTTACATAATTCCATACCGGGTTGTGATGACGCACATTTTTCAAGCATTTCTTGTATTTTAGGAAATTCCAATATCTCAAATATTTTTGTATTCATTTATATCCCTTTCTTTCTATGGTTGCGTTAAGCTCTTTTCTCAAACATAAGATATACTTTTCAAGCATTGTGATACAAACAGATATTTCTTGCAGTTCTGTCTCTTCCATTGCTCTTTGTTCCGCTTCAAAAATCCATTTTACATGAGTGTTTCCATAGCGGACTCCCTCTTCTGTTAAACGAACAACTTTTTTATTCCGTGTACCGGGAACGTGTTCTAAATAAATGTATCCTTTTTTAGTCAATACAGATATGATTGAATTTACTGTCTGCTTGGATAATGACAGCATTTCACAAAAATCCTGCTGTGAATATTCCTTACCCGAATTGAGAAGAAAAGACCATATGCTGATTTCACCACTTCCTATTCCAGCTTCTCCAGCCGCCATATGATAAAGCGAATTTAATTCCTTTATTTTTTGATTTATTTCATCTATTTTTTGTCTGATATAGCTATCCACAAGAAAACCTCCCTTATAAATCTGATTTCGGATATATCTATTGTATTATAAGTCTGATTTCGGAAGTTTGTCAAGTTAAAGGATACGGCCATAGTATGCCAAAGAACTGTCAGAGAAAAATGACTCCTTACAGGTAGTGTAGGGCGATACAAAATAACTGCAGGCTGTCCGGAACTGGATAAATGTGTAGATTATAGATCGTGATTGATCAAAGACATCCGACATTTCGATTATCCAGTGGCCTTGTAACTTGCGGTATATGTTTTCATTGTCCAACTTCCGCAAATCATCGGAGAACCATTCATCTTTGACTGCCAGCAGCTAGAAAAAGGTGGACTTCCCGGCCCCATACCTGTCCGCTTAACAGCCAAAACAATGGAACCAGCGATCAACCTTCATGCTGGGGTTCTTATCCTCATGGAAGAGGTAGACACACATCCCATTTCTTCCTACCCGGATTCCGTAACGCTCCGCAGCCTGCCGGGTAGTGACAGACTGCTTCACGGCTTCAAATACGTTCAATAGGCAAATCCTCCTGAAATAGAAAAAGCGCCTGTCATTCTCACGATGAAAATGGCAAGCGCCTGTGTTGATAAAGAAAAGCAGGAAACTTTTTGGATTTCCTGCTTGCTGTGCTGTCAGCCGACAGCGGATATTCAGTTGTATCATAAGTTACCCGGTAATTCCGAACCAGACGAACAAAGCTACTCCGATAAGTCCCAGACCGATACCAACCTGAATATAGGGTTTTTCCTCGTACTTATCGTATTTATAAAACAATCTTGCTGCGCCGCCGATAAACAGAAGCGCAAGGCTGCCTTTCCATGCCGGATTTCCTTTGATAAGACACATAATCGTCAAAATCTGTGTAGCAGCTATCATAAAATCCAACGCTTCACTTTTGGAATGAGTATCTATCTGCTCGTCACGTTCATCTTTTACAGGTCTTTGTTTTGGTGGCTGTTTCATTTTGAAGTCCTCCTAATTCTTGGATTCGTAGTACATATAAGTGAAAATTTCTGCAAACATCGAAATAGAAAAGGCAAATGCTAATCCTACTCCCATTGCAATAAATCCTTCGTAGCCAGACACCTTTCCCATCACCAATAAAACAAGCATAAGCACAAACGATATAATCTGTGTAAGCCGAAAAGATTTACTTTTTGATTTTAGTTCAATCAAGCGGTTTCTTTCGTCCAGTTCTTCCAGCTTATCTTCTTTAGCCATCCGCTGTGACATACTTCGCATGACTGAACCGAATCCCATAGCAAATAACGCCACTATCAGGATGATGGAATTTATATCTAAATCGTGTCTCACAATGCTTGTTATCAGGTTCAACAAGCCTAAAGCCATCATAAAAATACCCGAAGCAAATACTTTTTTGTTATAAATTTTCATATTGCTTATCCTCCAACTCTTTGTTCTCTTTTAAACAACATAAATCCTCAACCGTCACATGGAATACCTGCGCCATTCTGTACGCAAGCATGAGTGACGGACTGTATTGCTCCTTCTCGATGGAGATGATTGTTCTTGATGAAACATGAACCAAATCAGCCAGTTGCTGTTGCGTCATTTTGGCAGCCGTTCGCAATTCTTTTACTCTTGTTTTCATGCACTCCCTCCCGTTGACATGAAGCTAACTTCTTATGAAGGTAACTTCATATTATCACAGGGGATAACGGCTGTCAATACAGACATGAAGAAAACTTCACTTTTTATAATTCCATATCCTGTTTTTGCTGGTGGCGGGGCGGTTGGCGCTTTTCGGCCTGTTCCTCACGGATATGTTATTCCCGGCCTTTTAAGCTCCTTTGGATGGACGGTTTCTTTCCCGGCTCTACGGTCTGCCGGTACTGCTCAGACGGCAAAACCTGATTGAGTCAGTGACGCCCTGCAAAATTTTCACATCCTCCTGTACTGCGATCAGTGCGTCCTTTTTGGAAACGATATGCTCCGAAAGTTGCGCCTGTTCCACGGTCAGTTTTTGGCGCTGTACGTTGTTCCATCCAGATGAACCTTAAAATAACGCAGCGACAAGAGAAATGTGGACAAAAGGTAGGATATCTACCTATGTAGAAGTGCTAAAAATAGAGTGTTTTTGATGCTGGAGTGTTTTACAAAAAAGAACTTGGAAAGTCATGTGAGGAGTGAATTACTATGCGTGATTTTTTTACAGGGGAAAATATAAAAATAGCAAACTATATATTGGACCATAAAAGTTGACATATACCATATATAGTGATAAAATGGAAAAGAAGTTGATTTATGTAATCTTTCGGGGTTGCAGATAACTTTTGTTCCAGTTTTGTCTGGAAGTGTATTTTTATCCAATTATATCATTGCGCATTTTGCGCTGCAGGAAAGACATCAAACAATCATTATGGTTTGGTGTCTTTTTTTGTTTGCAGAAAGGGGGATGAAAACGTGAAGAAAAAAGAATGATGCCAGAGTATGATCTGGAGGGTTGTTATTGCCTGATAATCGCAATTTTGAAAGGAGTAGGAGCGAATCGGGCCAGACGAATGTATGAGGGGAATACCGTACCTTTGGTAAGTAAGAAAATTCTCACTCATAAAAGCAAAAAAAGTCTCAATAAACCATTGGGGAAGGAGGAACTAAAACAAATGAAGAAAATGGGATGCAGTTATGAAGAACTGGCAGAGATTTATGACTGTGATCCCGCGACAATTAAGCGCATTATAAAGACGGAAGCAAAAGAGAGCATTTAAAACCACGAGATCTTCGTGAAATGGAGGAACGTATTATGCTATTTAATGAGTTTGCAGAGGAAATAAAATATCGTATCGCAGAAAAAATGGGCAAGAACTTTCAAATTGAATTGATTGAACGTGAGGATGCTAACGGAGTTAAAGAGCTTTATCTCGATGTCCGGCACGAAAAAGAAGACGCATTAAGGCCTGTCATACGGCTGCATTCGCTTTACGATTGGTTTCAGGCTCCCCAAACCTCAGAGGATTTGGAACCTATCGTGGAATATGCAGTAAAGATGTTTAATGGAGGAATACCCGAAGAAAGGCAAGCAAGGGAAATATGTGACAATCTGTTTGATTTTCAGTGGGCTAGGGAGCATATCATGTTCCGGCTTCTTCATACAAAGTGGAATCTGGAATTATTAAATGCACTTCCCCATATCCCGTTTCTGGATCTCTCCGTTGTGTTTTATATTGAATTAGATAAAGATGGAGGAAAACCCTCAAAGGTAGTAGACCATACCCTGGCAAATGCATGGGGAGTGAATGAGAAGGAACTCTATGCAGAGGCTCTAAAAAATACGCCAGAAAAAAGAACGGCTTATTTTAAAGATTTTGAGTCTGTACTTTTGGGAGAGTTAACGGACAAAGAGACGGCTGCACTCCGAAACTGTGAAAAAGAGATGGGGATTCCGCAGCTCTATCTGCTGACGAATAAGAACAGGTTTCATGGCGCGGCCACATTGTTATATCCAGGGCTGCTGAAACAATGTGCGGAATCTCTGGGCGGCGATTTGGTTATTTTGCCCTCATCGGTTCACGAAGTAATCCTCCTGCGGGCGGATGACGAGGCAAAACAGCATCCATGGGCAGATATTATAACCGACGTGAATCATACTAATGTGGCTGAAAATGATGTGCTTTCTGATCATCCGTATTTATATCTGAAAGAGCAGGACCGGGTAGTTTCTTTTGGCATATCAGAGAGCCAGGAAAGTGCAGGGTAAAATGGAGCAGATGGTTTTGTTCAGCCAGGTAATAAAGAAAGCCAATACCGCAGTTGAGATGATTCAGCTTTTTGAACCAACCGCTCTGCAGTATCATCCAGATGGATATTATCTCGCATTCAGCGGAGGAAAGGATAGCGTAGCCATTTATGGTCTGGCTCAGATGGCTGGTGTGAAATTTAAGGCCCATTATCATTTGACGACTGTGGATCCGCCGGAGCTTGTATATTTTATCCGAAGCCAGTATCCGGATGTGATTATTGACCCGCCTGAAATAACCATGTGGAATCTGATTGAGAAAAAACAGTTCCCGCCAATGCGTACTGGCAGATATTGCTGCGAAGTATTAAAAGAACGAGGAGGCATGGGATATTTCACAATTACGGGAGTTCGGTGGGAAGAAAGCTGGAAACGAGCCAGGAGACAAGGCGTGGAAATTGTAAGACCTAGAAAAAGCAGACAATACGAGATTTACCTGAATTGTGACAACGATGAACTCAGGCGGCAGGTGGAAACGTGTACCATGAAAGGGAAACGTGTCCTGAATCCTATTATCGACTGGAGCGAGGAGGATGTATGGAGGTTTATCCGAAAATATAATCTTCCATATTGTGAGCTGTACGATGAGGGATTTTCCAGATTGGGATGTATTGGCTGTCCAATGGCCAGTGTCAGATGCCGTTTAAAAGAGTTTGAGCGGTATCCGACTTATAAGAGGGCTTACATCAGAGCTTTTGATCGAATGGTCCGGGCCAGAGAAACAGCAGGAAAACAATCTAAATTATGGAAAACAGGCGAAGATGTTTTTCAGTGGTGGATGCACGAACCTATACGAAAGGAACATCAGGTAGATGGACAGATTGGCCTGGATGAGTACATTGATATGGCTGCATAAAGAAAGAGGGTGACGTATGGAAACAGGGTCATGCAGTAATTGTTCCCATATCGACCGGAGCAGAGAGGAACATCTGACAGGGAGATTGGAGGGAAGATACCGCTATGGATGCTCTTATACAAAGAGTGGGTATATCGTTGGAACTGTGTTGGATGAAGATGGGTTATCTTTGCTGACCTGTCCTGGTTACGAGGGAAACCGGAAGAAAGCAGTCCCGGACAGAGAGCCGACACAGGAATATGAAGAAAAACTCCAGTCCCTGTTTGACCGCTGGGCTGCATGGAATCGTACCGGAAGCCCGGATGCAAAAGTAACAGACGGAATCTACTTAAATCGGTTAAGACAAGGGATTCTGCGTGTGCAGAAAGAAATTGAGCGATGCATTCCGGAGGAACAATATCCAGAATGTTACTATGCGATGGTGCCGCCTATGAAGGCAGAGGGCTATATGGTATCGCCGGATAAAATTGAAAGAACCGCCAGGGACGCTCTTGCGAAACTCCAGGAGAATGCTGATTTTGAATGGATATCGGAGCATATAAGGGCCTTGAAAAAAGAGGATCGGGAATATGAAACTGCGTGCCGATTTATCCGCCACAGGGATCAGTTAAAAGCTGCAATCGAGGCGAATGATATTCTGGGCATGAAACAAGGATGCAGGCAGGACAATTTAATCCGGGAACTGCGCGTTTGCAGAAAAAAGCTGGAAATTAGGCAGCAGAAGCGCACACGAAAAAGGCAGAAACCAAACAGAACCGTTTTAGAAGGGCAGCTTACTTTGGTAAGCATAAAAGCTTCATAAAGGAGGCAGGCGGCAAATGAAATATCGCATGATGGTAAGAAACCTGTTCACGGATATGTACTATTTCTTCAACGGAGAACAGCCCATAGGCCTTCGGGATTTGTTGGAGAATTATGGAAATGAACCGCTCCTGCTGGCATTTATCGGCGATTTACAGGAGGCATTGAAGATTCCATATAATGATGTTATGCAGGAGGCTTATCAGTTTTACTGCAAATTCTGTGAAAGAGAACTTACTGAAGAAGATTGGGATGCGGCGGTAAAAGAAATAGGAGAATTTGGTCAGAAATGGCAGAATAACTGGTGCCGGGGACTGATTCTGGCTCTTTTGGAATTGCTGGAGAGGGAAGAGAAAGAACGGAAAGCTGCACAGGAAAAGAATGGTGAGGATGTGGCGCAGGAGGCACAGGAGTTAGAGCCTGCCGCATAATAAGAGGACAGCCGGGGGAGCGTATGCTTTTCCGGCTGATTTATAAGGAAAGGGTTGTATATGGTAGAAAAGATTTACGACAAATATGCAGATATTCAAACGGTAAATCAAATGGCTGCTAAGTTAAGGCAGCTGGGTTTAAAGGACGAATTAAAGAAACTGTGTGAATTTTACAGAATTCCGGCATCCAATGGGGAGGCTTTTTTAAGCGGTAAGAGATACTTCCTAATTGATGGAGGCGACACAGAAAAAGAGTATCTCACTGTCAGGAGCAAACTGCTGGATGAAATGACAGTCTTAAAAGACCCGATGTTTGCGGATGTAATAGGAAATTACCTGCTGAAGCAGTACAAAGAAAAGCCGGAGCTGGAAAAGCAGATTCTTCAAAAACATAAAACTCTTCAGCGATGTGTGGAGTTTCTCATGGAAAAAGCCTGGAACATGATTGATGATGCCAGAAAACAAGAGCGAATCAACAGCGGGCTGGCTGTAAGGGATGATACGGTTTTTTTGTGGGTATTTGAGTATTATGCGGAAGATGACCTGGAAAAAGTCAAGGAGGCCAGGGAAACGGCAGAAAAAGAATTTGCAAAGAAAGTAAACACGCCGGATACAGTAAAAAAGGCAGGTGCTGCTTCTTCGGATTCAAAACGCAAAAAGGGAAAGAAAGGAAACGCTGCGGGAATGCAGCATCAGGATTCAAAGCCGGCCGGTATGGAAGAAGGAGAGCAACTGTCTCTGTTTGACACTAACATGAATGCATAGTGTCTGTGATGCGGAGCTGTACGGGGATAAATGGCAAGGAGGTAAGCATGATAATCGCATATAAGGCTTTTGACAAAGACTTATCCTGTACGTCAGGAGGGAACCGGTTTCAGTACCAAAGCCATATCTGGAATGAAGAACCGGAAGCAAATTGCAGAAAAAATGGGTTCCATTGTGCCGAGAATCCGCTTGATTGTTTTACCTATTACCCATGCTGGACGGAGGCAGTGTATTACATGGTTCTTGCGGATGGGGACATCAATGAAGACGGGCATGACAGCAAAATTTCCTGCACCAGAATGAAACTGATAAAACCACTTACATTGGAAGAATGGATTGCTCACAGTCTAAAATATGTAGTTCTTCATCCGTATCGAGCTAATGCTCATCGGATTCAGAACAATCAAGGAACAGCTTCCGGCGGTTTTACTGTTGTACGAGGCAAAAATCCGTTGGCAAAAGGAAAAATGGGAGATGTTCTGGGACTGTTGAAAGAAGAACGTGACAGCATTGAGATTGCAGGGGCAGGCCTTTATGTGGTGGATGGAAAAACTATTTTGCCAGATGTCTGGTACGACACGGAGGGAAATGCGACAAGGAGCTGAAAGGATGAAAAAAGAATATTTGAAAAGAATGTATCCCATGCAGGCGGATGCACAGATGATGGAAAGGGCTGCAAAAGACTCATTATCAGAAAAAGAGGCTGGCTATTACAGAACCGTTCTTACATATACAAATGGGGTACAGCTGGATTGTAAAATTGAGGAAAATATCCTATTTGTAGGAATTTATCTGACAGAATATATGCGGGCAGGCAGCTCTTTGCCGGCGTATCTGCTTTTGATTGACTTTGATAAAGATAATTTCATCACATGGGATAGAGTGAACCAAAAATGGCGGACAGCGACCTGGTATTCGTTAAATTGGCCGAAGCAGGCGCTGACAAATCCTCCTTTTATCAGTGAAGAGGCGAACCAACGACTGAAAGACTATCTTCACACGGAATCTGATGGAGATCAGGCAATCTGGGAGTTCCAAAGACTTGTCCGCTATCGTCAAATGAAAGCGCGTCATAAAAGAGAAATCGATGCCTGGGATAAAATGCTGGATCCGATGCCGAAACTGCCCAAGGACTGGCGGCGGTGGGCCGAAAAGTATGGAATCAAGCAAAATTATATTTTCTATGAGTATTCCAGAAAGAAGAAACAGGAGGGGTATTGCAGCTGGTGTGAAAAGATGGTTCCAATCAGCGGAAAACCCAGACATAATCAAATGGGGATATGTAAGTGCTGTGGGCGAACCATCCAGTTTAAGGCAATCGGGAGAGCCGGGAGATTCCGGACAACAACGGACACCGTGTATCTGCTGCAAATGTGTGGAAACTACTTTGCAATCCGTCAGTTTAGAGCCAGACGATGGTATTTCCCGAATGCCTACAAAGCGCCAGAGGTGGACATTTTTGAGGAACGAAGAGTGCTTTACGACCAGGACTGGAACGCTACGGTATTTCATTATGGGAACTATAAAGGAGAATGTTACCGTTGGATCAAAGGGGAAAGAACGTATATCTTCTTCAACCATGAGGATTTCAGCCGTGATTACCGCGGTAATGTATATCAGAAGAATCTATCTTGGTTAGCAAAGAAAAATATTGGACGCACAGGTCTGATACCTATGATTCGTACTGAAAAATTTCTGGTGCCGGAGAGTTTTCTCAATGAGTGGAAAAGGTATCCCTTTTTTGAGCAATTATCCAAGGCGGGCCTGTTTTCCTTGATTCAATCTATCATGGATATACAGCCGCAGTTTGAATTTAAGCCAGAGCGCAGTCTGGCCAGATCTTTGGGAATAGACAAAGGACAGCTCAGGCGCCTGCGGGATAACAAAGGGGATTTTATTTATCTGCTCTGGCTCCAATACGAGAAACAGATCGGCCATTCCTTAAAGGAGGATGTGCTTGCCTGGTTCCAAAAATACGAGATAACGGCCTCCAATCTGAAATTTATATTGCCTTGTATGAGCCCGGAGGCAATCTGCCATTATCTGGAGTGTCAATTTGCGTTATCCGGACGTAAACCGAAGGAACTGATTTCAACCTGGGAGGACTATCTGCAGATGGCTGATTATCTGAAATGGGATATTCGGAAAGAAATCTTTTATAAACCGAAAAACCTCTTGAGCAGTCATCAAAAGGCAGTGAACAAAACCGGCGGCGTGAATTTTATTCATGAGGCAATCCAGGCGGAGAAGCAATTCCCCAATATAACAAAAATTTGTCAGTCGATAAAAACAAAGTATGAGTTTGAGGACAAGGAATACCGTTTAACAATTCCGGAGAGAATCCGAGATATTTTTTCTGAGAGCAGCGCATTGAACCTTTGCATTCATACCTCAGCATCCAAGCGGTATATGGATCGGATAGAACGGCGGGAAACGTATCTCGCTTTTTTAAGATGCAAAAAGAATCCGTGCAAGCCATTTTATATACTGGAATTTGAGCCAGGAGGAACAATCCGACAAAAACGGACAGTTAATGATACTCAGGATGAACGTATTGAGCAGGCCAATGGATTCCTCGAAAAGTGGCAGCGTACCATTCAGAAAAGACTGACAGAGGAGGACCGCAGACTGGCAGATCTGAGTGCACAGCTTCGGATTCAGGAGTTGGCAGAACTGCGTGAAAAGAAAGCAAAAATCTGGCACGGAAGTCTGGCAGGAAAATTGCTGGCGGATGTGCTGGAGCAGGACTTGATGGAGGCAGTGATTGGTATGGAAGAGCAGCCGTCTGAAACAGTTGATAAAGCAGCATAGATGACTGAATCATGAGAGGAGGAAACAGGAAATATGAAGTATTGCAACGGACAGGGAAGAAAGTGTTCCGGCGAAAAGCAGAATTTTAAATTTCTGGGCACCATTGGAGCACACAACAAGGCACTGGCGGAGATTAAAGATTTGATTGAGACATGGAAAGAAAAATGTTTCGATGTTCCAATCTCCAGTGAAGATATTCTGGAAGAACTGTTTGATGGGTACCTGAGTGCAAACGATGAGTATGAGGGGCAGTCGCAGAAACCCTGGCTAAAAGAAATCATCCCCTTGCAGGATAAGCTGCGGGAGAAAATGACCAGGGCTCAGTGGAAGATCTACCTGGAACAAAGTGCGCTGATAAACAAGCATCTTGTAGAAGAAAATCTCAGGATGTTTAAAAATGGTTTTCGGGTGGCGGTTCTGCTTTTAGCAGCAGGATTAAGCCCGGTAGAAACAGAAAACGAGGAGGAATCAAAAGCGTGAAGCATCTTGAATTGCATCAATGGGGAGAAAACGTCAGCGTTACTGTACAGGTAGGCTATTACATGGAGGGGAACCTGGCAATTACCCTTATGGGATGGGAAGAAGATGGGCCGGAACCCTGGAATACCTTGACAGTCAATCTGGACGGTATCAGGGAAAAGGACTGTGCCTTTGTAGATGTGAATAACAACGGCCAGGAAATATTGGCCTGGATCCTTCGTAATGGCTTGGGAGCACCAACAGGGAGAATTGGATACAGTGGCTATTGCAGTTATCCGGAATACCGTTTTAAGACAGAAAAACTGAGAGAACTGGATTTGGGCGGGTACGAGGAATATTCCAGGGTTTATGAGAGATTTCATAGCTGTAAAAAGTGTTCGTAATACAAAAGACAGGCAGAATGGAGGGAACGGATGGTTCAGTCACAGAATAACCCCAATAAAGAAATGATATTGGAACTATACAGAGGCGATATACGCTGTCAGGATATACCGGGATATGATTATCAAAAGTCTAAGGATTTACTCCTTAAAATGGTAACGTGCCAGAAAAGGGTAGAAGAGCTGGTTCCGAAGGAACACAGAGAAAAATTTCAGGAGATGTGTGAAAATCATTATCTGTTAGACGAAGACAGCGCGGAGCAGGCTTATGCGCAGGGATTCATAACAGGACTGCGGCTGGCAGTAGAGGCTTTGTATGGAAAAATAGAGTAGGTTTTGAGATTAGTAAGACAGCAGTTGGATTTAAAAATATCTGACTGCTGTCTGGCTTTAACATAAATCTATAATTAGTTCCATAAATGTCTCAAATATGATTCGTTCACGCTATTTATTATTATGAAGAGCTTTTAAAAGCGATGTACATTGACAATTGAATAGTATTGGGCTCCATAACGAAGGTGGATTTCGAGCATTCGGGAGATGCGCTATGGCGAATAACGCTGCGATTTTTGTCTACCCCAAATAGTTTTGGCTAAAAACTGATGGCTTATAATATAAGCTGTGCGATGATAGAATCCACTGGAAACCTAATTAGGTCACTCCCACCAAACGGGAGAGATTGTTTGGAATTGTTCTGAATGAATCTGGGACGCTTGGCAAGCGAATTGGAGCTGTTTAGCAGGGATGCTTTGGAGTAAGTTCCTATTTACGGAAGTATTACAGTATGTCTTTTGAATAGAATTTTATGTTTTTATGTGATATACTAGGAGGTATAACGTGGACGATAAAAAAGTATATATTGAAATACCTGAATTTACCGGAGAGAATGTGCCGATTGATATAGCAGCCAAAATTATGAGAAAAGATAGAACCTACATTAGTCAGGGGTTAATCAATGGTCGATTGCCTTTTGGTCGGGCATTTAAAAAGGACAATAGCACGCAATACGATTACTATATTAGTCCTAAACTTTTCTGGGAGTTTACAGGTTATATTTATAGAGGAAAAGAGGGGTTAGAGTAACTTCTCCAAAGTTTGTAGAAAATCCAATAAATATGTTGTTGGTATATGTACATTGAACTGAAAAGGACATTATGATACCCTTGTGATACACAAAGTCACGATTTTTCTTTGATAAATCAAGACTTACAGTCTCCATTGAGGAGGCCGCGAAGGCTGGGAAGTTCTAATTTTTCTGTATGATTTGTGAATGAAAGCTAAAAATATTCATAAGTACAAATGAATCAAAAGTGGCAAAAACACTGTAAAATCAATGAATTTTGGTGTGATTGCCACTTTTTTATATGCAATAAAAATTCTAAAAATGATGGTTAGTGCAAAAGCAAAGAAAAGCCATATTCAAACCATGGTGGCACTTTGGAAAAAGCCTGAAAATAGGCCTTTCTGGGTTTGCCGATTTTTACTGGGAGAGTATAGAAGGAGAAGTTATGTTCGTAGCACTCGGGTAGACTCATATAGCACTCAAATCAGAGTGGCAGGTTTTAGGAAAAATATATGGAAAATCAGACAAAAAGAAATAATTGTCAGGTAAAAAGGATGTGCTATACTTTGAGACATGGGAGACCACAGAGCAAAGGCGGCTCTACCCTCTGTATTTGATATGGAGGGCAAAACCCTCCAGACCAAAGAGGAAAGGAGGGCGTTGCTGATGTATGTTACATACTCTGATTTGATTCAGATTGGAATATTCATTTGCACCCTTGTAGAGTTGTGCTATACAATCTTTAAATAGTAAAAATACAGAAAGAAGGAGATGTAGATGGGAAAAGCCGATACGGCAACGAAAGTATACACCAGACATAATAACATTTTTGCGGACGCATTTAACTTCTATTTAAGCGCACTGCCAGTCCGCAAAAGTCAGGCAGGGCGCATTCGGCATACCTGAATACATACCGCCTACCCGGCGGCGGGATTTCATAGTAAGAGGATAGGAAAAGGAGGGGATAATCAATGACGCAGTTTATTGCAGGCGGCAAAACCGTTTCCGTCTACCCAGGTGCCGAAGACGGCAGCCCTGTTGTGTATTTCAATACCTTTGGGAATGATTGGGAGGAAGTTTACCGGAAATTGAGGAAAGAATCCCACAGGGATTTTTCCTTTGTGGCAATCAGCGGCCTTCAATGGAACCATGATATGACTCCGTGGGAAATACCGCCAATTTCCAAAGGCGATACTCCCTGTACAGGAGGAGCCAACCAATACTTAGAGCTTTTAACGACAACCATTATGCCAAAGGCGGAGTCTATGATCCCCGGACAAATTTCCTGGAGAGGGCTGGCGGGATACTCTCTGGCGGGGCTGTTTGCAGTCTATTCCATGTATCAGACAGATGCATTTTCAAGGATAGCCAGCGTATCAGGCTCTTTATGGTTCCCTGGATTTTATGAGTATATCCAATCTAACCATGAGAAAAGGAAGCCCGATTGCATCTATTTTTCCATTGGCGATAGAGAGTGCAGAACCAGAAATCCCTTTCTGAAACCCGTGCAGGAACGGACGGAGGCGATCCATGCTTTTTATATGCAGGAGGGCATTGACACGGAATTTCAGCTCAATCCGGGGAACCATTTCCAAGATGAAGTTCGCCGGACGGCCAAGGGAATTGCGTGGATATTAAACCGGCAGATATTTCGTTAAACATTCTAAATGGTTAGCAGGGGATATTCATAATAAATTCCGAACCTTCCCCGGGCCTGCTTTTGATTTCAATGGTACATTCAAGGAGCTCAGCGATTTTTTTCACCATAGCCAGCCCAAGGCCGTTTCCTTTTGTGGAATGAGAGCGATCCGTCTGATAGAATTTTTCAAAAATGCGGTCCTGCTCATTTTCCGGAATGCCGCAGCCATTATCTTTTACAGACACACGGACAAAACCGCTGCAGGCAGCCGCCTGAATCCAAATGGTTCGAAAGCGGGTACTATATTTTAGATCCTTTGGGACTTAAAGGCCAGTCTTACGTATTGTCTGACTGAACTTTAAGTCCCCAATCCCCCAATGCCTGCAGCGCCGGATCAATAGCTTTCCCAAGGGGAGTGAGAGAGTACTCCACTCTGGGAGGGATTTCATTGTACTGGCGGCGATTGACAATTTTATACTGCTCCAGTTCTTCCAGAGATTTAGAAAGCATTACGCTGGAAATCCCCTGAAGCCGCCGCTGCAGCTCATTAAAGCGTATGGTTTCCTGCTGGGTCAGCTCCCAGAGAATACGCAGCTTCCATTTTCCATTTAATAAATCAAAGGCATATTTTACAGGACAGTCTGTCATAGAGAGGCTCCTTTACTTAACTTTTTCTAAGCAGGTAAAAAAATATTGCGTACTTGATGTATTTTTATTGACAGCTATAATTATAATACACGAGCAAAAAAAGTAAAGGAGGAATGGATTGTGAAAGTATTAAATGCCATTGAAATGAGAAAAAGCATTCGCGCATATGAGACGAAAGCCGTAGAAAAAGAAAAAATAGATGCAATTGTCAGGGCGGGCAATCTGGCCCCGGTTTTCGGGCGGTTTCATATGACTGTAATTGAAAATCCGGAGCTGCTTCAGGAAATTAATAACGTCACCCTGGACATGATGAAGCATTCCGGCAATGAATTTTTGGAAAAGAGGGCCGCAGAAGAAGGGTATAAGCCTCTTTACGGCGCCCCTGTTATGATTGTGCTGTCTGCTCCCAATGGAAATGACAGCAATGGATTTAATATGGCGAATGTATCATGCGCTGCCGAAAACATGATTATTGAGGCAACAGCTCTGGAATTGGGAACCTGCTTCGTCATGGGGCCAATGATTTCCTTTGCAAATCCGCAGTTAGCAAAGCGGCTTTCTATTCCGGAAGGATATATCCCCCTGGTGGGTGTTTTGGCCGGCTATCCGCAGGAACCTTTGACGGGCAGCACAAGAAATAGTTCAAATAATATTACATATCTGAAATGATCATTCCATTAGCCTGAAAGTAAAAGCTTTATAAAAGTACGCGAAAATCCAGCCAGGATCCTATAACGGGATCATTAGGGCTGGATTTTGTTTTTTGGTTTTTCACGTGTGGGAAATGCCTAAAAAGTATGACTGGAGATAATTGACGGGTATTGGACATAGAAAAACAGTTGAATTACAATAAACTTATTCCATGAGGGAAGCGGGGACGGACCTCTCCCCTTCCTTTGGAGAGGAATAAGCAGGATGTGAGGTGAGAAGGGATGACCATGGAGGAGGCCAGTGAGCGGTACTGTATTCCGGAAGATGTGCTGCGGGAGTACGAAAGCTGGGGACTGTGCGGAGCGGTAAAAACGGTTATGGGAGTCTGGCAGTATGATGAACAGGACATTGAACGTCTCGGACTGATTATGACGCTCCATGACATTGGATTTGAGAAGGAACAGGTAGAGACGTATATGAGGCTTTTGCTGGAAGAACAGGATACGGAAGAGGAGCGTCTGAAAATGCTGGAAACCCTGAGAAACAGCACTCTGGACGAGATTCATTTCAGGCAGAAGCAGTTAGACCGGATGGATTATCTGAGATATAAAATCCGGCAGAAGAGGCAGGAACTATAAGCAGAAAAACGGTGTAATGTGAAAAAGGAGATTAATGGTATGATTAAAAAAGAAAACGACACTAAGAAATTACCGGCAGTTGCCCTTGGAACCTGGTCCTGGGGTGTGGGAGCCGTAGGCGGAGATGAGGTATTCGGGAATAAGCTGGGGCCCAATGAGTTAAGGCCAGTTTTTGAGAAGGCCATGGAAGAGGGGCTGAATCTTTGGGACAGTGCAGTAGTGTACGGCATGGGGGCTTCTGAAGAGGTTTTAAGTACATTTACCAGGGAGTACTCCAGGGAAAAGATAATGATTTCCACTAAATTTACCCCTCAGATTGCTGGGAATGGAGCGAATCCTGTGGCGGATATGTGCGAAGAAAGCTTGAAACGGTTTCAGACGGATTATATTGATATTTATTGGATCCACAATCCGGCGGATGTGGAAAAATGGACACCGCTGCTGATTCCGCTGGTGAAAAGCGGAAAGGTAAAACAGGTGGGCGTATCGAACCATAATCTGGCTCAGATCAAAAGGGCAGAGGAAATCCTTGCAAAAGAGGGAATTTCGCTTTCCGCTGTTCAAAACCACTACAGTCTGCTGTACCGCTCTTCAGAGAAAGCGGGAATCCTGGATTACTGCAGAAAACGGGGGATAGACTTCTTTGCTTATATGGTGTTGGAACAAGGGGCCCTTAGCGGAAAATATGATACGGCCCATCCTCTTCCAGCCGGAAGCCAGAGGGCAGAAACGTACAATCCTATTTTGCCGTATCTGGAGGGCCTGATTCATGAGATGAAGGAGATTGGAAAACGATATGGCGTCTCTGTTCCCCAGATTGCCATGGCATGGACAGCCGCAAAGGGCGCGATTCCTTTAATTGGTGTGACAAAGGCGGCCCATGTAGCGGAAGCTGCGGAAGCAGTTAAAATTCAGTTAACAGCAGAGGAAATAGAACGGCTGGAGTCTCTGGCAGAGGCGGCCGGAGTAGATACGAGAGGCTCCTGGGAAAATCCTATGGAGTGATCAGAAGCTTTAGACTCCAAAGGAGGAATTAATTATGAAAAGGAATATAAAAAGCTTATGGATGATTGCAGTTTCGGCTTTTCTGCTGACAGGCTGCTTCCGGGAGGTAAAGGCCAATGGGCCGCAGCCGTCTGCGTCTTCCGGCCAGACAGAGCAGGTATTGTTTTCCAGCCAGACAGAACCGACGCCATCTTCCGGCCAGTCAAAGCCAGTAGTCTATATGACGACGGACATCAGTTCTGAGGGGCTGATGAAGATTTACAACGCCCTGGAGGCTTCGCCTTCCGGTAAAGTGGCGGTTAAGCTTTCTACCGGAGAACCGGGCAGCAACTATCTGCGTACAGACTTAATTGGGGAACTGGTTCAGTCTTTAAACGGAACCATTGTGGAGTGCAACACGGCTTACGGCGGTTCCCGCGCCAGCACAGCCATGCATTACCAGGTGGCGGCGGATCACGGCTATACGGCTATTGCAGACGTAGATATTATGGACGAAGAAGGCTCTGTGACTCTGCCGGTAACGGGAGGGGAAAACCTGACGGAAAATTATGTGGGCTCTCACTTTGGAAATTACGACTATTACGTGATTTTATCCCACTTTAAAGGCCACGCTATGGCAGGGTTCGGCGGGGCCATTAAAAATATTTCCATAGGAATCGCCTCATCAGAAGGGAAAAGCCATATCCATACGGCGGGCCGGGGCGGAAGTATGTGGAGCGCCCCTCAGGATCCCTTTTTAGAGTCCATGGCGGAGGCGGGAAAGTCGGTAGCTGATGCCCTGGACGGAAGGATTCTTTATATTAACGTTATGAACCGCCTAAGTGTGGACTGTGATTGTGATTCCAGTCCTGCGGAACCGGATATGCACGACATTGGAATCCTGGCTTCTTATGATCCGGTAGCAGTGGATCAGGCGTGTATTGACCTGGTGTACGAGGCCCAGGACGGGGCTTCTTTAGTAAACCGGATCGAATCCCGCAACGGCCTTCACACCCTGGAACATGGAGAAAAAATCGGCCTTGGGAGCCGGGAGTACGAGCTGGTAAGCCTGGAACAGTAATGCCGGGAAGGAGGAAACGGCAGCATGGGAGAAATCCTCAGGAGAGAAGCAGTCTATCTCTGGTACTATTTCAGTCTGCAGTTGGAGCAGATTTTGGGCTATTGGATTTTGGGAATGGTTCTGGGCTCCGTTGTTTCCGTATTTTTTAAGGATCGGATCCACCATTTGTTAAGGCTTCTGGATCAAAAAGGCCCGGGAGAAGTCATGGGAATTGCCGCAGCCAGCGCCCTGGGGATTGCGTCGCCCCTGTGTATGTACGGAACGATTCCCATTGCCGCTTCATTTTCTAAGAGCGGCATGAAGGATCAGTGGCTGGGAGCGTTTATGATGAGCTCTATCCTCCTAAATCCCCAGTTGGCAGTATATAGCATGAGTCTGGGAGGGACGGCTGCGGCAATCCGGCTTGTTTCCTGTTTTCTGTGCGGAATGGGGGCAGGCATCTGCATTCGAATCTTTTTTCGGGAGAAGGGATTTTTCCGGTTTGAAAGCTTTACAGAACCGGAAAACCATGACACAGATCCCAATGTTTTGCGGCGCTTTGCAAAAAATCTGGGAAGGAATGTAAAAGCCACAGGCCCCTGGTTTTTATTGGGAATCCTCCTTTCCGCCCTGTTTCAGCGTTATGTACCGGCCAGGGTTTTGACGGATTTATTTGGCGGCAGCGAAGCCTTTGGCGTCCTGATGGCGGCTACAGTGGGAGTTCCTTTGTATGTCTGCGGAGGAGGGACGATTCCCCTTCTGCAGATTTGGCTGGCAGACGGCATGAGCATGGGGGCTGCTGCCGCGTTTATGATTACAGGGCCGGCTACGAAGATTACCAACCTGGGAGCCTTAAAGATAGTACTTGGCGCAAAAAGGTTTGGGATTTATCTCCTGTTTGTCATGGCGTGTTCCCTGGTATCGGGCCTGACGGTAAATTGTTTGGTTTAGGAAAAGCATATGCGCCATTTTTAGGAAAGTGCCTTGAAGGGAATAAAGAGGAAGCCTTTGCAAATTGGAAAAACCTGTGTATAATAATAACAGGTGATGATTATGGAACGCAGTGACAGAGAAATTGCAAAGCATTATATCCGTGTGATTTTAAATATCCTGATTCCCGTTATTGGCACAGCGCTGGTCTGCATTGTGGGGCCGAAGCTCCTGAGGTTTTTCATGCCCTTTGTGGTGGGAGGAATCGTATCGCTGATTGCCAATCCCCTGGTGCGCTTTTTGGAAAAGCATTTGAAGGTGGTGCGCCGCCACGGCTCCGTTCTGGTAGTAGTAGGGGTACTGGCTTTGATTATCGGCCTGATGTATCTGATTCTGTCTAAACTGGCAGTGGAGGCGTCCGAGCTGATCCGGGATCTTCCCCAATTGTGGACAGCGCTTCAGGAGGAAACGCGCCAGACGGGAGAACGCATGACGGAGTTCCTTTCCTTTCTGCCGGATTCCATGGAAAAGCAGGTAAAAGAACTGGCGGATAATCTGGGCTCTTATATCGGCCTTTTGGTTCAGAACATGGCCAGTCCTACCGTAGAGGCGGCGGGAAGCGTGGCCAGAAGCATTCCCTCTATTTTGGTGAATGCAGTGGTAATGATTCTTTCCTCTTATTTCTTTATTGCCGAGAGGGAGCGCCTGTGGGCGTTTTGGAGGCGGTATCTGCCGGAAAGCGGCAAGCAGCATATGGCCCATATGCGTAAGGATGCCCTCAGGCTGGTAGGGGGCTATTTTATGGCCCAATTCCGGATTATGTTTGTAGTAGCCATTATTTTGGCCGTAGGCTTTCTGGTATTAAGGATTCCCTATAGCTTCCTTTTGGCTGTACTCATTGCTTTTTTGGATTTCCTTCCGGTTTTCGGCACAGGTACCGTGTTGATTCCCTGGAGCCTGATTAAACTGATTTCAGGGGAATATTATCTGGCGGCGGGAATGATTCTGCTGTATGTGCTGACTCAGGTGGTCCGGCAGGCCATTCAGCCTAAGATCGTAGGCGACAGTATGGGCCTTCCGCCTCTCACCACCCTGGTGCTTTTATATGTAGGGTTTAAAGTCAGCGGTCTGGGGGGCATGATTTTAGCGGTTCCGGTGGGACTGGTGTTTTTAAATCTGTACAAGTACGGAGTTTATGATTCCCTCATTGACAATTTGAAGATTTTCATCCATGATATACAGGAGTTTCGAAAAGAGCAGGGGGATTGCCATGAAGATGGAAAATAATTTAGATACGGATCAGGTCAGGAGCCTTGTATGGCGGCTGGCCTTTCCTTCTATGCTGGCGCAGTTTGTCAGCGTATTTTACAGCATTGTGGATCGAATGTACATTGGAAACATTCCGGAGATCGGAGATCTGGCTCTGGCAGGAGTGGGAATCTGCGGACCGATTGTGACGATGATTTCGTCTGTGGCTTCCTGGGTCGGCATAGGCGGCGCTCCTCTTTTAAGCATTCGCCTGGGCCAAAAAGATGAAAAAAAAGCCAGCGCCATACTGGCAAACTGCTTTTTGCTGCTGTGCGTAATGTCGGCGGCCATTACGGTTCTGTCTCTTTTGGTAAAAAACCAGCTTCTTACCTGGTTTGGGGCCAGCGGATCCATCTTTCCATACGCAGATGAATACATTACGGTTTACCTGTCAGGGACGGTTTTTGCCCTTCTGGCTACGGGAATGAACCAGTTCATTATCTGCCAGGGCTTTGCGAAAGTAGGAATGAAATCCGTACTGCTGGGGGCGGTTTTAAATATTATTTTAGATCCGGTCTTTATTTTTGTTCTGGGAATGGACGTGGCCGGAGCTGCCGTGGCCACTGTAATTTCTCAGGCGGCCTCATGCCTTTATGTCCTTAAATTTTTATTTGGCAGACGGCCCATGATACGCATTACCTTTGGAGGATACCGGTGGGACATTATGGCCCAGGTGCTGATTTTGGGGCTGACTCCCTTTCTGATCATAGCCTTTGACAATATACTGATTATATCCCTTAACGCCACCATTCAGAAATACGGCGGCCCTGAGCGGGGAGATATGCTTTTGACCTGCAATACGATCCTGCAGAGCTTCATGCTCATTGTGACCATGCCTCTGTCGGGAATTACCGGGGGAACCCAGACGATTTTGGGATACAATTACGGAGCGAAACGGCCGGATCGGATTATCCGGGCCCAGAAGCACATTCTGCTCTTGTCTCTGGCCTTTACTTCCATAATGTTTTTGGCTGCCCAGACCCTCCCTCAGTATTTTACCATGATATTTACCAGGGAACCGGAATACATTTCCATGACGTCCCGGGCAATCCGCATTTATTCTCTGATGATTATCCCTCTGGCGCTTCAGTATACGGTGGTAGACGGATTTACAGGCATGGGAATCGCCAAGGTGGCCATTTCCCTGTCTACTTTCAGGAAAATCATTTACTTTGGCGGCGTTTTCCTGATTCCCGTGTGGTTTGACATTACATACGTATTTTTTACGGAACCCATATCGGATCTTATCGCTGCTGTGGTATCAGGAAGCACATATTTGCTGCTGCTAAAAAAAATCAAGTCGGGAGAGCTGTAACAGGCTTTCCCGCTTTACATTTAGAGGCTTCATTGTTATAATGAAACCACTGACAAAAGACAAGTCTAAGTCTATTGGAAGGAAGACGCAGATTTCTTGCGTCGCAAAAAAGGAGAAAGCAGAATGGATATTTTAGTCAGCGCCTGCCTTTTAGGGGTTTCCTGCCGCTACAGCGGCGGCGGAGAACTGCGGCCTGAAATAAAAGAACTGATGAAGGAACACCACCTGATTCCGGTTTGTCCGGAGCAGTTGGGAGGTTTGGCTACACCCCGGTGTCCGGCGGAACGGCAGGGCAGCCGGGTAATGACAAAAGAAGGAACAGATGTTACGGAAGCATATAGGCGGGGAGCAGAAGAAACTTTGAAACTGGCCCGTCTTTTTAACTGTAGGGCTGCGATTCTCAAAGAGAGAAGCCCTTCCTGCGGCTGCGGAAAAATCTATGACGGCAGCTTCCGCGGCGTCCTGACAGACGGAGACGGAGTAACCGCACAGCTTTTAAAGGAGAACGGAGTCCTGGTGGCGGGAGAAAGTAATTTTGCAGAGATGAAGGAAGGTCATATTGATATTTCATAAAAATCAGAAAAAAATTGGAGAAGAAGTAAAACGAAAAAAAGCCCCTTATATTGCCGCAGGATGCGGCCTTTTGCTGACGGCGGCTGCTGCAGCGGGGTACTGCTTTGCTGCGCAAAGCTACCGGCAGGCGTTTTTTCCCAGAACCGTCATTAACGGCGTAGACGCGGCGGGGAAAACCATTGAGGAGGTAAAAGCAGAGATTGCCTCAGGAACGGAAGGCTACCGTCTGACGATTTACGGACGGGACGGCGTGAAGGGGGAACTGGACCATGAGGCCATAGGCCTGCGGGCGGAATTTGACGGTACTTTAGAGCAAATATTGGAAGGACAGAACCCCTACCAATGGCTGTCAGCGTATTTTCATCCTGTAGATTATACCATTTCCACTATGGTGGTTTATGAAGAAGAAAAGCTGGAAGAAGCATTGGACGGCCTGCCCTTTTTTCAGGAAGAGTTTATGGTACAGCCCCAAAATGCCGCAATTTCCGACTATATTTCCGGAGCTGGCTATGAAATCATTCCGGAAAAGAAGGGGAGCGAAGTAAATCGGCAAGCGGCAAAGGAAGAAATTGCCGCTGCTGCCGTGAATCTTAAAACAGAAATCAATTTAGATGAGTTGGGCTGCTACCGGGAACCGGCTGTGACAGCAGATGATGAAGGGCTGAGAGAACGTCTGGCCCTGTTAAACCGTTACGCAGGGACGGAGATCCGGTATCAATTTGGAAGCCAGGAAGAAATTTTAAACGGCGATACAATCCATCTTTGGATCATGGAAGGGGAGGACGGTTCCCTTTCCCTGGACAGGGGCATGGTTTCCCAGTATGTTTCGGAATTGGCGGCAAAATACAACACGGCTTACAAAACCCGTTCCTTCCAAACCAGTTACGGTAAAACAGTGTCTGTCAGCGGCAGCTACGGCTGGAGAATCAACCAGGAGGCAGAAACAGAGGAACTGTATCAGCTTTTGGAGGCAGGGACAAGCCAGAGCCGGGAGCCGGTTTACTCCCAGAAAGCGGCAAGTCACGATGGAAACGATTATGGCAATACATACGCAGAGGTTAATTTGACTGCGCAGCATATGTTTTTTTATAAGGACGGCCAAAAGGTATTGGAGTCCGATTTTGTGTCGGGAAATGTAAAGAAAAATTACACGACTCCGCCCGGTATTTTCGGCCTGACATACAAGCAAAAGGACGCAGTGCTGAGGGGAGAAGGATACGCCAGCCCGGTGGACTTCTGGATGCCTTTTAACGGCGGAATTGGATTTCACGACGCCACATGGCGTTCTTCCTTCGGCGGGCAGATTTATAAAACCAATGGCTCCCACGGCTGCATCAATATGCCTTATCAGGCGGCAAAAGAACTTTACGGCTACGTCTATACCAATGTGCCGGTGATATGTTACAACCTGGACGGAACGGAAAGCGGGAAGGCTTCTTCCGGAAAGACGGAAGCAGCGCCTCAGACGACTCAGGCTGCTGCGCCGACCCAGCCGGAAACTCCAGCGCCGACTCAGCCGGAAAGCACAGCTCCGACTCAGCCGGAAACCCCGGCACCGGAACCGACTCAGGGGGAGACTTTTCCTGTAATCCAGCCGGTTCAGCCGGAAACTCCAGCGCCAACTCAGCCGGAAAGCACAGCTCCAACCCCGGCGGCAACCACCGCCCCGGAACAGACTGAGGCAGAGATTGAACCGGTGACAGAATCCGAAACACCTCCAAAGGAGCCGGATGAGTGGGGACCTGGGACGGTTTCCACTACTGCAGCGAAGGAAACGGAAATCGGACCGGGAGTATAAGGTCCGGGAATAGAAAATCCGGAAATATATAATCCAGAAATATAAGATCCAGGAGAGAAAACATGATTATCAGCGCTAGCCGCAGGACAGACATTCCTGCCTATTATATGGAATGGTTTATGGAACGCCTGCGGGACGGGGAAGCGTGGGTGAGGAATCCCATCAATCCCAGGCAGATCAGCAGGATTCGCCTGGGGGCTGATACGGTAGACGGGATCGTATTTTGGAGCAAAAACCCAGTTGGTCTGGCCGCTTATCTGGAAGAGCTTCAGCCCTGGCCGTGGTACCTGCAATTTACCCTGACAGGCTATGAAGGGGACATTGAGCCGGGACTTCCGGATAAAAACAGAGAGTTGATTCCTCTTTTTTGCAGACTGGCCGACAAAGCGGGAGCGGATCGTATGGTATGGCGGTATGATCCCATCTTTTTCAGTGAAAAATATACGGCCTCTTACCATGAAAAGACATTCAGAAACATTGCAGAACACCTGCGGGGATCTACGGATCAGGCAGTAATCAGCTTTTTGGATTTATACAGAAAGACAAAGCGCAATATGAAGGGAACGGGGCTAAAGGAGATCACTCCGGAAGAAATGAAATCCCTGGCAGGCATTCTGGCGGAGATTGCCGCTGAAAACGGCATGAAAACCGTTTCCTGCGCCGAACCTCTATGGGCCGGCTGGCCGGGAGTAGAGAAGGGAGCCTGCATTGACAGAGAGCGGCTGGAAAAAATCGGCGGTTTCCGTCTGAAAGCCGGGAAAGACAAAGGCCAGAGGACGGAATGCGGATGCATGGAAAGCATAGATATTGGGGCCTATGATACCTGTCCGGCCGGCTGCCGCTACTGCTACGCTTCTGAGGGGAAGGAAGGGGTATCCCTGAAACGGCTTTCTTACAGAGCGGACAGCCCTCTTTTGTGCGGGGAAGCCAACAGCGGGGATCGCATTTACGACAGAAAGGTCAGTTCCCTGCGAATGGAAAGATTTAGCGGCGAGTTCACACAAATGTAAGAAAAAAGAAAGAACTGGAAAGGAAGAGTATGGTATCATGAGTATGGTGAAAATTGATGGAAAAGGCAGAGTTTTAGTATGAAAAAACTAATGGGAAAGCTGCTGACGGCAGTAATGGTTTTATCTCTTTTGGGAAGCACCGCAGCTTACGGGGCCCCGGTGTGGCCGGATGATTCTGAGGTTAACCTGGAATCTGAGGCAGGGGTGGTAATGGACGCCGATTCCGGTGCTGTACTGTACGGAAAAAACAGCAAGGAACAGTATTACCCCGCCAGTATTACCAAGATCATGACGGCTCTTCTTGTTCTGGAAAACTGTTCCATGGACGAAGTAGTTACGTTTTCTTATGATGCCGTTTACAATGTAGAATCCGGCAGCACCAACGCAGGCATTGATGCCGGAGAGCAGATGACAGTAAAGGATTGTCTGTATGCAATGCTGCTGAAATCCGCCAACGAAGCCGCCAATGCTTTGGCGGAGCACGTATCCGGCAGCCGGGAGGCATTTGCGGAACTGATGACGGAAAGAGCCAGAGAATTAGGCTGTGTCAATACCAGCTTTAAAAATCCCAGCGGGCTCAATGACCCGGAACACTATACCACAGCCAGAGACTTCGCCCTCATAGTTCAGGCGGCCTGGGAAAACGAAGAGTTCCGGAAAATCCAAGGGGATCTTTCGTATCAGCTCCCCCCTACAGCCAATGATCCCGAAGGGCTTACGGTACGCCAGGAGCACAAAATGATGCTGGAAGATTGGAGCCGGTATTATGATCCTGATGTTAAAGGCGGAAAAACGGGGTATACTACTCTGGCAGGAAACACTTTGGCTACAGTGGCGGAACGGGACGGCCGGACCCTGATTGTAGTTATTTTAAAAGGAAGCAAACCGGATCATTATACGACTTACACCGATACCCGGCAGCTTTTGGATTACGGGTTTGACGCGTTTATCAATTACAATCCGGCAGAGGAAGAAACCAATCTGGACGCTTTGGGAGAGGAATTAAAAGCCGCCGGAGCCGCTATTGGCGATGGGGCAATACTGACGATAGCCGGATCAGGAGCCGTTACGGTTCCGGCGGGGGCTGTTTTCAGCGATTTAACGCGGACTATTTCCCTGGAGATTCCCCAAGATGCCCCGGAAGGCACCATAGCCGTTTTAAATTACACCTATGAGGAGCGGGAGGTAGGATACGCCTATGTGCAGGCGGAGGAACCTATAGCGGAAACGCCTCCTCAGGAAACGGAGGCAGCAGCCGCCCCGGCTCCGGAAGAAGAGGGAAGCGCCGCCAATGCCGGATTTCCGGTGTGGATATTGATTCTGGCGGCGGCAATCGCAGCAGTGGCAGCACTGATAGGAGGACTTATCTGGTACGGAAATGTCCGGGCGAAGAGAGAAGCTGAAAAGCGCAGAGAGAGACTGCAGGCCAGAAGGCGTAGGCTGGAGGAGTCCGGAGTATCCATGGAAGAATTTGACCGTCTGATGAAAGAAAGGCAGGAAAAGCTGAAAAAAAGAGGATAGGGGAATATGAAGCAGGAAGGCAGAAAAGAAGACCTTACTGACAGAAGAAAACCCGTGGGGACAACCCCCAAAAAAGGAAAGAAAGTACGGATACACCGGGAAGGAGGATATGATTCCAGATTTCCCGAAAGACAAGGAAAAAGAAAGAAACAAAAGAAATATGCCCTGTATATAAAGTGGGCCGCCGCCATTGCCTGTGTAATTGCGGCGGCTGCTTTTGCCGGCGCAGCTTTTTGGGTATTCAGCCTGTTTGGAAAACTTCAAAAGGAACCCCAGATCCAGATGGAGGATTTTACCAATCCCAATATCGATACCTCCACCCAGCAGGTTATGAGGGAAAACTGGACGATTGCGGTATTTGGCGTGGATTCCAGAGACGGCAGTTTGGGAAAAGGGACCAATGCGGACGTAATTATGCTCTGCAATATTAATGAAAAGACAGGGGACGTGCGGGTGGTTTCCATTTACCGGGATACCTGTATGAAGGTGGGGGAGAAAAATCCCTACAAAAAGATTAACGAAGCCTACGCCAGAGGGGGCATCGGGCAGGCTGTGGAGGCACTTAACGAAAACCTGGATATTGAAATCGACGATTACGTGGCAGTAAACTGGAAGGCTGTGGCGGATACGGTCAATCTGCTAGGAGGAATTGACATAGAGCTGACCAAGGAGGAATTTCGGTATATTAACGGCTACATTACCAGCACAGTGGAGGGTACGGGAGTTGGATCTCACCAGCTAAAACAGGCGGGGCTGAACCACTTGGACGGAGTCCAGACCGTAGCCTATGCCAGACTTCGCTATATGGACTCGGATTTTCAGCGGACAGAGCGCCAGAGAGAGGTTTTATCCAAGATATTGGAAAAGGCGAAGAAAGCGGAGCTGCCGGTGCTGAGCCAGATCCTGGCAGGCGTACTGCCCCAGACGAAAACCAGCCTGGAAGCGGCGGATCTTCTGCCGGCTATCCAGACCCTTTCCAAATTCCATATGGAAGCGGCCTCCGGGTTCCCCTTTCAATTAGAAGCCAAACGGATCGTAGAAAACGGAAGGGGAATTGATTACGTTTTTCCCGTTGATTTGGCGGATAATGTATCCCAGCTCCATAAATTTCTTTATGGAACAGAAAATTACCAGGTATCAGACAAGGTCAGGCAGATCAGTCAGGCCATTGAGGAAAAGAGCAGGCAGACCGCGCCTAAGAAAACGACTTCCGCTGCAAAAACCACAGAAGCGGAAAGAGAGAACATGGAAAGCCGGGAGAGCTTGGAAGAAAGCTTTTTGGAGGAAGAAGAACTTCTTCCTACCACAGAAGGCTTCAGTCCTACGTCAGAAGAACTGTTTACTTCCCAGGGGGAACCCTCAGAAGAAACGGAGGAGCTGCCGGCGGAAACAGAGCCGCCTTCATCTTTAGAGAACCCGTCTGAAGAAGAAACCATAGAAACAGAAACCATAGAAACAGAAACCATAGAAACGGCTTTCCCTTCCCTGGAAGAATCTCTTCCGGAACGCTTGGAACGGGAAAATTCGTATATTATTCTGGGGCCTGCCAATAGGTAGGGCATAGGTTTAAGGGCAGCAGACGGGTCTCTTTCTGGCCCCATAAAGGCAAAGACAGAAAGTCGTAAGAAAATCGTCGCAAAATTTTGTTTTTTGACTGCAAAAAGTGTGATATACTCGTATGAAGATACGGTTATATGCCGCCATAGCGGGCGGAAAGTTTGAACCCGATAAAATACGACAGGAGATTTTAAGAAATGATAAAGTGGAAGCGTTTGCTGTGCCTGGGTATGGCAGTCAGCATGATTTGGAGCAGTACGGCATACGGAGAGGTGCTGGGATTTACCGGCCCTGAGGGACAGGTGAGTTCCGGACAGTCGCCGTCTGTCGGTACCGGGACGCCGTCACCTTCTTCGCCGTCAGGCAATACGCCTTCATCTGGAGGAACCTCTCAAAACACAAGTGCAGGCACAAGCACACAGATTGCCAAGCCGACGATCCAGTCGGAGGGCGCCGTTTTATTAAATGCCAATACAGGGGAGATTCTCTTTGAAAAGAATGGGACTACCCGCTTTTATCCGGCTAGCATTACGAAATTGATGACAGCCCTTTTGACAGTGGAAAACTGCAGCCTGAGCGATACGGTGACTTTTTCAGAAACCGCTACTACGAATCTGGAATCCGGAGCAGTAACCCTGAGCCTGACTGCCGGGGACAAGCTGTCAGTGGAACAGTGCCTGTACGGCCTCTTGCTGAAATCCGCTAACGAGGTGGCCAACGGCCTTGCAGAGCATATTTCCGGAAGTGTCAGCAGTTTTGCCGACAAAATGAACGCCCGGGCTAAGGAACTGGGCTGTACCGATACTCATTTTGCCAACCCCAACGGACTGAACAATACGGAGCATTATACAACGCCCAGAGATATGGCGCTCATTGCCAGAGCAGCGTTCCAAAATCCCACCATTGCAAAGGTCGCATCCACGCTGTCTTATGAGTTCCCGGCTACGAAGAAAGCTTCCGCCAGAACCATTACTATGGGCCACAAAATGCTCTATTCCAATGATTCCCGTTATTATAAAGGAATCGTGGCGGGAAAGACAGGATACACCTCCAAGGCCGGAAACACTCTGGCCACCTGTGCGGAACGGGACGGGGTTCGTTTGATTGCCATTATTATGAAGAGCAGTCAGACTCACTATGAAGATACCAAGGCCCTGTTGGATTATGGCTTTGCATTGGCCGAGGCCGGACAATTAAATTCTTCCGTTTCCCCAACCGGTTCCCAGAGCGGCGGAAGCTGGAAGCAGGACAGCAATGGCTGGTACTACATAAAGGCCAACGGCAGCCGTGCGGCCAACGAATGGCAGACCATCAATGGAAAAGAATACTGGTTTGACTCCAATCAGTATATGGCTACGGGGTGGCGTCAGTTTGTAGGAGGGATCTGGTATTACTTCCAGGCAGACGGCTCTCTGGCAAAAAACGCCTGGGTACAGAATAGTTCCGGCCAGTGGTTCTATGTGGGATCTAACGGCGAAATGCTGAGAAATACCACTACTCCGGACGGCTATTACGTAAACGCCGACGGGGTTATGGTTCAGAATTAAAAGAAGGCGCAGCAGCTTGCTCCGGACAGGGGAAGACTGCTGCGCTTGTTTTTGTTTTACAGGAAATTCCTCTGAATTTCCTATAGAACAAAAAGCTCTCCGGGCAGGAACGCACTGCGGCGGAGAGGAGTTATGTCGCTAAAGCGACCCGCCTCAGGCGGAGAATCCTGCAAAGCAGGATTCTTTTTATAACAGGAGTTTCCTGTCACAGAGAAGCCTCCGGCGGAGTGCGCTCTTTTTTGCCGGGAGACGGAGCCTTTTTCCTGCTGGAAGCAGCTTTTTTTCTGGGCTTGTAATTTGCTGCTTCCGGGACGGACAAGGCATCGTCGGCAGGCAGGAAATCCGGCTGATATTCCATAATATCTTCGATGCGGCAGGACAGCAGGCGGCAGAGCATTTCAATGGTGTGTGTGGAGACGTAGCGGTTATGCTTCAGGCGGTTCAGTTGTCCGGAGCTGACCTGACAATAATGGATTAAGTAATACTTTGTAATGGACTTTTTTTCCATTGTCTCCCATAAACGGCTGTAAGAAATCATTTGTATCCCCTCCTTGCTATATATGTACTACGATTACTCATTATTGGGTATTAGCCATAAATGGAATACATAAACTGAGATCTTGACGGAGAATAAGGGAACGTGTATTATGGAAGAAAAAGGAAATCAGGGGGAGGGAAGCGGACGTGAAGGAAAAATTATATACAATAGAAGTAATGGACGCAGTGAAATCCGGAGATGAATGTCCCTGCTGCTATTTGGAGCGGAAGCTGGAACAAGATACCATCAGCTTTACCTTAGGCTCTTCTTATATGGAAGACGATATTCGGGCGGAAACGGATAAAACCGGATTTTGCAGAAAGCATACCAAAATGATGTATGACTATGGAAACTATTTGGGAAATGCGTGGATACTGAAAACCCGCATGAAGTATCTGAGGGATCATTTTCGGGAAACCGCAGAGAAAGGGCGGACTCCCTCCGAAGCCCAGCCCAAAGCCAGAGGCGGAATTTTGGGACTGATAAAACCCGGATCCGCCAAAACCGGAACCTTTGGAACCGGAAGACAGGAAGAATGCTATGTGTGCAAAAAGCTGGAGGAGACTTACGGGCGGATTATGAATACCTTTGTATATCTGCTGAAAACGGAGCCGGAGTTTCTGGATTTGCTGGAAAAATCCAAAGGCTTTTGCCTGCCCCATTTTTATGATGTGCTTAACGCCTGCATGGAAAACATGAAGGAGGAAAAACGGGAGACTGTAAAAAGAGTTCTGATAGATATGATGGAACGGGAGCTGGCCCGGATTCAGGAAGATATTGACTGGTTTGTGGAAAAATACGATTACAAAAATGAGGACGCAGACTGGAAAAATTCCCGGGATGCCGTGCCGAGAACCATGCAGAAGATTACGGGCGGGTATCCTGCGGATCCCATATTCCGGCAGAAATAGAACAAAGCAGATGCGGACGCTGGTTTAAAAAGAGAAAGGCGGGGGACGATGGAGATTTGGGATGTATACGATAAGGAACGGAGAAAGACAGGGAGAACCCATGTACGGGGAGTGCCGCTGGCTCCGGGAGATTACCACATTGTAACGGATATATGGACCATCAACAGAGAGGGAAAGCTTTTGCTGACCCAGCGCCATCCGGGAAAGACCTTCGGACTTTGGTGGGAATGTACCGGCGGTTCCGCCCAGGCCGGAGAGAGCAGTTTGGAAAGTGTTTTAAGGGAATTGGCTGAGGAGGTGGGAATCCACGCCCGTCCGGAGGAAGTAAAACTCCTTCATTCCGTAGAACGGCCGGAACGGTTTGTAGATACCTATGTTACGGTTCAGGATGTTACGGAAAAGGATTTGATTTTACAGAAAGAAGAGGTGGTGGACGCGCGTTTCGTCACCATGGAGGAAGTGAGAACCATGTGGAAGGAGGGACGACTTCTTCCAAGAGAACGCTTCCCCATGTATGCCGATGAACTGGAAGCCCAGGTAGAGGCCGTTTTACATCCTTCTCCATAGTTGGCTTGCCTTGTGAGCAGGCGGCGGAAGGATTATCAGGCAGACCCCGAAGACAGGTATTTTTTGGGCGAATCTGGATATAATGAGAGGGAAATCCAAATAGAAGGAGGAACCTCATTATGACTGATTTTAGAAACAGTGAAACCGCAAAAAATCTTATGCGGGCCTTTGCCGGAGAGAGTCAGGCCCGAAACCGCTACACTCTGGCTGCAGGAAAGGCAAAAGAGCAGAAACTCCCTGTGCTCCAGGCGGTATTTTTGTATACAGCGGATCAGGAGAAAGAACACGCGGAAGTTTTCTATAACTTTCTTCAGGATATGAACGGAGAAACCATCCATATTGACGGAGGCTATCCCGTGGATCTGGATGAGCATACCCTGGACCAGTTAAAAGACGCCATGCATAACGAATACGAGGAGCACGACGTAGTATATAAATCCTTTGGCGATATTGCAGAGCAGGAAGGATTTTCCAGGATCGCCCAGACATTCCGCATGATCGCCCAGATAGAAAAGACCCACGCGGAGCGTTTTGAAATGTTCTATAAGCTGATGGAAAGCGGGAAACTTTTTGTGTCTGATGTGGAAACAGGCTGGGTATGCTTAAACTGCGGGTACGTATACGAAGGAAAGGAAGCACCGAAAAAGTGCCCGGTATGCCAGCATGAGCAGGGATACTTTATCCGCATGGAATTGGCACCCTGGACCTCCGGCTGCGGCTGCAAATAAAGAACGGGGGACAAAAACACAGAGTTTGAATATAGTAGGGAAAGGCTCAGAAATTTCGGGTTTCTGAGCTTTTTTCGATCTGTTTTTGGGAGGGCAATCGCATTGGCAAAGGGATTGGACATAAGGTTCAGGACATAATAATACTGGCAGCTTGCTGACTGGGAAGACAAACAGAAGGAGGAGATCTATTATGGAGGAAATAAAGAACAAAACGCCGGAGGAACTGGAGACATACAGATTATGGCTGATGAAGGAAGAAAAAAGCGGCCTTACCATTGAGAAGT
>CAMMNN010000002.1 GCA_946498245.1 uncultured Clostridium sp. | reverse complement strand
ATACCTCTATTATAAGGAGGGAACTTCCACTTTGGCTACTGTGCTCAATAACAACACTCTAAAAACCAGTGAGGTTACTGTAGATACGAACTATATCATATTCGGAATGCTGAAAATATGCTGGGGACATGACAATTGCGGTTATATTACTTTTCCATGCGCGTTTTCCACCATTCCCAGTGTAGTGGCTTGTTCCAATTACACTGAGATAACCCCTATTGAGTCAGTACACGTGCACAGTGTATCGGGAACCGGTTTTTACCTTAACAATATATTTTTTCATCAAACTAATTTTGGTTATAATCTGGCCGCCGAAAAAGCCTTCTGGATTGCTATTGGAATTTAATTTTTGTGCACTTAATCATCTGAAAAAAATGCCATATAATTAATTCTTGCAATAGTAGTCACTGAGGATAATTTAACCTTGAATGATCCAGGTTGGACATTCTCTATAGCAATAATCGCTGAACCTGAATCCTGACAGGTTGCTATGATCTTCGTATGAGCGCTGGTAACCCAATTGTCTGGTATGATTATGTCTGCAGTTTCATCTCCCCTATATACATAGCTTCCAGTATGTATATAGGGGACTTCGGACTTAACTAACGTGTCCCAGTCCGTCCAAACATTCATACTGGACATTCTAGTTTTAATTTGGTTTTCGGAAAATATATGTCGTAGTTGGAACCTATAATTATCATCGAAAAGAATATTTACCAGTGTTCCTGGCTGGCCCAGTGTTCTATATAATCCGGACTCCAAAACAGTATCTATGGCTGAATAATGAACATCACCTTTAGCTGCCTTATTTTTTACGTTGTTATTGAGCATAATAAATAAGTTGCATAAAAATAAAATTAGTATGAATTTTTATTCTGATGTGCTCAATAACAAGCTCACTACTGGCTTGATGGCCCGTGTAGTCAAATCTTACAAAACTGTGACTGTACCGGCCAATGGATCTACGGAACCACAGCTAATTGACATTACGCCCCCGACAGGTTACGCGGCTGTCGGGATAGTAGGGATCCATACGGATTACCCAGTGACGGTGATCCCAACACTGTGGTATCTCAACAAAGGTAATCAGATAGCCTTTTCGTTAAAAAGTACACATGGGGCTAATTTGAATTGTACGGCCTTCATACACGTATTGTACTTGCCGGCATCTTGGTATGTATCAGTAAATGATTAACTTAATTTAAGCCAGCTCTTCCACTGGGTATTCCAGAGCGACCGCACATAGCAAGACTGGGTCGCTGTATTGTGAAAACCGATATAAAGCTGCAAAACGTAAGTAGTGTAAAACTCAATTACCAGCACAAAAAATGAGTCTGTTTCATAAGTGGGTAAGTTCGATACTGTATTGACGCCGTACCGATATAAGCCGGTAGTACGCAGGTTATTAAGGTCAGACTGTGAATTTTCGCCCCGTGCAAACGTCAGTTTGGTGTCTTGCAGGCTAATAACGTTGTTATTACGCATAGTAAAATTTGAAAATCCAGGCCTTTTGAGGCCTTTTTTAATACATAAAAATACAAAAAATTGAAAGGAGAATCTAAAACATGGAAAAAGTAAGTTATGGAGGAGCGCTCTTCGAACTGGTTCCCGGAGGATTCGATACGTTTTCGGCAGGAAAACTTATCCTCAGACACCAGCTCGGAGGGAAGACGCTGGAACAGATTAAGTCCATCGCTAAAAATGTAACCGGGAGTATTGATATGCTGGACGCTGAGGACAAGATGATGCGCTCACTGGACGGGTACGTGTATGCCGGTGAGATCCGGGAGATCGAAGACTACTTAATCGAGGAACAGCATACTCTGGTTACGGCAGAAACAGGCACGGAAGCCGAGAGCAGTAACGGTGGGGAATCAGGAACACCGGAATATGAAGTTACGGAAGTCCGAGCAGATATAGCTGTGGTAACCTTCCAGCTTCCGGACGTCCGGACAGAGATGGAAGCGGTTAAGGCAGTTCAGGACGAAATGTTAGTCTCAATGCTGGAAGGAGGGATGTAAGATGGGAATTATGTACGAATCTGTAAGACGGCTATACCTGGAAGGACGAATTAGCGAAGCAGGGCTTAATAATGCAGTAACAAGAGGGTGGATCACGCCGGAAGAGAAGACAACGATCATGCAGGAGGCCGATTAATATTTTAATGAAGAAAGAGGGAAAGAACATGAATTTTATCGACAGATACAACGCTGCCGCAGGGGCAGCCATTGCGGTATTATCCGCCCTGTTTGGGGTATACTGGTACTTATTTGCAGGTTACCTGCTGCTGAATGTCCTTGATTGGCTGACGGGCTGGTACAAGTCCCGGAAGCTGGGAAAAGAGTCCAGCGCGGTAGGCTGGAAAGGAGCGGCGAAGAAAGTTGGCTACTGGGTCATTATCCTGGTAGCTTTTTTAACGCCCTCATTGTTCGTCCACTTAGGGCAGGACATTCTGGGTATTAACTTGGATTTTCTGATGCTGTTTGGGTGGTTCACTCTGGCCTCTCTTCTGGTTAATGAAATCCGGAGTATATTAGAAAACCTGGTGGAATGCGGCTATAATGTGCCAGCCTTTCTCATCAAGGGACTTGCTGTTACAGAAAAATTGATTCAGGCGGGTATAGATGCCGTGGAAGATGATAACCCGACGTTAGGAGGTTGAGCATGAACATAGAGAGACAGTATCTTACGGTCAGTAATTATAACCGTCCCGGCAGCATACGGCCCCGTACAACGGCGGTGGCCTGCCACTACATTGGTAATCCGGGAACAAGCGCCCAGGCCAATCGCAACTATTTTGAAAACCTGAAAAACACCCATACTACGAAAGCAAGCTGCCATTATATCATTGGCCTGAAAGGAGAGATCCTTCAGCTCATTCCAGAGGAGGAAACGAGCTGGTGTACCAATCAGGCAAACAGCTATACCATCAGTATAGAGGCCTGCCACCCTGATGCCACAGGACGATTCAACCAGGCAACCTATGATTCCTACGTGGAGCTGTGTGCTGACATCTGCACACGCTGGAACTTGGATCCGCTGGCTGGTGGCCTAATCCGGCACTATGACGTAACCAGAAAAATCTGCCCCAAGTGGTGGGTGGATCACCCGGAAGATTGGGAGAAATTTAAGCGCGATGTGGCAGCAGCAATGCGGCCTCTCAAATCTGGCTGGTACCAGGAGGACGGCGGCTGGCGCTTCTATTTGGGAAATACCGGGGAACCCGTCAGGAACAACTGGTACCAGGACGGAGAGGACTGGTACTGGTTTGATGGGGCCGGAATGATGGTACACGATACCTGGAAAACCGACTCCCAAGGGTACTGGTATTATCTGGGAAGCAACGGGGCCATGGCAAAAGATGAGTGGATAATCTGGAAGGGAGAACTGTACCGGGTAGGCCAGGACGGAAAGATGTTTGAAGGTGAGATGGTATTAAAAACTGATAGCCGAGGGGCCTTAAAACAGAAATAAAATATACTACCGGGGTTTTTAAGACCCCGGTAGTGATGCGACTAATTATTATATCTTTTCTAATTCAGCAACTGCTTGTTGCTGAATTGTTGGGGCTACATGGCTATAAGTATCCATCGTTATCCGGATACTGCTGTGGCCCAGTCGTTCCTGTACTATTTTAGGGCGTACACCTAATTCTAATAGAACAGTCGCATGAGTATGGCGCAGACTATAGAAATTTCTGGGCGGTATCCCGACTTCTCTACACATATTTTTTAAAATTTCTGAAATATTCCATGGGATACGGTATTCATGCCGTCCTGTAGGTGGGGCTGGGAATATATATTGTGATGTTTCTCTTTCTTTCATGCCCTGTAGATATGTCATTAACTTACTGTCAATATCAATTCTCCGTATGCTGGAGGGGGTTTTTGTTTCTTTTATGGTAGAGGAAGCCCTTGACATAGCGCGTTGAACGGATATGTAACCTGTAACTAAGTTGATGTCACTCCATTTGAGCGTGAATATCTCCCCTGGACGCATACCTGTACGAAATGCAATCATGATTGCATCTTTCACCCATTGCGGGCCGTGAGAATCCATAAGGGCATACACTTCATTTTTTTGATACGGTTTGATTTCTGCTCTTACTCTTGGCGGGAGGAGTATATCGTCTACAGGATTATAATGTATGTACCCGTATCCAACTGCAAAGCGTAAGCTCATGTTAAGTACTTTGCAATACAGTCGCGCAGACGTTTTTACAGTAAATTTGCTAGTAATATATTTTATAAAATCATATGCCGTTTCTGGTGTGATGTCCCGGATATGAATCTCTCTAAAATAATCCTTAATTACAGGAAGCGCCCTGAAATAATTGTATGCTGTTGACTCCATTACACGAAGCCGGTGCTTGGAGTACCAGAGATCGAGAACTTCCGAATACAGTGGATTTTGTATTTCCATTATGCATAACTTCCTTGTCTCTTTGAGGCAGTCATGTTATAATATGACTGCCTCTTGTGGGGTAGCGGCTGTGCTATACTTTTCGCGGAGTTACACAGCCGCTTATTTAATTTCCCAGCCGGCGGCCTCCAGAAGCCGGATTGCATTGGATATGTATTCGGCCTCCCTATCGGCTACGGTGTCCCCATCATTATGGGACAAGCAGTGTATGGTGCCGCTGTGATACACTTTCCGTTCCCCTTCATTCAGGAAGACGTCCGACCAGATGTCGCCATCTGAGACGTCAAGCATCATTCGGAAATGCCTGCTGAAGCCTCCGCGACACCATTTCCTTCCTTCTCTGTATTCTTTCTTTACCGCCTTCTCAATCTTTCTTCTTTCAATCGTTTTCATACTTTTTCCTTTCTGCCCTCGTGGCCTCCGGGGCGGGTTTTGTATTAAAACTGTAAATTTATAAGGTGACCGTCCTCGTTCCAAACTGTGATTGCTTCTCTTTCAATCCCACATACCATCATGTTTTTACATTCTCTGACTGCCTTTAAAATATCGTCTGTGCCGAACCAAAAGTGACCGTCGCAGTAAATATTGTATTTCTTCATTTTTTCTCTCCTCCGTTCCTTTGATGATTTAATTATATCACTAAAATTTGAGAATGTCAATAGATGAATCACTTTTTTTTGAGAAAACCCACTTGACTTTTTGGAGATAAATGTTACTATATAATATATAGAAAAAGAGAGGAGGAAAGCAGATGCTGCAATACAAAATAAATGTAATTTCAGAATTAGAGAAAGTCGGAATCAATACCACTGTAGCCAAAAATACAGGGATTTTCGGACAAGAAACCATGAGGAAATTTAAGGAAGGAAACACAAAAATTTCTTTAGACAATCTAAACCGCCTTTGTGCTGTATTGGAAATGCAACCGCGGGACATAATCAAATATATAGAAACGGATGAGGATAGAGAAAAATATATCTCAAAAATTTGTGAAAAAAGTATTGACAATCACAAAAAATAGTGATATTATATAATTGTCAAGAGGGAAACCAAATGGCAATAGCCCGAAAGGGAGAAAGGAGAACGAATGGAAGCGATGAACATGAGCGAAACGGCAAGGCTGATTTTAGACCTGAGAGCCAGAGGGTGGAGCGATACAGATATTGTTAATCATATTTTGTACATCGTCACCGGAGAAAATGCCTACAAAGCAAAAGAAAAGGCTGACTAAATAGCCAGCCAAAAGCACAAAAGGGGCGGAGCAATCCGCCCCACACAAAAAGAATAACATAAAATTTATTATAAAGCAATAAACAATTGTACCATTTTCGGAGTATCACACGAAGTATCACACGACACCAGCTATATATTGTAACTACGTTGTTTTTAGTGGGTTCAAATCCCACCATCTCCGTTTTAAGTTTTGAGCGTCAAGCCCTGGTAAATACGGGAAATTTCCTTGATTTACCGGGGTTTTTGCTATTGTGGGAGGGACAGAAGGAATCATGAGATGCACGTCCTGGTCATGGGAACAATGTAATATTAGTTTCTGCTTTTGCGGCGGACTTTTGTGCAGAGAGCCGGAGCAAACATATCTAAGGCTTCCGACAAAAGCCCGCAGGCATTTTTAATGTTTTGGCAATAGACGGACGGCTAAAACACTGCTCTAGAGTTGTATGTCGTGGCTGCATACATCGGCAAGCTGAAGGCACCATAAAATAGTGTTTTCTTTCTTTTCTTCGGTGACGTAGTAAATTGCTATTGGCGTAGCAATTAAGATGGCAGCCGGTTCCTGTTGATGCAGGACTGATTTTCATTTTCAGCTTATCAGGTCAGCAACACAGATTTTAAGGCTGGCGTTGTAAAGGGCCACTGGGATTTCGTCGTTGAATGAATAGCCAGCGGAAGCTCCGTGCTCAAAATCATAAACCGTAACACTTTTGGCGGCTGGGTTTACAATCCAGTATTCACGGACATTGCTTTTCTGGTAGAGCCAGAGTTTTTTCAGGTAATCGTGGCTCTGAGTGCTGGGAGAAGTTATCTCAATGATCCAATCCGGAGCGCCGGAGCAGCCCCGGTCTGTCAGCTTATTGCTATCGCAGATTACGGAAATATCTGGCTCCACCCAATTTTTGTCATCTGCATCGAGATTCACAGCAAAGGGGGCGGCATAGATCTTACATGCTCCACTTTGGCGGGTAATATAATTTCTAATGGTGGCAAATAAAGCGCCTGAAATTTCCAGGTGTATTCTGCTGGGAGGGGCCATGGAATAAAGCTGACCGCCGATTAGTTCAGCCCGTTCACCTTCTGGAAGGTTCCAGTAATCATCAGATGTATAGGTGTGTTCTTGTGGTAGTGGCATAAGTAAATCCTCCATAAAACTGATTGATAAAGTTTTTAAATTCTAAAAAATATCTTCCTCCTCTAATCATCGAGGCCGTAATTGAACGATTTGCCCCTGTGATTTTGATGAAAGAGTTCCCTTCTCTAAACAACAATATTCTTCCAATTCATCCGACATACATCCAATAGAATTTACGAAATCAGAAGGTTGTATAATATCATTTTCCAAAAGAAGCTTGATAGCCTGTTTATGTGCAAATGGTCTCTCAACAGGCATATCGGAATCTAACGGTTCATGTCTCCAATAAGCGCGTTGGGTCATTTGACTATTTAAATACCTAATCTGATTTTCACTCAGTAAATGCAAAGTTTTACATCTATATATCATTGCTGAAATGGATACTTTCCACTTGGCTTTTAATTGAATAAAATGATCGATGGAGGAACCGAAAACATCTTTGGAAAAACTATCCTTTGGAAGAAGGAAAGCACTGGCAAATCGATTGGCTTCATCTTCCAGTTGTAGATGAATATTTTTTTTAAATAAATCTTCCTTTGGAACATTTCCTGCGTGCATAAGGAGATGTCCCAGTTCGTGAGCAATACCAAAACGGATACGGCAATTGGTGTCTTTATCACGACTCATAAAAATATACGGTTTATTGTTATACCATTCTGAAAGTCCATCCATCTTTTCTAGTCGAAAATGTGTAGAGGAAACAATGATGCCATTTTTCTGCACAATATTCATCAGGTTATTGATAGGACCGTTGCCTAAATTCCAGTAATCACGAAGTTCCCGAGCGTATGATTCTATGCTGCTATTGTCCAGAGGAAATGAGCCGTCATAAATATAGTCTGCTTTGGGGAAGTTGACCGGCGGAAAGTCAATATACTGAGAAAGGTAATCATCTATTTCACGTAAAATTTCAATTTTCATTTCCGCGGCATTTAAATCTTTCTGTCGTGCCGTTTTTTTACTTCTAAAAAAGACTCCACTTGCCATAGAACTATTAGTTGGAACAGGTTTTCTGAAAAATTCAGGAGAATAGTGGAGGACAGAAGCAATGCGATTTAATGTGCTGTCGAGGGGATTGTTTTTCCCGGTTTCAAATTGGGAGACAGCTTGCTTGGTAACACCAATTAAGTCAGCTAAATCTGCTAATGACATTCCTCTGGATACACGGGCTTGATTAATTCGGTATGGAATAATATCCTTGTTCTCTGCTCTCATTTTCATTCACCTGAAACTTTGGTATTTTCTGCTAACTTCACAAGGTCTTTTTTTAGACTGGCAACATTTTCTTCAACCACTTCTTCTGGAACATATTGATAAAATTCAGAGATTTGTCCAATAAGGTTTTCGGAATAGACAATATTTTCGAATCGCCAATCCGGAACAACTAGGGTTAGGTGCGTTAATTCTCCATATTTATAACAGTATGTTAATAGGGCGTAGTGCTTTGGGGATGTTATTTGGGGTTCGCCGTCAGAAAAAGAGAATTCCAATTGCTGTGCATTGTCTCTATTTCCTAACGCAAGTTGAAGTTTGTAACGTGCTTTGCAAGGAAGCTTTTGTGGTTTGTCAGTTCTGTAAAGATGCGTGATATAGTCTGGTGTGTTTAAAATTAAAATTAGTTTCAAACAAACTTTTGCTAAAAGCCATACTTGACGCTTCTCCTTTCAAGAACATATAAGAATTATATATTTAAATGAAGAAAAAAGCAAGTAATTTTTACAAATTAAGAATAAACGTCAAGTAAACAAAGCTCCTTGATTATGTCATTTTCGTTCACGCTGCCTTCTTCAATTTCCTTTTCTTTTGTATTGGGGGAATCGTGATAAATCAGAAGATTGACAGAACAGCAAATTTAACATATACTATATTTACCAAGACAGCCAGTAAGGGAGGTATGGGCTCCCTTACTGGCGAATTAAGTGACTAAGAAACAGCCGCCTTATCTTTACCAGAGAGCAGGGCGGCATTCCTCTGTTTGTGCCGTTTTGCTTAGTGCAGGGAACTGTCACTGAAAAGCAGAGGAGTGATTAATCTTATAAACCAGATTTTTATAGCGGATTTCAACCCATGTTTTGCAAAGCTCATAATCTCTCTTTTCAAAGACGTGGTAAAGGAGGGTGGAGTTTTGGATTGTTTTTTCCACATCATCTGGCATATCAAAGGCCAGTTGTATCATAATATTGATGTATTCCCGATATTCTAAAAGCATATGGGCCATGCGCTGGTAAGCAGTGCAGCTATAAATTTTATCAAAAGTGGCCAGAGTTTCTTTGTGAGCCTCCTGCTTCAGATCCGCCTGCAAAAAGGCAATCTTACGCTTGGTGTACAGCAGCACCTCAGACAGATCGCTGTCGGTAGCTCTCTTTAAAAAATCGTCGAAGATAGCGCTTTCTAACATTTCCCGAATCTTTGCAATTTCAAGCAAATCTGCCTTTGAAACCCCGATTACAGTGAATCCCTTCATAGGGATATGCTGAACCAGCCCCTGTTTTTCCAGCTCCAGCAGTACATTTCTGATGTGGGCTTTATTTACATGATATTTTTGAGCAAGCCTGGTTTCTACCAGCCGCATTCCGCTTTTCAAATCGCCTTTAAAAATTTGTTCCCTCAGATCATTATATATCTGGAGACGGATTTCTGTGTTTTCTGCACTCATCAGTTGCCTTGACTCCCTGTAAAAAAATGTAATGTAAAAATCTTAGCATAATCCAGAAAAATATGCAAGGTGAAGAAAAAGTGACAGATAAAATTGACAACTATATTTAAATATGCTATATATTATAATATAGTTAACTATTTTAAGTTAGATAAAAATGAGAGTGCACAATCAAGAAAAGGGGGACAGCTATGAAGATTACAAAAATTTGGGCGGAGGTGACTCACGCCTCCATGTATTCTAATTATGTTTTTGTGATTGCAGAGACGGATGAAGGGATCACCGGGTTTGGAGATGCAACTCTGGATGGTCTGGAGTTTGAGGTGGTAGCGGCGGTAAACAATATGGGAAGCAAACTGATTGGGAAGGATGTCCTGGAAGATCAGTTATCCGTTGATGGCAGCGGAGGCGGTTTGATTACGGCTGCCGCAGCTTCCGGAATTGATATTGCAATGTGGGATCTAAAAGGAAAAGCCCTTGGGAAGCCTATCTACCAGCTTTTGGGAGGAGCCATTCGTAAGAAAATCCCGGTTTATGCGTCTTTTAACCGGGCCATACGGGACAGGACGCCGGAAGGGTTTGGAAAATTTGCCAAAGAACTGGTGGCAGAAGGCAATAGAGCCCTAAAATGCCATCCCTTTGACGGAGTATCGTGGAGAACGCCTTTGGAAGAGCAAAAAAGGCTGATTGATGAGGGATGCAATCGTTTTATTGCCATGAGAGAGGCTGTGGGAGACGATATTGCCATTGGCGCGGACGCTCACTGGCGTTTTGATCTGAAGACGGCGCTATACGTGGCGGATAAACTAAAACCATACCATCCCTTCTGGCTGGAAACGCCTATTCCCGAAAAAAAACCGGAGCTGTTAAGGGAATTTCGGATGCGGAGCGGTGTTCTGGTGGCAGGAGGAGAGATGCAGACTGGATCGGAAGCGTTGCTGCCGCTGCTGCAGCAGGATTGCCTGGACGTATATATGCCGGACATTCGCTACGTAGGAGGAATAACCGGTATGGTGAAAGTGAACGGGGTGCTGGAGACTTATGATGTATTGATTTCTCCCCATAATATGTGCAGTGTTATTACCTGTGCAGCCAGTCTCCATATGGCGGCAGTGATGAAAAACTTTATGCATCTGGAATACCACCCGGCCGAGGCGCCGTGGCTGAGAGAATTTTCAGATCGATACTGGGACGTAGAAGACGGCTGCTTTACGGTTCCGGAAGGCCCGGGGCTTGGGGTGAATCTGAATCTGGAATTGGTGAAAGCGCATCCGTATGAAAAGGCGAAACCAGTGCGCCTGAATATGCTGGGGGCCTAGAAATGCGGGGCTGCCGCTATACGGCCCCAACCCTTACCTCCGCATATTTGTAGTGTATTGGCTTTAGAAGAAGGATAGGATCAGAAGGATAAATAATTAAAAAGCGAAAGAGATTGCCGGGTTTCATAACCCCATTGGGTTTTTCGCAGAAAGGCGGGTTGTAGATATGAAAAAACTAGTAAAAGTATTGTTGGGGCCGTTACTGTTTCTGCTTTTGATGGTGATTCCCGTAGAGGGTCTGGATAACTCTATGAGGGGAGCAATAGGACTGCTGCTGTGGATGCTGGTGTGGTGGATCATGCAGCCTGTAGATCCATCGGTGACAGCCCTGCTTCCGATTTTAATCGTGCAGCTTTTCGGAATTGCAAATACCTCCGGCGTACTGGCGACCTATTTTAATGCAACAGTAGTTCTGCTGTTGAGCGCGAACATTATTACACTGGCGTGGACGAAATGGGGATTTGATCGGAGACTTGCTCTGGCAATCATGATGAAGGTGGGAAATAAACCTAAGAGGCTGGTGGCTATGTGGTTTCTGCTTTCAGTGGCGCTGTCTTCTATGGTTGCCAATGCAGCGGTGGCGGCCGCTTTATTTCCTATTGTTTTGACGACCATCAAGGCTGTAAACATTGATGACGGCCAGATCAAACATTCCAACTACGCTACATGCGCCCTCCTGGCAGTGGCCTGGGGCTCTAACGTAGGCTTTGGTACGCCTTTAGGCGGCGCTATGAATCTGGTAGTAGTAAATTTGATTGAAGAATACACAGGACGGGAATTTATGTATGTGGACTGGATTATCCGCTGTGTGCCGCTGGTGATTTTTGTCGCAGTTCCTATGCTTCTCCTTTTGCTGACAAACAAAATGGAGTATGACGAGCTGCCGGGTACGAGAGAGGCACTGGAGTCAGAGCTGAAAAAAATGGGGCCTATGAACCGGGGAGAGATTTTAAGTGCGGCGCTGTTTATCGGGGCCTTTGCACTGTCTTTGGCCAGACCGCTGTTTTCCAATCTGTTTCCGACTCTGACGGCAAACTACATTTTTTTGCTGGCAGCCCTTCTCTGCTTTGTACTTCCGGCAAATGAAAAGGAGTCCATTTTGAAATGGGGATACGCCATGCCAAGGATCAAATGGGGCGTATTTCTCCTGATTGCGGGCGGTACGGCTCTGGGAGATATTATTACGGACAGCGGCGTGGGAGGAATGATTTCACAGCTTTTGGTTCCCATTGCCGGCCAGAGCGCGTTGGCTGCTATTATAGTTTTTTCTATCATGGGATGCTTCTTCAGCAATATTATGACGATTACCGGCTGTGCGGCCCTGGTAGGCCCGATCATCATCAGTACTATGTCAGGACTGGGCTACAATCCGATTCCCTTCCTGCTGCTTTGCTATGCGGCGTGTAATATCTCTATCTGTCTTCCTTCATCCGGGGCAGGGCCGGCGATGGTTGCCGGATACGGTATTGATATGAATAAAATGATCCGCTGGGGGCTGAAGACGATTCCCATGTGTCTGATCAGCGTTATTGTCCTTGGATGGATTATGTATCTGATATGGCCGGGCTTTGCAGTGCTCTAAAATTGTCCTTATAAAATAGCCCTTAAAAGGGGAGGGGCCGGTCAGGTAAAACCTGCCGGCCGTGAGTATGAAAAAGTCTATGTGAAAAAGGCGTTTGCCCTTTCGACATACCATATGTTACCAGTAAACTGTGAAAAAAGTGTGGTCAAAAAATGAAAAATATATAAATTCCCGGGCGTATTTCCATGCTGTCTTAGGGAGACGCCCCATGTCCGGAGGATGCGGCCTTTTGACTTTCCCACCTGATTGGTATATAATCGGTAAAAGCAGGTTACGGAAGGGGAAGGATATTTATGAAGATTCTGGTAATTAACAGCGGCAGTTCTTCGCTGAAATTTCAGGTTATGGATTCGGAAACGGAAAAGGTTTTGGCAAAGGGTGTCTGCGAGCGAATCGGCATTGACGGTTTTTTTCGATATAAAACGGGACAAGGCCTGGAGATAAAGGAAGGGGTTCCTATGGAGAACCACACTCAGGCGGTACATACCCTTTTGGATACTCTGGCGGATCCAGAGAGAGGGGTAATCCGGGATTTCAAAGAAATTGACGTAATTGGCCATCGTCTGGTTCACGGAGGCGAGAAATTTACAGGCTCTGTGGTTATTACCGACGAAGTGATACAGGCTATGACGGAGTGCAACGATCTGGCGCCCCTTCACAATCCCGCCAATCTGGTGGGCGTAGACGCCTGCCGAAAGCTTATGCCCGATACCCTTATGGTAGGAGTTTTCGATACGGCTTTTAATCAGACCATGGAGCCCAAGGCCTTTCTTTACGGCCTGCCTTACCGGTATTATGAAAAATACAAGATCCGGCGCTACGGCTTCCATGGAATCAGCCACAAATACGTTTCCCATCGGGCGGCGGAATTTATGAAGCAGGATCCCAAAAGGGTAAAAACCATTGTATGCCACCTGGGAAACGGTGCCAGTATCTGCGCGGTAAAATACGGGAAAGTAATTGACAATTCCATGGGCTTTACTCCCCTGGAAGGGCTGGTAATGGGAACCCGCTGCGGAGATGTAGATCCCGGCGCCCTGGAATTTCTGGCCAAAAAGGAAAATTTGGATTTTCAGCAGATTATGACGATTTTAAACCAGGAATCCGGGGTTTTGGGGATTTCCAAAAACTATTCCAGCGACTTTCGGGAGTTAAAGGACGCAGAGATTAAATACAATGAAAAAGCGGCTCTGGCCAGAGAGATTTTTGCTTATAAAGTGGCAAAATACGTAGGCAGCTACGCGGCGGCTATGAACGGAGTAGACAACATCGTTTTTACCGCCGGCGTAGGAGAGAATGATTCGGATATACGGCAGGAAATCTGCGATTACCTGGAATTTTTAGGAATTACCATTGACGAGGTGAAAAACAGGGAGCAGGCAGAGGCTGTCCGGATCTCCGACGGAACTTCCCGGGTCAACGTGCTGGTAATCAGAACCAACGAGGAATTGGAGATTGCCCGGGAGGCGGCGGCAGTGGCCGCAGGGCTGAAAAAGAAGTCCTAGCAGGCCTCCTTTTTTAAGAGCCGCCTATGCTCTCTGACTACCAGAATCACGGACAGAAGCAATGCCAGGGCATCGCTGATGGGTTGGGCGTAAAATATGCCGTTGACTTCCCAAAAGATCGGCAGTATATAGAGAAAGGGAACTAAAAATACCACCTGCCTCAGCAGCGTAATGAGGATAGAGGGAGTCGGTTTGCCAATGGATTGGAAAAAGGTGGTGGCCAGCATAACGAACCCTAAAATGGGAGTAATGCAGAAATTAATCCGGAGTCCCGATACGCCGATGGCAAACATTTCTTCAGAACCGCCGAAGGCCATGAGGATCTGTTTGGGAAATACCATAACGATAATCCAGATAATACAGGTGATGCCGACGGACAGGGCGGAGGCCAGATAAAGGGTATTCATAACCCGGCGGTATTTTCCGGCGCCGAAATTATTGCCTGTAATGGGCTGGATGCCCTGGCTGATGCCGCTGGCGGGCATAATTACAAAGGTCATAATGCTGGTTACTACGGCGTAGACACTGATGGCCACGTCGCCGCCGTACCGGCCGAGCTGGCTGTTATATACCAGGCTGATAAAACCCATGGCCATCTGGGCGATCCAGAAAGCAAAGCCGCAGGAAACTACCTGAGTCCAGATTTCCCTTTTCAGGCGAAAGATTTCCCGGGAAATTTTCACCTGGGATTTTCCGCCGAAAACCAGCCATGCCCCAAAGAGTGCGGACAGGATTTGGCCGATTATGGTGGCCCAGGCTGCCCCGGCAACGCCCCAGTGGAAAGCGGCTACGAAGACGGCATCCAGAATAATATTGGTGACGGCCCCGATTCCGGTGACGCACATACCGAAAAAGGGTTTTCCGGAAACGCGTACAAAGTCACAGAAAAGCTGGGTCAGCCCCTGGAATACGCAGCCCAGGGCCACGATTTTGTAATACTCTATGGCATAAGGGTAGGAGGTTTGCGTGACCCCGAAGACGGTAAGGATGGGATCAGCCAAAAGCAGGAGAAAGGCCGTCAGGCACAGTTCTGCGAGAATCACCAGCACAAAGGCGTTTCCAAAGGACAGATTCATCCGCTTTTCTTCATTGCGGCCGCTGTAGAGGCTGAAAAGGGTGGAGCCTCCGGCGCTGCAGGTGAGGCCGAAGGCCATCATCATATAGGAAAGGGGAAAACAGATAGACAGTCCGGCCAGGGCTGAAGTGCCGACGAAGTTTCCTACAAAAATACGATCCACAATATTATAAATTGCCGTTATGAGAAGCGATATGGCGGCAGGAATGGAAAAGCTCAGGATCATGGGGAAGAGTTTTCCATGCTGAAAATCAATGTTTTGTTTCATAGCATACTCCTTTTTAGTCTGACAGATTGTCGGACATTTTTTGAATTACACGAAAAAAGGTTTCCAGATCTTCCGGGGAAATGTCCTTTACTAAAGACATTTCCAGCTCCGTTACATCGCGGATAACCTGTTCTTGCAGCAGGGCGGCTTTTGGAGTGACCATAATCTGCTTCAGGCGGGCGTCGTAGTCAGTACTGACGCGGGTGATGAGGCCGTTCTGCTCCATAAGCTTGAGGATACCTGAGGCCGACGGGGGCCGAAGGCAAAATTCCTCTTCAATGTCTTTTTGAAAAACGGCTTCCGGCTGCGCCAGAATAAAATGGAGAATACGGCCCTGGGTCCCGCTCATGCTGTTGCGGGTAGAAAAAGCGTCCAGTTGCCGGCGGATTTGGTTGGACAGACGGCCAATACACCGTCCAACAGATGGATTGAGATTCATACAACGCACCTCCTGACAAATAAATACTTAGGAACCTAAACAATTGGAATCATAAACGAAAAAAACAGGATTGTCAAGGAAAATGACAAATCCTGTTTTCAACAATTGCAAAATGAGCAGCAGTTCAGCCGCGATGATTATTCCCGGCCGCTCCAGCAGTAGGTACAGAGCTTGCAGGGGGAGATGCCGATGGATTTTACCAGGTCGTCCAGACGGTGGAATCTGAGGGTGGTAAAATTCAGGCGCTTGCGGATTTCCTCTACCATCTCTTTATAATTCTGGCTGTCGGGATCCGCATAGTCGGCTAAAACTTCGTCAGAGACGTTGTCCCCTTCCCGATCCCGGATAATCCGCCGGGTAATCAGATCCAATTCCGATTTGGAACGGGAAAAATTCAAGTATTTGCAGCCGAAAAGGAGAGGCGGGCAGGCGGGCCGGATATGGACCTCTTTAGCTCCGCTGTTATAGAGAAATTCCGTAGTTTCTCCCAACTGGGTACCCCGGACGATAGAGTCGTCAATCAGAAGAAGGCTCTTATTGCGGATTAAAACGTCAACGGGAATCAGCTTCATTTTGGCAATGAGATTTCTCTGGCTCTGGTTCTGAGGCATAAAAGAACGGGGCCAGGTAGGGGTATATTTAATAAAGGGTCTGGAGAAAGGAATACCGGACTCATTGGCGTAGCCGATGGCATGGGCGGTTCCCGAATCAGGAACGCCGGCAATGCTGTCCGGACTGATATTGCTGTCCCGGTCCCTCTGAGCCAGAAGGCGGCCGCAATTGTAGCGCATCTGTTCTACATTGACTCCCTCATAGGAGGAAGTGGGGTAGCCGTAGTAAACCCACAGGAAGGAACAGATTTTCATTTCATTTCTGGGCTTGCTGAGGGACTGGATATGATCCGGGGTAATGAGGACGATCTCCCCGGGGCCCAGTTCGGAATAGTCTGTGTAGCCCAGATTGATATAGGCGAAGCTTTCAAAGGAAACGCAGAAAGCGTCGTCACGTTTGCCGATAATCAGGGGAGTACGGCCGAGACGATCCCTGGAAGCGTAAATGCCTTCAGGAGCCAGGAGAAGGATGCTCATAGAACCCTCAATTAATTCCTGAGCGTATAAAAGTCCCTCTACCAGACTTTCTTTTTGATTAATGATAGCAGCCACCAACTCGGACGTATTAATGCGTCCGCCGCTCATTTCCAGGAAATGGATATGGCCGTTTTCGTATGCCTTCTGCACCAATTCCTCTTCATTATTGATTTTTCCTACAGTAGCGATAGCGTAGCTCCCTAAATGGGATTGGATTAAGAGAGGCTGGGGATCCGTATCAGAGATAGAGCCAATTCCCAAATTTCCCTCTAATTCCTCTACATCCCGTTCAAATTTTGTACGGAACGGGGAATTTTGAATATTGTGGATTGAACGTTGAAAACCATTGGGACCGTAGACAGCCATGCCGCCTCGCCGGGTTCCGAGGTGAGAGTGGTAGTCTGTACCGAAAAACAGGTCCATAACACAGCTTGACTTAGATACAACACCAAAGATTCCGCCCATGTGTAATATGCTCCTTTGTATGTGATAGTATGGGGATAAAAGTGACAATTCATCTCTAGTGTAGCATATATTAGTACCAATGTTCAATAGAAATAAACTATTAGAATTTCTAATGAGATAGATTATGTACAATGGAAAATTAATGTGGTACTTTGATAAAGCAAGCGTAGGGGCAAAGAGAGGAGTTTGTACATGAGAGAAGAGGGAGATTACACAGAATATTACGTGCCGGAAAAAAGGAAAAGCCGCAAATCCGGAAAAAAGCCTTCAGAAAACGGCAGCCTGGTTCTGATGACCGCCATTTGGCTGGCAGTTCTGCTGATTTTTATGGGACTGGGGATTGGCATCGGTTGGCTGCTCTGGGGAAGGCAGGAGGAAAAGCCGGCTATTGATCTAAAGGCCATAGAAGCGCCGTCCTGGGTAGACCAGGATTTTATCCGCAAAAATATTTATTCCCGGCCTGCTGTGAGCCTGGAACAAATAAACGGCATTGTGATTCACTACGTAGCAAATCCGAAAACCACTGCCAAAAACAACAGGGACTATTTTGACAGTCTGGCAGATCAGACAGGAGAAGGCACTTCCGTCAGCGCCCATTTTATTGTGGGATTGGAAGGGGAGATCGTCCAGGCCGTTCCCATTAGCGAGATGGCCTATGCCACAAAGGGCCGCAATGACGATACCATTTCCATTGAGAGCTGCCATCCTGACGAAACGGGACGTTATGAAGCGGCCACTTACGATTCTATGGTAAAACTGACGGCGTGGCTGTGCCGGGAGCTGGAGCTGAATCCGGAAACAGATGTGATCCGCCATTATGATGAGGGCGGAAAAGTCTGCCCCAAATATTTCGTAGAACACGAAGACGCCTGGAAACAGTTTTTGCAGGACGTAAAGGCAGCTATGTAAAGGAAAGATCTTTACGGAATCCAAGTACAATAAGATTAAAAAAGTTTACAGCATATGGATTTGCCTGGATCCACCGAAAAACAGGGAAAACAGCATAACACGATATTATATTGAAGAAGAAAATCTGGTGGGAAACGTAAAAGAGGAGAAACGGCATTATGATCTGATGGCGGCCATTATGATTTGTCTTGGCCATGCTGACGGTCAGAATTATGCAGGTATTTTGAAACTATTGGATGTTCTTCTTTCCACAGACAAGAAACCGGAAGAAAAATGCCACATACTGGAACATGATTTTTCAATCGAAATGACACAGAGTTTGGAAAGTGAGGTGTCGCTTATGTGCAATTTAAGTGAAGGTGTTGAGAGAAGAGGAATCGAAAAAGGATTTGAAAGAGGAATTGAAAAAGGTTTTAAAAGAGGAATCGAAAAAGGAAAAATTTATGGGTTGATTGAGGCCTATAAAGACGATAAACTGCCGGAAACAGAAATTATAGTACGTCTTCAGAAAAAATTCAGTATGACAGAGGATGAAATTAGAGAATACTTAAAGGAATGCGTTTAGTGCACTGACACGTTCACATTTCGCATAATGACTTGCCTGAATTTCCATCTGCGGCGTTATACTGAAAATGAACGTGTCAGGACACTAGTAATTTTGTAATATTTGTCTGAAAGCATTTCTATGAACCGCATAGGCGGCGTTTCGCTTTCCCACATCGGGAGAACAGAAACGCCGCTGTTTTTCTTACTCTGAAGTCCGCCTCCGGGTAGGCGGCATATATTCAAAGGATGCCGAATGCGCCCTGTCTGACTTTTGTGGATTGACGGTGCGACTATGGGGCGCATGAAGGTTTCATAGAAAACTTCTTTTCGATACTCCCTCCCTACTTTTTTACATAGGTAAGCTGATATTTTGGCGAGTTAAGGGTCAGCTCGGTATAGTCCATAACCTGTCCGTTGGTCAGATGGGTTACGTTGGCCACCCGGAGAATGGGGGTATTCTGACTGATTCCAAAGAGATCTGCAATGCGTTTGGAAGGCAGCAGCGGGGTGACGGTGTGGTGGCTGTAGGCGATTTTCATTCCCTTTTCCTTTTCGAAATACTGGTATTTGGAATTTTGCAGGATCTGTATGGATATGTCCGGATAAAGGCGGGCCGACATATAAGTGGTTTCAAACTGAAGGATTTCATCATTGGCATAGCGGATCCGTTCAATAAAATAAACAGGTTCTCCCTTTTCGATTTCCAGCAGGGAAGCGATGTTGGCAGGGGCCTTCTGTATCATAAATGAAGGTACCTCTGTGTGCACCGCTATGCCCTGCTTTTCCATTGTGTCGGAAAAGCCCTGGATAAAGGTGGGATTGGAGGTAACGTCTGAGTGGCGGACAAAGGTTCCGACTCCGGCAACCCGGGAGAGAAGGCCTCTGGCTACCAGGTTATCCGTAGCCTTTCGCACAGTGACCCTGGAAACGTGGTAGGTGTTGGACAGCTCCAGCTCTGTGGGGATCATATCATCTTTTTGGTAATATCCTAAATTAATTTTTTCCAGCAAATCATTTTCAATCTGTTTATATTGAGCAATTCGTTTCTGGGTCATAATACCCCTCCTTCTTTTGCCCCTGATTTTCGCAAATATATTTACATTTAGCCCCTAAAAGGTCTGGGACCGCATTTTTCGAGGCAATACCATTTAGAATTATTATAATAGAAATCAGAATAAAATACAATTAAAACTGACATATGTAACAAAAAGAATACAAATAAAAACATAATGATAATACAAATAAAATCGTAAATGTATTGACATTTAGTAAGATATGATATATATTAAGCGTAAGTCATTACAAAGTATACAAGATTAACAAAGATGGGAGGGCTAAAACGGTGAATGTATTGTACATCCATACTCATGATTCCGGCAGAATTTTAAGTCCCTATGGGTACAAAGTACCAACTCCGCACATTGAGGAGTTTGCAAAAGACGCAGCAGTGTTCCGGAATGCATACTGCACGGGGCCGACGTGTTCCCCCAGCAGAGCGGGACTGCTGACCGGAACCTATCCCCACCAGAACGGGATGCTGGGACTGTCTCAGAGAGGATTTGTTCTGGATTATGGGAAGCATCTGGTGCGGTATCTGGGAAATCAGGGATACCATACGGTACTGTGCGGGATTCAGCATGAAGCAGGCTGGTACCTGGATTTGAAGCAGGGAGCCGAAGCCATTGGTTATGAGGAAGAGATTACCAGAGACAATACAGGCTTCCGCCAGGAAGATCTGGTGGACTGGGATAAAGAAAACGCCATGGAAGTCTGTAAGTGGCTTCGCAGGTACCAGGGAGAGAAGCCCTTTTTCCTGTCGTACGGAATGTACGCCACTCACCGGCGTTTCCCGGACAAGATCGATTCAGATATAGACTGGCAGTACGCCGTTCCGCCTTACCCCATTCCGGACAGCCCGGAAACCAGAAAGGATTACGCCGGCTATCTCATGAGCGTAAAGAGCGCCGACGCTTGTTTTGGACAGGTTCTTTCCTGTCTGGAAGAGGAAGGGCTTCTGGATAATACCATTGTCCTTTTCACTACGGATCACGGTTTGGCCAATCCTTTTGCCAAATGCACTCTCTTTGACAGCGGAATCGGGGTAAACCTGATGCTCAGAGTGCCGAAAAGCCAGTCCAACGGCAAGGTCTTTGACTGCCTTGTCTCCCATGTTGACGTATTTCCAACGCTGTGCCAGCTTTTAAACATTCCGGAACCGGAATGGCTAGAGGGAACTTCCCTGGCCCCGGTACTGGAGGGAAGCAAAGAAGAAGTCAGGGACGAGATCTTCGCAGAGGTCAATTTCCACACCTCATACGAACCCATCCGCTGCGTCAGGACGAAGCGGTACAAGTATATCCGGTATTACGATCCGGAGTGGCTGAAGGTAAACCGTTCCAATATTGATGAATCGCCTACGAAAAATTTCTTCTCTGAAAGAGAACTGGACAGACAGACGAAATACGAAGAAGGGCTGTACGATCTGGTTTACGATCCCGGAGAGAGACGAAATCTGGCGGACATGGAAGAGTATCGGGAAATTAAAGAGGAAATGGCAGGCCGGTTAAAGGCCATTCAGCAAAAGACCGGAGATCCTCTTTTAAAAGGCGGCATCGCCATACAGCCGGAGTGGAAGGTCAACCGCAGAGAGTGCGACAAGGCCAGCTCCAAAAACCCGGAGGACTATGTAAGTCTGGGAAAGAAAACGCCATAGACATTCCGGGAAGCACGGAATGTGAATGGAATAGAATTAATATTTTAAGAAAGGGGATAAGAAAATGGTTGGGATGATTGTAACCGGCCACGGGAGCTTTGCTACAGGAATTACCAGCGGACTGAAGCTTCTGGCAGGGGAACCGGAGAATTACGAAGCTGTGGATTTCACGCCGGATGATTCTGTGGACACTCTGACGGAAAAACTGACGGCAGCCGTTGAGAAGCTTTCCGGGTGTGACGGAATCGTCATTTTCGCCGATCTCACAGGCGGTTCGCCCTTTAATGTATCGCTTCGTCTGAAGATGAGCAGGGGCGAAGCCATTGAAGTCATTGGCGGAGCAAACCTTCCGTCGGTTATCGATGCCTTTATGGCGGCGAAGTTCCAGACGGAGGCAAAAGCACTGGCGGAAAGCTCTCTGGAAGCGGGGAAAAACGCTATGGTAATGTATGCAGGCGCCTTCGGTGAAGATGACGACTGCGACGAGTGCGAAGAAGAATAGTACGAAGGCATAAAGATTGGAGGAATTAGGTATGACTTTATTTCAGGCAATACTGATTGGTTTGTTTGCTTACCTGGGAAGTAAGCGTACACCGTGGTTTTTCGGCGTAGCAGGCGGCTGGAATATGATTGGCCGTCCCTTAGTGGCCGGTTTGATTATCGGAATTATTTTAGGAGATGTGCGCAGCGGCGTAATTGCCGGCGCAATGGTACAGGCTTTGTTTATCGGCCAGATTACTCCGGGCGGCGCAATGCCTGCAGACGTAAACTGGGCTGCTTATATCGGCATCCCTCTGGCTTTGGCTGCCGGCGGTACCGGTGAGCAGGCAGTAGCCCTGGCAGTACCCCTTAGTATGCTGGGCCTTGGCTTATTTAACTTTATCATGACCATTAACGCGTACTTCCCCCATATGGCTGATAAAGCGGCAGCCAAAGGCGACGGAGCCGGAATCCACAGAGCCACCTATCTGGCGGCGGTTCCCAGCTTTATTTTAAGAGCAGGTTCCGCAATGCTCATCTGCTACCTGGGTACCCCTCTGGCAGAGTTTTTGATTAACAGTATGCCGGAAGTTGTTCTGCACTTCTTTGAAGTAGCCGGAAAGCTTCTGCCCGCTATCGGTTTTGCAATGCTGTTAAAACAGTCCCTGGCAAAACAGTGGATGATCGTTTTGTTTATGTTAGGCTGGATTATGATTGGCGCTACCAGTATGTCCGTAACAGCCCTTGCTATTTTCGCTACGGCAATCGCTTTGATTTTCGTTATGGCACAGGGAGAAACCAAAGTTGTAGCCGCGCCTGCTGCTACCGTCGGCGCAGATGAGGAGGATGACTGCTATGAAGAATAATAATGAGAACAGCTTATTGACGAAAAAAGACATAGACAAAGCGGCGTGGTCTTACATATTCTTTGCTCAGGCCACCCAGAACTTTGAGCGTATGATGGGTCTGGCATTCTGCCACGTAGTAGAACCTATCTTAAAGAAACTGTATAAAAACGATCCGGAAGAGTACAAAAGAGCTCTTCAGCGCCATATGCAGTTTTACAATACAGAGCCCCAACTGGGCGCCCTGATTCCCGGTATTACTATCGCAATGGAGGAAGCAAGGGCAAAAGGCGAAGACGTAAGCGAAGAGCTGATTGTAAATACCAAAAACGCCCTGATGGGTCCCTTTGCCGGCATCGGCGATTCCATGATTATCGGAACCTACAGCCCCATCCTTTTAAGTATTGCCATGAGTATGTGTATTAATGACGGCAATCCCGTAGGTCCCCTGTTCTTCTGCGTAGTATGGCTGGTTACCATTGTTGGCCTTCAGTGGTATTTATTCCACAAAGGCTATTCCATGGGTATTGGAGCCGCAAACCTGTTCTTTAAGAATAAGTCCCTGGCAGATAAGATTACCACCGGCCTTACTATGATGGGTCTTATTGTAATCGGCGGTGTGGCCTCCACTACTGTAAGTGCAAAGATTGCTTACCAGTTTGTCAGCGGCGACATGGTTCTGGGAATCCAGGATCAGATTTTTGATAAGATCATGCCTGGAGTTCTGCCTCTGATTCTGACTCTGGCAGTATGGTACCTGATGGATAAGAAGAAATGGTCCGCTACAAAGATTATTTTAGCAATCGTTGTCTTTTCAGCCATTATGGTTGCCCTGGGAATCATGTAAAAAGATCTTAGACGGCAGCGATATTCATTAGACAGCAGGCCGCTGAAGGAAAGGAGAGGGAAAATGAGGGATATTCTTTTGGTAATGTCCGATCAGCACAGTTGGTTTTATACGGGATTTGCCGGAAACCGGACAGCAGATACTCCCAGCCTGGAACGGATTGCAGGAGAGGGATACCTTTGGGAACGGTGTTACTGCAACGCCCCGCTCTGTGTGCCCTCCCGAATGTCTTTCCTCAGCGGTCTGCTTCCTTCAGAACTTGGAATTTTTAACAACGACACCACACTTCCCATCGATATGCCTACCATTGCTCATGATTTAGGGGCCATGGGCTACCGGACAGTTCTCATTGGCCGGATGCATTTTAAAGGAGACGACCAGAAACACGGCTTTGACGAGAGATTGGTGGGAGACATTACTTCCCAATATTGGGGAACCGGCGGGAAAAACCGGACGGATTTCGGCGCTTTTGCCGGAACGACAAACCGGAAGCACTGTCTGGAAGCCGTAGGAGGGGGATATTCCCCGGTTATGGCCTATGATGAACAGGTTTTATCCGCCGCCTTAGATTATCTGAAACAGTTGGAAGAGGGGGATAAAGCCGGAATCAAACGGGAACCCGTATTTCTGGTGGCAGGATTCTACGGCCCCCATTTTCCCTTTGCCTGCAGCCCTAAGCTTTACGAAAAGTATATGAAGCGTCTGGCAGAAGCCGGCCCGGAAAGGACTGACTGGGAAAAAGGGCTGCAGAGGGAAGCTCTTCCCGAATACAGCGGCTACCTTCAGAGCTGTACTGAGGAAAAAGCCGCAAGCTGCAGGGCCGCCTACTGCGGTCTGGTAGAAACTCTGGACGGTTATGTGGGAGAGTTATATGACGCCTTTTGCCGTCTGGAAAAAAATGCGGGAAAGGAATACGCCTTTCTCTATACCTCGGATCACGGGGAGCAGTTGGGAAAACGGAGGATTTTCGGAAAGCAGACTCTATATGAAGACGCCGTCCGAGTTCCCTTTCTGGCTGCCGGAAGCGGAAACTGTTTCGCAGAAAACAGCCTTCCCTATGAAACGGGCGCCGGCTTCCGGAAAATAACAGAACCCCTCAGCCTTTTGGATATTTCCAACGGGATTGTGAGGCTTGCCGGAGAGCCGGAATGTGGGAATATGACTTGCCCGGAAGTATTTTCCGCCCAGGGAAGGCCTGTCCGTATCCAACAGATACTGGAAAAGGACGGAGAACTTTTGATGGCGGAAGCCGTTATTTTATTTCCTTATAAAATTACCCGAATCAATGGCCGCTTCCGCATTTTCCATCTTTTAGAGGATCCGGAAGAAACAGAAGATCTCTCCGGAAAATGCCGGGACATGATTCAGGAAGCGGAGCAATATTTTTTGCCGGAGGAGGAAGCCGCCGCCTGTCTGGCAAGGGAAAAGACTCAAATCCGGCGGCATCAGCGCTTAAAAACGTGGGGAAAGGTGAAGCATCCAAAGGAATCAGCCGTAGTAACGGCGCCGGAGGCAGCCCGCCATAAACCCGCAGAATGAGGAGAAGACCATGAAATATAAAAAACTTTGGACAGACATGCACAGCAATATTCATCATGAGCAGATGGAGGCCTTGGGGCTGTGGTATGAACAGATCAAAAAGACCATGGATTTCTGGCCCATTGCCTATTATCCTTTTTATATGAAGCCTACGGAGTTTGGCATAAAAGTAGAGGATCGCTATGATGATGAGGCAATTGCGGCTGACTGGGAGCAGGTTCGCCAATTGGCGGAGCAGGCTGACCGGGAGGGCTTCCCCATGTTCATGGGTTATGAATGGCAGGGAGCCGGACTGGACGGCGATCACAACGTATTTTTCCTGAAAAATGACGGAGAACAGCAGCACCCCATGCGGTATGAAGAGCTGGCGGCAGCCTATAAAGGCCAGCCTGTTATCGGTATTCCCCACCATCTGGCATATCAGCCTGGATCCAGAGGAAAAAACTGGGATACCCACAATGAAGAATTTTCACCCTTTGCTGAAATCTATTCCAGCCACGGCTGCAGTGAAAACGACGACGGCCCCCTGGCCATGAACCGCCACGTTCACATGGGCCCCAGAACCGGTGAGACGACATATGAGAAAGGCCTGGAAAAAGGCTGGCACGTAGGCGTTATAGCAGCAGGGGACAACCACAGCGTTCCGGGAGTCTTTGAACACGGAAGTATGTGCGTTCTGGCGGAAGACGCCACAAAGGAAGCTATTTGGGACGCTTTTATAAACCGACGTACTTACGGGGTTTCCCAGAGCCGCATTGAAGTGGATTATTCCATTGGAGATACCGTTATGGGCGGCGTTTTGGAAACTGACGGAGAGGAAGAGCTTTCCTTCCATGTGAAAGGGACGGGAGCCGTAGACAGAATTGAAATTGTAAAGGACAACGTTTTAGAAGAGATGGTAGTCCATTCCGGAAAATGGGAAAAAGAAAAGCCGGAAGGCGTAATCCGCTTTAAATTCCGCCTGGAACTGGGCTGGGGCCCGGACACCAGAGTATATAAGGATCAGTGGATGAAGGAGTGGACGGGACGTCTGGAAACGGAAGGAAAACTTCTTGGAGTCGAGAAATGCTGGAATAATTTTGGCCAGGATGTTGTAAAACAGGACGAAAAGAGCTGCGAGTTTCACGTAACCACCTACCAGTCCACAGCTACGGGAAAATGGATGGGTCCCAGCAACGTAACCACAGAAGGCTTTATCTTTGAAGTAGAGGCAGACGTGGACAGCGTGATCCATCTTTGGATAGACGGAAAAGAGTATCCTATGAAGGTTCGGGATATGCTCTGCAGCACAAAGGTATTCGGTCTCTGGGACGAGGTAAAAAAGCTTACCAGAGAAACCTGGGGAGAACTGGAACATTACCGGGACGATCCCTGGTGGCACAACGCTTATAAAATCCGGGTCAATAAGGCTTATCCGGAAAGTTCTTATGACGTTGCCTATACCAAAAAGATGAAATTTGACCAGGACTGCAATGTCCGTCTGAGGATCTGGCAGAAGAACGGCGACGCCGCCTGGACTTCTCCCATTTTTGTAAAGATTAAGAAATAGGAAGAAAAGAAAGGAGCCCATAATAATGCAGGAAATCGTAAACGTAAGAATTGATGACCGGTTAATCCACGGACAGGTGGCCACCGTTTGGAGCCTGACTACCAAAGCTACCAGAATCATGGTGGTAGACGATCTGGTTGTAAAAGACGTAGTCAATAAAGAGGCCCTGAAAATGGCCTGCCCCAAACAGTGCAAGCTCTCCATTCTGACGGCGGAGCGGGCAGCGGCCAATCTCTGCGCAGGAAAATACGAGGGAGAGAAAGTCTTTATCGTTGCCAAAAGCCCCAAAACCATTCGGGATATGTATGACAAAGGCTTCCATATGGAATGTGTCAACGTAGGAAATATGGGAGGAAAGCAGAACACCAAAATGGTGAAAAAGGCAGTGAGCCTGACGGAAGAAGATATGGATAACTTCCTGTATCTGGCGGACAAAGGCGTGAAAGTAACGGCCCAGATGGTTCCCACTGATGAAGTTCTGGATCTCATTGAACTGATTAAGAACGTAAAATAATTGAAATAAAATAATCGGAGAATGAAAGAGTACCCTGGCAGCAAGGCGCAGAGAAAAGGCGTCTTTGACAGCCGGGGTACTCTTTTTCTTTCTGGCGGTGAGCAGCACTGTTACAGCGCATAAAAACAGGGCTTTCGGCCGTGGTAAACGGCATAATAGCGGAAACCGCATTCCTTCAAAAGCTCCTGAGCCTGGGAAAAGGAGTATCCCAGATGGCGGGGCTCGTGGGCGTCAGAGCCAATGGTGACGATTTCGCCGCCCATTTTCCGGTACTGCTTCAGAATGTCGGCAGAGGGATTGGGCTGTCCCAGGCCGTACTTATACCCGCCGGTATTGCATTCCAGCCCCTTTCCCTGTTCAATGAGGGCGGACAGAATGGGATCGATGAAATCCCGGTACTGATCATAAGAATAAAAGCGGTTTTTGCTGGGGCTGTACCGGACGACGTAGTCCAAATGGCCCAGGCTGTCAAAATCCGGAATGGTACGGACCCGGTTCAGGGTGGCCTCAAAATAGCGTTCCAGAGCTTCCTTTTGGGACCAGCCCTCAAAAAAGGAAGGATCATAGGGATCCGCCCCGTCTACGAAATGGCTGGAACCGATAATGTAGTCAAAGGGATAGTTGGCGGCAACAGAGGCCAGCAGATCCGCAATGTGGGCCTGAAGCCCCAGCTCAATGCCAATGAGAACCCGGATTTTTCCTTTATATTCTTCCCGTATGGCTTCCATGGCCGGAACGTACTGTTCCAGATCCAGCGTAAAATCCAGATCCGTAAAAGGGGTATCGGGATCGTGATGATCCGTAATGCAGATTTCCGTCATTCCCAAATGGAGGGCCTGCTCAATCTGGCTGCGGACAGGGGCGGAAGAATCGGCCGAAAATTCCGTGTGGACATGGGTGTCGGTGATATACATATAAAAACCTGCCTTTCCTGAAGGGATATATTCCAGTATAACAAATCTTGAGGGAAAGGCAAGAAAAAGCGCGGAAAGGGAAGAAAAAGACCTGACAGAACAGTCGCAAAAACGTAACAGTATTTTCAAAAAAGGGCTTGCTATTTCCGGGAAAATTTTGTACAATAAACGATAGGTTGATTAATATTTAACAAGTTTTTCAATAGGAGGAAATGAATCATGGCAGTAAAAGTAGCAATCAATGGTTTTGGCCGTATCGGTCGTCTGGCATTCAGACAGATGTTTGGAGCAGAGGGATATGACGTTGTTGCAATTAACGACTTAACTGATCCGAAGATGCTGGCTAACCTGTTAAAGTATGATACTGCTCAGGGCGGTTACTGCGGCCACATTGGCGAAGGCAAGCATACTGTAGAGGCAGGCGAGGGCTGCATCATTGTTGACGGCAAGACCATTACCATTTACAAAGAACCCAACGCAGCAGACCTTCCTTGGGGAGAACTGGGCGTAGACGTAGTTCTGGAGTGTACAGGCTTCTACTGCAAGAAGGACAAGGCTATGGCTCACGTTACCGCAGGCGCAAAGAAGGTTGTTATCTCCGCACCGGCAGGCAATGACTTAAAGACCATCGTATACAGCGTAAATGAGAAGACTCTGGACAAGGACGATCAGATTATTTCTGCAGCTTCCTGCACCACCAACTGTCTGGCTCCTATGGCAAAGGCATTAAATGACTATGCTCCCATTCAGTCCGGTATCATGAGCACCATCCATGCATACACCGGCGACCAGATGATTCTGGACGGCCCCCACAGAAAGGGCGATTTAAGAAGAGCAAGAGCCGGCGCTGCTAACATCGTTCCCAACTCCACCGGCGCTGCAAAAGCAATCGGCCTGGTTATTCCGGAATTAAACGGCAAGCTCATCGGTTCCGCACAGCGTGTTCCGGTTACTACCGGTTCCACCACCATCTTAACCGCTGTTGTTAAGGGCGCAGACGTTACCGTTGAAGGCATCAACGCAGCTATGAAGGCAGCAGCTTGCGAGTCCTTCGGCTACAACGAGGATCCTATCGTTTCTTCTGACGTTATCGGCATGAGATACGGCTCTCTGTTCGATGCTACTCAGACTATGGTTTCCAAGATCAGCGATGACTTATACGAGGTACAGGTTGTTTCATGGTATGACAACGAGAACTCCTATACCAGCCAGATGGTAAGAACCATTAAATATTTTGCTGAATTAGCATAATGAACCTTTGACCTAAAGGGTCCGGTCTTATGGACCGGATCCTTTTTATTTATTTCATAGGAAACTTCGTTTCTATGAAATGAAAAACGCTTCGCGGGAGGCGCACGCTGCGCAAGGGAATATGGCTGCTGACGCAGCCGCGCTCTGGCGCGAGTGTGCGCCAAGCGCACACTTTTTTATGAGAATGAAAGGAGTCAGTCCCATGCTTAACAAAAAATCTGTTGATGATATTAATGTAAAAGGAAAACGCGTTCTTTGCAGATGCGATTTTAACGTACCGTTAAAGGAAGGAAAGATTACCGATGAAAACCGTCTGGTAGCCGCTCTGCCTACGATTAAGAAACTGATTGCTGACGGCGGAAAAGTGATTCTTTGCTCCCACTTAGGGAAACCCAAAGGAGAGCCGAAGCCGGAACTGTCTTTAGCTCCCGTAGCCGTAAGACTTTCCGAGCTGTTAGGCCAGGAAGTAAAGTTTGCAGCGGATCCAGAAGTTGTGGGCCCCAATGCAAAAGCAGCCGTTGAGGCTATGCAGGACGGCGATGTAATCCTTCTGGAGAACACCCGCTACCGCAAGGAAGAGACAAAGAACGGCGAGGAGTTCAGCAAAGATCTGGCTTCCCTGTGCGACGTATATGTAAACGACGCATTTGGTACCGCCCACAGAGCTCACTGCTCCAACGTAGGCGTTACCCAGTACGTTGATACGGCTGTAGTCGGCTACTTAATGCAGAAAGAGATCGATTTCCTGGGCAATGCCGTTGAAAATCCGGTTCGCCCCTTCGTTGCAATTCTGGGCGGCGCTAAGGTTGCAGATAAATTAAACGTTATTTCCAACCTTCTGGAGAAATGCGACACCCTGATTATCGGCGGCGGTATGGCATACACCTTCTTAAAGGCTCAGGGCAAGGAAATCGGCAAATCTCTGGTAGACGACAGCAAGATCGACTACTGCAGAGAGATGGTTGAAAAGGCGGAGAAGCTGGGTAAGAAGCTGCTGCTTCCCGTTGACACCGTACTGGTATCCGAGTTCCCCAATCCCATTGACGCACCCGTTGATACGGAAGTTGTTTCCGTAGACGCCATTCCTGCAGACAAAGAGGGCGTGGATATTGGACCGGAAACTGCAAAACTGTACGCAGACGCAGCAAAATCCGCGAAAACCGTTGTTTGGAACGGACCCATGGGCGTATTTGAGAACCCGACTCTGGCGGCTGGAACCATTGCCGTAGCAAAGGCCCTGGCAGAAACCGACGCAACTACCATTATTGGCGGCGGCGATTCCGCAGCAGCAGTTAATCAGTTGGGCTTTGGCGATAAGATGAGCCATATCTCCACTGGCGGCGGCGCATCTCTGGAATTTTTAGAGGGCAAGGAGCTTCCGGGAGTAGCGGCTGCAAACGATAAATAAGGATTCCTAAAAATTAAGAGAGGGTAACGCTATGAGAAGAAAAATTATTGCGGGAAACTGGAAAATGAACATGACCCCTACTGAGGCGGTTGAACTGGTAAATACCTTAAAGCCCCTGGTTGGAAATGAAGATGCGGACGTAGTATTCTGCGTACCGGCTATTGACATTATCCCGGCTATGGAAGCTGCAAAGGGAACCAATATCCATATCGGCGCAGAGAATATGTACTATGAGGAAAGCGGCGCTTACACCGGAGAGATTTCTCCCAAGATGTTAAAGGACGCAGGAGTTCAGTACGTAATTATCGGCCATTCTGAGAGAAGAGAGTACTTTGCGGAGACGGACGAAACCGTCAACAAGAAAGTCTTAAAAGCTCTGGAACACGGGATTACACCCATTATCTGCTGCGGCGAGACTCTGACCCAGAGAGAGCAGGGGATCACCATTGACTGGATCCGCCAGCAGATTAAGATTGCCTTCTTAAATGTAACGGCAGATCAGGCTAAGACAACGGTTATCGCTTATGAGCCTATTTGGGCTATCGGCACCGGAAAGACCGCTACTACGGCTCAGGCAGAGGAAGTCTGCGCAGCAATCCGCGCCTGCATCGGCGAAATCTATGACGAAGCCACTGCAGAAGCAATCCGCATCCAGTACGGCGGATCTGTAAATGCCGGAAACGCTGCAGAGCTTTTCGCCCAGCCGGATATTGACGGCGGCTTAGTAGGCGGCGCTTCCTTAAAGCCAGACTTCGGAAAGATCGTTTGCTATAAATAAATACAATTGGCAGTCATGCCGCTGCAGGGAATCCTGCAGCGGCTTTTTTTCTATGGGAAATTCAGAAGAATTTCCTATTGCACAAAAGTCTTTTCAGGAGACGTAAGTTTTATATAAATCTAACATGAGTCTATACTTCTGCAACATGAGTCCATGTACCGAAATGCATAAAAAATATATAATCAATTTATGAAAAGCGTACAAAAGCAACAAAAGTAAATGAAAGCGGAGGTATTGTATGAGAAAGAAAGTTAAAAAGCTGACGGCTCTGGCATTGGCGGGTGTTACGGCCCTTTCACTGGCCGCCTGCGGCGGTTCCGGCGGAACAGAAGCATCAGGAAGCGTAGAGGGCGCTTCTTCCGGCGGCAATGCAGGCGGAAAGCTGACCGTTGCTATCTGGGACAACGGACAGAAGGCAGGTTTGGATCAGATTGTAGCGGATTTCACGGCTGCTACGGGTATCGAGGCTGAGGTTCAGGTTATTACCTGGGATCAGTATTGGACGCTTTTGGAGGCAGGCGCTTCCGGCGGCGATATGCCTGATGTATTCTGGATGCATTCCAATGAAGTTCAGAAATATATGTCCAACGGTATCCTTCTGGATCTGACGGATCGGGTTGCTGCCAGCGAGAAACTGGAAATGGATAAGTTCCCGGATGAGATCAAGGAGCTGTATCAGTACGACGGAAAGACCTACGCTATTCCTAAAGACATTGATACCATTGCTTTGTGGTACAACAAGACCATGTTTGACGAAGCTGGTCTGGACTATCCCAACGAGGATTGGACCTGGGATGACTTCTATGATGCGGCTGTAAAGCTGACCAAAGAGGACGGCAGCCAGTACGGAACGGCTATGAATCCCAGCAACGAGCAGGATGGTTATATGAACATTATCTATTCCATGGGCGGCTATGTTTTATCAGAGGATAAGACCAAATCCGGAATGGATGATCCCAATACCATTAAAGCCATGGAGTTTGTAGATAAGCTGATTAAAGACGCAATGCCTCCGGCAACGGTAATGGCGGAAACTGGTACGGACGTACTTCTTTCCTCTGGTAAGATTGCGATGCTGAGCCAGGGTTCCTGGATGGTTCCGGCGTTCAAGGAAAACGAGTACATAGCGGCAAACTGTGACGTAGCGGTTCTTCCCAAAGATGCGGAAACCGGCAAGCGGATTTCTCTTTACAACGGACTTGGATGGGCGGCTAATGCCAATACCGACAATCCCGAAGGCGCTTGGCAGTTGATTGAATGGTTCGGAACAAAGGATATGCAGTTAAAGCAGGCTCAGTTAGGCGTTACCATGGCGGCTTACACTGGCGTATCTGACGAGTGGAAGAACAACACAGACGTATTTAACCTTCAGCCTTATCTGGATATGCTGAACGGAGAACTGGTATTCCGGCCGGCAACCAGAGCAACCCTGACCTGGTGGAACATGGTAGTGGCTGACTTAAAAGAGGCATGGAACGGAAATACGACTATGGAAGAAGCCTGCAAGAAAGCGGCTGAAGACATGAATAAGTGTCTGGCAGAAGAAGCCCAGTAATCGTCGGGGGCTGCCACAGGGCAGCCCCTTGCTTTTCATAAAAAGGAGTGGTTAGCGTGGCAAAGACAGATAAAAATGCGGCAAGCGCGGCGAGTGTTGTAAATAACAATAAAAAAGCGGCGAAAGTAAAGTTTAAAATGACGCCCAGAGAAAAGAATGAATGCATATGGGGATGGATTTTTATTCTTCCCACCATGATCGGATTGATTGTATTAAACATTTACCCGATTTTTAAAACCATTTACGAGAGCTTCTTTAAAACCGGAGATTTCGGACGGGGTAATATTTTTATCGGAGCAGAAAACTACAAAAGGATTTTAACGGACGGAGAGGTATGGCAGTCCTTGCTGAATACCTTTAAGTACGCCATTGTAGAAGTTCCCTTCTCTCTTATTATTGCCCTTTTGCTGGCAGTTCTGCTGAACCGCAAAATGAAAGGCAGATCGGCTTACCGTACCATTTTCTTCCTGCCTATGGTTGCGGCTCCCGCGGCTGTAGCTATGGTATGGCGCTGGCTGTTTAACTCCGAGTTCGGTCTGTTAAACAACCTTTTCGGAACCCATATCAACTGGATTTCAGATCCGAAGATTGCCGTGTTCTCCATTGCCGTTATCGGTATTTGGTCGATTATCGGTTACAACATGGTTTTGTTCCTGTCAGGCCTTCAGGAAATCCCCAGAGACTATTACGAGGCTTCCAGCATTGACGGCGCCAACGGAATTTACCAGTTCTTCCATATCACGGTTCCGCTGCTGTCGCCGACGATTTTCTTCGTAACGGTAACGAGAGTTATCGGCGCCCTGCAGGTATTTGACCTGATTTTCATGGTAATGGACAAAAACAATCCGGCTCTTGCAAAAACCCAGTCTTTAGTATACCTGTTCTACCAGTACTCCTTTGTAAATAACAACAAGGGTCTGGGAAGCGCCATCGTAGTTCTGCTTCTGGTAATTATCATGGCCATTACAGTATTCCAGATGTACGCTCAGAAGAAATGGGTTTACTACAATTAAAAGGGGGAAGGAATATGGAACGCAAAGAAAAACTTGTAAATATTTTAATTCATGTGATCCTGATTCTGGTCAGCATTACAATGTTGGTACCCTTTATCTGGATGATCCTTACGGCTTTCAAAACAGTAACGGAATCTACCAGCGTGGATCCCTTTGTTATTTTCCCGGAAGTATGGAGAACCGACAGCTTTACGGAAGTAATCAATAACATGAACTTCCCGCAGTTGTACTTAAATACCATCCTGTTAATTGCAGGCCGTGTAATCTGCGCCGTATTGACAGCTACTATGGCCGGATACGCATTTGCAAGACTGAAATTCCCGGGAAGAAATCTGATGTTCTCCCTGGTTATGTTCCAGATGATGGTTCCGGGACAGATTTTCATCATTCCCCAGTACTTAATGGTAAGTAACCTCCACGTGCTGGATACGATTTTCGCACTGATTTTCCCAGGTCTGGTAACAGCTTTCGGAACCTTCCTGCTGCGTCAGTCCTATATGGGACTTCCCAAGGATCTGGAAGAGGCCGCTCGTCTGGACGGCTGCAACATCGGCCAGACTTTCCTGTACATTATGGCGCCTCTGACCCGTTCCGGTATGGTGGCACTGGGAATCTTTACCGCAGTATTCGCTTACAAAGACCTGATGTGGCCTTTGATTTGTAACAGAACCGTTATGCCGCTGTCCGCTGCTCTGGCAAAAATGCAGGGACAGTACAGCAACAATTACCCCCAGCTTATGGCGGCGTCGCTGCTGGCATGTGTTCCCATGATTGTTTTATATCTGATTTTCCAGAAGCAGTTTATCGAAGGTATCGCCACCTCCGGCGGAAAGCTGTAATTTAGCTGGAAAGCAGCTTGAAAGCAGAAATAAGCCCGGTGTGCGTAGCATTCCGGGCTGTCTTTTTCAGTGATGGTAAATTTATTTTTTCTGGTTCTGGCGATAGGCCTGGGGACTGCAGCCAAAGCGGGATTTAAAGATTTTTGAAAATGTCAGGGGATTGTCATATCCGATGTCCTGAGCGATGTCTTTAATGGGGGTATCGGTGGAAGCGAGACGTTTAGCTCCCTGATCCAACCGGTACTGCACAAGGTATTCCTGAGGGGAAACCCCTACCTCCTTTTTAAAAATGGAGGTTAAATAGGAACGGTTGATTCCGATGCTTCTGGCCAGTTCATTGATGGTCAGGCGGGAATAGTTGTGGTGAATAAAATCCATAGCATGGGCCACGTAGACCTTAGGGGAATAGTCATAATGATTGGCTGTTCCGTAAGAACGGGTGGCATAGGAGCTGATTAAAAGGGAAAGGATGGAAAACAGCAGTCCTGTACGCTTTAATTCGTTGGCAAACGTAAGCTCCGGGACACTGAGGATTTCTTCAACACAGGCGGAGTAATCCTCAGGGTGAAGAATAGAATCCCGGACGTAAACGCCTTCGGGCATCCCGGCTTTTTCCATGTAGGAAGCGGCGTTCTCTCCTTCGAAAGTGACCCAGGTGTATTCCCAGGGAGACTCTTCATCAGGCCAGTAGGAAGTAATGACACCGGGACGGACAACGAAAATCTGCCCCCTTGACAACCGGATAGGGGGGGCGGCCTCTATCTGAAGATAGCCGCTGCCGGAAAGGATAAAGTGTACGTGGTATCCGGGGCGGGCTTCCGGACCAAACTTTTTGAATTTGACGAAGTGTTCCCGTCCGCAGCAGGTGAGTACCAGATCGTTGGTCTGACGGTTAATGTAATCCATGACCCGATAGGTTGTGGTGACGAAATAACCGGTTTTTTTAGGGGAGATGACCAGGGGTATGTTGGAAGTGTTGGATTCCATATGCAGCCTCCTTTATAGAGATAAAGCCTTAAAAATTGCTTTAGAATACGTAAGTATCGGGTGTGGAATCGGCGTTTGAGGAAGACTCAGAACTGTCCTTTTCCAGATAAGGCCGGAAAAGCCGGTAAAAGAACCAGGCATTGATCCAGGCAGTCAGAGAGAAGCCGCAAAGAAGCCAGATTAACAGATAGACGGGAAAGAGCTGGGCGTCTACCAGTGTAAAATACATGGGAATACAGGAAATTGCGGCAATAGCCAAAAAGTATCCGATTTTGTGGAAAGCAAAATAAAAGGAATGAAAAATCAGGGCCTTTAAGGTGTTCTGAAAAGCCGCAATAACGGCAAAAAGATAGAGAAAAAGCAGAAAGGCCGCAAAAAGCAAAATCAGGATACTGACGGAAAATACCATGGCCAGCGGAGAAGAACCAGGGAAAAACCGGTGCTCCATCCATGCAGCTAAGAAAAGAAAAAGGATGACTAACCAGCCAGCGGTAGACTGTTTCCAGTTTTGACGGAAACTTCTGAAAAAGAGCCTTAGGGCGGAAACCTCCTTGTCCTTGTGCATTTTGAGAACCACATAGTAAAGGGAAGTCAAAGATACGCCTATGGTAACAACAGGGAGACAGCAGATCATAAAGCAGAGGTTCAGCAGCACGAAGGTGCTTACCTTATCCAGTATCCGCCCCAGAAAGCTGTCGTTGCTGAGAAAATTCATGTTGTTATCCTCCTTATGTAGATTATTTTTATTATATACTGTTTTTACAATGATTTCAATGACGATTCATCCAGAGAGGAGCGCATTATGGGAATAGAGTACAGTGAAGGATTTAAGCAGTTTCATCTATATAACAACAATATCAGTTATATTATGGGGTATACGGAGTCAGGCACACTGCTGCAGCTTTACGCTGGGAAACGTTTGGAGGAGGGCCGGTCTTACGCCTATCTCCACGAAAAGGCTGTCCGGCCTATGACGCCTTACGTTTCAGAGGAAGATCCTTCTTTTACCCTGGAACACGCAAGACAGGAGTATCCGTCTTTTGGATCCACGGATTTCAGACAGCCGGCTTATGAAATCATTGGGGAGGACGGAAGCCGGATTTCCAATTTCGCGTTGACTGGCTACCAGGTTATACAGGGGAAGCCGGAGCTTCCCGGCCTTCCGGCTACTTATACGGAGTCCGAGGATGAGGCGACGACTCTGGAACTGGTTCTTCAGGACCGGGTGCTGGAAGTAAAGCTGACGCTTTTGTATACGATCTTTGAACATGAAAACGCCATTGCCCGCAGTGCCAGATTTGAAAATTTCGGAGGAAAATATCTTCAGCTTAACTCCGCTATGAGTTTATGTCTGGATCTTCCGGATATGGATTATGAATGGATCCAGTTTTCCGGCGCCTGGTCCCGGGAAAGGGAAGTGAGAAAAAGACGGCTGGAAATGGGGATTCAGGCAGTAGAAAGCATGAGGGGCCATTCCAGCCACCATCAAAATCCCTTCGTAATTTTAAAGCGTCCTAACGCCGATGAATTTCAGGGGGAAGCCATGGGATTTTCTCTGGTATACAGCGGAAATTTCTTGGCTCAGGCGGAAGCGGATACTTATGGGGCAGTCCGCATGACCTTGGGGATTAATCCCAGAGGATTCTGCTGGGATTTGGAACCGGGGGAAACCTTCCAGACGCCGGAGGCAGTATGGGTTTACAGCGACAGAGGGCTAAACGCCATGAGCCAGACCTTCCACCGGCTGTACCGCACAAGACTGGCCAGAGGAGAATGGCGGGATAAAGTGCGCCCCATTCTCATTAATAACTGGGAGGCTACGTATTTTGATTTTACGGAAGAGAAGATTCTGAAAATTGCGGAGAAGGCTAAGGAATTAGGCGTAGAGCTGATGGTGCTGGACGACGGCTGGTTTGGCAAGAGAACCACGGATTTCGCAGGACTGGGAGACTGGTATGTCAACCGGGAAAAACTTCCCGAAGGAATTTCCGGACTGTCGGAAAAGATAGAGGCTATGGGAATGAAATTCGGCCTCTGGTTTGAACCGGAAATGGTCAATGAAGACAGCGATCTTTACAGGGCCCATCCCGACTGGGTACTGGGAGCGCCGGGAAGAAGCCATTCTCTGGGAAGACACCAAATGGTATTGGATTTTTCCAGAAAAGAAGTGGTGGATCATATTTTCGCACAAATGTCGGAGATTTTGGAGAACGCAAAAATTTCCTACATTAAATGGGATATGAACCGGTCTATTACGGAATGCTTCTCCGGAGCCTATCCGGCGGAAAAGCAGGGGGAGATTTACCACCGCTATATCCTGGGCGTTTACGATCTCTATGAACGGCTGAACCGGAAATTCCCCCACATTCTTTTTGAGTCCTGCGCCAGCGGAGGCGGACGGTTTGATCCGGGTATGCTGTACTACGCGCCTCAGGCATGGACCAGCGACGACACGGACGCTATAGAACGGCTGAAGATCCAGTACGGCTCTTCCTATGCTTATCCCATCAGCAGCATGGGGGCTCACGTGTCCGTTTCGCCTAACCACCAGCTTGGCAGGGTGACGCCCCTGTCCACGAGAGGCAACGTAGCATATTTTGGCGCTTTCGGATACGAACTTGACTTAAACAAACTGACACAGGAAGAGCAGGAGGAAGTCCGCCGCCAGATTGCCTGGGTGAAAGGCTACCGGGAGTTAATCCAAAAAGGCACGTTCTACCGGTTAAAGAGTCCTTTTGAAAGCAGCACGAGCGCTGCCTGGATGGTGGTTTCAGAGGATAAAAGGCAGGCTCTGGTGGGATATTATAAGATACTTAATGAAGTAAACGCAGGCTTTAAGCGGCTTTCGCTAAAGGGGCTGGAGCCGGGATTCCATTATGAAATAAAGGGCAGAAAAGGCGACTTTACCGGCGCAGAACTGCAGAATGCGGGACTGATTGTTTCCGACAGCTCCTGCAGCGAACTGAATCTCAGAGATCCCGAGGCGGCTCTGGACTTCAGTTCCAGGATTTATGAGCTGACTGCCGTAGAAGAATAGCGGGGAGAGGAAAAACATGAAAACATTACGGGAATACTATGTGGAATTATACGGAGATAATGACATTTCCAATTACCGGTGGGGCCAGTTGGAAGAAATTATCGAAAAGGCAAAAAAAGAAAGAAGCGCGGATTTAAAGGAAGCGGATCAGCAGGGCAATAGCTGGTATCTGTCAGAAAAGATGGCCGGAATTATGCTGTATCTGGATAAATTCAGCGAAAATCTCAAAGGCTTTGAAAGCAAAATCGACTATTTGGCGGATTTGGGAGTTACCTACGTCCACTTTATGCCCCTTTTGAAATCCAGAGAGGGAAACAACGACGGCGGCTACGCCGTTTCCGATTACCTTTCCATTGAAAAGCGGCTGGGGACTATGAAACAGTTTGAACGGGTAGTACAGCTTCTAAAGAAAAAGGGGATTCGGACCTGTATCGACTTTGTGTTAAACCATACGGCCAAAGAACATGAGTGGGCGAAAAAGTGCCTGGAAGGGGATCCGGATTATCAGGATATGTACTATATGTTTGATACCAGGGAAATACCGGATCAGTATGAAAAGACCCTTACGCAGATATTTCCGGAGGTGGCCCCGGGAAACTTTACATATTACGAAGACATCCATAAGTATGTAATGACCCGGTTCTACGAATTTCAATGGGATCTCAACTACAGGAATCCCCAGGTCTTTAACAAAATTACGGAGGTTATGCTGACTCTGGCCAATAAAGGCGTGGATATTTTCCGGCTGGACGCTATCCCTTATATGTGGAAAGAGCTGGGAACTGCCTCTATGAATCTGCCGCAAGTGCATACGCTTTTGAAGATGATGCGGATGATAGCTGACGAAGTTTGCCCTTCTGTGGTATTTTTAGGGGAAGCTATTGTGGAACCTCACGAAATTGTAAAATATTTTGGAACACCAGATGAAAAAGAGTGCAATGTGATGTATAATGCATCTATGATGGTGCTTCTTTGGAACAGTCTGGCCACCAGGGACACACGCCTTATGGAGAAATCCCTCTCTATTGACTATGGCGTCCCGGAGGATGGGGTATGGATTAACTATGCCCGGTGTCATGATGATATTGGCTGGGGATTTGAAGAGAAGATTATTCGGGAGCTGGGACTGGATCCGGAGAAGCATAAACAGTTCATCATCCGCTTTATGGAAGGAAGGTTTCCGGGAAGCTTTTCTATAGGAGAGTTATACGAGTTTAATCCCGTGACCCTGGATGCCCGCAACAGCGGCACTATGGCCTCTATGTGCGGCTTGGAGCAGGCTGTCAATGAAAAGCATCAGTATAAAATAGAATTGGCGGTAAAGAGGATTCTGCTGCTGAACAGCATTGTTATTGCATATACGGGAATCCCCCTTTTGTACAGCGGAGACGAACTGGGCCAGTTAAACGACTGGAGCTACAAAAAGGATCCGGCCATCGCCCATGATTCACGCTGGCTTCACAGAGGAAAGATGGACTGGGAAGCCGCCGAAAAGAGAGAGGATACCCGTACCCTTCCCGGGAAGATTTTTACGGAAATCCGACGGATGCTGGAAATTCGCAAAAGCAGCAAGGTCTTTTCCTCTGAATTGAAATCCATTCCGGTGGATATGGGAAATCCCGCTGTATTCGGATTCCATAAAGGCGACAAGATGATGGTGCTGGCCAATTTTTCAGAAAAGGAACAGTGGGCTGATACCTGCCATTTTGATTGGTTTGGCCTTCCGGGAGAGATGGAAGACCTTCTTACCGGCCGCAGGGTCAGATCCTGGAATAATCAGATTTTACTTGGCCCGTATGAGGTTTTGTGGCTGGTATAAAAATGAATGGAAAAGCCTGAGTCCCGTATTTCTGAAATCAAGATAACAAAGCAAAATAAATGACAAAACAGGAGATACCAATATGGCTATTGTGTACAATGAAAAGACAAAGGTATTTAATCTGCAGACAGAACGTACCACCTACCAGATGAAAATTGGAGAGTTCGGCTTCTTGTTTCATCTGTATTACGGAGAAAGGCTGGAAGCGGACTCGGATTTATCTTATCTGATTCAGAGGCGGGACAGAGGCTTTTCCGGAAACCCCTATGAAGCGAAGGAAGACAGAAGCTTTTCCCTGGATTATTTTCCTCAGGAATATTCCTGCTTTGGAAACGGAGATTACCGCTGCGACAGCATTCAGACTGTCAACGGCGATGGAAGCTGCGTGACGGATCTCCGTTACCGTTCCCATAAGATTTACCCTGGGAAGTACAGTCTTCCCGGCCTTCCGGCCATGTTTTGGGATGAAGGGGAAGGGGAGAGCCTGGAGATTACTCTGGAAGATCCCGTTACCAATATCCGGGTAATCTTGTATTACGGAGTTTTAGAAAAAGAGGATATTATCACCAGGGCCGTTAAGGTAGAAAACGCTTCTAATGAAAAGATTCGGCTGGAGAAAGCCATGTCCGTCTGCCTGGATTTCAATCAGAATCAGTTTGACTGGATTCATTTTTACGGCCGCCATGCTATGGAACGCCAGACAGAGAGAAACCCGCTCTATCACGGCAAGCAGTCTGTGGGAAGCATAAGAGGCGCGTCCAGCCACCACCACAATCCTTTTGTGATCCTGTGCGACCGTCACGCCACGGAAGAACAGGGAGACTGCTACGGAATGATGTTTTTATACAGCGGATGTTTTCTGGCGGAGATTGAAGTAGATCAGATTCACCAGACCAGGGCGGTAATGGGAATCCACCCGGATATGTTCTCCTTTGGCCTGAAGCCGGGAGAGGAGATTACCCTTCCGGAAGCAGCTCTCAGCTACAGTTCAAAGGGGCTGTGCCAATTGACCCAAAACTACCACGACGGGATCCGGAAACACCTTTTAAGAGGAGAATGGGCTCACAAAAGACGGCCTATCCTCATTAACAACTGGGAAGCCACCTATTTTGATTTTAACGGAGAAAAGCTTTTGCAGATCGCCAAAGACGCAAAAGAGCTGGGAATCGAGATGCTGGTTATGGACGACGGCTGGTTTGGAAAGAGAGATTTTGACGATTCCGGACTGGGCGACTGGTATGTGAATGAAGAAAAACTGGGCTGTACCTTAAAGGAACTGGCGGACGGGATTAACGCCCTTGGAATGAAGCTGGGAGTGTGGTTTGAACCGGAAATGATTTCCGAGGACAGCGATCTGTACCGGAAACATCCGGACTGGGCTTTGCAGTTCCCCGGCCGGAAGGGAAACATCTCCAGGGAACAGTTTGTCCTGGATTTTTCCAGAAAAGACGTGCGGGATTATATTGAAGAATCCATGAGCGCCGTTCTGGACTCCGCCAATATCGAATATATTAAGTGGGACATGAACAGGAGCCTGGGAAATATTTATTCCGCAGCGCTTCCTCCGGAACGTCAGGGCGAAGTTTGCCATCAGTATGTTCTGGGGCTGTACGATCTCCTGGAAAGACTGACCAAAAAGTATCCGCATATCTTATTTGAGGGATGCAGCGGCGGCGGCGGACGTTTTGACGCCGGTATGCTGTATTATACGCCTCAGATCTGGTGCAGCGACAATACAGACGCTATGGAGCGTCTGAAAATTCAGTACGGAACCTCCTTTGGCTACCCCATTGGAACTGTGGGAAGCCACGTATCGGCCTGCCCCAACCACCAGACGGGCCGCAGTACGCCTCTGGAAACCAGAGGAACCGTAGCCATGGCCGGAAGCTTCGGATATGAATTGGATCTGACGAAGATGACCCCTGAGGAAAAAGAGATTATCCGGAAGCAGGTGGAGGAGTACAAACGGTACGACGAGCTGGTTCATGAGGGAGACTATTACCGTCTGGCCGGCCCCTATGGAAACGACAGGGTAACGGCATGGCAGTTTATGGATAAGGAAAAAAAGAACGGTCTTTTCTGTGCCGTAATGACGCGGCTTCAGGCAAATCCTACCCCGGTGGTGGTAAAGCTGAAGGGACTGGAAAAAGAGCGGATGTACCAGGTAAACGGAACCGTGTATTCCGGAGCGGCGCTGATGTACGGCGGCCTCCTTCTCCCGGTACCTCAAGAGGAATATGAATCTTTCCGCTATGAGATAACTGAATATTGACAATATCCCGCTGTGAGGGGTAAAATAGAACCAATTAATGGGAAATTTTACATCAAAAGAGCAGTGGGGAACATCAAATGAAAAAGAAAAGAGCGGCTGCAGCGGTTTTTTCAGCGATCCTTTCCGTCAGCCTGACAGGGCCGGCCTTGGCCCAGGGCTGGGAGAAGCAGGAAAACGGAATTACGTCGTGGCGGTATCAAGAAGAAAACGGTTCTTACGTCCGCAATGCCTGGAGGGAAATCGACGGCAAGTGGTACTATTTTGACGGCAACAGCCGTATGGTAACAGGAAGCTACCTGGTGGACGGAAAGAAGGAACGCTTTGACGGCAATGGGGTTTGGATAGAAGAGCCCCAGGAAGAGCATTCCCTTGGCGTTTACACGGAAGAGGAAAGCGATGCGCCGGGGCCTGGTGTCAGCAGTTGGAAAAAAGATGAAAACGGCTGGTATTACCTGAATTATGATGGAAGCTATTATGCAGACGGCTGGCAGAAGATAAACGGGGTCTGGTACTATTTTGACAGCCAGGGCTATATGGCTGTGAATACCTGGATCGAGACGGACGGAAAGCGTTACCGCGTGGGTACGGACGGCGGAATGTTAAAGGGCCAGACCATTACCGTAGACGGCCTTCAGTACGTTTTGGGAGAAGACGGGGCCGTGGAGGATCCCGCTGTCAATAAGACGGAGGAAGAGCTTCAGGCAGAGGCTATAGCGGCTCAGATTGTAGCCTCCATTACCAACAGCTCTATGACAAAGCCCCAGAAGGCGTCGGCAATTTATAATTATGTCAGAGGAAATATGCGCTACACTACCGGAGGACTCAGACCGGAAAGCGGCGAGGCGGCTGCGGCGCTCTACGGGTTCCGCCGTCACAGCGGAAACTGCTTTGAATACTACGCTATGTCAAAGTATCTGTTAGAGGCCGCCGGGATGCCGAATATCCGGGTAACCCGGGCTTCTGACGGAGATCATTTCTGGAATTTGGTAAATGTGGACGGAGTCTGGTACCATTTTGATACCACCCCCAGAAGGACCGGAGGCCGTTGGTGTCTGGTGACCACAGGCCAGCTTCGGGCGGATTCCTGGGGCGCCCACAATTTTGACGTCAGCGCTTATCCGGCGACGCCGTAATGATGGAAAAGAAGGAAAAAGGACGGCTTTTACTGGCATGGATCCTGACCGGGGCGGTATTTTTGCTGGCGGCCGCCGCTGCTCAGAGGATCCTTATGCCCAAGTATATGGGAGCCGTCATAGAAGGCAATTTTACAGAAGAATATTACCGGGATCAAACCTCCCACGATTTGTTAATTATCGGCAACTGCGAGTCCTATGAAAATATCTCCCCCATGGAGCTTTGGCGGGAATATGGAATTACAAGCTTTATCCGGGGAAACGCCAACCAACTGGTATCTCAGTCCTACTACCTTTTGATGGACGCCCTGGAGCGGGAAACGCCTAAAGTGGTTTTGTTCAATGTCCAGGCCATGGAAACGGCGGCCCAGGACACGGAGGAATACAACCGCATTGTCTTTGACGGAATGGCCTGGGGGAAAAATAAATGGGAAGGGATTGCCGCTTCTGCCATGGAAGATGAGAATGTAATAGAGTACATTTTTCCTATTCTCCGCTACCATTCCAGATGGAGCAGCCTGGAAAAAGAAGATTTTCTCTATAGCTGGAAGGAGAAGCCCCTTACCTCCTATCAGGGATATTATCTGCGGGCGGATATTCGGCCCGCCGGGGAATTTCCCAGAGAGAGGAGAAGGGCGGATTACACCTTTCCGGAAGAAAATTATGAGTATCTGGATAGGATACGGGAAGCCTGCCAGGAGAGAGGGATTGCCCTGGTTCTTATGAAGGCTCCCAGCCTGTACCCGGAATGGCCTCAGCCTTATGAAGAGCAGATAGAGGCTTATGCTGAGGAACACCAGCTTCTGTACCTGAATTTTTTAGAGCTTATGGAGGAAACGGGGCTGGATATGTCAAGGGATACCTATGACGAAGGCCTTCACTTAAATGTCTATGGGGCGGAAAAGGTAGCCCGCTATCTGGGCGCCGTCCTTCAGGAAGAATACAATTTACCGGATCATAGAAACGAGGCGGATACGGCGGCTTATTATGAGGAGCGGCTTCAGGCCTATGAAGGGGAAAAAATTCTCCAGGCTGAGGAATTTGAGGAATTGGGCTATATTTCCAAATTCTATCAGGAAGCGGAGTAAACATAAGATAAAGAGATTAGGATGAAGAGATTAAGATAAAGAGATACTGATAATCAGGAGGAAATGAAAATGAGAAAAGGAAAAAAAGCGGCGGCGGTTTTCTTGACAGCGGCGGCGGTTTTTAGTTCCACCGTCTGCACATGGGCGGAGGCGGCAAAGACGGCCTACACCTTTACGGCGGATAAGGTTCAGATTGCAGTAGGAGCTGAGGCGGATCCGGTGCTGGACAGCCTTGGAAAAGCGGATGCGGTTAAGACCTTAAATAACTGCGCCAACGGAGGAAAAGACAAGGTATATCAGTATGATGATTTTGACATTTACACCACCCAGAACGAAGCCAAAAAGACCATTATTCAGACCGTGGTATTGAAAGACGGCGCGGCTACGGAAGAGGGCGTTAAGCTGGGACAGACGCCCGGGGACGTAAAGAAAGCTTACCCTGACGCAGTGGAAAGCCTGGGCCTTTACACCGTGACTCTGGGAAATTCCCAGATCGTCATTGACTGCGGCATTGACAACGATAAAGTAGTAGATATTGCTTATGAGTATTACGTAGCGAAAAAGTAACGGAATGGCGGACGGAGCTGCTGCACAGGCCATCAGGCGTGAGTCTGAGCTTGCTGCGGGCAGCTCCTTTTGTGAAGATAAAAGCCTTAGAAAAAAGGGGGAAATCATAGGATGAGGGAGCTGGAATACCCCTTTGACGGGAATTACCTGCTAAAAAAAAGAAAGAGCCTCAAAAGGCTCCTTTTGGAAGAGAAAACGGATCGGATCCGGAAACGGATCGCTGTTTTAGGCGGATCTACAACCCACAACGTCATTCAGATGCTGGAGCTGTTTCTGTTAAATTACGGCATTGAGGGAGAATTTTACGAGTCCGGCTATAACCGTTACTACGAGGACGGAGTATTTGGAAATCAGGAGCTTTCCGACTTTCAGCCGGATTTGATTTATATTCATACCACCAGCCGGAACGTTCCGGAGAAAGCTTTTCCGGCCCCAGGGGATACCAGGGAAAAGGCTGAAGAAAAGCTGGACGAAATCTGGAACCATTTCCGGCAGATCTGGGAAAGCCTTTCTGACAGGTTTCACTGTCCTATTATCCAGAACAATTTTGAAAAGCCCTTTTTCCGCCTCATGGGAAACATGGACGTCTGGGATTTTCGGGGCAGAGGCTGGTTTTTGGGACAGCTAAACCAGAGGTTTTGCCAGTATGCAGCGGAACACGAAGACTTTTTGATTCAGGATATTGATTGGCTCTCTGCCGATTACGGCCTGAGCCGTTGGGACGATCCTCTGTACTGGCATATGTATAAATGCAGTCCCGCAGTGCCTGCCGTTCCGGATTTGGCTTTTAATCTGGCCAATATGGTAAAAGCCCTTTACGGAAAAAATAAAAAAGCCCTGGCTCTGGATCTGGACAATACCCTTTGGGGCGGCGTAGTGGGCGACGACGGGCCGGAGGCCATTGAGATTGGACAGGAAACGGGCATGGCCCAGGTTTACAGCGAATTTCAAACCTATGTAAAGGCCTGCAAAAAGCTGGGGATCCTTTTAAACGTCAATTCCAAAAACCAGGAGGAAAACGCCCTGGCTGGCCTGAGACGGCCGGACAGCATCTTAAAGCCGGAGGATTTTATTGTCGTGAAGGCCAATTGGGAGCCTAAGGACAGAAATTTAAAGGAAATCGCAAAGGAACTCAATATCGGGGAGGACGCCCTGGTCTTTGTAGACGACAACCCGGCGGAACGTCATATGGTAAAGGCCCAGTGCCCCCAGACGGCGGCGCCGGAAATCACAGAGGGCCAGCAGCCTCAGCCGGAGCGCTATATCCGGATCCTGGACCGTTCCGGTTTCTTTGAGGGAGTCAGGCTGTCGGCGGACGATCTGAAACGGAACGATATGTACCGGGAAAACGCCCTGAGGAAACGGCAGGAGGCCGCTTTTTCCGATTACGGCCAATACCTGGAATCTTTGGAGATGAAAGGGGAGATTGGATCCTTTCCTCCGGAGTATATGGCAAGAATCGCCCAGCTTACCAATAAATCCAACCAGTTTAATCTTACCACCAGAAGATATACGGAAGCCCAGCTAAAGGAGTTTGCTCAGTCTGAAGAGTATTTGGATCTGTACGGAAAGCTGGAGGACCGCTTTGGGGACAACGGCGTAGTTTCCGTGGTTTTGGGAAAGCAGGAGGGGGAGACTCTCCATATCCTTTTGTGGCTTATGTCCTGCCGGGTATTAAAGCGGGACATGGAAAAGGCTATGCTGGATGAATTGGTCAGAAGGGCCGGAGAAAGAGGAATTTCCAAAGTCAGGGGATATTACTATCCCACGCCCAAAAACGCCATGGTAAAGGAATTTTATAAAACCATGGGCTTTGGCCTGATAGAAGAAAAAGAAGACGGCGCCGGGATTTGGGAGATGGAGATAAAAGGCTATGCGCCCCAAAACCGGGCTATTGGGATAAAAAGAACGTAAGAAAGACAAGAGGGCAGGAGGAAGAAAGATGACGAGAGAAGAGATTTTTGAAAGGCTGGATCAGGTATTCCAGGATGTTTTTGACGATCCGGAAATCCACGTAAGCGAGTATACGACAGCGGCGGACATTGAGGAATGGGACAGCCTGGAACACATTAACCTCATTGTAGCTGTGGAAAATGCCTTTGACATTAAATTTACCATGGGAGAAGTGACCACCATGGGAAACGTAGGGGAAATGGCGGATCTGATTGACAGGAAACAGGAGCAGAAGAAATGACCTTTGTATCCTATGGCTTCGGGCTGTTTTTAATTCTTCTCCTGGTTTTGTATTACGGCTGCCCCAAAGGCTTTAGGCCAGGGCTTTTATGTCTGGCCAGCGCCCTGTATCTGTGTCTGGCAGGCGGGGTGAAAAGCCTTTTTGTGTACGGTGTTTCCGCCTTCCTGGTATGGATTGCGGCTCTGGGAATTGAGAAAGGAAGAACCAGAGAGGCAGATGGAGGGATAGAAAAAGGGCTTTTTTGGGGAACTCTGGCTGTGCTCCTTGTCCTTTTGGCAGCCTTCCAGTACAGAAATTTTCCGGGCTACACCATGGAAGAGATTTCCTGGCTGACGGGAAGGGAATACCAATGGGAACCTGTGGAAACGGGCGCTCCTCTGGCTATTTCTTTTTACACTTTGACCCTCACAGGGTATCTGACAGAGGTTTATTGGGGAATTTTAAAGGCGGAGAAAAATCCGCTGCGGCTGGCTCTTTTCGGCGGCTTCTTCCCCCAGATGGCCATGGGCCCCATTGTCCGGTATGGGGAAGTATCGCCGTCTCTTTTTCAGGGAGAGGGCTTTTCGGCGGAAAATTTCTTCGCCGGATTAGAGAGAATGCTTTGGGGGTTCTTCCAAAAGCTGGTACTGTCAGAACGGCTGGCCGTAATGGTCAATACGGTTTACGGGGATTATGAAACCTACAGCGGAAGCTTCCTGATTCTGGGAGCCGTGGCCTTTGCCCTGCAGCTTTATACGGATTTTAACGGGGCTATGGATATTGCCCTGGGAACGGCTCGGCTTTTCGGCGTTTCTCTGGCGGAGAATTTCCGCAGGCCCTTTGCTTCCCGTACCATTGCGGAATTTTGGAGAAGATGGCATATGACCCTGGGCGCGTGGTTCCGGGATTTTGTCATGTATCCCCTCCAAAAGACCGGGGCTTTCCAGGCCATTGGAGCTTTTGGAAAGAAATGGCTGGGGAAGAAACAGGGGAAAAAGCTTTCCGCAGCGGCGGCCCTTTTGTCCGTATGGTTTCTCCTTGGATTGTGGCATGGCGGGAAGTGGACTTTTATTATCGGATCCGGCCTGTACCATGGCATTCTTATGGCGGCGGCTTTGATGACGGAGCCGTGGCAGAAGAAATTTTATGAAAAAACGGGGATCCGGCGGGAACATCCCCTGTGGACGGGCTTTCAAAGACTCCGTACTTTTGTGCTGGTGGCGGTGGGATTTGTATTTTTCCGCTCTGATTCCTTAAAAATGGCATTGGGGATCTTAAAAGGTATGTTTTCCGGCAATCTGGGACTGTTTACCGGGGAAGGCCTTGCTTCTCTGGGGCTGTCAGGGCCTGACGGCGGAGTCCTTCTCTGCGGCCTGATACTTTTTTTGGCGGTATCCCGAAGCCTGGAAAAAGAAAAGAAGGAGCGAAACCTTGCAGTATGCGGGGCTTCCTGCGCTGTGCTGGCATTTCTGGTACTGATATGGGGATGTTACGGCAGAGGATACGATCCGTCGGCATTTATCTATGCCAGCTTTTAGGATGAAAGGGGGATGAAAATTATGGATAATAGAGAAGAACAGGAGCTGCAGCCGGGGGAACAGGCAGCCGGCGGCGCTTTCTTAGGTGAAGAGGGCAGGAAGTATTTCTATGAATCCGCCATTACGGACGAAATTTTCCAGAGGATTTGGAAAAAATCCTTTAAAGAGGACTGCACGGTTCCCAGGGAAAGCCTCCGCTATCTGAGGCTGCTCCATTGGGGGCCAAAGGGTACGACGGTGGGTGAGCTTATCTGTGATAAAAGCGTCAGTCAGGCTCTTCTGGAAGTTTTTTGGGAGCTGTATCAGGAGAAATATCCCATAGAGAAGGTGCTTCTCATTGACGAGTACGGCGGGGACGACGAGGCGTCTATGGCTGCCAATAATTCCAGTTGCTTTAACTTCCGGAAGGTTCCGGGAAAGGAAAAGCTGTCTCTCCACAGCCTGGGTGTGGCGGTGGATATTAATCCTCTTTATAACCCTTACGTCAGAACCGACGCCCAGGGGAAGCTTTGCTGCTCCCCGGAGGGAAGCGGCGTCTATTCTGATAGGACAAAGGAATTTCCCTATAAAATCCAGGCGGGAGACGCCTGTGTGCGGATTTTTGAAAAGTATGGGTTTTTATGGGGCGGAGACTGGACAACCTGCAAAGATTATCAGCATTTTTCCACAACGGGAGGCTGAGGAAATGGAGGAAAAAAGAATGTATGATGTAGTGGCTTTAGGGGAACTGCTTATTGATTTTACGGAAAACGGGGTCAGCAGCCAGGGAAACGGGCTGTTTGAGGCCAATCCCGGCGGCGCTCCCTGCAATGTGCTTGCCATGCTGGCAAAGCTGGGGAAAAAGACGGCTTTTATCGGAAAAGTGGGGGACGATTTTTTTGGAAAGATGTTAAAATCCGCTGTAGAAGAGGTGGGAATCGACGCAGGAAACCTGGTTTACGATAAGGAGATCCACACCACCTTGGCCATGGTTCACACCTTTGCCGACGGCGACCGGGACTTTTCCTTTTACCGGAATCCGGGTGCCGATATGATGTTGAGAGAAGATGAGGTGGATATGGAGCGGATCCGCAATACCCGCCTGTTCCACTTCGGAACCCTGTCTATGACGGACGAGGGAGTCCGTCAGGCGACGAAAGCGGCGGTAGAGGAAGCAGAAAGAGGGGGAGCCATTATAAGCTTTGACCCCAATCTGAGGCCGCCTCTTTGGAAGGATATGGAAGAGGCCAGAGAGCAGGTTCGCTGGGGCCTGGGAAAGTGCCATATTTTAAAGATTTCCGATAATGAGATCCAGTGGCTGACAGGAAAAGAGGACTACACAGAAGGGGTAAACTGTATCCGCCGGGAATTTTCCATCCCCCTGATTTTGGTTTCTATGGGAAAAGATGGGAGCCGCGCTTATTACCGGCCGGCAGGAGCGGCGGAAGATGTGATAGTGGAAGTTAAGCCCTTTTTACAGAAAAATACCATAGAGACTACGGGAGCCGGGGACACATTCTGCGCCTGCGTCCTGAACTACGTTTTAGATAACGGGCTGGAAGGCATGACAGAGGAAAAACTCCGCTGTATGCTGACCTTTGCCAACGCGGCGGCGTCCTTAATCACCACCCGGAAAGGGGCTCTCAGGGTCATGCCCTCCAGAGAAGAAATCGAAACCCTTCTGAAAGAAAGGGGTTAAGCCTCGAAAAGCTTTCCGTAAATTTCTTCCGCCAAAGCGTCTACATAAGCCGGATCCGGAAGATCGTGATTGGTTACCAGGTAATCCTGAATCAGCTCATAGCGCTTGAGGCTCCGTTCCTCTTCTGAAAGATCGGAGTGCTCGGCGCTGATGCGGCTGTCCAGATCCTTGCCGGTGTAGGTGTCTGTAAACCACTGGATAATGGACTGGGTACGCTCCTTTTCAGCGGAAATTTCCGGCGCCAGCTTTTTGGCTGACTGGGTGGTTTTAAAGCCCACAGCCAGAGAACCAAGGCCGATAACGGTAATGACAATGCGTACCAGCAGGGGAAGGGAAATAAGGCCCATCCAGCACACAGCGGAAAAGACGGTAAAGCCGGCTCCTACCAGGTAAAAAGCGGAGGCGGAAGACTTCATATCGTCGTAGCGCTGGGCGGCGTCGATATAAACGCCGGGATGGACTACAGACTTTTTCCCCATAGGGGCCAGAGGATCTTCATGGGGAGCGGCGCTTTTTCCGGTTTCTTCCTCTAAGGAGGCTTCGGCAGCCCGGAGATTTTCCAGGGAGGCGGCCTTCTCTGCGTCTTCCTCCTTCTTCATTTTCTTATACGCTTCTTCGGATTCCACCAGAGGTCCGCCGCAGTCAGAGCAGACGGTAATTCCCTCTACAAATTCCATATCGCATTTTGGACAATAAGGCATAGCAGTGATTCTCCTTTGTAATTCTTTTTGTCTATTATAAAAGAAAAGGGAAGATTCGTCCAGAAGAATAGAAAAAGTGGTTTCTTTTCCTGACAAAATAGGATAGAATAAAAAAGACACCTGAAAGGTTTGCAATCTGCGGCGGCAGTGCCGCCCTTTTAGACTAGAAAAGGAACTATGAAAAATGAATACGAGAAATATGAAAACGGGAACCCTTCTTGCGCGTTTTGCTCCTTATTACCGTCCCTATCTGGGAATTATGGTTTTTGACCTGCTGTGCGCCTCCATGACCACTGTTTGCGAAATGGTCCTGCCCCTGATGATGCGGTATATTACCAATACGGGCATGGAAAACCTGGCGGCTCTTTCCGTAAAAACCGTAGTGACGGTAGGGCTTATTTACCTGGGGCTGAGAGCGCTTGACGGGCTGGCTTACTTTTATATGGCCTATACGGGCCACATTATGGGAGCCAAAATCGAAACGGATATGCGGCGGGACGCCTTTGTCCACCTTCAGGAGCTGTCAGACAGCTTTTACAGCAATACTAAGGTGGGGCAGTTAATGTCCAGAATCACCAGCGACCTCTTTGACGTGACGGAGTTTGCTCACCACTGTCCCGAGGAGTTTTTCATCGCCTTTTTAAAGGCAGTGGTTTCTTTTATTATTTTGGCGGGGATTAATCTGCCTCTGACGGTGATTATTTTTGTCTGCATTCCCATTATGACCGTTTCCTGTACCTGGTTTAATCTGAAGGTAAGGGCGGCTTTTAAAGTCCAGAGAAACCATATCGGCGATCTCAACGCCAGAATTGAGGACAGCCTTTTGGGAAACCGGGTAGTCCGGGCTTTTGCCAATGAGGACGTGGAAATTGAAAAATTCCAGAAGGACAATCTGAAATTTCTGGATATTAAGAAGCTGACGTATTTTTACATGGCCTCTTTCCAGGACACTGTAAGGATTTTTGACGGCATTATGTACGCTGTGGTTCTTGTGGCAGGCGGCATTTTTATGGTGAAAGGCTATATTCTTCCCGGAGATTTGGTGGCTTACACCCTTTACGTTACCACTCTTTTGGCGACTATACGCCGGATAATCGAATTTGCAGAGCAGTTCCAGCGGGGTATGACGGGAATTGAACGTTTCGTAGAGATTATGGACGCCGGGGCGGACATCTTTGACCAGGAAGGGGCAAAGCCCTTAACAGATGTAAAGGGAGAGATTGTTTTTGAGGGCGTCAGCTTTGAATATCCTGACGATCATACGCCGGTTCTGGACAATATTAATCTGCGGATTAAAAAAGGGGAAAAGGTTGCCTTAGTGGGGCCCTCGGGAGGCGGAAAGACGACGCTGTGCAATCTGATTCCAAGATTTTACGATACCACCAAAGGCAGGATCTCCATAGACGGCCAGGATATTAAGGGGCTTACGTTAAAGAGCCTGCGCTCCAATGTAGGCGTAGTGCAGCAGGACGTTTACCTCTTTTCCGGTACGGTTTACGACAACATCGCTTACGGTAAGCCGGGGGCTTCCAGAGAGGAAGTTATAGAAGCGGCAAAATTATCGGGAGCCCATGATTTTATTACAGAGTTAAAAGACGGGTACGATACTTATGTGGGAGAACGGGGAGTGAAGCTGTCGGGAGGACAGAAGCAGCGCATCAGCATTGCCCGGGTGTTTTTAAAGAATCCCCCGATTTTGCTGTTAGACGAGGCCACGTCAGCCCTGGACAATGAAAGCGAGTACCTGGTATCCCAGTCCCTGGACAAGCTGGCCGTAGGAAGAACCACCCTGACCATCGCCCACCGGCTGTCCACTATCCGCAGCGCAGACCGGATTCTGGTGCTGTCGGGAAACCATATTGTAGAAGAAGGCAGCCACGAAGAGCTGATGAAGGCAAGGGGAATGTATTATCAATTGTATACATCTGCAAATTAGATATAATAAAGGAGAATTGAGTGATGAAAACTGCGATTGTAACGGACAGCAACAGCGGTATTACCCAGAGCCAGTCCAAAGAACTGGGAGTCTATGTGCTTCCCATGCCCTTTATGATTAACGAGGAAACGTATTTTGAAGATATAAATCTGACCCAGGAAGAGTTTTACCAGCGGCTGGCAGTGGGGGCCAATATCTCTACTTCCCAGCCGTCGCCGGAGGATGTAATGAATCTGTGGGACAAGGCCCTGGAGGAGTACGACGAGGTCGTCCATATCCCTATGTCCAGCGGATTGTCCGGTTCCTGCCAGACGGCGATGATGTTAGCGGAGGATTACGACGGGAAGGTTCAGGTGGTGAACAACCACAGAATTTCCGTGACTCAGCGCCAGTCCGTCCTGGACGCCATGGCCATGGCGGAAAAAGGGTGGAGCGCCGCTCAAATCAAGGAAAAGCTGGAAGCCACTAAATCGGAAACCATTATTTACATTACTGTGGATACCCTGAAATATCTGAAAAAGGGCGGCAGGATTACCCCGGCGGCAGCAGCTTTGGGTACCCTTCTGCGGATCAAGCCGGTACTAATCATTGACGGGGAAAAGCTGGACGCTTTTTCCAAGGCAAGAACCATGAAACAGGCCAAATCGACTATGCTGTCAGCCCTGGCCCATGATCTGGAAACCCGTCTGGGGGACAAAGAGGCAAAGCACACCTATCTCCAGGTGGCCCACACGGCTAACAACGCCGCTGCAGAGGAGTTCTGCCAGGAGATCCACGCCCTCTATCCCGACGCTCCTATTCACATGGATCCCCTGTCGCTCAGCGTTGCCTGTCACATCGGGCCGGGATCCCTGGCGGTAGCCTGCACAAAGATGCTGGATATTTGATAGACGGGTAGTGGATAGATGGAAAGAAAACCAATGATTCTGTGGAAAAAACGGGGGCTTGATACGTGGCCCCCGGTCTTTAGTATGGTGGTTCCATTGGTTCTGATTATAATGGCTGTGGGCCTGTTTCCCTTGTTGTTCCAGGGAAAGCTTCTGGCAGGAACCGTAAGGCAGAGCCAGATTGACAGCCGCCGCAGCGAGGTGCTGAATCAGTGTCAGATTTTAAGCAGCAAAATGACCAGGGCAGGGTATTTTCTTCCGGATTACAAGGACAGCTCCCTAAATACAGAAATGGAGATTACGGCCGATTTGTACAATGGCCGTATTGTCATTGTGGACAAAAATTACCGGATTATTGCGGATACCTTTGATTTATCAGTGGGGAGAACCAGCATTGCGGAAGAGGTAATCCGCTGCTTCCAGGGGGAAATGAGCAATGTTTATAATAAAGAAAAGCAGTATTTCGCCCAAACCATTCCCATTTACAGCAATACCCCGGAACGGAAGATAGACGGAGTTATGGTGGTAACGGCTTCCACGGAAAACCTTATTTCCATAGCAGACGCCGTCCAGGGCCAGTCCAGCTTTTTTGCGCTCATTGCCGTGCTGATCCTTGGGGTAACGGCTGTGGTCATTTCTCGTTTTCTGACTTACCCGTACCGCAATCTGGCGGAAATGATCGGCAAGGCGGCAGAGGGAGATATGGAAACGGCCATAGAGGAAGACACTTACCTGGAAACCAAACGGATTTCAGAAGCATTTAATCAGACTATCGGCAAGCTGAGGGCGGCGGATCAGTCCAGGCAGGAGTTTGTTTCCAATGTTTCTCATGAGCTGAAGACCCCCATTACCTCTATCCGGGTACTGGCGGATTCCCTTATGAGCATGGAGGAAGTGCCTACAGAACTGTACCAGGAATTTATGCAGGATATTTCCGATGAAATCGACAGAGAGAGCAAGATAATCGACGATCTGTTATCTCTGGTAAAGATGGATAAATCCGCTGCGGAGATGAATATCTCCCAGGTAAACATCAATAACCTTCTGGAACTGATATTAAAGCGGATACGTCCCATTGCAAAGAAACGCAATATCGAGCTGATTTTAGAGAGTATCCGGGAGGTCAGCGCGGAAGCGGACGAGGTGAAGTTATCTCTGGCTCTTAATAACCTGGTAGAAAATGCCGTAAAATACAATGTAGAGGACGGATGGGTCCGGGTGACCTTAGATGCAGATCACAAATTTTTCTATGTAAAAGTAGCTGATTCCGGAATCGGGATTCCGGAAGAATTTCAGGATCGGGTTTTTGAACGGTTTTACCGGGTAGACAAAGCCCGGTCACGGGAAACCGGCGGAACGGGACTGGGCCTTGCAATTACCAAAAGCGTTATTTTGATGCACCAGGGAACCATTAAGCTGGAAAGCAAAGAAGGGGAAGGCACCGTATTTACGGTAAAAATTCCCTTAACCTATATTAAATAGCGGGAGGCGGTAAATGTATATTTTGAAACGGTTATGGCTTTTGGCTCTCTGCCTGCTGTTTCTAATGGCAGCAGGAGGCTGCAAAGCCCAGGAAGAGACAGAGGAAGTTCCGGAGGGAGCTTATGAGATTTATTACCTTAATTCCTCCGGCACCAGGCTTATAGCCAGAGAGTACGTTCCGGAGGGGGAAAGCCAGGACATGGGAAGCCTCATTGAAGAACTGATGATCCAGTTTCTCCAGGTTCCGCCGGATTGGGACTGCCAGACGGCCCTGGGAGAAAAGGTAGGCTTCCAGAAATATTCTCTGGAAAATAATGTGCTGTATCTCTACTTTGACGCCAATTATATGCTCATGGATTCCGCCAGGGAGATCCTGTGCAGGGCGGCGCTGACCAAGCTCTTTACCCAGATAGAGGGCATTGACTATATTAATATTTACAGCGGGGATCAGCCCATTACGGATTCCTCCGGAACCCCTGTGGGGATGCTGACTGCCGGGGATTTCGTAGAAAGCATCAGCAATGTTAACAGCTTTGAAAAATCGGATTTGGTTCTCTATTTTTCCAATGAAACCGGCGACAAGCTGGTGGCGGAAAAGCGGGAAGTCATGCACAGCATTAATACGTCTACGGAACGGCTGATTGTGGAGCAGCTTATTGAGGGACCTCAGACGGAGGGCCTGAAGGCGACCCTGCCGCCGGATACGAAGATCTTAAATATTTCTGTGACAGAGAGCGTGTGCTACATTAACTTTGACCAGGCGTTTTTAAACAACAGCCTGGATGTCCAGGAGTACATTCCCATTTACTCCATTGTCAACAGCCTGACGGAGACAGGGAGTATCAGCCGGGTACAGCTTTCCGTCAACGGCTCCCAGGACGTAATGTTAAAAAATCTGGTTTCCCTCAACACATTGTTTGAGCAGAACCTGGAATATACGGAGCAATAATTAGGAGGGATAGTTTGCAGACCTTAAACGAGGATTTGAAAAACGGATCCTTTCGCCGGATCTACCTTCTCTTTGGTGAGGAAGGATTTCTGAAAAAAAGCTACAAAAACCGTCTGAAGGAAGCCATTGCCGGAGACGATACCATGAATTTCAACTATTTTGAAGGGAAGGGCACGGATGTAAATGAGGTAATGGGACTGGCGGAAACTATGCCCTTTTTTGCGGAACGCCGGCTGCTGATACTGGAAGACACAGGCTGGTTTAAAAGCTCGTCGGAGGAGCTGGCGGCCTGGATACCGTCCATTCCGGAGACGGCCTGTCTGGTTTTCGTGGAATCGGAAGTGGATAAGAGAGGCAAGCTTTATAAGGCAGTGAAAAAGGCGGGCCACGCGGCGGAATTAAACCGCCAGGAGCCGGCCCAGGTAGCGCGGTGGGCGGCGGGGATTCTGGCCAAAGAAGGAAAGAAAATCACCAAAGGCACTATGGAGCTTTTCCTCAGCAGAACCGGAGACGATATGGAAAATATCCGCATGGAATTGGAAAAGCTTATCTGCTTTACCATGGGCCGGGAAATCATTACAGACAGCGATGTGGAAGCCGTCAGCACAGATCAGGCGGTGAATAAGATTTTTGAAATGATCGGAGCCGTTGCCGGACGCCAGACGAGAAAAGCTATGGATCTCTATGAGGACCTTTTAACCCTCAGGGAGCCGCCTATGAGGATTTTGTTCCTCATTGCCAGACAGTTTAACCAGATTCTGCAGGTGAAAGAACTGACGGCGGCGGGAATGGACAGAAATGCAATAGCGTCCCGAATGAAGCTTCAGCCCTTTGTGGTGGGGAGAATCATGCCACAGGCCAGGGCGTTTACCAGGGAGCAGATTTTATCCTATGTGGAGCTTTGCGCTCAGATGGAGGAGGAAGTGAAAACCGGAAGGCTTTCCGATAGACTGGCAGTGGAACTGCTGCTGACGAAAGCGTATTAGTCGAAAGCGCGTAAAATAAGGAGTACAGAAAAATAGAATATGAAGAGGCCATTTTTGTGGATTGCAGCGGGGTTCGTACTTGGAGAGGTATTTGCTCTGCAGATAGAAATGGCAGGATTGGGAAACCATCAGATCCAGCTTTGGCTGACGGCCTTTTTGGCGTCGGGCCTTCTGGGTCTTTTGGGTTTGCGGATCCGAAAGAAAGGAGGCAGAGGGATACTTCTGCCTTTTTGCATTGCAGCTTTGGCTTATGGGGCGGGGGCCCTTTGGGCTGGGCGTCAGGCCGAATCCCTGGAGAGGCAGGAGCAGTGGTTCCGGGAAAGGGAGGAAGACGGCGGGGAAATTTACGTGGCCGGAGAGCTGGAACGGCTGGAGAGGACGGACACAGGCTGGGAAATCTGGCTGGGAAAGATTCAGGAAATCCAGCCGGAGGGAGAAAGGGAGCCGGAGCCCTTTGCTCCCAGACGGCTTCTGGTAAGGGCCGATAGCCTGGAACCAGGAGAGGAGGCCTTTGCCATAGGGGCCGAGATCCGCGTCCGGGGACAGGTAAAGTCTCTGGAATCCGCCAGAAATCCCGGAGAGTTTGATTACCGCCTCTACCTTCTTTCCAGAGGCATCAGCGGCCAGATAAGCTGGGCCGAAGGGGAGGCGGTAGAGGGGAGCGAAGGAAAACCCTATCCGGATCTGCTGGCCAGACTGAGGCGGCAATGGAGCAGCCTTTTAGGGGAAATCTGCGGGGAGCCGGAGGCGGGGCTGTTTCGCTCCGTACTCTTAGGCGATAAAAAAAGCCTGGATAGTGAAATCCAGGACTTGTACCAGAAAAACGGCATCGCCCATCTCCTGGCCATTAGCGGACTCCATCTGTCCATTGTAGGCATGGGACTGTACCGCCTGCTAAAGAAAACCGGACTCCCCGTAGGAGCGGCGGCGGGAATGGCGTCTTTTGCCGTTCTCAGTTACGGAATCCTTACAGGAGCTTCCGGATCCACCAAAAGGGCCGCCATTATGATGATCTGCGCTTTTGGGGCGGACTGCCTGGGGCGAACCTACGACCTTCTTTCCGCCCTGGGGCTGGCAGCGGTTTTAGTGGCGGGGGAAGAACCCTACCAGCTTTTTCAAAGCGGCTTTCAGCTTTCCTTTCTGGCGGTTCTGGGAATCGGCTGGCTGGGGACTGAAATTGGAAAAGAGATGGAAAATCAGACGGGAAAGAAAAGTAGAAAAGACTCAAAGGGCGGGAAGACAGCAAAAAAGCTGCTCCGGGGCCTTATATCCAGCGGGGCGGTGCAGATCATGACGGCCCCGGCCATTGCCTGGAACTTTTTCCGCTTTCCCTTTTATGGGATTTTCTTAAACGTTTTGGTGATTCCCCTTATGGCTTGGGCGGTGTATTCCGGGATTCTCGGAATCCTTCTAGGAAGTCTGTGGCTGCCGGCAGGGAAGGCGGCTATCCTTCCGGGAAAAGGGATCTTTTGGCTCTATGAAAGGGCCTGCCGGCTTCTGGAAAGTCTGCCGGGAAGCAGCTTTCTGTCAGGGCGGCCTGGGCTGTGGAAGATTATAGCCTGGTATGGGGCGGTTTTGACCCTGTGGAGGATTCAAAAAGTAATGAGGAAGAAGGAGGAGACAGGAGAAAAGGCGGAAGGAGAGAGAATAGGAAAGGCAGCAGGAAAGACAACGGGAAAAGCAACAGGCTGGCGAAAAGGGGGACTTATCCTGGCCGTCTGGACGGGATTGGCCCTTTTGGCTCCCGGCTTGCTTACGGCGTCAGAGAGGTCAGGGCTTACGGTGACATTTTTGGACGTAGGCCAGGGAGACGGAATAGTGTTGGAAACAGGAAAAAGCGTGATTTTAATAGACGGAGGAAGCACAGATAAAAAGTCCCTGGGAAACTGGAGCCTGAAGCCTTTTCTGGAAAGCCGGGGAATTTCGTCTGTTGACTGCGCCGTGGTTACCCATGGGGATCAGGATCATATCAGTGGATTGGCGTATCTTTTGGAAGAGGACAAGGAGATCAGGATTGAGAAGGTGATTTTACCGGAAGCGGGAAAGGGCCAGGAAATCTATGAGGAGCTGGCGGCCCTGGCGCAAAAAAGGGGAAGCCAGGTTTTCTACATGAAAAGGGGCCAGGAGATCCATACAGAAGGGGAGCGCCCTCTGGTTCTTACCTGCCTCTACCCTGACTCGTCCTCTCCCGGAGCGGGCAGCCAGGAGAAAAACCGCCACAGCCTGGTATTTCTGGCGGAGTATGGGAAATTCCGGATGCTTTTGACAGGAGATATGGAAGGGGAAGATGAAAAACGTATGATAGAGCTGGGGGAAACGGGGCCTGTGGCCGTCCTGAAAGCAGGCCATCACGGCTCCAAAGGAAGCACGACAGAGGAACTTTTGCAAATGCTTCGTCCAAAGTACGGGATCCTTTCCTACGGAGAGGGAAATTCCTACGGCCACCCTCATAAGGAAACCCTGGACAGACTGGAAAAATATGGAGTTTCGGTCTGGGAAACTGCCAGAAAGGGAGCCGTGATTCTCCGGACAGACGGGGAAACTCTGGAAATAAAGGGGTTTTTAAAGAGGATCAGGGTTATTGACAGTACATCATAGAGGAAGTACACTAACGTTAGATGCAAAAAATAAAAGCGGCACGCTGACATAAAAACATAAAGGGAGGAAGAGCAATGCTGGATAAAATCGGATTTTATTATTTCAGTCCCACAGGGGGTACGAAAAAGGCAGGGGAGATCTTCTGTCAGGGAATTGCAGAAACCGTAAGAGAAGTAAATCTGGGAGCGCAAAGTCAGGAGACAGAGGAAGCAAAAGAAGAGTGGATCGCAGTTGCCGCCCCGGTTTTTGGCGGAAGAATCCCGGCTTTTGTAACGGAAAAGCTGAAAAAGCTCCATGGAGAGGGGAAAAGAGCGGTGACTCTGGCTGTTTACGGAAACAGGGACTACGACGACGCCCTTTTGGAATTAAACCGGGTTATGGAAGCCCAGGGATTTCAAATAACGGCTTCCGCCGCCCTTATCGCCCAGCATTCCATAGCCCCGGAGGTAGGGCAGGGAAGGCCGGACAGTAAGGATCAGGAGGAAATCCTGGACTTTGGGAGAAAGGTCCTGGAAAAAATAGAGGCTGCAGGGGACAGCCCGGTTAAGGTTCCGGGAAATTACCCTTATAAAGAAGCAATGGCTGTGCCGGCTGCGCCTATTTCCCTTCCCTCCTGCAATCAGTGCGGAACATGCGCCAAGGTATGTCCTACAGAGGCTATTTCCATAGAGGGGACCAAAGTAATGACCAATGTGGAAAACTGTATGATGTGCATGGCCTGTACGGCAGTCTGTCCCCAGGGGGCCAGGATATTGCCGCCGCCTGTAAAGGAGAGGACGGAAAAGATGCTGGGAGCGCTGAAAAATGTTCGCAGGGAAAACGAACTTTTTTTGTAAAAGGGCGCCGCATACTATTTCTGCCTTGGCAGATGGGCGGCGCCCTCAGGGGGGAGGAAATTCTAACTGTACCTTACCAGGTATGCAGGCTGCCGTCTTCCTGGCGGCAGATAGGGATATAGGCTTTGCGGAAGGGGTAGCGGGCTGCTTTTTCTTCGTTAATGTCGCAGCCAATACCGGGACGCTCTTCCATGACCAGGTAGCCGTCTTCATAAGAAGGCCCGCCGGTTACCACGGTTTTTATCAGATTGTCGGCGGTCCCGTCTTCCTGAATACCAAAGTTGTATGCCGATACGTTGAGATGCCAGTTTACCGCATGAGTAATGGGAGAAACATCATTGGGCCCGTGCCATGCGGTTTTTACATCGTAAGTCTCCGCCAGAGCCGATATTTTCCGCGCCTCGGTAATGCCTCCGATGCGGATCACATCGCAGCGGATATAGTCGATCCAGTGGCCCGTAATGGCGGGAAGGCATTCCCAGCGGCTTTTGTAAAGCTCCCCAAAGGCAATGGGAACCGCAGTTTTTTCCCGCACATAGCGCAGGCTGTCAGGGGAGTCCGGGGCAATAGGATCCTCAATAAAGAAGGGATCGTAGGGCTCCAGCTTCCGCATAATGCGGACAGCCTGATCCGGGCTGAAGCGTTCATGGAGATCGTAGATAATTCCTACGTGCCTCCCTACGGCTTCCCGGACTTTGATAAAAAATTCAATGGTTTCATAAATTTCTTTTTCCGGATCCCAGGGCTCGATAACAGGGCCATTCTGGGCTTTTTTTACCCCGAAAGTTCCGTTGGCGGCAGGAAGGCCGGCTCTGAGCCGGATAACCTTTAGCCCGCGTTTTTTGACGTAGTCTGCGGCCAGGGCAACCTGCTGGGCTTTATCTCCCCCTAAAACATGGGAGTAGCAGAGGATCCGATCCCGCATTTTTCCGCCTAAAAGGGCGTACAGGGGTTTTCCCGCCGATTTTCCCAGAATATCCCATAGGGCCATATCGATTCCGCACAGTGCGCTCATGACAATATTGCCGCCTCTCCAGTAGGATCCGCGGTATACAAGCTGCCAGAAATCTTCAATGGCTTCCGGATCCCGGCCCATGAGCATAGGGGCCAGATAGGTATCGATAAAATCCGCTACCGTCTGTTCCCGCCCGTTTAACGAAGCGTCTCCCACGCCGTAAAGACCGGAATCGGTTACGATTTTTACAAAGAGATAATTCTGGTTAGGTGAAGTCAAAATCGTTTTTACTTGTGTAATTTTCATAGTTCCAATCCTTTAATGGCAGCGTCAGGTTTCCTGACGCTATTTTCGGCCTATGAAAGAAAAATGGCTGGTTTTTCTCTAACTCCACCATACAGGAAAAAAGACTTTCCGTAAAGAGAAAATGCAAATTATTGCAAGAAATTCCTTAAAAATGCAAAGAATTTGGCAAAAAATTCGAATTAATAATTGAAATCAGAGGTTCCTCTGGTATAATGGTGAAAAGGAGATGAGAAGATCATGGAAGAAATCAGAAGAAGCGATGAATTTTCAGAAGATATTGAATATGTCGGCCGCATTAAAATGCAGTACGCCTCTCTGTCCAAAGCCCAGAAGCGGATAGCAAATTATATTTTAAATCACAGAGAGGCCGTCACCCATTATTCCATAACCACCATGGCTCAGAAAACGGGAACCGTGCCTTCTACGATCACCCGTTTTTGTCAGGCATTGTCTTATAAGGGATTTAGTGAGCTAAAGGTCTATATTGAAAAGAACCTTGTTTCCCCGGCAGCGGCGGAAACGCCTATCCAAAAAAGCGATACCATTCAGATGGTGCTCCAAAAGCTAATGAGCAGCTCCCAAAACGCCGTATCGGACACCCTGCGTACCCTGGACGCCAAAAGCGTGGTAAAGGCGGCGGACGCAGTTTTAGGGGCTAAAAATCTCATATTTTTCGGGCAAAGCAGCGGTTATATCTCCGCTATGTACGCCCAGCAGCTTCTTCTGCGGATTAATATTCTCAGCCAGACTGTAAAAGGCAATCTGGATATGAACCTGGCGGCCAGTACCCTGACCAAAGGGGACGTTGCCATAGGAATCGGCTACAGCGGGGAGATTAAGTCTGTCATTGACGCCCTGAATGTGGCAAAGCACAACCATGCTACTGTTATTGTCATTACGGCAAACCCCAATTCCACTATGGTAAAGCTTGCGGACATCAGCCTGATTTACAGCTATGACATACCCGACGATCTGCAGTACCTTCATATAGCAAGCATGTGTGAGCTGGCTATTATCGGAGCCCTTCAGGCGGAGCTTCTAAGGCGGCCTGTGCAGTTGGAAAAGATAGAAGAATGCAAAAAGGCGGTGTTGGCCAGCCGCCTAAAATAGTTACAAAAAACTGTTGACATATGTACGAAATCGGATATAATAGCATATGTATGAAATCGGACAAGGAGAGAATATGCACTATCTGGAAGCAGGGCAATACACTCATTTAGCCGGGGAGATCAATGCTCTTTATCACGAGGCCGCTGTAAAAACGGGGATTTCTGACAGCGTCCAAAATATTTTATACGTTATCTGTGAAAATGGGGGCCGGTGTCTGCAAAGCGAAGTGAGCAAACTGACAGGTATCAGCCGCCAAACCATTAATTCGGCAATCCGCAGATTAGAAAAAGACGGAATCGTATATCTGGAACAGGGAAAAGGCAGAAATACGATTCTTTGCCTTACAGAGAAAGGGCAGAAATTTGCCCTGGAAAAAATTGTTCCTTTATTCGAAATGGAAAATAAAATCTGGAATGAATGGACGCCTGAGGAACGGCGGCAGTATTTGGCTCTTACACAGAAATACCGTGACGGACTGAAAAAATATTTAAAAACCATATGATAGCAGAAGGGAGGCGGCTTGATGTCGGCAGCAGCATAATAAAGGGGCTTATCAAAGATATTGTCCCCTGATGGAAAGAAAAATATCTTAAAAGTGAGAGGACAATTTGATATGGAAACAACACGAAAATGGAAATCGCAGTTTATGATAGTGGCTTTCGGACAGGCAGTTTCTATGCTGGGAAGCCACGGAGTTCAGTTTGCTTTAATATGGTGGCTTGCTGAAAGGACCTCATCTCCCCTGATGCTTGGAATATCCGGAATCGTCGCTTATCTCCCCATGTCTTTATTCAGCCCTATAGCGGGAATTGCAGCGGATCGCTATAACCGAAAGGTTATTTCAATCGTCTCAGATATGGCAATGGGAATCGTTGCTCTGATATACGCAGTACTGCTGTTCTTCTTTGATTTGCCTGTATGGACGGTTTTTGTCATGCTCTGCGTCCGAGGTATCGGCAGTACATTTCAGCAGCCGGCTATACAATCCATTATTCCTCAGCTTGTGCCGAAAGATCAATTAATAAAAACCAACGGCTGGATGCAGTTATTAAATTCCGGTTCCTTTTTGCTGGGCCCGGTTATCGGGGCGTCTTTGTATGCAGTTTTCCCTATGTCGGTGGTTTTAATGAGCGACGTTGCAGGGGCTATATTGGCAAGCGCAGCTTTGGCGGCTGTTAAAATTCCTGAGCTGATAAAAGAGGAAAAGGAAAAAGGCGGCTTTGGGAAAGAGATTCAGGAAGGCATACAGGTATTCAGAGAGGACAGGAAGCTTCTGTATATCGTAACGGCAGAGGCGCTCTGTATGTTTTTTTACGCTCCTCTGTCTTCCTTTTATCCTCTGATGACAAGCGACTATTTTAATTTATCGGCAATGTACGGAAGTGCAGTGGAGCTGTCCTTTGCAATGGGTATGATGGCAGCTTCCCTTCTGTTTTCCAGCATTTTAAAAGTCCGGAGAAAAATCAGGGCCTCCTTTATAGGATTGTTTGGAATCAGTATTGCCTCTGTAATTTGCGGCATGATACCTCCGGTCTATGGAGGATGGTTTGTCTTTGCAGCCGCCTGTATTTGCCTGGGAGCGGCGGGAAATGTCCATACAATTCCCCTGACCGCATATATACAGGAAACCGTTGCGCCTGAAAAAATGGGACGGGCTTTTTCGGTATTAACCCTGATTTCTTCTGTCACAATGCCTGTGGGCCTGCTTTTTAGCAGCCCCATAGCAGAACAGGTAGGGGTAAATGTCTGGTTTTTCATTTCCGGACTTTGTATGACCGGCCTTACTACAGGGGTTTTAATCCGCTGGGGTATGGCAAACTGCTCCACGTTAAGCAGACAATTGAAAAAATAAATTTTTCTGCCAGTAGACGAGAAACTACTGGCAGTTTTTTGTTTCATAAGACATTGTGTTTCTATAAAACAAAAAACGCTCCGCAAAATTCGAAAAATTTGCCAAAAATGATTCAGACAATTAAAAACGATTGCAATAATTTGCATTTATTGTTTACTCGTGTCTGGAATTGTTGTATTTTATAGAAAAGAGCTGTTTTTTATATGATTATTTGTTCAATTTTCTCGAAAACTGGAAAGAAAAATGGCTGGAACAAAGAGGCGGCTCTTTTGATTCTTTTTTGAAACCAATTACAAACTGGCTGCTGAAAGGAGTGAGAATGTGGATTTTGAATTGCTGGAAATAAAGGCCTGCCAGGAAGAAGGGTACCATCCCCTGGTGTATTTTGAGGGCTGGAGAGTGGCGTTCCTGAATGATACTCCCAAATTCCACATGGAAAACATTCAGGAAATGCAGCGGCACAATACTTCTGACGAGGTTTTCCTTTTGCTGGAAGGATCCTTCACTTTATACGTATCCGATGGAAAGGGAAACGAACTGGGAACCCTAAAGGCGATCCCCCTGGAAAAAGGCAAGCTTTATAACGTAAAAAAAGGCGTCTGGCATACCCATGTTACAGGGCCGGGGGCCAAAGCAGCCATTATAGAAAACGCCGACGTTTCGCCGGACAATACAGACTATCTGCCGGTAGATTTAAAGGCGGTTCTGTCAAAGGAGAGCTGAGATGGAGGCAAAGGAAAGGGTAAGGAATCTGAGAGAGCGGGCGGAGCGAAACCTTAGGGAATGTATTCTCCCGTTTTGGAGAAATTACCTGACAGATGAGGAAAACGGCGGGTTTTACGGAAAGGTAAGAGAGGATTTGACGCCGGATCCGGAAAGCCCCAAATCCGTGGTATTAAACTGCCGTCTGCTGTGGACCTTTACCCGGGCTTACGACGTTTTTGCTGAGGAGAAAGACAAGAAGCTGGCTGTCCGGGCATTTTCCTATATCAGAACGTATTTCTGGGACAGGATTTACGGAGGCGTTTACTGGATGGTTACCTGCAAAGGGGAGCCGTCGGAACCGGAAAAACGGCTCTACGGACAGGCCTTCCTGATTTACGCCATGGCGGAATACTACCGGGTCTTTGGAGACGAGGAGGCCCTTGCCATGGCCATGGAAACCTTTTGCCTGGTAAATGCTCATATGAAATGGGAAAACGGCGGTTACCGGGATTCGGTGGCCAGAGACTGGCAAAAGGACGACTGGGTAAACGTCTGGGTAAAGAACCGGACAGGGGCTCCCAAGCTGTTAAACTCCAATATGCACTTTTTTGAAGGAATCCTGGCTCTGGAGGAAGTTTCCGGGGACAGTGCAGTGAGAGAAAGCCTCAAAGAAGAACTGGAATTTCTTTTGAATGTGACCATGGATCCGGCCTGGGGCCATTTAAAGGCTGCCATGGGCCTGGACGGAAGGCGGCTGGACGGAGAACTGAATTACGGCCATGATGGGGAATGTTCTTATTTAATGACCAGGGCTGCCCTCCGTCTTGGAGAGGAAGGGCTGATCCAAAAGGCATTCCTTACTGCCAAAACTCTGGCGGATCACATGGCTGCAGAAGGCTTTGACAACACCGATGGCGGTCTTTGCTACGTAGGCGACATGAACAGCGGACGAAGAAACCGGGCGAAAATCTGGTGGGTTCAGGCGGAAGGAGTTACGGCCTTTTTTAACTGCTACCAGATTACCGGAGAGAAAAAGTATCTGGATCTGGCAGTGTCAGTCTGGGACTATATTGAAAAACGCATGGTCAATGAAACGACAGGGGACTGGTATTCCGTAGGAAAAGGCGATCCCCAGGACAGAGACTATGAAAAAGACGTTATGGAATTAAAAGAAATTTTCACCAATGAAGAAAAGGCGGGAAAAGGGAAATGCCCGTACCACAACTCCCGCGTGTGTTTTGAGATCATGGAGAGGGCAAGAGAAATAAAGGAGGAGCATTATGAATAAAAGATTTGGCATGTTTTTCGTTTCTGCACTGGCAATGGGGTTATTAGCAGGCTGCGGACAGAAAGCAGAGGAAACTACTGCGGCGGCGGTTACTACGGCTGCCGAGGCAGCGGCAGAAGGCGAAAGCGCTGCAGAAACGGAAGCTGGGGCAACAGAACTCCAGTTATCCGGAAGGCATTGGAAAATCGGCGGGCAGGTTCGCCAGACCAGCCTGTATCTCTATTACGCCAGGGACTTGGGCCTTTTTGAAGAAGCGGGCCTGGACGTTGAGATCGTAACCCTGGCTAACGGCCCGGCCTTAAACGAGGCCTTAAATGCCGGCGAAATTGACGCGGCGGCCAACGGCATGGCGGCGGTATACGTTCTTCCTACAGAAAATTTTTACTACGTAGGCGACGCTACCATTAACTTTGGCGGACAGGCCATGTACGGCAGGACAGACAGCGCTATTGTCCAGGCAGGACAGTTAGACGGCACTCCCTATTACGGAAATACGGAAACGGTTCAGGGAGCCCAGGTGCTGGGCCTTGGAGCCGGTCCCCAGCAGTTTATCGCCTATGCTTACGCTGAGGCTATGGGGCTAACCTCCAGCGACATTGAATTTGTAGCTATGGATCACCCTCAGGCTTATGAGGCCTATATTACAGGCGAAGGCGATTTGCTAGCTACCACCCCGCCCTATTCCAACATTCTGGCAAGCGATCCCAACTACACTCTGGTAGCGGACTATACGGATCTGGCCGGAGGGCCTTTGGTAGACTCCTTTATCGTCACCAAAGAACTGGCGGATCAGTATCCTGATGATGTAGTGGCCATTCTGGACTGCGTATATGAGGCCATGGATCGTCTGGCCAATGATGATGAGGCCAGAGCGGAGTATGCTATGAACCTTTACAAAGAAGAGGGCGGAACCACCTACTCTGACGAAGATATGGCGTCGGAAATTGCCAATGTAACCTTCTGGACCTGGGAACAGCTTGAAAATCCGGAATACCCCTTCGGCAATACCATGAAGGTTATGGGTGACTTTTTAATGGGAGAAGGCCTCATTGAAGAGGGTTCTATGCCTCAGATTGAAGCCGCTTTAAATCACAGCTTTATTGACCGTCTGCTGGAATACCGCGCAGGCAAGGCAGAATAATGGGGAGAGGTCCCGGCGCTTTGCCGGGGCCTCCCTCCAAAAAGCGGCTGGGTAAATTTGCAGAAAGTGTTGGTGTTATGGGAAAAATATTAAAAAAATACAAATATTTCATGGTTTCCTGCGGGTCGGTACTGGCAGTGCTTCTCATATGGTATCTGCTGGTTGACGTTATGGAGATTACGAAAAGCTCGGTCTTTCCGGGCCTGGAAAAGACGGTGAAGACCTTTATTGCAAAGCTGACGGAAACGAAGCCTGACGGGGCTACTTTGGGACAGCATCTTATGGAAAGTCTGAAAGTCTGCCTCTTAGGATACAGTATCGGCGCTGTCCTGGGGATTCCTCTGGGAATCGCCATGGCCTGGAATAAATGGTGCGACTGGCTGGTGCGGCCGGTATTTGACTTAATCCGTCCCGTCCCCGGACTGGCCTGGACTCCTATGTTTATTTTGATTTTCGGTATCGGCATTGAGGCGAAAGCCATGGTAATTTTCGTCAATTCCTTTGTGGCCTGCATTGTCAATACCTACACAGGGATCCGCCAGACTGATGATCTGCATCTGTGGGTAGGCGACGTATTTGGCGCAACAGAATGGCAGAAGCTGATAAAAATCGCCATTCCCACAGCCACTCCCATGATTTTTACGGGCCTCAGGACGGCTCTGGGAGGAAGCTGGATGGCGCTGGTGGCGGCGGAAATGCTGGCGGCCAGCAAAGGCCTGGGTTACATGATACAGCAGGCCCGTTACATTTCCCGCCCGGATCTGGTTATCGTGGGAATGCTGGTAATCGGCGTAGTGGGCCTGATTTTGGATACGGTTCTGCATAAAATCGAGATTATGGTTGCAAAGGGGATGAATGCCCAATGAAGAAAAAACGTTTTAACAGCATGGAATTAATATGTGCCGTGGTTTCCCTGGCAGCCTTTTTCGGCCTGTGGCATATGGGAGTCCAGGGAGAGCTTGGAAAGCTGATGCCGGGGCCCATTCCGGTTATCCAGATGTTTTTGGAAACCCTTTTCGGCGGAAAGATTGGATCCAGTACATTAATCGTACACGTGGCCTACAGTCTGGCCAGAGTTATGGCCGGTTACTTTATCGGGGCGGCAGTAGGCGTGATTTTAGGCCTCAGCATGGGGTGGAGCCGCCTGATTGAAGCGATTTTCGCCCCTCTTTTTCGCATTATCCGCCCCATTCCCCCCATTGCCTGGATTCCCATTTCCATTATCTGGATTGGCCTTGGGGAAGACGCAAAAATTTTCCTGATTTTTTTGGCCTCCTTCTGCTACGTGACGCTAAATGCCTGGAGCGGAGCCAAAAACGTAAATCCGGAGTACATTAACGCCGCCCGAATGCTGGGAGCGAAAAAAAGCAGAATCTTATTTTCCATTGTGCTCCCGGCTACCATACCCCCTATTTTTGCAGGGCTTCAGGTGGCCCTTTCCAGTTGTTGGGCCACAGTGCTGGCAGCGGAGATGGTACGCTCCTCCGAGGGGCTGGGCTGGATCATTATCGCCGGAATGAACAACAACGACATGAATCAGATTATGACAGGCATCTTAGCCATCGGCCTGGTTGGTATGATGCTTTCTACGATATTCAGAAAGGTTGAGGCAAGGTTATGTCGATGGAACAGAAGCGAAAATTAATAGAATGCCGGGGTGTAAGCAAGACCTTTAAAGTGCCTGAAGGGGAAAACCAGGTAATTAAGCAATTTGATTTTACATCTCAGGAGAATGAGTTTATCTGCCTTTTTGGCCCGGGACAGTGCGGCAAGACCACATTAATCAATCTCATTGCCGGCTTTGAGTCTCCCACCACAGGAACCATTTCCGTAAACGGGAAAGCAGTGGAAGGGCCGGGGCCGGACAGAGGCGTAGTTTTCCAGAATATTACCCTGTTTCCCTGGCTGACTACCATGGGAAATGTGGAATACGGCCTGAAGGTGGCCGGAGTTGCCAAAGAAGAGCGCCGCAGGCGGGCCCAGAAATACATTGATCTGGTGGGCCTTCAGGGCTTTGAGGATTCCTACCCCATACAGCTTTCCGGAGGAATGAAGCAGCGCGTAGGCATTGCCAGGGCATACTGCATTGAACCGGAAGTCATGCTGATGGACGAGCCCTTCGGAGCTTTAGACGCCCAGACCCGTTATCTCATGCAGGAAGAGCTGCAGCGGATCTGGCAGACGGAAAAGAGAACCATTATTTTTGTTACCAATAATATCGAAGAGGCCATTTATCTGGCGGATCGGATTCTGGTTTTGTCCAATTGTCCGGCCACGGTGAAGAAGGAGTACAAAATCGATCTGTCCCGTCCCAGAAAATATACGTCTCCTGAGTTTTTGGCACTGCGTAAGGAAATTACCAGTATTGTAGACAAAACCCAGTAAGGAAGGAGGCGCGAAAATTATGGAAGAGAGAGCAGCGCAGGAGCGCCAGATTAAAGTACAGGTAAACCATCTGACAAAAAAATTCGGGGATTTGCTGGTGTTAGACGATATTTCTTTTGACGTGGAAAAAGGGGACCTTCTCTGCGTCGTAGGCCCTACGGGCTGCGGCAAAACCACATTTTTAAACAGTCTGACAAAGATTTACGACGTTACGTCAGGGGAAATCCTTCTGGATTCCCACCCTGTAAATCCTAAAAAGGATCACATTGCCTACATTTTCCAGGGAAATTCCACGATGCCCTGGCTGACGGTGGAGCAGAACGTGGCCTTCGGCCTGGATATTAAACACGTTCCCCAGCAGCAGAAAAAAGAACTGGTGGACAAATACCTGGAAATCGTGGGCCTTACAAAATACAGGAAATACTACCCCAAACAGCTTTCCGCCAGTATGCTTCAGCGGGTTTCCATTGCCCGTGCCTTTGCCACGGAGCCGGAGCTCCTTTTAATGGACGAGCCTTACGGCCAATTGGATATAGAGCTGCGCTTTAAGCTGGAAGACGAGCTGATTAAGCTGTGGCAGATGACGGGGACCACAGTTATTTTTATTACCCATAATATCGAAGAAGCGGTATACTTAGGGGAGCACATTATGGTGCTGACCAACAAGCCTACGACGGTAAAAGAAACCCTGCAGAACCACCTTCCAAGGCCCAGGGACATTGCAGCGCCGGAGTTTGTAGAGCTGCGGGAGCGGGTAACGGAACTCATTAAGTGGTGGTAGGAAAAAACGGAAAGGAGACGGCATGGCAGCAAAAACCTATGAGGAATTATTTCATGGCAGAGATTATCCGGTGATCATTACCACACCTCAAAACATATTTTACACCATTGGTTTTCACACCACAGCCAGAAGGCCGGCCCAAATAGGCTGCAATTGCGTGGTGATGTTTCCGGACAAGACCTGCTTTTTCTTTCCGGGCGGCTGGCTGCCGCTGGTACAGGAGCAGATGGATTTTGAAGAAATTCTGCCGGTTCCCTATTACGGCGGCATAGAGGCTTTAGCGGAAAAGATCGGGGAAGCCGTAAAGGGAAGCCCATGCCTGGGCTTTGAGCTGGACGGCATGGAGCTAAACCTTTACCTGGCCATTGAAAAGATCTGGAAGACAGAACCGGAAAGAAGGTGGGAGGACGTCTCTTCCTGTTTTAAAAGAGCCAGACTGATGAAAACGCCGGAGGAAATCCAGCGAATCCGGGCTTCCGCTTCTGTGGCAAAGGCGGCTATGGAATATGCAAAAACCATTATCCGCCCCGGCATAACGGAGCTGGAACTGGTGGCGGAACTGGAATACTTTATGAGAAAGCAGGGATCCGAGGGCGTTCCCTTTACCATGAAGGCCCTGACAGGGGAAAACGCCGCAAGAACCATTAATCTGCCGGGAGACAATGTCATTGAAACAGGCAGCATGGTTCTACTGGATTTTGGGGCCACAGTGCAGCAGTACGCCTCGGACTGGACCAGAACCTTTGCAGTAGAGCTGTGCAGCAGAAAACAGCAGGAGATCCACGACCTGGTCTGGAAAATAGAGAGAAGCTGCATTGAGCGGATCCGTCCGGGAACCACTTTTCAGGATCTGATGGATCAGGCCATGGAGGTTTTATCCGGAAATCCTTACGCCCAGTGGTTTAATCCGTACCTGGGCCACAGCCTGGGAATCAACAGCCAGGAATGGCCTACTATCATACCGGGAGCGGAGGAAGTCATAAAAGAAAATATGGTTCTTACCATTGAACCGGGGATCTATATTCCGGGATTGGGCGGACTGAGAATCGAGGATATGGTTCTGGTGACTTCCACAGGCTGCGAGATCCTGACAGGACTGGAGGAGGAAACCTTTTTGCTGCCGTAAGACATCATTACAAGGCGGAAAAAACTACGAGGTGAAGAAATGGTAATTACCAACTGGAGAGATGTTTCTCCATCAATTGTTCACGATTTTGGCATTGACTATAAACTGTTAAAAGGGCAGGAGTCCTTTGACCCGGCAGTAAAAAACTTCTGCATGAAGGGAATGCTTTACGTGGCCTACGCCATGCTGCAGGAGGGAAAAGCCTATGAGGCCCACGCCCACGGAGATCACGAAGAGGTTTATTACGTGATTTCCGGAAAAGGACAGATGACTATTAACGGGGAAACCCGCTCTATCCGGGACGGCGACGCGGTGTTTATCCCGGCGGGCGACACCCATTCCATAGCAAACACAGGAGAAAATTTCCTGATTTTTCTGGCTTTTTCCGCCCAGGTTCCCCAGGAGGGACAGGAAAGGGAAAAGGCGGACAGCCAGTAACAAGACAGAGGAGGCAGCACATTGGAGAGAAAGAAAGCAATTGTAACCGGCGGCAGCAGCGGCATTGGACGCGGCGTGGTTTACGGTCTGGCCGAGGCCGGGTATGACGTGGTATTTTCTTATTGGAGCAAAAAAGAAAACGCCGAAAAAGTAGTAAACGATCTGAAGGAGGCCTATCCGGAGGGCAGCTTTGCCTGCCTGGAAGCGGAACTTTCGAAAGAAGGGGCCGGTGTGGAGTTTTTTAAAAAGGCAGTGGAAAGACTGGACGGCCTGGATTTGATGGTAAATAACGCAGGCGTTACGATTTTGGAAAGTATCTTTGATTTGACGGAAAAAAACATGGATTACTTAATTGGCCTGCTGTTTCGCAACTATGTGATTCTTATGCGGGAATCGGCTAAATATATGGCGGCAAATGGAATCCGGGGAAATATTATCAATATCAGCTCTGCGCGGGGACTCAGCGCCCACCCGGGAGATCTGGTATACGGAGGAATTAAAGCTGCCCTGAACCGGGCCTGCCAGTCTGTGGCCCTGGATACGGCTCCTTATGGGATCCGGGTCAACAATATCCTTCCGGGAGCTACCCGGCGTTTTACGCCGGAAGAGGAAGCTAAAGCGGATCCGGCCCATCTGGAAAAGGTAAAATTCCTTTCCAAAAGAATCCCCCTGGAGCGGTACGGCACTCCCGAAGACATTGCCAACGCCGTAGTTTTCCTGGCCTCTGAAAAAGCCTCTTACATCACAGGCATATCCCTGGTAATTGACGGCGGCCTCTCCCTTCCGGGACTGGCGGAAACGGCCCTGGAGGCAGAAAGCGGCTGGGGAAGGGTGAAAAAAGAGATTTCATATCCGTAAAGTGGCCTGGTAATCACCTGCCTTTGAAAAACAGATTGACATTGTAATTGTAATGCGTTACATTATAATTATAATAGATTGCAAAGGAGGGATAACATGGCTACTACCAATATGAATATCCGCACAGATATAGAAGTGAAAGCAGCGGCAGAACAGCTTTTTAATGAATTGGGCCTAAATCTTACAACCGCTGTCAATATATTTCTTCGTCAAGCCATTCGTACAGGGGGGATTCCCTTTGAAATAAAGGTAGATACTCCCAATGAAATCACTGCCGCTGCGATTGCAGAGGGCAGAAGAATCTTACAGGATAAGAATGCCAGGGGATACCACAGTATGGACGAGTTAAAGGCGGCGTTGGAAGAGTGAAATATGAAGTTCGATTTACAAGCCAGTTTAAGAAAGATTTGAAGCTGGCAAAAAAGCAGAGGAAAGATACGGACGAATTGTTTGCTGTAATTAGTAAGCTTTCCAATGGAGAAATATTAGAAGCAAAGTATCGTGACCACGGACTTAGCGGGAATTATAGAGGCTGCCGGGAATGCCATATAGAGCCGGACTGGTTATTGATTTATGAGATTGACAACGGTATTTTGGTTCTCATGCTTTATCGGATTGGAAGCCATTCGGAACTGTTTTAAGAAAGGAGGCTGTCCTGGACGGGCGGCCTCTTCTTTATTTGCTACGAAAGTCCGCCGCTAAACAGGCGGAATGTATTCAGAGATGCCGAAAACGCCCTACTGATTTTTATAGGTCGATGGGTACCCTGCCTATTGGGCGCATGAAAGCTTCGTAAGGAAACTGTTTTTCCTTATCTCCGGGAGAGCAGACCTCTTATGAAAGAAAATGAGTATTTACAGATAATAGATTTGCCTAATTTATAATAAGCAAGTATAGCAAAAAATTTATAACAAAACTCCCCCTAAAAGCTGTAAAAATCTACGTTGAATTTTACAGCTTTTTGTGTATAATAGAAGTAACAGAAATGACATAATATCAAGGAAGGGGCTGAAGGAATATGGCGAATATTTTACCAGTATCTGATTTGAGAAATTATAATGAAGTTTTAAAAAATTGTCATAAAGGGGAACCGGTGTATTTGACCAAGAATGGCAGAGGACGGTTTGTAGTTATGGATATTGAAGATTACGAGCGTGACCGCGCAGAGAAAAAACTCCTGATAAAGCTGCAGGAAGCTGAAGAGGCAGTAAAAGATGGCGAAGGTTGGCTAAATCTGGATGAATTGAAAGCACTTATGGGGGAATAAGATGTTAAAACTGCGGATCAATCCGATTGTTGTGGAGGATTTAAAGAATATCCGGGACTACATTGTTGAAGATAATAAAGAATATGCTGCAAAGACCATAAAGGAAATTTATGGCAAATTTGAAAATCTCCAGATGTTTCCGGGAATGGGTTCAGATCTTTTTAAGAGAGTCAGCTTTCGGACAGACTATAAATATGCGATATGGGAAGACTATGTGATCATCTGCAAGGTAAGCAACGAGTATTTAGAGATTTACCGTGTGGTTAACCGGTATCGAGATATTACAAGAATTTTTGAGTGATAACACAAACATGATACCAGAGAGGGGAGAGGTGGTTATGGAAAAACGCTGCAGAGGGCTGCGGCATATTGCCGCCTTTGCCCTTTTGCTTTTTGTGCTGGGTCTGCTGGCAGGCTGCGGAAGGCTGCGAAGTACCCAAGAGGTGGAAACAGGCATCAGGCAGGCCTTGCCTGATGCGGAGATCTTGAATGTAAAAACGGGAATGCGCTCTGAAAAACACAAAATGAAAAGCTATACCATAGATAACAAGGGCGTGGTATTCACGTATACAAACTACCAGAGAACGGATACGCTTTTTGGTGGAACCACTGCTTCTTCTGAAAATGATTACTGCCAAAAGCTTTTTGAGCATTTTTCAGAAGAAATCCATAGAATTGCAGAGAAGTATCAGGTGGAAATAGAGATTGTGTCCGGTTCCTTTGCCAGAATCGTAAATGATGTCACGACTGTGGAAGAAATTGACGCCGGCGTTGATGCCATGGAAGAACTTTGTATGCTGATAGAGGATTATATGCCTGAAGAGGAGTTAAATTGGTTTCCCTTTGAAATCGGGCTTATGACGCGTTATGGGAAGAACTGGCAGTTCGTTATGGAGAAGCAGGGAGAGTGGAATGAGTCCTACTATCGAAAGCTTTTGTATCTTAATTTTAAGGCGGACGCAGAAGAAGGGCTGACTGACGGCGTAAGTGCGCCGCAGGAATGGCTGGAATCTATTCCCCAAAAGTATATCCGAAACCTGTATATCAATGGGGAGCCCTACCGGTCAGAGGACTATGAAATTCGTTTCCTGTACAATGTTGAAGACGGAAAGTATTATACACCCGTTGGATTCGGCGTAAAACTTGACTACAATGGCGGCGTAGAGGATTATCTGCAGAGAGAAATTATTGAACGTTATTATCCGGATTCCGAATACACCATTTCTGAAAAAGAGAAAGCCACCTCCTATTTTATAGGAGGCGACCACTATGAGGTAAAAAGACAGGAAGACGGGCTGATTTTTCTAAAAAATGGAGTCAATCTGCAGATTGCCAATAAAAACGAAATCTCACACACCCACACAGGGGCGACTTATTACTACTGGATCAGCGTAGAAGATTTTGCCGCCCTTTTGGGAATGTCCGTAGAGAAAATAGAGGAAAGCGGGGTGTATCTTTCGCTGCCATAATCGCAAAGGGCAGCAGCCCTACCCCGGCTGCCAGGAGCCCGCACTGGGTTCCAATGACGGAAAGGGGCAGGGAAAACGGGGGATCCAGGGTTTCTAACACCAGGGGGTACTGGCAAAAGAAGGATCCGTTCCAAATTCCGCAGGGCTGAGGGAGAGGAAAAACCAGAATCAGAAGGGGAAGAAGCATCCAGGGATACAAGAGCCAGGGCTTTAACCGGCCCAGGATCCAACCGCTTCCCAGGGCAAAGACCAGGGGAGGAACCAGTGTAACCAGGGCAGGGAGGAAGAGCGTTTTCCAATGGCGCCACCCGAAATACCCGTTATAAAACAGGGCGGCTTCCGCCAGACAGGCCAGAGCCAGTAAGCCGGTTCCCGCTAAAGCGGAGGCGCACCGGGCCAGGACGTAGCGGCCGGGATTCATAGGCGCGGCATTAGTCAGGGCGGCGGCACGCAAAGCTTTGGGAGAAGTAAAAAATGTCAGGAAAAACAGCGTTCCGGCCCAAAGGAGGGGAACCATTCGGCTGAGGTAATGGCCGAAACTCCAGGGAGAGAAAGGAGCGGTGTTGGCTGCTCCCAATATGGTGACTCCGCAAAGGGTCTGCCAGCCGTAAAACAGAAGAACCAGAAGAAATCCAAAGAAAAAGGGGTTCCACAGCAGCCGTTTACATTCATATCGAAATACTTTACTCAAGATTCAGATCCTCCTTTGCCAGCCCGCAGGCGTCTAAAAATTCTTCATAGGTGAGATAAGGGTAAGTCCAGTCCAGATCCCGGTTAAAGAGCCCATGCAAAATGGCGTCCATGGCCTCTTCGCCGCCGACCAGATCCTGGGCTTTTAAAATTTTAAGGGGCATTTCGCTGTACTGCCGCACAGAGGACAGGCTGTTGGAAATTTTCAGCCGCTCTTTTTCCGGCAGCGCAGTCAGATATTCCGGATTTCGGACGTAGAAATTGTCGTAATAGTCCCTTACTGCCTTCTGCCACTCCTTTACGTAGTGCTCCTCAGCGTATTCCTCCCCCCAGATGTCTTTGACAATCCGGTACGTGGTGTAAACCGTCAGTCCTTCTGCGGACCAGGGAGCGTCAGGGTCTGAAGGGTCAAACATATTGGCCAGCCCCCACCACTGGTGAACCAGCTCGTGAATCATAACTTCTCCGGGAATGGCTCCTTTGGCGGAATCGGCCAGATTTGCGGCGGTAAAATCCGCCTCGTCCAGCAGGCTGGCCCCATTGGCGGCATAGCCGCCGCCGGTTACGCGGCTCTGTATCAGCTTCAGGGAACCTTCACCGCCGAAGGAAAGGGGGCCGTAATGCTCCGTGCAGTAGTCCGCCACCGCTTTTACGGCTTCTGCGGCCCCGGTAGCTTCCATGACGGCCTGATGCCTGCGGCCGTAATACAATTGAATCGTAATGCCTCCGGCTTCTATATCCTGCCTGACATAGTCGCCGGCATAGAGGATGCCGCCGGTTCCGTTATATTGATACCGCCAGGTAAAAGTGTCGCTGCCGGGTTCCGCCACAATCTCTGCATCACTGGCGCAGAAGGGAATTACCGTCATGTGGCGGGGCAGGGTAATTTCAACCACCGTAGGATAGATTCCGCCGTCAATGGGCGCATTGATAAGGCGGGGGGCCAGAGCTGCATTTTCCAGGCAGAGGTATTCCCTGCTGATTTCCAGACGGCCCTGCATTGCAGCCATGGAACGGCTTTCCTGGGGAAAGCCGCCGTACTCTATGACCAGCTCCGTTTCTTCCCCGGTCGGTATCTCTGCTTCCAGGAGGGCTTCGTTGTATTCCTGGTAGTCATCTATTAAAAAGGGAACGTCGGATCCGTTTGCCTGAACAGAGGAAACGCGGTAGCCGGGATTGATGCCAAAGGCCACGGTCTGGGGCTGGCCGGAGGTATTGCGGAACCGGAAAGAGGCCTGGGCCGTTACGGTTCCGGCAGCAGTATCGGGATAGACCCTGGCTGTGCGGCTGAGACAGGAAACGCCCTGAGGAAAGGCTATCTGGTCAAAGGACATAACTGTCTCGTCAGGGTTGCTGTGATCCACAAAGGGCTGTGCGGCCCAGGCAGCAGCAGAACAGGCCAGAAGGAGCAGGGCGGCAGCAGGCCGCCAAAACTGGCGGAGGCGGCAGGCCAGAGAACCCAGAAGGCCCTTACCATATTGCCGGATACAGAGGCAGGAGAGCAGCCATATCCCCAAAAGGATCCCAAGCCAGGTAAGACGCATAAAGCTTACGGAACGAAAAATCCGGAAATTGGAAAAATCGTCAGACAAGGCCCACACGCAGGGATTTAGCCAGCAAAGCTGCCAATGGTCAGACCACACCGTCAGACTCAGTCCGGAAAAGAGGGCAAAAAGGGCCAGAGTCAAATCCGTCCGCCCGGTAAACTGGTAGGCTGATGCGGCAGCCAAAACGGCTATGGGGAGGCAAAGCCCCATAAAAATAGAGTATGCCAGAAGGTAGCTTTGACTGTCGAAAATCTGGCCTGTGAGATTCCGGGTAATGGGAAACCAGACCAGCGCAGTAAGGATAAAGGTTAAGGACGCCGCTGCCATCAGGGCCAGAAGACGGGTCTGAGCCATGGTCACAGGGGAAACAGCCCCGTCGATCAGGAGATTGGCCCGGCTCCTGACAGTCCGATCCAGTTCAAAGACCGTAAGAAGGGCAAAAAGAATCCCTCCCGCCGTACCGCCGGCCAAGGCGGGATTGGCCAGATACATGGTATGCATGGTACTGGCGCTTGCTGGCTTATAGAGGAATAGCCCCGCCAGAGGGGAGAGGAGGGTCAGCAAAGCTATGGGCCCTGTCAGGGGACTTTGCAGAAGCCGCCGAAATTCAGAAGGAAACAGCCGTATTGCTTTCATAGGGCGTCCTCCTTAGAGATTAAGTAGAGATAGGCGTCTTCCAAAGTAGGCTCTTCCGGGCAAACGAAGGAGGGAAGAATATCCGCTACCCCGCGGCAGCGCACTCCCTGAGCCGTGTTGACGCGGGCTGTGATTCGCAGCAACTTTTCCTGGGAAGAATCCTGATGCCAAAAGACTCCCACATGGCCCTCTGTGGTCCGGATCAGTTGTTCCGGCGTGCCGGCAAAGAGGATCCTGCCGCAGTTCATAACCACAAGCTGATTACATACGGACTGCAGGTCTTCAATAATATGGGTAGACAGGAGCACCAGGCGATCCTGGGCTGCCTGAGAAAAAAGATTGCGGAAACGGATCCGTTCCTCCGGATCCAGGCCCACAGTAGGCTCGTCCAAAATTAAAAGGGCCGGATCGCCCAGCAGGGCCTGAGCAATCCCCACCCGCTGGCGCTGGCCGCCTGACAGAGTGCGAATCCCGGCTTTCGCTTTTTCCCTTAGTCCCACTGCGTCTATGGCCCTTTGGACTGCGGCCCTGGAATGCTCCAGCTCCTTTAGGGCGGCCATATAATCCAAAAACTGGGTTACTGTAAGCTCCTCCAGAAGCCCGAAATCCTGGGGCAGATACCCTAAATGGGATTTTAAAAACCGTTCTGATTTTAAAAGAGGCTGGCCATTGATTTCCACAGTTCCGGAGGTAGGCGTCAGGGCAGCAGCAAGGAGCTTCATCAGGGTGGTTTTCCCGGCGCCATTAGGCCCTAAAAGGCCTATAAGGCTGGGAGAACCCAGGGTAAGGCTGAGGTCCTTTAGGGCCTGCTTTCCGTTAGAATAGGTCATGGCAACATTGTGAATGGCAATTTCCATAGTATCCGGTTCCTTTCTGTGTAAACTAGAATCAGGATACCGGCATTATATGGAGTGAATTTGAATATAATATGTGTTTTTTATGGAGAGGGGGCGGATTCAGCTATTAAGGGGAAAAAGAACAGCGGCCCGCACTCCGTCTTCGGTGTTTTCTATGGTACAGGAAGCGTTATGGCGCTCCAAAATCATTTTTGCCAGGTAAAGTCCCAGGCCGCTGCCGCCGGTTTCCCGGCTGCGGGATCCTTCCGCCCGGTAAAAGGCTTCAAAGATATGGGGCAGGGCATCTGCGCCGATGTGGGCCGGACTGTTTTCTACTGTAAGGCAGGGGCGGCCCTGTACGCTGCCGCACCAGACACGGATCACAGCACCTTGGGGAGAGTAAAGTGAGGCGTTGGAGAGAAGATTTTCTATAGCTTTTCTCAGGAGAGAAGGATCTCCTGTCACCGCAAGATTGGGCGCTAATTGGGATACCAGATGCTGGCCGCGCTGGATTATAAGCTCTGAGTCCAGGACCAGAATCCCTTCTAAAAGGCCGGACAGATCCACAGGCTCCCGCCGAAGGGCAGCCGTTCCCGATTCCATGCGGGAGATGGTCAGCATTTCCTGAATAAGCTTTTCCATGCGGCCTGTAACCTGGAGAGAGCGCAGCAGATACTTGTCCCGATCTTTGTAAATGTCTACGCCCTCCAACATTCCCGCCAGTTGTCCCTTTAAGATGGTGACGGGAGTTTTCAGTTCATGAGAGGCAGCGGAGAAAAAGGCTGTCCGCTGGCGTTCCAGCTCCCGTTCCCGTTCCACTTCCCGCTGCAGGCCGCGGTTTGCCTCTTCCAGATCCTTTAAAGCAGTGGAAAGGCGTCGGGCCATTTGGTCCAGGCTTTGGCCTAAAGTTCCGATTTCGTCTTTGCGCTGCCGTCCGCATTCCCAATGGAAATCCAGCTCCGCCATTTTTCTGGCAATGGCGTTGAGACGGAGGATGGGGCGGGTAATATAGCGGGAGTAGACCAGGGCACACAGCACAGAGAAGGCCAGAAGGGCAAAGAGGAGCCACGGAGCCATTTGAACCAGTGCCCGTACCGCCAGATTCTCCTCTTTGATCCGGGGAATCACATACAGGGAATACGCCTCGTCACGGTTGGCAAAGCGAACATCCGTCACAATGGCATTTTCATAAGACATGGTAACGGTTATGATGGAATTTCCACTTCCCGCCTCCCCTTCCTGGAAGACGAAGGAGTCGGGCTGAATCCCGCTTTCCTGCAGGGGAAAATCCTCCCCTTTCAGGACGCAGCCATATTCCGGTTCCAGGGAAAGGCGGGAGCCTGTGTCCACGGCATTTCCGTCCCTTCCGATGAGCAGTGCGTCGGCTCCTGAAGAGCGTATAAATTCATCTATCACAGGGCCGCAGTCCTCAAAATCCGTATGGGCCAGTTGGGCCGCCAGGGATTTTGCCTGAAGATCCAGATCGCCGCTTACAATGGCCGTGTAAACAGTAGGAGCAGCCAGAGCCATAAGGCCCAGGATTACGCCTCCGGCGCAGAGCAGAATAAAAAGTGTGATGAAGAAAATACGTACAGTAAGGCTTTCACGGAGTTTCTTTCGCAGCACGGTAGCCCACCCCCCTTACCGTTTCAATGTAGTCCCGTTCCAGTTTCCGCCGGAGATTTTTAATGTGGCTGTCCACAATGCGTTCATCTCCGTAAAAATCGTAGCCCCACAGCTTGGCTAACAGCATTTCCCTGGTAAATACCCGGCCGGGAGATGCCAGAAAGGCAGCAAGAAGGTCAAATTCCCGGGCGGTCAAATCCAGGCTGCGGCCATTTAAAAGGGCCTCCCTGGACTCTGTTTTCAGGATGAGATCCCGGTAATAAAGACAGCTTTCTTCCTCAGTCCCCGCCCTTCTGCGGAGAATCACCCGGATTTTTTCAAGAAGGACGGCCATGGAAAAGGGTTTGGTGACGTAATCGTCAATGTCCAGACGGAATCCGCGAAGCTGCCATTCTTCCCCGTCTAAAGCAGTCAGCATCAAAACGGGCACCTGGGACTGACGGCGAATGGCCTCACATACGCCGAAGCCGTCGATTTTAGGCAGCATAATATCCAGCAAAACCAGGTCAAAGGGCCGGGACTGAAACAAGGCCAGGGCGGCTGCGCCGTCCCCGGCCGCTGCGGTTTGATACCCGGCGTCTCTAAGGTAAGCAGAGAGAAGCTCCTGAATATCCGGTTCATCTTCTGCAATTAAAATCGTTTTCATAAGCAATCACCCTCTGAAAGTATAGCACAGAATTATGAATTTATGATGGAGACAAAAGGACTTCCGGAATTTTGCGGGAAAAAGGCATTTACCCGTCCTTTCGGATAACGCCGCAGGCGATTTTTTCGCCGGAATTACCGGAAGGCTGGGTGGTAAAGTCATCGGCTTTGGCGTGAATAATGACGGAGCGGCCTAAAATGTCTTTGATGCGGAACCGCTTGTCATAAAAAGCGCTCCAGGCGTAGCCCTGATTCCCCATAAGAGGCATCAGATCCCCGGCGTGTTGTGGGTGAGGAAGGGAATCGGGATTATAGTGGTCCCCGGTTTTCATGAAATTGTCGGAGCAGTCGCCCGTTTCGTGAATGTGCATGGCGTAAAAGTCAGCAGAACCGGACTGGGAAATATTGGGAAGGCCAAAGATTTCCGCTTCTATGAGGACGCCGCCGTAAGGAGTTTCAAAAAACTTTACCATGCCGCTGAGCCTGGGAGCCTGAGCGCCGCCTTTCACCCATGCCACAGCCTGGGGTCTGTTATTGTCTAATAGCTGCAAAAAGGTAAGTCTTGGAGTAGGTGATTGATCCATAAGGTTGCCCTTTTTATGAATAAGAGATTTGGTATAGGATATGCAAAAACCCCGCCGGTGGGTTAGTCCGGCGAGGTTCATTTTTTGGAATCGTTCCGATCTTATATGAATTAAGCCATAGCGTTTACAGCCTTGGAAAGACGGGATACCTTACGGGAAGCGGTATTCTTGTGATATACGCCCTTGTTGGTAGCCTTGTCGATCTCAGAAATAGCAGCTAATAACGCAGCCTGTGCAGCAGCCTTGTCACCGGCGGCGATAGCAGCCTCTACTTTCTTAACCATCGTCTTAACCTTGGATCTGATAGCCTTATTTCTAGCAGCCTTGGTCTGATTTACTAAAATTCTTTTCTTAGCGGATTTAATATTTGCCATGGTAGCACCTCCATTCCCATATATTCTCTGTGTTTTCCATCAAAGTCTGGACACGGACAGTTCAATGTAAACATACTTTTGTATTTTAACGTTTTCAGCCGGGATTGTCAATACATATTTCCCGGTTTTTTGCGAAAACTGAATAACAGCGATTTTAGGAAGGAGAAGCAGGGAAAATGGCAGAGAAGGACGATACAAAATGGGAGCAGATTTCCGGCGGGGAATCCGTTCCCCAGGGACAGCGGTTTGAGGTACGGACGGATCTGGCGTTGGAACGCCGGGAGGATTTTGAGGAAAAAGCAGAGCAGGTTTCCGGCGTGTCTTTAAAAGAGTGGCAGAAAAAGGACAGCGGGGTAAAGCTGACCAGAGTAGAGATCCTTAACGAAGCGGGAGAGCGGGCTATGGGAAAGGCCATAGGAACTTACATTACCCTGGAAGCCGGACAGATGGCAAAAAAAGACAAGGACTACCACAGCCAGGTATGTTCTGAGCTGGCGGAACAGCTTAGGCTGCTGGCAAGAGCCTCTAAAAAAGAGGTCCGCCGCATTTTGGCAGTAGGCCTTGGAAATCCTTCCGTGACGCCGGATTCCCTGGGGCCCAGGGTACTGGGAAACCTTAACGTCACCAGACATCTGGAACTGGAGTATGGAAAAGGGTTTTTAAAAGAACGGGGACTGATCTCCATCAGCGGCATTGTACCAGGGGTCATGGCTCAGACGGGAATGGAAACGGCGGAGATTGTCAGGGGGATTATCAGCCAGACAAAGCCGGATCTGATGATTGCCATTGACGCCCTGGCAGCCAGAAGCGTCCGGCGGCTGGGAACCACCATACAGCTTACGGACACAGGGATCCACCCCGGTTCTGGAGTGGGAAATCACCGGCGGGGGCTGACCCGGGAGAGCCTTGGGATCCCGGTTCTGGCCGTAGGCGTGCCTACTGTGGTGGGGGCGGCGGCCATTGTGCAGGATACGGTCCGGGCCATGGTTCAGGCTTTGGAAAAGGGCGGAGCCACAAAGGGAATGGGAAAATACCTGGAAAGCCTGGAAGAAGATGAGCAGTACCGGCTGATCCGGGAACTGCTGGAACCGGAGTTCGGGCCTCTGTACGTGACGCCGCCGGATATTGACGAAACGGTGAAATCCATTAGCTTTACCATTTCCGAAGCCATTCACCAGGCATTTTTATCCTGAACCTTCATGGGGCGGCCAGGTTCATTTTGCCCTGTCCGCTGCATACCATGATAGAAGGTCGGGTGATGCAATGAATGGGAAACATAGATATGGCGGAAAAGCCTTTGGAAAATATAAACATGGGGCGGCAGCGGCGGCTTTGGGGATCCTGGTTCTCTCCTTTTGCTTTGTCAGAGGAAAGGATCAGTTCCTGCTGTGGAGAATCCAATGGGAGAACCAGGGGAACACCTGGACGGAAGAAGGCCGTGAGCTGGCGGGAAAATGGGTGGAATTTTTCTGGAACCGAAAGATTAGCCGTCCCAATGAGCCGGAGAATCGGGAAGAAAGGGATTCCTTTCCGGCTTTTTTAGAGAGCCTTAATCCCTGGTACCGGTATGAGGAAAAAGACGAAGAAAGCGTCGGCTGGGAAGAACCGGATCCGGCTTACCGGAAGTATCTGGCGGAGCGGGAATTTTACATAGATCACGCCTATTTGTTGGAATACAGCGGGTGGGAGGGAACAGACTCCGGGGAAAATGAAGCCGTTCAGGGAGGGGAAGAGGATTTCGGGACAGAAATTTTGGAAGGAGAATGGGCCCAGCCGGCTTCCGGTACGGAAAATGTTCCCGGCACAGTCTACAGTCTGGCCCAGCTAGCGGATTACGATTTTCTCATGAAGACCTTCTACAGCGTCCATACGTCAACCACTGCAGGCCGGGACATGATGAATGCCGCCTCTATGCTGGAAAAGGATTTCACTCTGGAAAAAGACAGCTCTGAGCCCCAGATTCTGATTTACCATACCCATTCCCAGGAAGCTTTTGCAGATTCCGAACCGGGAGAAAATGTGGTGGCCATAGGGGATTATCTGGCGGAGCTTTTGGAGGCCAAAGGCTTCGGCGTTCTTCACGACAGAAGCGTATACGATCTGAGGGACGGGGAGCTGGATCGCAATAAAGCCTATACCTATGCTTTAGAAGGAATTTCCGGGATTCTTCAGGAAAACCCCTCTATTCAGGTAATCCTGGACATTCACCGGGACGGGGTAGGAGAGAATGTCCATCTGGTTTCCGAGGTCAATGGAAAGCCCACGGCACAAATTATGCTCTTTAACGGACTGAGCCAGACTCCTGAGGGGCCGGTGGAGTACCTTCCCAATCCTTACCGGGACGACAATCTGGCATTCAGCTTCCAGCTTCAGCTAAAAGCGGCGGCGTGGTACCCGGGGTATACCCGGAAAATCTATTTAAAAGGCCTTCGCTACAATCTCCATCTCAGGCCCAGGTCGGTTTTGGTGGAAGTGGGAGCCCAGACCAACACCTATGAGGAGGCAAGAAACGCCATGGAACCTCTGGCGGAAATCCTGAGTATGGTACTGGAAGGGAAATAGGAAATAACTTTAACAGAGACAGTTGCAAGGAATTTAAAAAAATGCTATATTTTTTTAAGAAATCCGGATCCGGGAAGGAGAAAATCCCCGGATTCCGGCAGCGAAAAAGGAGAACTGTTTAGAAAGGAACCTTATATGGCGACTACAATAGACCAAAGCAAAATCCGCAATTTTTGTATTATTGCTCACATTGACCACGGAAAGTCCACTCTGGCCGACCGGATCATAGAGAGAACCGGCCTTCTGACCAGCCGGGAGATGCAGGCCCAGGTACTGGACAATATGGATCTGGAAAGAGAGCGGGGCATTACCATAAAGGCCCAGGCTGTCCGTACCGTTTACAAAGCAAAAGACGGGGAAGAGTATATTTTTAACCTCATTGATACCCCAGGCCACGTGGACTTTAATTATGAAGTTTCCAGAAGTCTGGCAGCCTGTGACGGGGCCATTTTAGTGGTGGATGCCGCCCAGGGCATCGAAGCCCAGACCCTGGCCAACGTATATTTGGCCCTGGATCACGATCTGGATGTGTTTCCGGTAATTAATAAGATCGATCTTCCCAGCGCGGATCCGGATCACGTAGCGGCGGAAATCGAAGATGTCATTGGCATTGAGGCCCACGACGCTCCCAGAATTTCCGCTAAAACCGGATTAAATGTAGACGACGTCCTGGAAGCCATTGTCCATAAGATACCGGCGCCGGAAGGCGACGCCGACGCCCCCTTAAAAGCGCTGATTTTCGATTCCGTATACGATTCCTATCGCGGAGTTATCGTTTTCTGCCGGGTTAAGGAAGGAACGGTGAAAAAGGGGACCGTAATCAAAATGATGGCTACCCAGGCAGAGGAAGAAGTGGTAGAGGTAGGGTATTTCGGAGCCGGCCAGTTTATCCCCTGCGAAGAGCTTTCAGCGGGAATGGTAGGTTACATTACGGCCAGTATTAAAAACTTAAAAGAAACCATGGTAGGCGACACCATTACGGACAAAAACAATCCCTGCGCCGAGCCCCTTCCCGGCTATAAGAAAGTCACGCCTATGGTTTACTGCGGTATGTATCCGGCGGACAGCGCCAAATACCCGGATCTCAGGGACGCCCTGGAAAAGCTTCAGTTAAACGACGCTTCCCTTTATTTTGAGCCGGAAACCTCTCTGGCTCTTGGATTTGGCTTCCGCTGCGGATTTTTGGGCCTGCTGCATCTGGATATTATTGAGGAGCGGCTGGAAAGAGAATACAACCTGGATCTGGTTACCACGGCTCCCGGCGTTATCTACCGGGTCCACAAAACCAACGGCGAAATGATAGAACTGACCAATCCCTCCAACCTTCCGGATCCTTCCGAGATTGAGTACATGGAGGAACCCATTGTTTCTGCAGAAATCATGGTGACTTCCGAATACGTAGGAGCCATTATGCAGCTCTGCCAGGAACGCCGGGGCGTTTACCTGGGTATGGAATACATTGAGGGAACCAGGGCGCTTTTAAAATACGATCTGCCTTTAAACGAGATTATTTACGATTTCTTTGACGCCTTAAAATCCCGCTCCAGAGGCTACGCTTCCTTTGACTACGAGCTGAAGGGTTATGAGCGCTCTGAGCTGGTAAAGCTGGACATACTGGTCAACCGGGAAGAGGTAGACGCCCTGTCCTTTATTGTATTTGCAGGCTCCGCTTACGAGAGAGGCCGCAAGATGTGCGAGAAGCTGAAGGAAGAGATTCCCAGACACCTCTTTGAGATTCCCATTCAGGCGGCAGTGGGGGGCAAAATCATTGCCAGAGAAACCGTCAAGGCTATGAGAAAAGACGTTTTGGCAAAATGCTACGGCGGCGACATCAGCCGAAAGAGAAAGCTTCTGGAAAAGCAGAAGGAAGGAAAGAAGAGAATGCGCCAGATCGGCAATGTGGAAATTCCCCAGAAGGCCTTTATGAGCGTATTGAAATTAGATGATGAATAACAACAAGAAGAAACTGGAACTATACGTACACATTCCGTTTTGCGCCAGAAAATGCCTGTACTGCGATTTCCTATCTTTTCGGACCCTGGCGACAGTTCAGGAAGACTATGTAAGGCAGCTTTTAGAAGAAATCCAGGCCGCCAGCATTACGGCGGAGGGCAGTCAGGTGACTACTATTTTTATCGGCGGCGGAACCCCCTCTATTCTGGAAGGGGGACTCATTCGGGCCATAGTGGAAACCATTCGCCTGTACTTTGACGTGGCCCCTGACGCCGAAATTACCATTGAAGCCAATCCCGGCACACTGACGCCTCAAAAGCTGGACATTTACCGGGGCTGCGGGATTAACCGCATCAGCCTGGGGCTTCAGTCGGCGGATAACGGAGAGTTAAAGGCTCTGGGGCGGATCCACAGCTTTGAGGAGTTCTTAAAAAGCTTTGAGAGAGCCAGGCAGGCGGGTTTTTGGAGCATTAACGTGGATCTCATGTCCGCCCTTCCGGGACAGACTTTGGAATCCTGGAAAAATACTCTGAAAAAAGTCGCTATGTTAAAGCCGGAGCATATCTCCGCCTACAGCCTGATAATTGAGGAAAATACGCCTTTTTGGGAACGGTACGGCCAAAAGGCGGCGGGCTGCGGCGGCGGGCCGTGGCCCCCTCTTCCTGATGAAGACACAGAACGGAAAATGTACCAGATTACAAAGGATTTTCTGGAAGAACAGGGCTATAACCGCTATGAGATCTCCAATTACGCCAAACCGGGCTTTGAATGCCGCCACAATATAGGCTACTGGACCGGAATAGAGTATCTGGGCCTGGGCCTGGGGGCGTCTTCCTGCTACAAAGGGGTCCGCTTTTCCAATGAAAGGGACTTAAAGACCTACCTGGAACTGGACTTTATGAAAGATGGCCTCGTTAAGTTGTACCAGGACGTCCAGGAGCAGACCCGCAGCTCCCGAATGGAGGAGTTTATGTTCCTGGGGCTGAGAATGACCCGGGGAGTTTCCGATATTGACTTTACCGGACAGTTCGGGGTTAAGATACGAAGCGTTTACGGAGACAAAATCGATACCCTCATTGCCAATGGGCTTTTGAGAGAGGAAGGAAGCCGTCTGATGCTGACAGACTGGGGAATTGACGTCAGCAACTATGTGCTCAGCGAATTTCTGCTGGACCAAGAGCTTTAGAAAAAGATAGAGAATTGAAATTTTGCTTCGGTACTTGGTATAATTGAGGAAGATAGTACGCAAGATAATACGCAAGATCACGGAGGCGCATTTATGGGAGAATATAACCCACCTTTTACAATAACCAATGAAATACTGTCCTGTGTGGCGTCTGTTTCTGAAAAAATCGGACGAATCACCGCTGCCGGAAATCTTGAAGCCAAGCCGCATTTGAGAAAAAATAACAGGATTAAATCGATCCATTCCTCATTGAAGATTGAAGCCAACTCACTGTCTTTGGGACAGGTCAGGGATGTCATTAATGGCAAAATGGTTTTGGGCGAGCAAAAAGAAATCCAGGAAGTAAAAAATGCTTATGCCGCTTATGAAAGGCTTTCGGAAATTGATCCATATAATATCCAGGACCTAAAAAGCTTCCACAGGATTATGACAAAGTATCTGGTGGAGGAGTCAGGGGAGTTTCGGTTAGGCGAAGAAGGGGTTTTTAACGGTGAAGAATGTATTTTTATGGCGCCTCCTGCACGATTTGTACCGGGGCTCATGGAAGACCTGTTTACCTGGATGAAAGCGGCGCAAGATGATGTCCACCCGTTGATTTTAAGCAGCGTATTTCATTATGAGTTTGTATTTATCCACCCATTCTCAGATGGCAATGGCAGAATGGCAAGACTGTGGCATACTGCTATCCTGTCTAAATGGAAGCCGATATTTGAATATATTCCAATCGAAAGCCAGATTGAGAAATTTCAGGACCAATACTACAATGCCATTGCCAAATGCCATACTGCCGGAGAGTCTACGATTTTTATTGAGTTTATGCTGTCGCAGATTGATAAGATTTTGGGCGAGATCGCCCTTCAGCTCAACGAAGAAAATGAAGGTGTATCCGAGGCTGTTAAAAAGCTCCTTGAAATCATGGAGTACGATATTCCATATACAAGTAAAGCCCTGATGGATAAGCTGAAACTAAAATCCAGAGAGGGATTCCGCAGAAATTATTTGCAGCCTGCTATCCAATTAAATCTTATTAAAATGACACTTCCAGATAAACCGAACAGCAGAAATCAGAGATATATCAAAGTATAAAATAAAAGAAAAACGGGACTGCCGTGACAGGAAGACAGAAATTTCTTCCCATCACAGGCGGTCCCGTTTTAGATGGCAGGATTGTTAAGCCAGAAGGAAAACCTCCTGATACTGGGTTCCCACGGCCCTGGTTTCCTGGTGAGTGTTGTAGAAAATATCAATGTGATTTCCTCTTACGCCGCCGCCACGGTCTTCAGCCGTATAGACAACGCCGTTAATGAGTACCTTGCTGCCGTAAGGAATGGTTCCCGGATCTACGGCAATGGTGTGGCTGGCGGAAGCGATAGCCCCCGTAGAAGTATGGCGTCCCCAACCTTCGGAACAAGAGTTGCAGGGACAGTAGCCTGTGATTTTAAAGACGCCCAGTGAATGTGTATTTCCTCCGGCGTTTCCATTGATATACTGGCGGCTTCCCGGAAGCTCCTGGCCTTTGCAGTAAGCCCTTACAGTGTAGATTCCATCAGAAAGGGCGCTCCAATCCATGGAAACGGCAAAACCGCAGTTGCCGTCTCCCCGGCCCATGGCGGCCAAATCAGTCCGGTGGTTTCCGGCTATAGTGGTCATTTCCTTGACGGTTTTTCCGGAAGTGTCAGTAATGGTTACGGTAACCTCTGCCTGCTCCTGAGGAGCAGAAGCGTCCCAGGCCCAACCGGAAATCAGGTTGGAATCAATAGTGTCCAGAGCGCCCGGAAGGGCAGAGGCAAAACTTGAAAAGGAAGCGGCTGCCGTCAGCGCCAAGGCGAAAAATAGTCCTGCAGTAAACTGCTTTACATTCTTAGTAAAATACAAAATAAAGATCCTCTCTTTCTATGCCCGCAATTGCTGTCCCCAGTCCATCCGATACAGATATATTTCAGCGTGTAACAACACTTTTACATATCTGTTCCATTTAGGACTTTCAATGTAATAATCCGTCAATAAATGTAACACTTTTGTAATAATACGAGCACGGTTTCTTATTTTACACAGATTTCCGGATTTGTCAAGGGGAAGGGTGTCGGAGAAAATATAGACAAATTTCCTGCCTTTGCCTGCATTTTTTAGGGAAAATTGTCGGTTTTTGGGAATTTCCGGAGAGATGGGGTAAAAAAGAATCCCCATATTCTATGAATTGGCGGCTGCCGTCCATAAAATATGGGGGAATATGACGAAAATTTTTCGGGATTTTAAGGCTCTGCTGCCAAGTATACGTCTCCCGTCTGGGTTCCGAAAGCTAAAGCTTCTTCATGGGTGGCAAAGAAGATGTCAACTTTTTTACCGTCCACTTCGCTTCCTTTATCCTCCACTGTGTAAACAATATCATCAATGATAACCTTTGTCCCCAAAGGCAGAAGGGAAAGATCCGCCGACAGTGTGTGATTGGCCTGAGGAACGGTTCCGGAATATGTATAGTTATGGCCGCCTGAGCATTGCTCACAACTGCAGTAGCCGGTAATGGTGAAGAGGCCCAGATATTCCCCGGGGACTAAATTGTCTTCGGAATCTTCCTTCTGATCCGGCTGGTTGGTTTTGGTATGAGCGGCATTCATGGCGTCTCCCGGGCCGGCGATGATCCGTTCTCCTGAGCCGTTGCTGTACAGGAAGGTGCTGCCGAGCTGGTGCCGGGTTTCTCCCATTACAGAGTAGGCGCGGATTTCAAAATTGCCGCCTCCCAGAGCGTCCAGCTCCGCCTCTGCGGAAAAGGAATGCCATCCGTCCCCAATAGAAGCGCTTAAATCCTCGTCAAATTCCTCTGCTTTTACCGTAATGGTGTCCGCCGGTTCCGAGCTGTTTTCCGGACAGATTTGGATTTCTACAGTGACAACGGTGTCAAAACTGCCGGTGTCCCAGGCCCAGCCTGTAATTTCATTAGAAGAAACGCTGGTAATGTCGCCCTGGATAGCGGCAGCGGCCGGAAAAGAGGCCAGAGAGGCCAGAATACCGGCCAGTGCCAGTGCCTTTAAAGGCTGTCCAAATAATTTTCTCATAAAAAAATACCTCACATTGTCTGCAAATCCGGAAGAATTACCACAATTGTTACATTTATCCTGAGTATTTCCGGACTTTTGATTAAAAATAGATACAGTGTAGGGGCTATGGTTACTATTATATTACAAAAATGTTAAATGTCAAGAAAATCTGTTAACAGATGAAGCGGCAAAACAGCAGCAGCGGATGGCATTTAAAAAAAGATTTATTTCCTTTATAAAGTTTATACATTTTTTCGAAAATCCATATTGACAAATGGAAAGGAAAGGAATATATTATGAAATGTAAATATTAGCACTCTTGAATGTTGAGTGCTAACAAACAAAAGAAGCGCAGGAGCTTAGAAAGGATGGGAGAAATGGAACTGGACGGCCGGAAGATTACGATATTAAAGGCTATTATCAAGACCTATCTGGAAACCGGCGAACCCGTAGGCTCCAGGACGATTTCCAAATACTCCGATTTAAAGCTCAGTTCAGCTACGATTCGAAATGAGATGTCTGATTTGGAGGAAATGGGCTACATTATACAGCCCCACACCTCGGCGGGACGGATTCCTTCGGATAAAGGCTATCGGTTTTACGTAAATCAGATTATGGAAGAAAAGGAAACAGAGGTGACAGAGGTTAAGGAGCTGATGATTCAGCGTGTGGACCGCCTGGAGCTGGTGTTAAAGAAAATGGCTCAGATCCTTGCTTCCAATACGAATTACGCAGCCATGATCAGCGGTCCCAGATACCACCAGAACAAGCTGAAGTTCATCCAGCTTTCCAAAGTGGATGAAAAGAAACTTCTGGTAGTAGTGGTGGTAGAAGGAAACATTATTAAAAATACGATGATTTCCATTCAGGACCCCATCGGGGATGAGGAGGTATTAAACCTCAATATTCTCCTGAATACCAGCCTCAACGGTCTGACCATTGAGGAAATTAATCTGGGAGTCATCAGCAAGCTGAAAGAAGAAGCCGGACCCCACGGCAGAGTCGTGGAATTGGTGTTGGATCAGGTAGCGGAAGCTATCCGGGCGGAAGACGAGGATCTCCAAATTTATACCAGCGGGGCTACCAATATTTTCAAATATCCGGAGCTGAGCGACGGAGAGAAGGCCAGCAGGCTGCTAAGTACCTTTGAACAAAAGGACGCCCTTCAGGAACTCATTGACGACGTCAATTCCAATGAGCAAAATTCCGAGTCCGGAATCCAGGTATATATTGGCGATGAAATGCCGGTGCAGAGCATGAAAGACTGCAGTGTGGTGACAGCCAATTATGAGCTGGGGGAAGGCCTGAGAGGAACCATTGGAATCATTGGCCCGAAACGGATGGATTATGAGAAGGTTTTGGCGACTCTTAAAAATCTGATGACCCAGTTGGATGAAACCTTTAAAAAAGAAGAAAGGTGATTAAAACGTGAACGGTGAAGAGATAAAGAAAGAAGAAACAGAGAACCAGGGAACCGTATGTGAGGACGGGGCGGACGGCATCCAGAGAGACGAGGCGGAAACGGAGAATGTTTCCGGAACTTGCCAGGAGGCCGGAGAAAACGGAGAGGCCCCTTCTGAAAAGAAAAGCTTTTTTAAAAAGAAAAAAGACCCCAGGGATGAGAAGATCGAAGAGCTCACAGACCAGTTAAAGCGTACTATGGCGGAATTTGACAACTACAGGAAAAGGACGGAAAAAGAGAAATCCGCTATGTATGAAATCGGAGCCAGAGATGTGATTGAAAAGATCCTTCCCGTAGTCGATAATTTTGAAAGAGGGTTGGCTTCCATTGCGGAGGATGCAAAAGGAACCCCGTTTGCAGACGGAATGGAAAAAATATATAAGCAGTTTATGAAGACTCTGGAGGATATGGACGTCAAGCCCATTGAGGCTGTGGGAAAGGAGTTTGACCCCAACTTCCACAACGCCGTGATGCATATCGAGGATGAAAATCTGGGAGAAAACATTGTGGCAGCGGAGCTTCAGAAAGGCTATATGTACCGGGAAACGGTAGTGCGCCACAGCATGGTTCAGGTAGCCAATTAGAAAAAGAACATTCACAAGAAGTTTGTCTATCATATTTAGGAGGAAAAAACTATGAGCAAGATTATTGGTATCGACTTAGGTACAACAAATAGCTGCGTGGCAGTTATGGAAGGCGGCAAGCCTACCGTTATCGCCAACGCAGAGGGTGTCCGGACTACCCCGTCCGTAGTAGCCTTTACAAAAACCGGAGAACGTCTGGTAGGCGAGCCGGCGAAACGTCAGGCAGTCACCAATGCGGAGAAAACCATTTCTTCTATTAAGAGACACATGGGAACCGATTATAAGGTAACCATTGACGACAAGAAGTACACTCCCCAGGAGATTTCCGCAATGATTCTGCAGAAGCTGAAAGCCGATGCGGAGAGCTATCTGGGAGAAAAGGTAACGGAAGCCGTTATTACCGTTCCCGCTTACTTTAACGACGCACAGCGTCAGGCAACCAAGGACGCCGGCAAAATTGCAGGTCTGGACGTAAAGCGTATTATTAACGAGCCCACGGCAGCGGCTTTGGCATACGGTCTGGACAATGAAAAAGAGCAGAAAATCATGGTATACGACTTAGGCGGCGGTACCTTTGATGTATCAATTATTGAAATCGGCGACGGTGTAATCGAGGTTCTTTCCACCAACGGCGATACCCATCTGGGCGGCGACGACTTCGATAACCGCGTAACCCAGTGGATGATTGACGAATTTAAGAAAGCCGAGGGCGTAGATCTTTCCGTAGACAAAATGGCTCTCCAGCGTCTGAAAGAAGCGGCTGAGAAGGCAAAGAAAGAGCTGTCCACAGCTACTACCACCAATATTAACCTGCCCTTCATTACAGCTACGGCAGAGGGCCCCAAGCATCTGGATATGAATCTGACCAGAGCAAAATTTGACGAACTGACCAGAGATCTCATTGAGAGAACAGCGGTTCCGGTACAGAACGCGTTAAAAGACGCCGGCATTACCGCTTCCGAGCTGGGTAAGGTTCTGTTAGTAGGCGGTTCTACCCGTATGCTGGCGGCTCAGGAGAAGGTAAAACAGATGACTGGCCATGAACCTTCCAAGTCCCTGAACCCGGACGAATGCGTTGCTATCGGCGCAGCTATCCAGGGCGGCAAGCTGGCAGGCGATGCCGGCGCAGGCGACATTCTGCTTTTGGACGTAACTCCTCTGTCCCTGTCTATTGAGACGATGGGCGGTGTTGCAACCAGACTGATTGAAAGAAATACTACCATTCCTACTAAGAAGAGCCAGATCTTCTCTACAGCAGCGGATAACCAGACGGCAGTAGACATTCACGTTGTACAGGGTGAGCGTCAGTTTGCAAGAGATAACAAGACCTTAGGCCAGTTCCGTCTGGACGGAATCCCGCCGGCAAGAAGAGGCGTTCCGCAGATTGAAGTTACCTTCGATATTGACGCCAACGGCATTGTAAACGTATCTGCAAAGGATTTGGGAACCGGCAAGGAGCAGCATATTACCATCACCTCCGGATCCAATATGTCCGAGTCTGATATTGAAAAGGCCGTAAAGGAAGCTGCTGAGTACGAAGCTCAGGATAAGAAGAGAAAAGAGGCCATTGACGCCAGAAACGACGCTGATTCCATGGTATTCCAGACTGAGAAAGCTCTGGAGGAAGTAGGCGACAAGCTGGACGCCAATGACAAGGCTGAAGTTGAGGCGGACTTAAACGCTCTGAAAGAAGCCATTAACCGTGCTCCTGTGGATCAGATGACCGACGCTCAGGTTGATGATATTAAGGCAGGCAAGGAAAAACTTATGAACAGCGCTCAGAAGCTTTTCGCAAAGGTTTATGAGCAGGCTCAGGCATCCGGCGCCGGTCAGGCAGGCCCCGATATGGGCGCAGGCGCTCAGGGCGGCCAGAGCAGCAGCCAGAACTACGGCGACGACGTAGTAGACGGTGATTACAAAGAGGTTTAATAACCCGTTGAGAAAAGGTGGGGTTTAGGCGCCTGAAATAAGGCGTCTAATCCCCTTTTGGGTGTTTATTTCACGTTTGAGAGGGAACAGAGATGGCAGAGAGTAAAAGGGATTATTATGAGGTGCTGGGTGTCCCCAAAAATGCGGACGACGCAGCAATCAAAAAAGCATACCGCGTTCTGGCCAAAAAATACCATCCGGATGCTAATCCCGGAGATAAAGAGGCGGAGCAGAAATTTAAAGAGGCGTCTGAAGCTTACAGCGTCCTGAGCGATCCGCAGAAGCGTCAGCAGTATGACCAATTCGGCCATGCGGCCTTTGACGGCGGCGCAGGAGGCGGAGCCGGCGGTTTCGGCGGCTTCGATTTTTCCGGGGATATGGGCGACATATTCGGCGATATTTTCGGCGACATATTCGGCGGCGGCCGTTCTGCCAGAAGTCGGAGCAATGGGCCTATGCGGGGAGCCAATGTGAGAACAGCAGTCCGCATTACCTTTGAAGAGGCTGTTTTCGGATGCGAAAAAGAGATCGAAATCAATTATAAAGAAGAATGCCCGGACTGCCACGGAACGGGAGCAAAACCGGGTACTTCCCCGGTAACCTGTCCTAAGTGCAACGGCAAGGGCAAGATTATGTATACCCAGCAGTCTTTCTTTGGCCAGGTTCAGAATGTCCAGACCTGTCCGGACTGTAACGGAACCGGAAAGGTTATCCGGGAGAAATGTCCCAAATGTTATGGAACCGGCTACAAGACTATCCGCAAGAAATTTAAGGTTACGATCCCGGCAGGAATTGACAATGGCCAGAGCGTCCGTCTGGCAGGAGCCGGTGAACCGGGTGTCAACGGAGGGGAGAGAGGCGATCTGCTGGTAGAGGCAGTGGTGTCCAATCACCCGTTCCTGAAGCGTCAGGATACCAGCATCTTCTCCACAGTCTATATTTCCTTTGCAACAGCGGCCTTAGGCGGTCCTATCCGCATTAAAACCGTAGACGGGGAAGTAGAGTATGATGTAAAGCCGGGAACTCAGACAGACACGAAGGTGCGGTTAAAGGGCAAAGGCGTACCTTCTTTAAGAAACCGGAATATCCGGGGAGATCATTACGTTACCCTGGTAGTTCAGGTTCCGGAGCGTATGACAGAGGCCCAAAAAGAGGCTCTTCGCAAATTCGACGAGGAGATGAAGGGAACCGCTTCCCAGGAACCTCACAAGAGAAAGGGCTTTTTCAGCAAATAAATCAGAACGCAGTACAGGGAGCAGTCCAAAAGGCGGCTCCCAATATTTTTTTAGGAGGAAACAATATGTATTCAGATGTAGAATATCTCTACGTTCCGCTGCCTGAGGACATTGCCAAGCTGAAATGGCACGGCGATTTTGAACGGGCGGTAAAGGTCATAGACAGAAGGCTGGAAAAAGACATTCCCCAAGCCTTAAAAAAGCGCCTGCTGTATGAAAAGGAGATCCTGTCCCGAATACCGGAAGAGTATCCCTATACCTGGGAAGACGCCCTGGCACTGCTGCAGGCCCATGTAAAGGACTTTCAGGAAGAAGAGCTGGAAGAACTGTGGGAGGAAAATGGGGCGGAATGGATTTACCGGAACGGGAAAATCTTCTTTAAAGACGACTTTCTCAGCAACCTGATAAAAACCCGGCCTTGGATCGGGGAACGGCTGATAAATCCGGAGGAAAAGGATTCCGGAGAAGACAAGAGAATGTTAGACACGGTCATTGAGAAAATGGAGCTTCAGGGAGGCATGGCCTGCCGTTTTTCCATTTGCAGTACCATGAAGCTGGCGCCGGAAGCGGAGCGCCCGGGAGAAATGATTTCCGTCTATCTGCCGGTACCGGTAGAGTACGCCCAGGTACGGAATTTCCGTCTTCTGTCTGTGACCATAGGAGAAAACGGAAAGGAACGTCCGGCGGCCAAAGAGGAGTACACCCTGTCGCCGCCCCAATATCCTCAGAGAACGGTGTGTATCCGAACCATTCACCGTCCGGGCCAGACCTATTCTATTGAATATACCTACGAAACCCATATGCAGTACGTAAAGCCCCGGGCGGAGGAGGTTTCACCCAGCCAGCCAGGGTTTTATCTGGAGGAACAGCTTCCTCATATCCGTTTTACTCCATATCTGAAGGCTGTGACAGAAGAAGTGGTGGGAACGGAGCAAAATCCGCTTTTAAAGGCAAAGAGGATTTACGACTACATTACCTCCCATATGATGTATTCCTTTGTGAGAAATTATATTACCGTAACGGACATTGCCGAGTACGGGGCTTCTTGCTGGAAGGGGGACTGCGGTTTCCAGGCTCTTTTATTTATTACCATGTGCCGCATAGCCGGGGTTCCTGCCAGATGGCAGTCAGGCCTTTATGCAAGGCCGTTTTCGGCGGGATGCCATGACTGGGCTCAGTTTTATATTGCTCCTTACGGCTGGCTGTACGCCGACTGCTCTTTTGGCGGCAGCGCCTACCGGGCAGGAGCCCAAAAAAGAAGGGAATTTTACTTCGGAAATCTGGACCCCTTCCGTATGCCGGCGGTGTCCCAGTTCCAACAGCCCTTCTTCCCGCCTATGAAGTATGTGAGAAACGACCCTTATGACAACCAGCGGGGAGAGGCGGAGTACGAAGACAGAAGTTTAAGGTATGGAGAATACGAAACCCTGCACACCGTAAAAGTATGCAGGGAAATCGAATTGCAGCAGTAAATTTTTTCCGGTTTTATTTCCGGTCTTCCAGTTTTACATAGGGAAGGGCATCTTCCGACAGCAGACTCTGGTAAGCGGGGCGGATAATCTTATCCACATTAATGAGCTCTTCCAGACGGTGAGCGCTCCACCCGACGATTCGGGCAATGGCGAACATAGGCGTAAACAGCTCAGTGGGAATATCCAGCATACTGTAAACGAAACCGCTGTAAAAGTCCACATTGGCGCTGACGCCTTTGTAGATAGCGCGTTCCCCTGCAATAATCTGAGGAGCCATGGTTTCGATCATGGAATACAGGGCAAAGTCGGAATCCCTTCCCTTTTCTTTGGCCAGTTTCTCTACGAAGGATTTAAAGATCAGGGCGCGGGGATCGGAGATGGAGTATACTGCGTGGCCCATGCCGTAAATAAGTCCCTTTTTGTCAAAGGCTTCTTTGTGGAGGATCTTTTCCAGATAAGCCCGAACCTCATCAGCATCGGACCAGTCGGACACGTGCTCTTTAATATCCGCCATCATTTCTACTACTTTGATATTTGCTCCGCCGTGTTTGGGTCCTTTTAAGGAGGAAAGAGCGGCGGCGATGACAGAATAAGTATCGGAACCGGAAGAGGTAACTACACGGGTAGTAAAGGTGGAGTTGTTTCCGCCGCCGTGTTCCATATGGAGAACCAGAGCCAGATCCAGAACCTTTGCTTCAAGCTCAGAGTAGGATTTATCCGGGCGCAGGAGCCGCAGGAAATTTTCCGCCGTAGAGAGGCCGGGATCGGGACGGTGGATATAAAGGCTCTCGTCGCATTCATAGTGGTTGTAAGCCTGATATGCGTAAACGGCCAGCATGGGGAATACGCTGATAAGCCCCAGGCACTGGCGCAGGACATTTTCCAGAGAATTATCCGCAACTTTGTCGTCGTAAGAGGCCAGAGTCAGAACGCTCTTGGTCATAGAGTTCATAATATCCTTGCCGGGAGCTTTCATAATAACGTCGCGGACAAAGTTTGTGGGAAGAAAATTGCTGCGGGTAAGTATATCCTGAAATTCTGTTAATTGAGCAGGAGTGGGAAGGACGCCGAAGAGAAGCAGATAGGTGATTTCCTCAAAGCCGTAATGCTTGGCATCCAGAAAGCCTTTTACCAGATCGCGGATGTCATAGCCGCGGTACAGAAGTTTGCCGTCACAGGGAACGGATTGGCCATTTACTTCCTTGCGGGACTGAATCAGAGAAATATTGGTAAGCCCTGCAAGGACACCCTTTCCATTTTTATCTCTCAGGCCGCGCTTTACGCCGTACTCAGAAAAGAGAACCGGATTGATGGTATTGTGTCCGATGCATTCTTTTAGCTGGTTGGCGGCATACTCTTCTACAAATAAGCGGTAATCTGCCATAGTATTCCTCCTTTATTTCATAAATTCTTTTCAGTACAGACAGTATATCACCAACATTTGATGTTTGTCAACCATTGGCAAAAATTAATGATTGACATACGAAAAGAATCCGTTATAATAACATTTAGGAGGAGAGCCATGGACAGCGTGAGCAACGAGGTTAATATAACGGCATTGTTTGAGGCTTTTTTTACATGCCAGAAAATTCTTTTAAATTCTCTGGATTACAAAAATTTCCGTCTTACCCGCCATCAGTTTTACACCCTTTTGGCCCTCTCGGGAGAAAAGCGGCTGACCATGGGGCAGGTGGCGGAAAGCATTGCAGTATCCAGGGAGCAGGCTACCAGGATTGTAGCCCCTTTAGTAGAAGAGGGCTATGTAAAACGGTGCTACGACGAAAGCAACCGCAAGCTGGTTTTGGTGGCTTTGACGGAGTACGGGCAGGAGTTTATCCGCAAGGAAAAGGTTTACGTAAGGGAGCAGCTTGCCGCCCGGTTTGAGCATCTCTCTCAGCAGGAGATGGAGCGTTTTTTGAAATGCGTATCGGAAATGAAAGAAATATTGAAAAAATTATAAAAGTGGAGTGCCGCATACCCCTCAGGGAATTGCGGCACTCCGCTTTCTTGGATTACAAAATCTAATTGCCGTTAGTTTGTAATAGTGAAAATCCCCTGGCAGGAAGGTGGGTCAGGCGGTGTGATGGAATGTAATGCATCAAGGAATTTCGTTCTTGATTTGCCTTTCCTATCATCCTGTGACAGAAGCATTTTCATCCGTTCAATAGGTTAATGCAGCCGACGGCCATTTTATTGCAAAAAGAATAAAAAATTTTTAAAAAAGTTTTTAATGCGCCGAAAATCAGGAAAAAACAGTCTGGAAAGCTATAAATAAGCCGGTCAGATTCCCGGCTTGCCAGAGACAGGAAAGTGTGCTATGATGGACAATGCACAATTATAAGGAGAAATGGCTTATGAAATGGAAGAAATTCACACTGACCACTACTACGGCTGCTGTCGATTTAATCAGCAGTATGTTTGATGAAATCGGCATTGAGGGAATCGAGATTGAAGATAAGATTCCCCTTACAGAAAAAGAAACCAAAGGAATGTTTATTGATATTCTCCCGGATCTGGGGCCAGACGACGGGGTGGCTAAGGTTAGCTTTTACCTGGATGATGATGAGGACCCCGGGGAAATCTTAGAACGGGTGGAGCAGGGACTGGACGAACTGTCCGTCTTTGTGGATCTGGGGGCCAGAACCATTTCTGCGTCAGAAACAGAGGATAAAGACTGGATTAACAATTGGAAACAGTACTTTAAACCCTTTACTGTGGATCACATTCTCATTAAGCCTACCTGGGAAGAAGTTCCGGAGGATCAGAAAGACAAGCTTTTGATCCAGATTGATCCGGGAACGGCTTTTGGTACAGGTATGCACGAGACGACTCAGCTCTGCATCCGGCAGCTCCAAAAGTACGTAACCGGAGAAAGCCGTATCCTGGACGTGGGTACGGGAAGCGGTATTTTAGGAATCGCCGCCTTAAAGCTGGGAGCCGCAGAGGTGAAGGCTACGGATTTGGACGAAAATTCCATTGCCGCTGTAAAAGACAATATGGATTCCAATGGCATTTCCGGGGAGCAGTTTCAGGTCATCCAGGGAAATATCATTGACGATAAAGAAATCCAGGACTGGGCCGGCTATGAGTGCTACGATATTGCAGTAGCCAATATTTTAGCCGACGTTATTATCCTGCTTCAGAAGGAGATTCCGGTACATATTAAGCGCGGCGGTATTTTTATTACCTCCGGCATTATCAATATGAAAGAAGAGGCAGTGTTAGAGGCCTTTGCCGCCAACAGCGAAATGGAAGTGCTGGAAGTAACGCACCAGGGCGAATGGGTCAGCGTAACTGCCAGGAGAAAGTAAAATGCACCATTTTTTTGTGCCGCAGGAGGCGGTGGAAGAAACGAGGATTACGGTTACGGGACCGGATGTCAACCACATAAAAAATGTTTTGAGAATGCGTCCGGGGGAGGAGGTTCTGATTACCACAAAGGATGGAGAGGATTTCCTTTGCCGGATTGCTTCTGTAGAAGAAAAGGCTGTGGAGGTCCAAATCCTGTCCCGCCAGGAGGGCAAGGAACTGCCCCTTGACCTGTATCTCTTTCAGGGACTGCCGAAAGGCGACAAAATGGAGCTGATTATCCAAAAAGCCGTGGAACTGGGAGTCTATAAAGTGATTCCCGTTATGACCCAAAATACGGTGGTAAAGCTGGATCAAAAGAAGGAGCAGGCCAAACTCCGGCGCTGGCAGGCTGTTTCGGAAAGCGCGGCCAAGCAGTCAAAGCGCAGCCGGATTCCGGAGATTGGCGGGGTTGCAAGCTTCTCGGAAGCGCTCAGGCAGGCGTCTTTTTTAGATCGGATCTGGATCCCTTATGAAAGGGCTGACGGTATGGAAACTCTGAAAAAGGAGCTGGAAGCCATTGGATCCGGAGTGCGATCCATAGGCATTTTTATTGGGCCGGAGGGCGGCTTTCAGGAAAAGGAAGTGGAAGAGGCCGAAAAAGCAGGGGCCTGCGCCATTTCCCTGGGAAAACGGATTTTAAGAACGGAGACTGCCGGCATGACGGTTTTGTCCCTGCTGATGCTGAAAGCAGAGGGAGCGTTTTAGGCCAATGGAAAGACAGGTATGAAAGATGAAAGAGATTTATTTTGACAATTCCGCTACCACCCGGGTTCTGGACAGCGTAAAAGATATTGTGGTAAAGGTTATGACAGAGGACTACGGAAATCCGTCGGCCAGACACCGCAAAGGAAAAGAGGCGGAAGACTACGTAAAAGAGGCGGCAGAGGAAGTTGCGGCCACTTTGAAGGTTTCCCCAAAGGAGATTATTTTTACTTCCGGAGGAACAGAATCCAACAATATGGCTCTCATAGGCTGCGCTATGGCAAACCGCCGGAGAGGAAACCATATCATTACTACCCGCATTGAACACCCTTCCGTATACAATCCCCTGATTATGCTGGAAGAGCAGGGCTTTGAGGTGACATATCTGAATGTAGATTCCCAGGGCCATATTTCTCTGGAGGAACTGGAAAAAAGCCTCAGGCCGGATACGATTTTAGTATCGGTTATGTATGTCAATAATGAGGTGGGAGCCGTAGAGCCGGTGGAGGAAATCGGTCGCATGGTGAAGACGGCCAGTCCCTGGGCCCTTTTTCACGTAGATGCCATTCAGGCCTACGGGAAATACCGGATTCGGCCTAAAAAGTCGGGCATTGATTTGCTGTCGGTCAGCGCTCATAAGATCCACGGCCCCAAAGGAGTGGGCTTTTTGTACGTCAGTGAGAAGACGAAAATCAAACCCATTATCCTGGGCGGCGGCCAGCAGAGAGGCTTCCGTTCCGGAACGGAAAACGTTCCGGGCATTGCGGGGCTGGGTGTGGCAGCCAGAGAAGCCTACCGGGATTTTGACGAGAAAATAGCTTATCTCAGCGGCCTGAAAGATTACTTTACAGATAAGGTGGCGGAAATAGAGGGCGTAAAGGTCAACAGCAAAAAGGGAGCGGAGAGCGCTCCTCAGATCGCCAGCGTAAGCTTTGAGGGAATCCGCAGCGAGGTGCTGCTCCACGCTTTGGAGGATAAAGGCATTTACGTATCCTCCGGTTCGGCCTGCTCCTCCAACCACCCGGCTATCAGCGGAACCTTAAAGGGCATCGGGCTGAGAAAAGAGCTGCTGGACGCCACGCTGCGGTTCAGCTTCAGTACATTGAATACCAGGGAAGAAATTGACGACTGCATTGGCGCATTAAAGGAGCTGCTTCCTGTGCTGCGCCGTTATCAGAGAGGATAGAAATACATGGAATACCAGTCATTTTTAATTAAGTACGCAGAAATCGGAATCAAGGGAAAAAACCGGTATTTGTTTGAGGACGCCCTTGTAAAGCAGATTAATCACGCTTTAAAGGGAACGGACGGAGATTTTCTGGTGACAAAGGAATCCGGCCGGATTTACGCACAGGCATCGAAACCCTTTGACTGCGACGAGGCGGTGGAAGCCTTAAAGAAAGTATTCGGCATTGCCGGAATCTGTCCCATGGTTCAGATTGAGGACAACGGCTATGAGGATTTGAAGAAAAAAGTTGTGGAGTACGTAGAACAGGTTTATCCGGACAAGCATTTCACCTTTAAGGTGGCGGCCCGGAGAGCCAATAAGCAGTACCCGGTAGGATCCGAGCAAATCAACCGTGATCTGGGAGAGCTGATCTTGGAAACTTTTCCGGAAACCAGGGTGGACGTCCACAATCCTGATGTGATTTTAAGGGTAGAGGTACGCCATAAAATCAATATATTTTCAGAAGTAATCCCCGGACCGGGAGGAATGCCCGTGGGAACTAACGGCAAGGCCATGCTGCTGCTGTCAGGCGGCATCGACAGCCCGGTGGCAGGTTATATGATCGCCAAAAGAGGCGTGCGGATTGAAGCCGTATATTTCCATGCTCCGCCCTATACCAGCGACAGGGCAAAGCAGAAGGTGATTGATCTGGCAAAGCAGGTGGCAAAATACGCCGGCCCCATTCCCCTTCATATTGTCAACTTTACGGACATTCAGCTCTATATTTATGAGCAGTGTCCCCACGAGGAGCTGACCATTATTATGCGCCGCTATATGATGCGGATCGCAGAGCGGCTGGCAAAGGAAAGCGGCTGCCATGGACTGATTACAGGCGAAAGCATTGGCCAGGTGGCTTCCCAGACCATGCAGTCTCTGTCTGCAACGGACGACGCCTGCACTATGCCCGTATTCCGGCCGGTAATTGGTTTTGATAAGCAGGAGATCGTAGACGTATCGGAAAAGATCGGAACCTATGAGACTTCTATCCAGCCTTACGAGGACTGCTGCACTATTTTTGTGGCAAAACATCCTGTGACAAAGCCTAATTTGGGGATTATCCGCCGTTCAGAAGAAAATCTTGCGGAAAAGATTGACGATTTGATGGAAGAGGCCATTGCTACCGTAGAAACAGTGTGGTGCCGGTAAGAACCGCTTAAAGCAAGAAAGCCCTGAGAATTGCTGCGCGTTTTCAACGCTCCCGCAATTCTCACCCCATATTCGTAATCCGGCCTGCCGGCCTCCTTACTCATATGGGTTAGCGTTTCTAATGTCCATGCATCCTTGCGTACAAGTACGCAGTCTGCCTGTCCATTGAAACTGGGCTTTTATTAAAAAGAATCCTGCTTTGCAGGATTCACGCCTGCGGCGAGCCGCGCAAGCGGCAGCTTCCGTTCCGCCGCAGTGCGATCCTTGCGGAGCATTTTTATGTCATGGGAAATGAAATTCCCCATGACATAAAAAAGAGCGTGCCCCTTCGTGCACACTCTTTAAGCCAAAACTGATGATTCAAGATTATTTTAAGATTATTCGATGATGTAGGGAGATAAGGTATTCAGAATTTCATCGATATTGCTTTCTGTATGGATATTTAAATCAATGGGTTTGGAAAGATCCAGACTGAAAATACCCATAATGGATTTTGCGTCGATGATGTATCTGCCGGATACCAGATCGAAGTCTACATCGAATTTAGCCAGATCGTTGACAAAGGACTTTACCTTGTCGATAGAGTTTAAGGAAATATGAACAGTTCTCATGAAACGAATCCTCCTCGTTACTATGTATTATTGTATTCCAAAATCTTCATTCTCTACCTTTATAGTACAGAGGTCAGAATGAAAAGTCAATAGGTAGATTGCATGAAAATGGGAACAAATTCTGCAGTCCTTTGCCATATGCTTCTGCATGGCCAAACTGCTGAGAACAAATTTATCAGAATAGAATAGGAGTGGATACTATGAGAACAGCGGCTCTCCATAATCTGGGCTGCAAAGTAAATGCCTACGAAACCGAGGCCATGCAGCAGCTTTTAGAGGAAGCGGGATACCGGATCGTAGACTTTGGGGAAAAGGCCGATGTTTACGTGATTAATACCTGCTCTGTTACCAATGTGGCGGATAGAAAGTCCCGCCAGATGCTCCATCGGGCCAAGGCGAAAAATCCCCAGGCAGTGGTAGTAGCTGCCGGCTGCTACGTCCAGGCGGCGGAGGAACGGCTGAAAGAAGACGCAGGTGTGGACATTATTATCGGAAATAATAAGAAAAAAGACCTGGCAGCCATTTTGGAGGAGCATTTTGCCCGGAAAGAAGGTTCTGAAGATGGGGACCTTCAGAAAGAGGATTGGAAAAAGTCCTACGTCATTGATATTGGCCAGACCCGGGACTATGAGGATCTTCACATCAGCCGCATTGCGGATCATACCAGGGCTTTTATTAAAATACAGGATGGCTGCAATCAATTTTGCAGTTACTGCATTATTCCCTATACCAGAGGCCGCATCCGCAGCCGGTCGGCGGCGGAAGTTGTGGAAGAAGTAAAAGGGCTGGTGGAGAAAGGCTACCGGGAGATTGTCCTTACGGGGATCCATCTCAGCTCTTACGGGAAGGATTTTGAGGGGGAAGAGGAGCCGTGCCGGGACCTTCTGAGCATCATTGGCTTGGTTCACGAGATCCACGGAGTGGAGAGGATCCGCCTTGGATCCTTAGAACCCAGGATTGTGACGGAAGAGTTTGCCGCGGAACTAAAAAATATGCCTAAGGTGTGCCCCCATTTCCACCTTTCCCTTCAAAGCGGATGCGAAGCCACGTTAAAGAGAATGAACCGCCGCTACACGCCCCAGGAGTATCTGGAGGGCTGCCGCATTCTCAGGGCCGCTTACGGTAATCCCGCCATTACTACGGACATTATCGTGGGATTTCCGGGGGAAACAGAGGAAGAATTTGAGGAAACCAGGCGCTTTGCAGAGCAGGTTCACTTTTATGAGATGCATATTTTTAAGTATTCCCGCCGTGCCGGAACAAGGGCCGACAGAATGCCGGATCAAGTGCCGGAACCGGTGAAATCCCTTAGAAGCGATACCCTTTTGGCTTTGGAAAGAGAAATGTCCCTGGATTACCGCAGGACTTTTTTAGGAAAGGAATGCCAGATCCTTCTGGAAGAACCCATGGTAATAGACGGAAAGGAATATATGACGGGCCATACCAGGGAATACGTAAAAATGGCCGTGGAAAAGGGAAATTACAGCCGCGGGGAAATGGTTTCGGGACGGGCCGCAGCCATGTTAAATGAGGAAGTGGTCCTTCTGGAGAAGTCTATTTAGGAAAAGTTAAGAAATATGGTCTTGCCGAAATAAGGGTTTTGGTTTAGAATAGAAAAGAATAGTGATTAAGGACGTGATGAAGATGGGCGATATTCAAAATACACAATATTTCAAACCAGTTATGGAAACTCCGGTAGAAGTCAGCAAGGTGCTGAGGGACGTTTATATTGCCCTGACCGAGAAAGGGTACAACCCTGTAAATCAGATCGTCGGCTATATTATGTCAGGAGATCCGACGTACATTACCAGTCATAAAGGCGCCAGAAGTCTTATTATGAAAGTAGAACGGGATGAGATTCTGGAAGAACTCATGGCGGTATATATTGAAACAAAGCTCAGTTAAGCATAGAAACTTTCTGAGAAAGAAACTTTCTAAATAAAGAAACTTTCTAAAAAAGAAACTTTCTGAAAAAACTTCCTGAACGGAGTGCAGTGTACTGGAAAACGGCGCGGTTCCTGAAGAGAGGGAAAGAGGGCCGGATATAGGGGATAAGGATCAGTTGGCGATGAACCAACTGGTTTTGCTGTCTAAAAATAGACAGGGATAGTCTGCCCTGAAACGGCTGCAGGAAAAATGACAGAAAAAGCAAGGATTATGGGACTGGATTTCGGTTCCAAAACAGTGGGAGTGGCAGTCAGCGACGGACTGGGGATTACGGCCCAGGGAGTGGAAACCATTACCCGGAAAGAAGAAGGGAAGCTGCGCAGAACTCTGGCGCGGATAGAGGAGTTAGCCAAAGAATACGGGATTATCCGGATTGTTTTGGGTTATCCTAAAAATATGAACGATACCATAGGGGAACGGGCGAAAAAAACGGAAGACTTTGCCGCTGCCCTGGAGCGCAGGACAGGTCTTCCGGTAGTGCTTTGGGATGAACGTCTCAGCACGGTTTCAGCGGAACGGATTTTGATCGAGAGCAGTGTGCGCCGGGAAAACCGGAAAGCCGTAGTGGACAAGATTGCGGCGGTTTTGATTCTTCAGAATTACCTGGACTGGCTTGCTCACAGAACGGACGATGATGGAGGAAAAGATGAATAAAGATGGAATGATTTCCATGCAGACCGATGACGGCGGCATGGTGGATTTTTTTGTGTTGGAAGAAACCAGGATCAGCGGCAGAAATTATCTGCTGGTAACGGACAGCGGAGAAGATGAGGACGGAGAGTGTTATATTTTAAAGGACATCTCTTCTTCTGAGGATCCGGAGGCAGTGTACGTATTTGTAGAAGAGGAAGAAGAACTGGAAAGCCTTTACCGGATTTTTTCGGAGCTGATTTCCGACATGGACGTAGATTTGAAACAAGAATAATACAGAACAATCCTGGCGCTATGAGAAGAGCCGGGGATCATAATGAATGGAGGTAAATGATTGAAAACAGAACAGACAGCAAAGACAGGACAGACAGGAAACGGCGAATCGGCCGGAAGAACGGAAAAAGGGGCCGGTTCTAAGAGAATTTCCCGCCCCAGACGGGTTTCCAGAGGACCCCGTCAGGCGAAACAGGATCATAACAGGCAGGACCATAACAGACAGCTTCCGGGAAAACAGGAGCTGATGAAAGTAGAAAATACCAGAATGCTTCCGGCAGTGGGAATGGAAAAGCAGGTTCCCCTAAAGAAGACGGCTCCGAAAGGGAAAAAAGAGGCGTCCTCCGGACAGGCTAAGGTAAAGATCATTCCTTTGGGCGGACTGGAACAGATTGGAATGAATATTACGGCCTTTGAGTGTGAGGACAGCATTGTGGTAGTAGACTGCGGTTTGGCCTTCCCCAGCGACGATATGCTGGGAATCGACCTGGTGATTCCGGATGTGACTTATCTGGAACAGAACATTGACAAGGTAAAAGGCTTTGTCATTACCCACGGCCATGAGGACCATATCGGGGCCCTGCCTTACATTTTAAAGAGAATTAACGTACCGGTTTACGGCACTAAGCTGACGGTGGGCCTTATTGACAATAAATTAAAAGAGCATGGAATGCTCAAGAGCGTAAAGCGCAAGGTAATGAAGCACGGCCAGTCTGTAAATTTAGGCTGCTTCCGGGTGGAATTTATCAAAACCAACCACAGTATCGCCGACGCTTCCGCTCTGGCCATCTTTTCGCCGGCAGGAATTATCCTTCATACCGGAGACTTTAAGATCGATTACACACCGGTTTTCGGAGACACCATTGACCTACAGCGTCTGGCGGAATTAGGCAAAAAAGGCGTTCTGGCACTGATGTGCGACAGCACCAATGCCATTCGCCCCGGCTTCACCATGTCCGAGAGAACGGTGGGACGTACCTTTGACTCTATTTTTGCGGAGCACACAACCCGGAGAATTATTGTGGCTACCTTTGCTTCCAACGTGGACAGGGTTCAGCAGATCATTAATTCCGCTTATAAATACAACCGCAAGGTGGTCATTGAAGGACGAAGCATGGTCAATGTCATTACCACGGCCAGCGAATTGGGATATATCAATATTCCCGAGGGCACGTTAATCGATATTGAACAGTTAAAGAATTATCCGGAGGAGCAGACGGTTTTAATCACCACAGGAAGCCAGGGAGAGTCTATGGCGGCTCTGTCCCGTATGGCGTCCTCCCTCCACCGCAAGGTGTCCATTATGCCGGGAGACGTAGTGATTTTAAGTTCCACGCCGATTCCCGGAAATGAGAAGGCGGTATCCAAGGTTATCAATGAGCTTTCCATGAAGGGCGCCGAGGTGATTTTCCAGGATACCCACGTATCGGGCCATGCGTGCCAGGAAGAAATTAAGCTGCTGTATTCCCTGGTTCACCCCACTTACGCTATTCCCGTACACGGCGAATACCGTCACCGAATCGCTCAGGCCGGATTGGCGGAAGCCATGGGAATCCCCAAAGACAATATCGTGATTTTAAGCTCCGGCGACGTGCTGGAATTAAACGAAGAAGAATGCCAGGTAGTGGATCATGTGCCTGCAGGCGGTATTCTGGTAGACGGCCTGGGAGTAGGGGACGTAGGCAATATTGTGCTTCGGGATAGACAAAACCTGGCTCAGAATGGTATTATTGTGGTAGTCCTGACTCTGGAAAAGCACAGCAACCAATTGCTGGCAGGGCCGGACATTGTATCAAGAGGATTTGTTTACGTCCGGGAATCGGAAGATTTGCTGGAAGAGGCCCAGACGGTAGTGGACGAAGCCGTAGAAGACTGCTTAAACCACCACATTGCCGATTGGGGCAAGATTAAAACCATTATTAAAGACAGCCTCAGCGACTTTTTGTGGAGACGGATGAAACGCAGCCCCATGATTCTGCCGATTATTATGGAAGTCTAACTGGGGTTTAAGAGCAAGAGGAAGACATTATGAGCGAAACAACAAAGGAAATCAACAAAGTTACGTCGGCTATTATCGGAATCTCCTTCCGGCTGATTATCTATGCCCTGGCAATTCTCCTTTTATATGAAGGAGTAACCAGAGGATTTCAGTTTGGCTACGAGATCTTTTACGCTTCTTCCGTGGAAGCGGCTCCGGGTCACGATAAGGGATTTACGGTGGAGTCCGGGGAAACGGTTCGTGCCGTGGGAAAGGAACTGGAGGAAGAGGGGCTCATTACCAGCCGCTATTCCTTTATTGTCCAGGCGCTGATTTATGAATATGAAATCCAGCCCGGAGAGTATGTGCTGAACACTTCTATGACTTCCAGGGACATTCTGGATGAATTGAGCACTGCCCCTCAGGAGGACAAGGACTGATGACGCAGCAGGAACGGATCAGGGACTATATTGTTTCGCTGGAAAGGGGCCATGGCAGCCTTTGTGATGAGATTTTCCGGAAAGCCGTGGCCGAAGGGGTTCCGGTGATCCGGCAGGAAACGGCGGCCCTTTTGAAAACCCTGGTAGCGGCGGTACGTCCGTCCGCTATTTTGGAAGTGGGAACGGCGGTGGGGTATTCGGCTTTGCTGATGGCTCAGGCTATGCCAAAGGACTGCCGGATTACCACCATTGAAAAGTACGAAAAAAGGATTCCTCAGGCCAGAGAAAATTTCCGGCGGGCCGGTGAGGAAGGCCGGATCCGCCTGTTGACAGGCGATGCCGGACAGATTTTGGAAGAGCTGGATGAGAGATACGATTTTATTTTTATGGATGCCGCTAAGGGGCAGTATTTAAATTGGCTGCCCCAGGTTATGAGGCTTTTGGCTCCCGGCGGTATGCTGGTATCTGACAATGTCCTTCAGGACGGTACTATTGTGGAATCCCGGTTTGCCGTAGAACGGAGAGACAGGACCATACACACCAGAATGCGGGAGTATTTGTACCGGCTGAAACAAGATCCGGAGTTGACCACGTCCATTGTCCCCATAGGAGATGGGGTGACTATTAGCGTAAAAAAGGATTGCATATGAGAAAGACAGAGTTACTAATTCCGGCGGGCAGCCTGGATGTGCTGAAAACGGCTGTGGTATACGGCGCCGATGCCGTTTATATCGGCGGGGAAGCCTTTGGGCTCCGCGCAAAAGCTAAAAATTTTTCGGGCCAAGAGATGAAGGAAGGGATCGCCTTTGCTCACGAGAGAGGGGCAAAGGTCTATGTGACTGCCAATATTTTAGCCCATAACAGGGATCTGCCTGGAGTGGAGGGATACTTTGAGGAGCTGCGGGAAATTCGCCCTGACGCTTTGATTATCTCCGATCCCGGCGTTTTTGCCATTGCGAAAAAAGTCCTTCCGGATATGGAAATCCATATCAGCACTCAGGCCAACAATACCAATTACGGAACCTATTTGTTCTGGTACGGCCTGGGGGCAAAAAGGGTGGTTTCCGCACGGGAGCTGTCCCTGGAGGAGATCCGGGAGATCCGCAGCCAGATTCCGGAGGATATGGAAATCGAGAGCTTTATCCACGGCGCTATGTGCATCTCCTATTCCGGCCGCTGCCTGCTGAGTAATTATTTTACCGGCCGGGACGCCAATCAGGGGGCCTGTACCCACCCCTGCCGCTGGAAATATTCTGTGGTAGAGGAAACGCGTCCGGGAGAATATATGCCGGTGTACGAAAATGAGAGAGGAACCTTCCTGTTTAATTCCAAAGATCTGTGTATGATAGAGCACATTCCGGAGCTGATGGAAGCGGGAATTGACAGCTTTAAAATAGAAGGGCGCATGAAGACGGCCCTTTATGTGGCCACGGTGGCCAGAACCTACCGCAAGGCCATTGACGATTACCAAAAGGATCCGGCCCTGTACCGCAGCAATATGGAGTGGTACAAGGAAGAAATCGGAAAATGTACCCATCGGGAGTTTACCACAGGCTTTTACTTTGGTAAACCGGACAGCAGCGCCCAGATTTATGACAGCAGCACTTATGCCAAAGACTATACCTATCTGGGGACTGTGGAGCAGAGGGACGGCAGAGGCCTTTGCCTCATTGAACAGAAGAACAAATTCTCCGTAGGAGAGTTCATAGAGATTATGAAACCCAATGGGCGAAACCTGACCGTTGAGGTAAAAGGAATTTTTGACGAAGAGGGAAATGCCAGAGAGAGCGCCCCGCATTCCAGGGAAAAACTGTGGATTGAGCTGGACGGGGATATCGAGGCCTATGATATTTTGCGCCGCCGGGAACCGTAAGGTTCCCTCCGGCGCTTCGCCGTATGACGGAAACTGCAAAAGAGGGAGGCGTCCTATGCTGACAGTAATATTGGGAATCTGCGCGGTTTTATGCGCGGCATATGGAGTGGGACTGCTGGTTTATGCCGGCTTTCTGACAGCCTGTACATGGGCGGGCCTGACGGTATTTTTCGGGGCCATGTCCTGGGCCAGCTATTATTACCGGATCCACAGAAAGGAAATTGCCCTCTGGGTTCCGGTGGCGGCGGTTACCTTCTGTCTGGCCTGTCTGGCTATTTTTATTTCCATTGAAATATTAATTTTTTGGGGAGCTTCGGGCACAGAAGTCAGGGGACTGGACTATGTCATTGTCCTGGGAGCCAAAGTAAATCCTGACGGAGTCAGCAATTCCCTGAAAAAACGTCTGGACCGTGCCATAGAGTACGCTCAGGACAATCCGGAAACGATTTTTGTCCTTTCCGGGGGAAAGGGACGGGACGAACCCGTTTCTGAGGCCGAAGCAATGCGGGATTATATGGTATACAACGGCATATCGCCGGATAAAATTTTATTGGAGGCTTCCTCCACCAGCACGGTAGAAAATATTGCCTATAGCCGTCTGGTAATCGAGGAGGACAGGGCGAACCGCAAAAAGAGCCGCCAGACGGCTCAGGGGAGCATCGTCCTGCCGCCGGGATCCTATGTAACGGTTCCCGATAAACCCATCCAGATAGGAATCGTTACCAACAATTTTCACATATTCCGGGCAAAAAAAATAGCAGAGAAATGGGGAATCAAAGACCCGGTGGGGATTTCCGCCCCCTCGGATCCGTTTTTGTTCGTACACTCCTGCTTCCGGGAAGCCCTGGCGATTTTTAAAGACAGGCTTATGGGAAATCTGTAAAATGCCGCAGACGCGGTTTTCACTGGAGGAAATAATATGAAGAGATTAGAAGAGCTGAAGGCATATCGTGTTATTCAGCAGAAAAGACTGGAAGAGATGGATTCTGCAGGAACCGTTCTGGAGCATATAAAAACCGGGGCGCGGATCTTTTTAATGGAAAATGATGATGAAAATAAAGTGTTTTCCATTGGATTTCGCACTCCGCCGGAGGACAGCACCGGCCTTCCCCATATTTTGGAGCACAGCGTTTTGTGCGGTTCTGAGAAATTTCCCGTAAAGGATCCCTTTGTGGAGCTGGTGAAAGGCTCCTTAAATACTTTTTTAAACGCCATGACATACCCGGACAAAACGGTGTACCCTGTGGCAAGCTGCAATGACAAGGATTTTCAAAATCTTATGGATGTCTATATGGACGCGGTTCTCCGCCCCAATATCTACCGGGAGCCCAAGATCTTTATGCAGGAAGGCTGGCATTATGAGCTGGAAAGCCCTGAGGGAGAACTGACCATTAACGGCGTGGTTTACAATGAAATGAAAGGAGCCTTTTCGTCTCCGGAGGGAGTTTTGGATCGGGTGACCCGGCAGGTTCTCTTCCCCGATACGGCCTATGGAAATGAATCCGGCGGCGATCCGGCGGTGATTCCGGATCTGACCTATGAGCAGTTTCTGCAGTTCCACAGCACTTACTACCACCCCTCCAACAGCTTTATTTATCTCTACGGCAGCATGGATATGGCGGAGAAGCTGGAGTGGCTGGACAGAGAATATTTAAGCCATTACGAAAAGAAAGAGGTGGATTCTGAAATCCGTCTTCAGAAAGCCTTTAAAGCCCCTGTGGAAAAGGAGATTTTTTATTCCATTACAGAGGAGGAGCCGGAGGATCACGCCGCTTATCTGTCCGTTAATACCGTAATCGGAACGAACCTGGATCCAAAACTGTACGTTGCTTTCCAGATTTTGGAATACACCCTTATAGACGCTCCCGGAGCCCCCTTAAAGCAGGCCCTTTATGATGCGGGCATTGGCCAGGACATTCTGGGAGGATATGAAAACGGGATACTTCAGCCGTATTTTTCCGTAATCGCTAAAAATGCTGAGGCGGATCAGAAAGGCGAATTTTTAGCAGTAGTTAAGGGAACCCTGCGCCGTCTGGCGGATTTGGGAATCGACCGCAGGAGCCTTCTGGCGGGATTAAATTACTATGAGTTCCGCTACAGAGAGGCGGACTACGGTTCCGCCCCCAAGGGACTCATGTACGGGCTGTGGTCTATGGACAGTTGGCTTTATGGCGGGGACCCCATGCTGCATCTGCAGTACCAGGAAACCTTTGACTTTTTAAAGAAGGCTGTGGATGAGGGGTATTTTGAGCAGCTTATCCGGGATTATCTGCTGGATAATCCCTTTGAAGCGGTCATTACGGTGAAACCTAAGAAAAATCTTACGGCCCAGGAGGACGCGGCTCTGGCTGCAAAGCTGGCCCAGAAAAAGGAAAGCCTTTCCAAAGAAGAACTGGAAGCCCTGGCTGCTGAAACAAAGGCCTTAAAAGAGTACCAGGGAACTCCGTCGCCTCAGGAGGATTTAGCCAAGATCCCTCTGTTAAAGAGAGAAGATATTGGAAAGAAAGCGGAAAAAATCTATTGGGATAAGAAGGAGGAGGGAGGCGTTCCTGTTCTCCATCACAACTTCTTTACTGCCGGTATCGGATATTTGCAGCTTTTATTTGACACCAACCGCCTGGATCAGGAGGAGCTGCCCTACGCGGGACTGTTAAAGGCCGTTTTGGGCTATGTGGATACGGAACATTATACCTATAGCGATTTGACCAGCGAAATCTATTTAAACAGCGGTGGCGTCAGCCTGTCTGTAACGTCTTACCCTGATTTGAAAGATCCGGAACGGTTTACAGGAGTCTTTGCGGCGGCTGTAAAGGTTCTCTATGATAAAATCGGTTTTGGCCTGGAGATTTTAGGCGAAATTCTGACAAGATCGAAACTGGATGATGAAAAACGCCTGGGAGAAATTCTGGCGGAAACCCGCTCCCGCAGCCGCATGAAGCTGGAAAACGGATCCCACTCCGCAGCGGTAGCCAGGGCGACCTCTTACTTTTCACCTGTATCCAGCTTTAATGATCAGACGGGAGGCATCGGATTTTACCAGTTCTTAGAAAAAACGGTAAAAGAATATGAGGCGGATCCTGAGGCCAGAAAGAAGCTGATAGAAAAGCTAAAGGAGACGGCAAAGAAGCTCTTTACAGCGGAGAACCTTCTGGTAAGCTATACGGCTGACGAGGAAGGATACCGTCTGCTGGCTCCGGAGCTGGCTAAGTTTACAGAAGATTTAAAGGCCTTTGGACAGCCTTCTCCGGTTCATGCCTATACTTTTGAGACCGGAAACCGGAACGAAGGATTCCAGACAGCTTCCCAGGTCAATTACGTGGCCCGGTGCGGAAACTTTAAAAAGGCCGGACTTTCCTATACCGGCGCCTTGCGGATCCTGAAAGTGATTTTAAGCTACGATTATCTGTGGCTCAATTTAAGAGTAAAAGGCGGCGCATACGGCTGTATGTGCGGATTTGGCCGTTCCGGCGAGGGCTATCTGGTGTCCTACCGGGATCCCAATCTGGCGGAAACCAATGAGATTTACCAGGGGATTCCCAAATACCTGGAAAACTTTACCGTAGACGAAAGGGACATGACCAAATACGTCATTGGCGCAATCAGCGATCTGGATACGCCTCTTCCCCCGTCTATTAAAGGCTCCAGAGGGCTGTCGGCCTATCTGTCGGGAGTGACGGAGGAAATGCTCCAGGAGGAAAGGGATCAGGTGCTGTCAGCTACCCAGGAGGATATTCGGAAGCTGGCTCCCATTGTGCAGGCTATTCTGGATACGGGAAGCCTGTGCGTAATCGGAAATGAAGAGAAGGTCAAGGCGAAAGCAGAGCTGTTTGGAGAAGTGAAAAACCTTTTTGGGGTTTCATAAACCCGCGCCAAAGATGGAGGCCGAAAGGCAGAATGGAGAATATATGGAGAACAATCAGAAAAAGTCCGGTTTTGTCACGTTAATCGGAAGGCCCAATGTGGGAAAGTCCACCCTTATGAACCACCTTATCGGGCAGAAGATAGCCATAACCTCAGACAAACCCCAGACCACCCGAAACCGGATTCAGACAGTGTATACAGATGAACGGGGCCAGATTGTATTTGTAGATACCCCAGGCATCCACAAGGCGAAAAACAAGCTGGGCGAGTATATGGTCAGCGTGGCGGAGCATACTTTAAAGGAAGTGGATCTGATTCTGTGGCTGGTGGAGCCCACTACCTTTATCGGGGCGGGAGAGCGCCATATAGCGGAGCAACTTCAAAAGACGTCTCTGCCGGTGATTCTGGTAATTAATAAGATCGATACGGTTAAAAAGCAGGAAGAAATCCTGACTTATATTAATGCCTACAAGGACATCTGCGATTTTGCGGAAATCGTCCCCGTATCGGCCTTAAAAAAGAAAAACACGGATCTCCTGGTGGATTTGATGTTTCGTTATCTTCCTTACGGCCCGGAATTTTATGATGAGGACACCATTACGGATCAGCCTATGCGCCAGATAGCGGCGGAGCTGATCCGGGAAAAGGCTCTGAGACTTCTGGAAGACGAGATTCCTCACGGCATTGCGGTGACCATTGAAAAAATGTCGGAACGGAAAAACGGAATCATGGACATTGAGGCCACTATTATCTGTGAAAGGGAATCTCATAAAGGGATCGTTATCGGAAAAGGCGGGGCGATGCTGAAACGCATCGGCAGCGCTGCCAGACGGGAGATAGAAGCCATGCTGGAAACCCAGGTAAATCTGCAGCTTTGGGTGAAAGTACGCAGGGAATGGAGAGACAGCGATATTCTGATGAAGAATTACGGCTACAATGACAAGGATATTTAGGAGGCGCTATGAGAGACACGGTAACGGTCATGGCCATGGTAATGAAGACGGCACCTTCCGGGGAATATGACAGGAGGCTGGTGCTGCTTACCAGAGATCGGGGCAAAATCACTGCCTTTGCCAGAGGAGCCAGAAGACCGGGCAATGCCCTGATGGCCCCCTGCCGGACCTTTGCTTTCGGTACCTTCCGGCTTTTTGAAGGCCGGGAGGCCTATACCCTCCATTCGGCTGAGATTTCCAATTACTTTCAGGAAATTGCCGCCGATATGGAGGCAGCCTGCTACGGATCCTATTTTTTGGAGCTGTGCGACTATTATTCCAGGGAGAATATGGACGCGGAACCCCTTTTAAAGCTGGCGTACCAGTCCCTGAGGGCTCTGTCAAAGCCGTCCATTCCCAGAAAACTGGTCAGAAGGATCTTTGAACTGAAGGCCATGGTGATTAACGGAGAGTACACGGAGCGTCCCACCCTGGCGGTAAGCGATTCCGCAAACTATACCTGGGAATACGTAGTATCTTCCCCTATCGAGTCTCTTTTCCGGTTTACGGTGACGGAATCCGTACTGAAAGAATTTGGGGACTGCGTAGACGACAATATGCGCCGCTACATTGACAGAACCTTCAAATCCCTGGAAATTTTGGAAACCATGATTTAAAATGTCCGGAGGGTATTGAAAATATCGCGGAAAGCGGTTATGATATACGAGATATAGGAAACGGTTTAACTTGGAGGAGATTATGAAAAAGGGAATGGGAATGGCCGCCCTGGCCCTGACACTTATTTTAAGCGGTTGCGGGGCTGCAGGCGGCGGAGGATTCAGCCCTGCAGAGAACACTATCTATGTGGCTGAAGACGGCAGCCTTTCTACAGGCACTGTGGAACCCAGCAGCTCTGACGCCTACAGTGAAGAGGAATTGAGGGCTTTTGCAGAGCAGGCAGTGGCGGACTTTAACGCGGAACAGGGCAGAGAGGCCAAAGCCGTTAATGAAGAAGGGCAGGAAAAACTGCCGGTGGCAGTTCAAAGCTGTGAAATCAAAGACGGCACGGCTATTATGATTTTGGACTACGGCAGCAGCGAAGCCCTGGTAGGGTTTTCTCAGGCCGCCGGAGTGCCCGTTACCAGCATTCAGGTAAGCGGCGCCTCAGAAGCAGCGTCTTTAGATAAGCCTCTCCGGAAAGCCGAGGGCGGAGAAAAGGTATCCCTGGAGGCCGCAGCGGCCCAGAAGGGAACGCTGGTTCAGATAGAAGGAGCCGTAACGGTTCAGACAGCCGGAAAAATCCTGTACGCTACAGAAGGCGTGGAAATTACGGACAGCCGCAGCGCCCGGATCCCGGAAGACGGCGGGGCTGTGATTTTTCAATAGATTCAGAAAAAAGCCAATGAAAGAGGTAGGATAACAATGGAAAAGACAATGGAAAAAATAGTAGCGCTGGCAAAATCCAGAGGGTTTGTATACCCCGGTTCTGAAATTTACGGCGGTCTGGCCAATACCTGGGATTACGGAAACCTGGGCGTTGAGCTGAAAAACAATGTGAAAAAAGCCTGGTGGCAGAAGTTTGTCCAGGAGAGCCCCTACAACGTAGGCGTCGACTGCGCCATCTTAATGAACTCCCAGACATGGGTAGCTTCCGGCCATCTGGGGGGCTTTTCCGATCCTCTCATGGACTGCAAGGCGTGTAAGGAGCGGTTCCGCGCTGATAAGCTCATTGAAGATTACATGGCGGAAAACGGCATTGTGCCGGAATCTTCCGTTGACGGCTGGAGCCAGGAAGAAATGAAGCAGTATATTGAAGATAAGGGAATCTGCTGCCCGAGCTGCGGTAAGCACGACTTTACCGATATTCGTCAGTTTAACCTGATGTTCAAGACCTTCCAGGGCGTTACGGAAGACGCGAAAAATACCGTATACCTCAGACCGGAAACGGCTCAGGGTATTTTCGTAAACTTTAAGAATGTCCAGAGAACTTCCAGAAAGAAAGTGCCCTTTGGTATCGGCCAGATCGGAAAATCCTTCCGCAACGAGATCACTCCCGGAAACTTTACCTTCCGTACCAGAGAATTTGAACAGATGGAACTGGAATTTTTCTGCAAACCCGATACAGACTTAGAGTGGTTTGCCTACTGGAAAGAGTTCTGCATTAACTGGCTGAAGGCCCTGGGATTGAAAGAAGACGAGATGAGAGTCAGAGATCATTCTCCGGAAGAACTGAGCTTTTACAGCAAGGCTACTACGGACATTGAGTTCCTCTTCCCCTTTGGCTGGGGCGAACTCTGGGGCATTGCAGACCGGACGGACTACGATCTGACCCAGCATCAGAATACCTCCGGCCAGGATATGATGTATTTTGATGATGAAACCAAAGAAAAATACATTCCCTATGTTATCGAGCCGTCCCTGGGAGCTGACCGCGTAACCCTGGCCTTCCTTTGCTCCGCTTACGACGAGGAAGAGCTGGAGGGAGGAGATGTGCGTACTGTCCTTCATTTCCACCCGGCTATCGCTCCGGTGAAAGTGGGAATCCTGCCCCTGTCAAAGAAATTAAACGAGGGCGCGGAAAAGGTTTACAGGGAACTGTCCAAATACTACAACTGCGAATTTGACGACAGAGGAAATATCGGCAAGCGCTACAGAAGACAGGACGAAATCGGTACGCCCTTCTGCATTACCTACGATTTCGATTCTGAAGAGGATCAGGCCGTAACAGTGAGAGATCGGGACACCATGGAACAGGTTCGGGTACCCATTGCAGAGCTGAAGAATTGGCTGGAAGATAAGTTCCGCTTCTAAAGAAACAGGAATTAAGAAACTGGAATCAAATAAAAAGGAGACGGGGCTGCTTTTTCCCATCTGCCTGGGGCAGAGGGGAGAAGCAGTCCTTTATGTTCGGATATGGAAGGCAAGAATATCTTTTTGACGGAGAAACCCTCCCGGCTTTTTTTATCTTATCTGGCGCCCTCTATCAGCGCCACTTTGGTAACTTCTATCTACATTTTGGCGGATACCATGATGGTAGGCAGAGGCGTCGGTCCTGTGGGACTGGCGGCTTTAAATCTCCTTCTGCCGGTTTTTTCTGTCTATATGGGTACGGGAATCCTCTTTGGAGTAGGCGGGGGAGTCCTGTTTTCCGTATGCAGGGGACGGGGAGAAGAGGAGAAAGCCAGGGAATACTTTACGGCGGCCCTGATTCTGGCCGTCTGCGCCAGCATTTTTTTCGTGGTCCTGTTTACAGCCTTTTTTGACCCCATTACCCGGTTTTTGGGGAGAAATGAGGCTACGGACGCTTATGTTCGGGAATATGGCCGCTTTTTAAAGATTGCGCCGCCAATGTTTGTGTTTTCTTCCTTTCTTCAGGCTTTCGTGCGCAATGACGGAGCTCCCAAGCTGGCCATGGCGGGCGTGGTGACGGGAGGAATCTCCAATGTCATTATGGATTATGTTTTTATCTTTCCTTTGAATATGGGAATGGGCGGCGCCGCTTTTGCAACGGTTCTGGGCTGCAGCCTCACAGTGTTGATTTTATGCCTCCATTTCTTTTCCAAAAATAACACCCTGAAAATTGTAAAGCCCCGGGAGCTTTTGTCAAAATGCCGGGAGGTTATCCACCACGGTTTTGCCAGCTTTCTTTTGGAAGAGTCCAGCGGGATCATTATTTTTCTCTTTAACCGCCAGCTTTTGCGGTATGTGGGAGATCTGGGAGTGGTGGTATACGGCATTGTTTCCAACAGCGCCTTGGTAGTAACCTCCATTAATAATGGTATCTGTCAGGCGTCCCAGCCCATTCTGGCCGTAAACTTTGGAGCGGCCCGGAAAGACAGGGTAGCCCAGGCGTTCCGGTACGGCATGACGGCTGCCGGAATCGGGGGAGTGCTATTTACGGCAATAGGCCTTTTCTTTCCAAAGGAAATTACGGCCCTCTTTGTGGAACCTGCGCCGGAGATCCTGGAAATGTCCGTAGAGGCCGTCCGGCTGTATTTTCTCTCCTTCCTTTTCCTGGGCTTTAATATGCTGTTTTCCACCTATTTTCAGTCTGTCATGAAGCCGGGGCAGGCAATGGCCATATGTCTTATGAGAGGCTTTATCATCAACAGCATTTTGGTTATGGTTCTTCCCATGGCGCTGGGGGTAACGGGAATCTGGACGGTAATGCTGATAACGGAGGCGGTTACATTGATTACCGGCCTTTATCTGAAAGGCCGGACTTATAAGACGCAGCAGAGGAGGACAAAAGAAAATGAAAAAGTCTTATGAGATTGATATGTGCAGCGGCCCGGTGCTGGGAAAGCTGCTGCTTTTTGCTCTGCCCCTGATGCTGTCAGGGGTTCTTCAGCTTTTGTTTAACGCGGCGGATATTATCGTAGTGGGGCGGTTTGCGGGAAGCCAGTCTCTGGCGGCCGTAGGCTCTACCAGTTCCCTCATTAATCTGCTGATCAATCTTTTTGTAGGGCTCTCCGTAGGGGTAAACGTACTGGTGGCCAAACATTACGGGGCCAAAGAAGAGGAAGAACTGAGCGATACGGTTCATACGGCCATTGCTACCAGCCTCATAAGCGGGTTCATTCTCATTGTCGTGGGAATTGGGGCGGCCGGCCCCCTGCTGAGACTCATGGGGACGCCGGAGGATGTTATTGACAAGTCTGTCCTTTATATGAGGATTTATTTCGCAGGAATGCCCGTAGTCATGCTGTACAATTTCGGAAGCGCGGTGCTCCGGGCTATTGGGGACACCCAAAGGCCTTTATACTATCTGTCTATAGCCGGAGTGGTCAATATCTGCCTCAACCTGTGGTTTGTCATTGAATTTCACATGGACGTGGCGGGAGTGGCTCTGGCAACGGTTATTTCCCAATGCATTTCCGCCGGATTGGTGATGCGCTGTCTCATAAAGAGTGAAGGGGGCCTGAAGCTCCACCTGAAAAAATTGGGGATCCGGAAAAAGAAGCTGATTCAGATTATAAAAATCGGCCTGCCCGCCGGTATGCAGGGAGCCATTTTCTCTGTGTCCAACGTCCTGATCCAGTCCTCTGTCAATTCCTTTGGCTCCATTGCCATGGCGGGAAATACTGCCGCTGCCAATATTGAGGGCTTTGTGTATACGGCCATGAACGCCGTTTACCAGGCTAATTTAAGTTTTACCAGCCAGAACATAGGCGGAAAGAAATACAGCCGACTGGATCGGATCCTTGTGGTGTGCCTTGGAATTGTAACGGCTACGGGCCTGATTTTAGGTCTGGGAGCTTTGGCCGGAGGACGGGGACTTCTGGGAATCTATTCCTCGGATCCGGAAGTTATTTCCTATGGAATGCTGAGACTTCGCATTATCTGTTCCACCTATTTTCTCTGCGGCTGTATGGATACTTTAGTAGGCAGCCTGCGGGGAATGGGATATTCGATCCTTCCTATGGCGGTGTCTCTTACAGGAGCCTGCGGCCTGCGGGTAGTTTGGATTTTTACCGTATTTGCCGCCTTCCATTCCCTTACGGTGCTGTACATATCTTACCCGGTTTCCTGGCTTTTGACAGCCTGCGCCCATGGCTTGTGCTACCGGAAAATGAGAAAGAGATTTCCAAAGGAAGACGCAGTGGCCATTACAGTGGAAGAAGGGGGGCATAAGCAATGAAAACGGATATGACTCAGGGAAGCATCAAGGGCCATTTGGTCCGGTTTGCCATTCCTCTCATATTGGGAAATATGTTTCAGCTTACGTATAATGCGGCGGATTCCATTATTGTAGGCCGCTTTGTGGGAAATGAAGCCCAGGCCGCTGTGGGAATCGCCAATCCATTGATGAACGTCCTTACATTTTTCATTGTAGGGGTCTGCAACGGTATAGGAGTGCTCATCAGCGAATATTTCGGTGCAAAAAATGAAAAGAAGCTGCGGATAGAAATGGGAACGGCTACAGTCTTCGGAGGTCTGGTTTTTGGCCTCCTTTCCCTGATTCTGTGGATCGGAGCGGTCTGGATCCTGCAATTGATCCGGACTCCGGAAGAGGTTTTGGCACTGACTGCAGGCTATCTGAGGGTAGTGGCTCCCGGGCTTCTCTTTGTCTTTTTGTATAATCTGTACGCGACAGCCCTCAGAAGTATGGGAGACGCCCAGACGCCTCTGTATTTTTTGATTTTTTCCTCAGTCCTGAATATTATTTTAGATCTGATCCTGGTAGTGGGAATAAAAGGCGGCGTATACGGAGCCGCCGCCGGGACGCTGATTTCCCAGATATTGGCTTCCCTTTTGTGTATCGCTTATTCCAGAAAGAAATCGTCAGTGCTGGCCCTGGCGCCAAAGGAGTTTTGTATTGACCGGAGTATTTTACGGAGAACCATTCAATATAGCTGGTCAACGGGAATGCAGAAGATTACCCTTAATGTAGGAAAGCTGCTGATCCAGACCTTTGTAAATCCCCTGGGCGTGGATGTCATAGCGGCCTTTAATGCGGTAAACCGGGTGGACGATTTTGTATTTCAGCCGGAACAGAGCATCGGCGCGGCCATTACCACCTTTGCCGCCCAAAACAGAGGGGCAAAAAAAGGAGAGCGGGTGTACCGTTCTTTCCGGGTGGGTATGACCATGGAAGTCATTTACGGCGTCATAATCGGCATTATTATTTTCGCCGGGGCGCGGCCTGTTATGGGCCTGTTTTCTTCGGATCCCGACAATGTCATGATTCCCCTGGGGGTTACTTACCTGCACATTATGGCCTTTTTATACGTCCTTCCCGGCCTCACCAACGGCCTCCAGGGATATGTGCGGGGCTGGGGGCAGATGAACTTGTGCCTGGTAAGTACCTTCCTGCAGATCGGAAGCCGCGTACTGTCAGCAGCCTTTCTCATTCCGGCCCTGGGAATGCCTGGGATCGCTTACTGCTGCCTTTTCGGGTGGATTGTAATGCTGGCCTATGAAGTTCCCTATTATGTGTACCATAAAAAGGAGAAATTCATGCTGAAAGAACAGACGGCATAGCAGACGACAGCTCTTTCAGCCTTTTTGGCGCCGGAGAGTTTCTTTATCGAAGCAATGGCATACTCCCGGTAAGCTTATTTACTTTTTTCTTTGGCCCACAGATAGCAAGGCCAAAATACTCCAGAGATTCTTCACGGGTATGGGCCATTTTTTCTATAAATTCGGAATAGGTTTTACAGCCCTGGGCCAGATCCGAAAAATCAACGACGGATAAATCCTGGTATTCTGGCTGAAATAATGATTCTCTGATAGATTTCATAATTTCCGGAGAGCCTTTCAGAATGGGTACCGGAAATTCAATAATCCCTAAATGCCGGTTGCCGCTGCGGTCTATGACATTGGCCCCAACGACTTCCGGCATTTCTTTTCCAAGGGTGATTCCCATAATGGCCGCCGTGTTGGCAACCAGTCCCAGAGGCAGATTTTCGTCAATTACCATAACGCATTTTCTGTTTTCTAAATCCATAGTCTTATATCCTTTCTTAAAATATGAACAGTTTTGCCAATACTGATTGTATCATTTCCCTTCCCATAGGGCTTGTAAAATATCTTCAAAATGAAGTTGGAAGGTTACAAAAGAATAAACTGAAAAAACAATAAATTACCTATAAAAAAGGCTGAAATAGTGTACAAAAATAGAAACAATTGTAATAGAATCATACAACAAGAAAATTAATAAAAAATATTATAAAAAATAAGAAAAAGCATTGACAAATTCGCGCGGATGAGCTATACTAAAACCATCAAAAGAAAGCATTACAAATCTAAGTAAAGGAGGTACAGTCCACCGAGAACGTAAATAGCGGCTAGTTTATCAGAAAAGATAAGACTTTGGCCAGGGAACCATCGTACCGAAGCAAAAAGCCCGTAGATACAAAATGAAATATCTCAGGACAATCGATTAGAAAAAATTTTATAGGACGAGAAACTATAAAAAGAGAAATCTAACGAAACCAGATAAGGAAAGAATTGAAGAAAGAAAAGAGAATGGGTGAGATTGCAAGAGGAGATGGAAAAGAGAAAAATTTCATATAGATAAGTATCTGTTGTGAAAACAACAAAAAGGTACAAAAAGCAATGCGGCAAGAAGAAAAATGGTAAGTGCACTCTCTAAAACACAAGACCAGATGTCAGAGCCGCAAGGCGAACATCCAAAAGATAAAAAAGAAAAGAGAGGTTTTATAGTCCAATGGATGAGATAGTATAAGGGCGGATATCGAAAAGAAAAAGATTCGGTATCCGCCTTTTTTTGCGTGGGCGAAACTGTTGCATGAGTATGAAGGAGTAGGTCACGGAATACAAATACAAGTTGGAAAAATTTTTTTATTTCTGTGTATAAAATTTTTGGAAGAGTCTATACTATGAGTGTAAACAAAAGAGAAATTTAACTACTTATCCTCCCCTTTTTGATACCTCGCCTGCTGGCCTAGTGCAGCAGACGGGGTATTTTTTTATTCTAGCGGCGGAGAGGAGGCATGTCGCTAAAACGACCCACCGTAGGCGGAGAATCCTGCTTTGCAGGATCCTTTTTGATTCTATAGGAAACTTCGTTTCTATGAAACAAAAACACGCTCCGCTTCCCATTCAACGAGAATACCGCTGTAAGGATCTATCTTAAATTCGTAAAGCATATCCTCGTATAAAAGACGGCCCTTGTATTCCAGTCTGCCGTCGTCTTCTTCCAAAAAGATAGTAATGTCCTCGGCTGCGGCTCCTGGAACCCGGGACAGGACGGCATCCTTTGCCTGATTTTCTTCAATAATGCCGCTGTCCTTACCTACAGGGGGAAGCTTCAGCTCGGCGTCCTGGTCAAAGCTGAGGATCACGCCGTCATCGGCTCTCAGTTCATAGTCGTATTCCGTACCGTCTTTGGAAACAAATTCTACGTCAATAATGGAAATCCCGTCATCAAAATCAGGCTCCACCTTAGAAAAGACCAGATCCTCTTCCGTAAGGCCGGCGTGGGCCAGAGCGATGGATAGGGCGGAATTGGAGTCCAGAGAAGAAGAGGAGGACGGCTGAGTTCCTTTGGCAGCCGCCTGGGTTTCCCCTGCGGATGCTTGAACTTCCATGGCGGTTTCCTGAGTTTCAGCAGGAACAGAGGGGGCCGTTTCTGATTCTGCTGCGGATTCCTGGGACAGTATCTTTTCTTCAATAACGACGCCGGTTAAAGCGTCAATATCGTACTCCCACTGAGTAGTTCCGTCAGAAAAAACAACTTCATAATAAAAAATATTGTTTTTGGAGTCCAATCCTGCAGAGGAAAAGGACACACTGCCGGAAGAAAGGCCAGAGGCATTGAGAGCCGCTTCCTTTGCTGCGTCGATTCCGATGTAATCAGCGGAAGAAGAAGCGGGCTGATTAGAACAGGAAGCCAGCAGCAGGCTCAGGGAGCAGGCGGAGAGAACGGCAGCTCCCCGAAGGCGAGAGGTGAAAGATTGTTTGTTAGGATTCTGTTTTTTCATATAAAACCCCTTCCTTATTCATGTTTTGGCGGGTCCCAAGGTCAGAAGCCCTCCTGCAAGCAAGCTTGCGTCGGATTTCTGACTTTGGGACCTTGGTATCATATTACATGATAATTATTAAAAAATTATGAGAGAATGGAAATGTTTTTAAGGGTACTGGATTTTTCGGAGTCGGCCAGGGGGAGGATTACAGTAAAAATACTTCCTGTTCCGGGCGTGCTTTGGACGGTTATATCGCCTTTATGGAGAACAATAATCTGCCGTACCATGGATAGCCCCAGTCCCAGGCCGCTTCCGGAGTCACGGGAGGGGTTGGCTTGATAAAAGCGCTGCCATATTTTGCTTAAATCCTCCTGTCGGATTCCAATGCCATTGTCTTCTACCTCCAGGACAGCGGAAGCGGAAGTACGGGAAAGGCGGACTTTGATATAGCCCTGTTCTTTGCCATACTTACGGGCATTGTCTAAAAGATTGGAGATGGCCCGGGACAAAAGGAAGGGATCCCCTTCTGTGTATATTCCGTCTTCAATCAATGGAGCGATTGAGATTCCCCGGTTTCCGGTGTCCTGCTCTTCACAGAGGACGGAAACCATTTCGCTGAGATTTACCTGCTCCATATGAAGGGGCTGTGTTCCCAAATCCAGCCGGGTCATGTCTAAAAGGCGATCCGTAAGGAGAGACATTTTTCGGGCCTGCCGTTCAATGACCTCTATAGATTCCTGATATTCCTGGACAGTTTCCGCGTGTTTCCCGGCATAGCTGCATTGGGCCAGAATGACGGTGGTGGGGGTCCTAAGCTCGTGGGAAGCGTCGGAGGTAAACTGCTTTTCCGCCTCAAAGGACTGCTCCAGCCGTTCAAACATATGGTTAAAGGCCAGAGCCAGCCGCTTTATTTCCCGGCTGCGCCCTGTCTTTTCAATGCGCAGACTTAAATCCTTTCCTTCAGAGATACTTTCTGCAGTATCGGCAATGTCGGAAATGGGAGCCAGGGCTTTCCGGGTTATGAGATAGCCTCCCAGCGCAGCCGCTAGAATAAAGAAGGGAAGCACAATAGAAAAAATGGTAAAAATACTGTTGATCATCTGGCTGCCGTCAGGGCTTTGAAGGACGCCCCGGATCCAAAAGCCGTCCTCCCATCCGAAGGGAATCCAGAAATCCAAAACGTAAAAACCGTCGTTTCCTCCGGGCACAAAGCGGGTTACGCCGTTTTCCAGGGGAGTGTCCACAGGAAAAGAAGGAGGCGTCTGACCGGAAAGAAGGGCATGGTTCCGGTTATAGATCAGCATATAAACTTCGTTGGTGTAAAACTCAAAATCCGGATCAAGGCTTAAATACCCATTTTCAGAGGAAACCTTAGGGATATTGTTCCGCACTGTGAGAGATAAAATTTGAAAGGCTTCATTCCGGTTCACGCTGCTGCTGACAATTAAAATCAGTCCCAGACACAGTGCCGCCAGGAGAGCCATAAAGCCGGTAAACCAAAGGGTCAGTTTGAGTTTCAGAGAAAGGCCGTTTTTCATAGATCCTCCTTAATGGTCCAGCCGGATCCCCAGACCGTGCGGATCAGTTTTTTGGAATGGCCCCCGTCGATTTTTTTCCGTAAATAACTGATATATACGTCAACCACATTGGAACCGCCGCTGTAATCGTAATTCCAGATGTGATTTTCGATTTTCTCCCGTGAGAGAACAATGCCGGGATTCATACACATATATTCCAATATGGCGTATTCCTTAGAGGATAATTCGATATGCTTTCCGTCCCGGGTGACCTGATGGGAGCCAGTGTCTAATGTGAGGCTGCCTATGGTAATGAGACTGGAGGCGTGGGGAGAGCGCTTTCGGGTCATGGAGCGGATACGGGCCAGGAGCTCGTCAAAATCAAAAGGTTTAATGAGGTAATCGTCTGCCCCGGAGTCCAGGCCCTGGACACGGTCGGAAACACTGTCCCGGGCGGTAAGAAACATAACGGGCAGATCGTTTCCCTTCCGGCGGATTTCCTTTAAAACTGTCAAGCCGTCTTTTTTCGGCATCATAATATCCAGGACAGCGGCATCATATTCGGTGTGTTCCAGATAGTAAAGGGCTTCGTCGCCGTCAAAGCAGGCGTCTACCCCGTATCCCTCTTTTTCTAAGGTTTTGGCAATAAGCCGGTTTAAATCCCGCTCGTCTTCTGCGATGAGGATTCTCATAATGTATTCCTCCCTGTATTCTGAAAGTGAACAATATATTTAACATAGAAAAGACAATTACAGAATACCACAAATTCTCCGGATTTCAATGGGGGCAGGAAAAGATTAACGATAACGCAGCGGCGTGGGATTGAATAAACAGGGAGGCGCCAAAAACCGTTAATTCAGACGGTTTTTCGGCGCCCCAATGACACAGTGTTACTGCAGATGGTTTTCCTTCCTGTTGTCTTTTGCCTGATTATCGCCGCTGGTTTGAGGATGCGGCTCGTACTGATTGTTTTTATAAGGTTCCGTATCGACTTCCGGCACGTCTCCGTCACCATAACGGTCAGCGTCTTTTGCCCGACTGCTCATAAAATCACCTCCGGAAATTAGTATGAGCGTTAAAAAGCAGAATTATTTTTTATTCTTTAATGTTTTTTTAATAATTGTTTTTTAGGATAGTGCTATCAAAAGAAAACAGACCAACAAAAAATGATATGGAGGGAATATATAATGAAGAAGAGAGCGGCTTTTTTAGGAACAGGACTGGCGGCGGCAGCCATTTGCACGGCTATGGCAATGAACGTATTTGCAGCAGAGATTACAGAAGACAGAGCCAAAGCCATTGCCTTGGAGAACGCAGGGGTGACCCAGGATCAGACAACGTATATCCACGCAAAACTGGACTACGACGATGGCAGACAGCGCTACGAAGTGGAATTTTTTACCAGTGATTACAAAGAATACGATTACGAGATTGATGCGGTCACGGGCAATATTATCAGCGTAGATTACGACGCGGAAATCGCTTATTTTTACGACAATAAGGGAGCGGGAAACCATCAGGCTGCCATTACGTCAGAGGAGGCCAAGGCAGCGGCTGTAAGCCACAGCGGCGTAAAAGAGGAAGATATACCTTTTATCCACGTAAAACTGGATTACGACGACGGCAGGCAGAATTATGAGGTGGAATTTTACACCAGCGACAATAAAGAATACGACTATGAAATCAACGGAACTACCGGGGAGATTATTAGCTGGGATTACGATGCCGAGAAATTTTACCAGTTAGAGAACAATGGAAAAGGCAAAGGCAATGGAACCGGAACGATTTCGACGGCAGTGACGGAAGCGCAGGCCAAAGCCAAGGCTCTGGAAACGGCAGGTCTGACGGATTCTCAGGTAACCTGGGGAAGAATAAAACTGGATTATGATGACAGACACCTTGTATACGACGGCAAATTTATCTTCGGCACCATGGAATATGAGTTTGAAGTGGACGCCGATACGGGAAATATTGTGGACTGGGATGTAGAGAGCATTTACGATTAATGAAAACACAGAGCAGGCGGGCCCCCTGAAATGGAATCAGGGGGCCTGTTGCACTTGACAATATAGGGGCCATTCTGTAAGATAATGGATATACACTCGTGTTGATAAAAAGATGAAAGGGGACGCAGAATGGAAGTGACTCTGATCCAGTGCATAGCCATTGGCCTGTGGGCCGGTTTCTGTATGACCGGTATGCTTATGGGAACCTATCTGACCCGCTGCCTGGTAATGGCTGCAGGAGTGGGAGTGATTTTAGGAGATATAGAGACAGGGCTTTTAATGGGCGCTGTAGGCGAACTGGCTTTTTTAGGTTTCGGCGTATCCTCAGGGGGTTCTGTGCCGCCTAATCCGGCGGGGCCGGGGATTATCGGGGCCATTATTGCCATTACCATGAAGGACAAAGGCGTAGACGTGGAAGCGGCCCTGGCATACTCCTTTCCCTTCGCCGTGGTGATTCAGTTTATGATAACGGGAATTTATACCGTATCTACAAGTCTGGTTCCCAGAGCGGAAAAAGCGGTGGAAGAAGGAAAGTACGGCAAGTTCCGCCTTTTGGCCAACACGACTCTGATCCTTTTTGTGTGCGCCGGTTTTCTCATTGGCTTTGGGGCGGCTTTTCAGACAGAGGGTCTGAGCAATCTCATTTCCATGATCCCCCAATGGGTTACTGACGGCCTGGGGACTGCAGGCGCTCTCCTTCCGGCAGTTGGCTTTGCCGTGATTTTAAGCGTCATGGCAGGAGTAGAAACAATCCCTTCGCTGCTGCTGGGCTATATAGCGGCGGCTTATCTGAATATGCCTGTAATGGGAATCGCGCTGTCAGGGGGAATTTTGGCAGCTTCAGACCTGTTAAGAGAGAAGAGAAAAGAGGGGAATTTTGATTTGGGAAATGAAAAGGCCGGGGCGGCAGAGGTCTGTATCCTTCCCTCAAAAAGCCTGCGCCGTCTGTCTAAAAAAACGGCCTTGCGGGCCTATTTCCTCCAAAATGGTTACAATTACGGCAATTATGAAGGCTTATCCTATGCCAATATTGTTTTTCCGGCTTTCAGGAAACTTTGTCCGGACGAGGGGAAGCTTCGCCGGGAGTTAAAAGAAAGCATGGGTTACTGCAGCGTAAATCCTAATTTTCTGCCGATTTTAACCAGTATCCATCTCACCGCCTTAAACCGGGGGATTTCCACCAAAGAAACCCAGGATATTCGTCTGGCCCTTATGGGGCCTTTGGCGGGAATCGGGGATTCTCTGGTTCAGTTTTGCTTTGCCCCGGTATTTTCCACCATTGGAGCTTCCATGGCTATGGAAGGAATGGCTGCAGGTCCTGTGGTGTTTCTACTGGGAATGAATTTTTTGCTGCTGGGGTTAAAAGGATTTACCGAAGCCCTTGGATTCCGATTGGGAACCTCCCTTACGGAGCGTTTAAAAGGCGGTATGGAATCGGTTTCCCGGGCCGCCCGCATGGTGGGAACGGCAGTCATAGCAGGGCTGGTAGTCAATAATGTAGAGGTTCAGACTACAATTGCTTTTCAAAACCAGGGGGACGAAGCCTTTGCCCTGCAGGCATTTCTGGACAGCTTTCTCCCGGGAATCCTTCCGGTATTGTACACAGCGCTTTTGTTTTATCTGATTAAAAAGAAGGGCTGGAGTATGTACCGGCTGGTAGGGCTGACCCTGATTGTAGGGATAGGCCTTAGCGTTGCCGGAATATTGGGATAAAAAATGCAAAAAAATTAAAAAAAAGAATATTTCTGCATTTAAGTGCACAAACTTTTTTCTTGACAAATAGAATAGTTATGGTAATATAACTGATATACACACGTGTTTACAAAAAGAGTTTTATGCAAAATTGTAAGGAGGACACTATGAAAGAGAAACTGCATCTTGGATATGTGACGACTTATTCGGGACGGTGGCCGAAAGAACTTCCAGAGCAGAGAGACGAAGAGTACAGCGCGTGGCTCAGGGAAAATCTGCCCCAGGTGGAAGTCGTAAGGGCCAGTCAAATCGGCTGTACCAGAGGAGCTTTGGAGGAGATTGTCCGGGAGTTTAAGCAGGCGGCAGTAGATGTTGTGGTTATGGTCTACGGCGCTTTTACCGGTGACGACGCGGCGGCTTATCTGACGGAAATGCTGGGAGTTCCCATTATTTTATGGGCGCCCTATGAACTGCCCTTTGAAAAGAATACCAGGCTTTATGCCAACGCTCTCTGTTCTATGACCATGAATGCCGCGGCTTTGAGACGTTTGGGGGCAGTTTATCATACGGTATACGGCAGCAAGGAAGACGAGAGGGCGGCCCGCAAAGTAAAGGCCCTGGTTTTGGCTTACCATACTGTGAAAGCCATGCGCCATACCAATCTGGGGCTTTTGGGATACCGTCCCACGGCATTTTACAACTGTGCATTTGACGAGGGCCTGATTCGCCGTACCTTTGGCATAAAGATAGAAGAAACGGATTTGAAGGTGGTTTTTGATAAAATGGAGGAACTTCCGGAGGAGGTTTACACCGCAGACATGAAGAAGATGGAAGAAACCTACAATATGGATACTCTTCCGGAAGGCCATTTGGAGAATCACTCTAAGCTGTATCTGGCTTTAAAAGAAGTCATGAAGGCTCAGGGCTATGACTTTGCTACAATTAAATGCTGGCCGGAGATGGGAAATCTCCATACGACCCCCTGCGCGGTACTGGGCCGTCTGGCGGACGACGGCGTCTGTATCGGGTGCGAAGGAGATGTAGATGCAGAGCTGGCACAAATAGCGGAACATTATCTGACGGGACAGCCCACCTTTATTACGGACATGATCAATATCGACGAGGACAATAACGTAATGACCTTCTGGCACTGCGGAAACGCCGCTCCGTCTCTGGCAAATCCCAAGTATGAGCTGCTTATGAGAAATCATCCTCTGGCGGGCCAGGGCACGGCATTTTGGGGAGCGCTGAAGCCGGGAATTGTTACCATTGCCCGTTTCTGCAACATTGACGGAGAATATAAGCTGTTCTTAATGAAAGGCGAGGCCCTGGACATGGATCGGTACACCAGAGGCATTATGGCCAATGTAAAAGTAGAGAAGCCGGTGCGGGAAGTGATCCAGCAGATTATAGACGAGGGGATTCCTCACCATTACAGCCTGGTTTGGGCCGATGTAGCGGAAGAACTGAAAGAGATATGCGGCCTTTTAAAGATTCCGGTTGTGGAGATGTAAGGAGTTGGCTATTTTGCTGGGAACTTTCGAGGGATAAATAATAAAATAGAATAAAAATATCCAATACATATTGACAACTCCTTCAAAGTATTGTACTATTTACATAGTACATACGAGTGTATAAAGGAACGAGAAGGAGTTGCCAATATGGGTGAAACCAGAGAACGGGTAACGAGGGCTGATGTCGCAAAGCGGGCGGGAGTCAGCGAAACCATTGTTTCCTATGTTATTAACAATAACCGCTACGTTGCCAGGGAAAAACGGAAACGGGTGGAAGAAGCCATAAAGGAATTGAACTACAGACCCAACAATATGGCCAGGGCCCTGAAGGGCAAACAGAGCAATCAACTCCTTTTTATTGCAGATCACATTACCAACGAGTATTTCAGCAGCATTGTCAGTGAAATGGATAAATACGCATACGATTCCGGATATTTGATTTCTCTGTGTGCAAACCGCAATACTCCTGAATTTATTTCCCAGGTCATCAGCCGGCAGTACGACGGCATTATCGTCAGTTCCGCCAGTTTTCCGGCCGAGTATGTAGAGCAGTTTTCCCAGGCGGGGATTCCGGTGGTGGTTTTCCGGCGGATCCGTCATCAGAAATTTTCCGGGAATGTGACGATGCTGGGGACGGGATTGTACGAGGGAGCCAGAAAGGCGGTGCGCCATTTAATTGAGCGGGGCTGCCATAACCTGATTTATATCGACCGCATCAGCGCCAAAGGCCATGTGAGCCCCCCGGACGATCTGAGATTCAGCGGGTTCGTAGATGAAATGGAAGCAAATGGATTCCTGGTAGGCCCGGAAAACATTGTCTGCGGCTGTCACAGTGAAGAGGAGCTGGAAGAGGAAGTCCGGCGGCGTCTCCGCACAGGTTCCCAGGTGGACGGAATGTTCGGACGAAATGACATGATAGCCTGTATCGCCATGGCGGCGGCGGGACAGATAGGGCTGCGGGTTCCGGAGGATATTAAAGTCATTGGATTTGACGATTCCAGCATCAGCCGTTTTTGTTCCCCTAAGCTTTCGACCATTCGGCTGAAACGTAGGGAAATTGCCGAAGCGGCGGTGGATATGCTGACCCGGATGATCAATCACAAGGACGCTGAAAGCGTGGATTTTGACATTACATTAATTGAAAGAGAGAGCACGGCGCTGCGATAAAAGACAGGAGGAAAGTGCTCCTTCTTTTCTGAAAAATATACACACGTGTGTAACGGGCAATGTACACACGAATGTATAGTGGTGATTCATGAATAGCGGGTAACTGCACAGGGCAATTATCAAATTCCTGTGTAAAAATATTACAAAGAGAGGAAGGTATTATTATGAAGAAAAGAACATTGGCACTGGCGATGGCAGCAGTCATGGGATTGACTACAGCTTGTTCCGGCGGTGGGGGAAACCAGACGGATACTACGGCTGCGACCACGGCTGCTGAGGCTGCAGGCGGAGAAGAAGCGGCTGCAGAAGAGGGAGCTGAGGCTGCTGAGAACTCCGGAGAGCCGGTGACCCTCAAAGTTGCCAACTACGCAATTCTGGAAGCAGGATACGACACATTCTGGGAGGAAGTAAAGACGGGATTCGAAGAGAAGTACCCCAATGTTACCATTGAATGGGTTTCTGCTCCTTACGGTGAGATTTTAAACCAGGTTATTAATATGGCTGGCGGCGGCGACCGGGTTGACTGTATTTTCAGTGAAATGATTTGGATCCCCTCCCTGGTAGACGCAGGGCTGGCAGCTCCCTTGGATGGCATTCTGGACGAGGAGTTTTTAAATGACTATTATCCCAACGTTCTGGAGGCCCATTCTGTAGACGGCCAGGTTTACGGCGCTCCCTTGTACGTATCTCCCTTCGTTCTGTTCTACAATAAAGATCTGTTTGAGCAGGCTGGGCTGGATCCGGAAAATCCACCGACCACCTATGAAGAAATGATGGAAATTGCTCCTCAGTTGGCAGCTTTAACCACAGCCGACGGCAATAAGGTATACGCTTTTGGACAGCCCACGGCTTCCGTAGCCGTTGTAGGTTCTTCCCTGCAATCTTTTGCCATGAACTTCGGCGGTACGTTATTTGATGAGAACAATCAGTTTAACGTAGACAACCAGGGATTTACAGACGCTATGAATATGCTGCAGGAACTGGACGAACTCGGCTACAATCCCCAGAACACCAAACCCAAGGATTTAAGAAACCTGTTCGCTTTGGGACAGCTTGCAATGTACTATGACAATACCTGGGGATACAACGGCGTTACCTCTATTAATCCGGAAGCGAAAAACTTTGCGGCAACGGCTATGCCTTTATCCGGCGGCAGCGGCAGCGGCGAGGTTACTCTGCAGTCCCACTGCTTCGTAGCGGTAGATAACGGCCCTGCGCAGACGGAAGCTGTTAAGAATTTTATCCAGTACGTAATTTCTCCTGACGTATTAGACGACTATCTGGCTAACATTGCGCCGGCTTACGCTGCAAAGACAGAAATGGAAAACATGGACGCCATTGTAAACAATGAGTTCTTAAAGGGCGGCCAGGGAGCCATTGATAAGGCGGTTCCGGTTTACCAGTTCCCCACTCTGTCTGACTTTAACCTGGAAATCTGCGCTCTGGGTCAGGCCATTACCGTAGGAAAAGAGGACGTGGCATCTGCCATTGAAAACTTTAAGAGCACTGTAGAACCCTTGCTTCCATAAGGGTCATAAAGGGACATGACTGTCAGCACAGTCATTACACAAGGCTGCCGCTTCCGGGAAAGTGAGGCGGCAGCCTTCTAAAAAGATAAAAGAGTTTGGAGGAGAAGCATGGAAAGGAATCAGACAAAGAGGCCCAATGTGGTTTTTATACTTACGGACGACCAGGGTTACTGGTCCCTGGGATCTTATGGCAACAAGGAAATCCATACGCCTAATCTGGACAGACTGGCGGAAAACGGCGTCCGCTTTGATAACTTTTTCTGTGTTTCTCCTGTCTGTTCCCCGGCGCGGGCTTCTCTTATGACAGGAAGGATTCCCTCTCAGCACGGCGTTCACGATTACTTGTGCGGGGGAAACGGCGGCTGCGGCCAGAGCGCCATTGAATACTTAAAAGGCCAGACGGGATATACGGATATTCTGGCGGAAAACGGCTACGTCTGCGGCCTCAGCGGAAAATGGCATTTGGGAGACGGCCTGCATCCCCAAAAAGGTTTTTCCTTCTGGTATACCCATCAGAAAGGCGGCGGCCCTTACTACAACGCTCCTATGATCCGGGACGGAAAATTAGTAGAGGAAAAAGACTACATCACAGACGTTATTACTGACGAGGCGCTGAAATTTATTGACAGAGAAAAGCATCAGGATCACCCCTTTTATTTAAGCGTCCATTATACGGCTCCCCACTCACCCTGGATTGGCTGCCACCCCAAAGAGTATACGGATTTGTATGAAGACTGTGAGTTTAACAGTTGTCCCCAGAGGGAAACTCCCCACCCGTGGGCGAAGACAGATGTGCTGCCGGGATATTCCAAGCCAAGGGAATGCCTCATTGGTTACTTTGCCGCAGTGACGGCTATGGACGCCAATGTGGGAAGGATTTTGAAAAAGCTGGAAGACGAAAATCTGACAGAGGATACTCTCATTATCTTTTCCAGCGACAATGGATTTAACTGCGGCCATCACGGCATTTGGGGAAAAGGCAACGGAACCTTCCCCTTAAATATGTACGATTCTTCTGTAAAAGTGCCCCTGATTATGAGCCATAAAGGCCAGTTGCCGGAAGGAAAGGTCTGCAGCGATATGTGCAGCGGCTACGACTTTATGCCGACCCTTCTGGATTATCTGGGAATGGAAAATCCCCAGGCTGAGTCCCTTCCGGGCCGGAGTTTCCTGCCATCCCTTTTAGGGGAAGCAGAGGACAGCCAGAAAACCGTAGTGGTCTTTGATGAGTACGGCCCTGCCAGAATGATCCGCAGCAAAGAATACAAATACGTCCATCGGATTCCCTTTGGCCCTGATGAATTTTACGATTTAAAAAAGGATCCGGGAGAGGATGTAAATCTAATAGAAGAGGAAGAGTACCAGCCGCTGATCACATCCATGAAACGGCAGATGGATCGCTGGTTTTTAACATACGTCAATCCGGAGATTGACGGAGGAAGAGAACCGGTTTTAGGCGGAGGACAAAAAGATTTGGCCGGTATGTGGGGCCCTGGACTCCATGTTTATAATGAAAATAAATAGCCCCATTTGAGAGGAGGAAACGTTTTGAATACAGGAGTAAAACACTTCGGCCTGAAAAGGCATACGGCGGATAAACTGTTCTCGCTGCTGCTTTTGCTGCCCGCTATTATAACAACATTCGCATTTATCCTGATTCCGGTTATTGATTCCATTTACAGAAGCTTTTTGGAATACCGGGTAAGAAACATTATATCCGGAGAACCCGGAGAATGGAATAACTTTGCCAATTACCTCAAGCTGTTTTCAAACGGAAAACTGGTTCCGTCCATGATCAATACCCTGACATTCGTATTCGGCGTGGTAATCGCCCAGTTCGTTTTGGGTATGGCCCTGGCGTTGATTTTAAATACCGGCATCAAAGGTTCCCGGTTCATCAGAAGCATTATGATGGTTCCCTGGGTAGTGCCGACGATTATTTCCGGTCTGGTCTGGATGTGGATGTTTCAGGCTCAGTACGGCCTGGTGAAATATCTGGTAGATGTGGTAACGGGAGGACGGGTAACGGAGTTTGCCATTCTCAACAACCCCGCTACGGCAATGTTCGGCGTATCCTGCGCCGCTTTGTGGAAACAGATTCCCCTGGCAACCCTGCTGCTTTTGGCAGGACTGGCTAACGTTCCTGACGATATGCTGGAAGCGGCTAAAATGGACGGAGCCAATGCAGTGCAGAGATTTTTCCGCATTACCCTTCCTTATATGAAGAGCGTCATCAAGGTTACGGTTTCTATGTCTATTATTGAGAACTTTAAGCAGTTCCCCCTGTTCTGGACTATGACGGGAGGCGGTCCCAATAACTCCACCACTACCATGGCCATTTTAAGCTACAGAGAAGCCTTTGTTTCCAACAATTTCGGTTCAGGAGCGGCGGTTACCACAGTCTGGATGCTGATGATGGTAGTAGTCGTGTTCATTTTCAACCGTATTTTCAGGACATCGGAAGTATAAGAAAGGGGGAAAGATACCATGAAGCGCAATCGTCTGATAGCAAGCATTATTAAATGGGCAGTGCTGGCAGTGATTTTGATTTTCCTGCTGTTCCCCCTGTTTTGGGTTTTAATTACATCTTTTAAAACCAATATGGAGGCTTATAAGTACCCGCCTACATTTATTCCGGAGGCGCCGACTGTCCAGAGTTATATTGATCTGTTTACGAAAAATAACGAATTTTTCATCTACTACAAAAACAACTTTATCGTTGCCGGAGGCGCGGCTCTTTTGACTACGGTTATCGCTATCCTTTCCGGCTACGCTTTATCCAGATTCCATTTTAAATGGAACAATTGGATTGTAGCAGCCTTTACTTCGGCGCAGATGTTTCCCATTATCAGCCGTTTGATTTCTCTGTACAAGATTATGGGAGACATTCACCTGATTAACACCCGTATCGGTCTGGTTCTGGCGGTAACGGCTTCCATGCTTCCATTTACCATTATGCTTATGTCCAGTTTTTACGACGGCATTCCTCTTGAACTGGAAAAGGCGGCCCGGGTAGACGGCGCGGGACGGCTTCAGATTCTGTTCCGGGTAGTGGCTCCTTTGATTAAGCCCGGTATGCTGGCTGTAGGAATTTACGCGTTCCTTCTTTCCTGGGACGATTATCTCCACGCCTCTACATTAATTCAGACAGATTCTTTAAGAACATTGTCTGTAGGGGTTGCGCTCCGGTACTTAGGTGAGTTATCATACGACTGGTCATTGATTAATACCATCTCCATTGTAGGAACGCTTCCTATGGTGATTATATTCTTCTTCTTCCAGAAATATATGGTAAAAGGTCTGGTAGCGGGAGCAGTGAAAGGTTAAGGAGGAAAGTTATGTTAACAACAAGCAGAGAGATGCTCTTAGAAGCCTCGAAAAATGGTTACGCCGTTCCGGCCATTAATACCCAGGGCGGAAATTACGATATTATCTGGGCCATCTGCAAGGCGGCGGATGATCTGAGATCCCCTATTATATTGGCTCATTACGTCAGCACGGGGGCTTATTCCGGCCATGACTGGTTTGTAAATGTCTGCAAATGGTGCGCCGATAAGGTTTCGGTTCCCGTTGCCATCCATCTGGATCACGGTGATGGATTTGACATCTGCATGGAAGCCCTGAAACTGGGATTTACCTCCCTGATGATTGACGGCTCCACCAAACCCATTGAAGAGAACGCCGCTATGACCAATGAGGTACTGAAGGTGGCAAAGTGCTTCGGTGTGCCGGTAGAGGCTGAAATCGGAGAGCTTCTGCGTCTGGACAATATGGGCGCTGTCATGGAAAATAAAAATATAGTAGATCCGGAAGAGGTTCGCCGGTTCCTGGATTTATGCCAGCCGGATTCTCTGGCCATCGGCATCGGAAACGCCCATGGATATTACAAGGGAGAGCCGGACATTCATCTGGAAGTCCTGGAAGCTGTGCGGAAGTTTACCGACATTCCTCTGGTTCTCCACGGCTGCACGGGCATGAAGGAAGAAATCATCAAGGAAGCCATTAAGCTGGGCGTAGCAAAGATCAATTTTGGAACAGAGATTCGGTATAAATATGTAGAACACTATGAGGAAGGCCTAAAGACGATGAACCATCAGGGCCATTCCTGGAAGCTGTCCCAGTTTGCCAATGAGAAGCTTCAGGAAGATGTGAAAAAAATTATCCGTCTGGCAGGATCAGAGGGGACCGTAAAGTAAGGAATAGATAGAAATGCAAGATTGCTTACGGTCAGGTATGAAAGCCCGTAAAATAGAAATATTGAGATAAAGAAAGGATAAGGCAATGAAAAACAGCGAACTTACATATAAAGAAATATACGGACAGCCCGCCTCATTCCAGGCGGTAAATGATACGCTGGAAGACATTTACAAGGTTTTGGACGAGGTTTTTAAAGAAGAATACGACGAATTGATTTTTACAGGCTGCGGAACCTCTCTGTATCTGGCGCAGTCCGCCGCCCATGCTTTCGCAACCTGTACGAAAATCCCGGCGAAGGGAATGTGCTGCTCCGAGCTGTATTACTTTCCGGAAACCTACGTGGGAAAAGGAAAGAAAGTGTTAGTGCTTCCCATCACCAGAAAGAGCTACACAACAGAAGTAAGAATGGCAATTGACAAGGTAAGAAGCTATCCCGGAGTAAAGAGTCTGGCCATTACCTGTGATCCCGACAGCGCAAAGTACAACGATTACATGATTCTTTCCCCGGAAACCCCGGAGGACAGCGTCATTATGACCCGTTCCTTTACCAGCATGATTTATCTGTCTGTGATTCTGGCATTCTACGCAGGCGGCCAGAAGGAAAAGATTGAGGCCATGAAGGACTACGCGGCCCAGTCAGAGGAGTTTTTAAAGGCCACTGACGCTATGGCAAAGAAAATCGTAGAGGAGCATCCGGAGTTGAACCTTTACATCACCTTAGGCCAGGGCATTAATTACGGAATTGCCAACGAATGTATGAATAAGATGAAAGAAATGAGCCTCAGCAACTCTGAAGGCTACTACAGCCTGGAATACCGCCACGGTCCCATGAGCCTGGTGGACGACAAAACTATGATTATCCTTTTGGGGAACGAAGCAACTGTAGACGGGGACGCCAAGCTGATGACCCAGATGAAGAGCTACGGGGCCACCATTCTGGCCATCGGAAATACGGCTTCCAAAGACTTTGCAGACGCAGACTACACCATGGATATGCCTTATGGATACGACAGCCTGCAGAATGCGGCCATCATTGGATTTATCGGGCAGTTAATGGGATACTATATTGCAGAAAAGAAAAACTTAAACGCCGATACGCCCAGGCACTTGTCACAGGCTATTGTAATTAAATAAGAGTATTAAATAAAAGTATTAAATAAAAAGGGCTGAAAAAGTCCTGCATAAAATAAGCCGGAAAAGCCGGGAAGACGGAGGAACTGCCTTTGTCTTTCCGGCTTTTCGATCTGAGGAGGCCTATGAGCGGTACCGGAAAAAAACACCTTCCGCACTGGGCTCCTGTTCGATAGGAGAAAGTACAGAAAAGTTTTTAATGGCGTTCTTAGGGGCGGAACTCTTCTTTGGCGGTTTTTGTCCCGCATTTAAATAACTTTTATAGATTTCTGAGACAACCCATATTTCAAAAAGCTCTCCGATGATAGCGCCGGCCTCCAGAGTAGCGGCGCTGCTCCATTCGCTGCATAAAGGACGAAATATCAATCTGAAAAGGAGAAAAATGCACTCCCCTGATCTCATCATTACTCAGGCCAGACATTTGAACAATGCCGGCACGGCCGGCCAGGGCCTTTGTAACGTGTTTCATCATTCGAAAGGTTTGAGAACCTGTAAGCCAAAAATCACCACAATGCTTTTCCCGCTCCACATAGATTTTAATATAATCAATATGAACTGCCAACGTTTTATGCAGATCTAAAGTGGGATTTTATTATTGCATAAACGTGTGGAAGGAGTCAAGGTACTGATGCAAATCTCAAAATCCATTGGGTTCTCAGGGGGATTTTACAATCATAAACATATAATAGGGGCAAATTTCGTTTGAACTTTGGCGTCCACTATATTATAATAAAAGGAGATTACTTCGTGTTTTACGCAAATAACGTCATGGAGGAACGAAAGATGATAGTTATGGATATAAAAATAAACAATTTTTTCGCATTTAAAAACTTTCATATGAATATGTCCTATCCTAAAAAAATTATTGATTCTTATATTGAAAACGAATATTTAGAAGAACGTCCTAACTTCAGATATAAGAAAGTAAATATTTTAATGGGAGCCAATGCGACGGGAAAAACATCTTTCGGGCGAATGCTGATGGCGATTTTTAATTTTATGGATAAAAAGCTGTTTGAAAAGTTGACAGAAGGGATTTTGGATCATAGCCGGGAGGCTTCTTTTTCTATGGACTTTATTACGGATGAATGTGTTCTGTACCGGATTGATACGAAGATAGCTCCGAAAACCGGAGAAAAGTACAGCAGTTCTGACATTGAAGTACGTGTAAAAAAAACAGAGATAACCAAAAGAGACAGCTATGAAAGCTGCTGCAAACGCTTGAATGAAACGGAAAGGAAACCCAAAGAATCTTATATAGAAGAATTAGAAATGATAGAGGGACTGTCATGGTTTTTTGAATACCCATCGGATTCACAAATAAATTATAAAATCCATACTTCTAAAAATTGTCCTCAATATCTCAGTATTTTGGAAAATACTTTGATTGCTCTGGATCCGTCAATCAGAAAAGTAGAGAAAATTCATAATGTAGAAGACGCATTTATCATACATATGGATCATCAATCTGTTATTATGCAGGACGGAAAAGTGATTGATACGAACATACTGTCCAGCGGAACGAAAGCGGGGATTGGGATCGCCGGAGTTCTGGCGTCCATCATAAACGGTGATTATGGGTTTTACTATTGTGATGAGAAATTTTCTTATATCCACAGCGACATTGAAAAAGCTTTTCTGGCGGTTATGGTTCAGAGTTTGAAGAGCAATGATCAATTGTTTTTTACAACTCATAACACAGATATTTTGGATTTGAGCCTGCCGAAGCACTCTTTTGTGTTTCTGAAAAAAGATGTGAAAGACGCACTGGAACCGATTAAATGTATCAGTGCTTCTCAATATCTAAAGAGAAGTACGGATTCTTTGAGAAATGCAGTTGATAACGATTTATTTTCAGCAGCGCCTAGTGTAGATCGGATTTATGAAATAGCGAATTTACTGTAACGAAAGAGGGAGAAGCCTATGGGGAAGGCGGGAATATACCATTATTTTGTCGAAGGTGAGGACGAAGAAAAAATCATTAAAGTTTTGAAAACGGATTTGCAGGTGATAGTACCCGGAAAAATACAAAAATTTAATGTTACGATGCAGAAAATGACAAAATTAAGATTAATGTCATTGAAAATGGGGACTGTAGTAATATTAGTATTTGACACAGATGCCGGAAATGCTGAGATTTTGAAGAGAAATATAGATTTTTTAAAAGGAGAGCCGGTGGTTAAAGACGTAATCTGCGTTACACAGGTAGAGAATCTGGAGGACGAGCTAAAGCGTAGCTGCAATATTCGGCAGATTCGGGAATTGACCGGAAGCAAATCCAACAGCGATTTTAAATCTGATATGATAAAGGACAGTACGTTTCATAAAAAATTATTGAAACATAAATTTGAGATACAAAAATTCTGGAATCAATCGGCCAAAGGGGTGTACGCAGAAATCCGTAATGATGCGGAGAAAATAAAAATATTGAAAGGAAAATCATGAACAGCATCATAAATTAAGCGGGAAATAAAAATTGACAACGGCCTGCTCTTGTGATATGATTGGCTAGTATATGTAAACGCCGGAACTCGGCCTGCGGGATAACTCCAACCCTGGACTTAGTTTACGGTAAGTTTTAGAAATTTAAGGAGGATTTTACTATGATTTCCAAGGAAAAGAAAGCAGCCATTATCGCAGAATACGGCAGAAAGCCCGGAGACACCGGTTCTCCTGAAGTTCAGATTGCTATTTTAACTGCAAGGATCACAGAGCTGACCGAGCATTTAAAGAACAATCCCAAGGATCACCATTCCAGACGCGGTCTGCTGATGATGGTTGGTCAGAGACGCGGTCTGCTGGATTACTTAAAGAAAACCAATCTGGAAGGCTACCGTGCTTTGATTGAAAAGCTGGGCATCAGAAAGTAATTTCATCGCTGGTAGGGTGGAGATTTATCTCCGCCCTATACTTGTAGTGTAAGATTCTTTGTACCTGGTTATGGAGTGCAAAGACACCGGCAGAAGAGATTCACCGGGACCACTGACGTATACATGGAGGCCGTGTACAGGTCAGTAGTTTCGGGTCTTCTGCCGCAGGAAAATAACATGATATGCAAATCGGAAAAGCAAGAAGGAAAAGGAGAAACTATTATGTACAAGAGTTTTAGTATGGAGCTGGGCGGCCGTACCCTGACGGTAGACGTAGGCAGAGTAGCAGCCCAGGCCAATGGCGCCGCGTTTATGCACTATGGAGATACTGTGGTTCTTTCCACAGCCACGGCTTCTGATAAGCCCAGAGACGGAATTGACTTCTTCCCTCTGAGCGTAGAATATGAGGAGAAGCTGTACGCCGTAGGCAAGATCCCCGGCGGATTTAATAAGAGAGAGGGGAAGGCTTCTGAAAACGCCATTCTGACTTCCCGCGTTATCGACCGTCCTATGCGTCCGCTGTTCCCTAAGGATTACCGCAATGATGTGACCTTAAATAACCTGGTAATGTCTGTGGATCCGGACTGCAGCCCGGAATTAACCGCTATGCTGGGTTCTGCAATTGCGGCCAGCATTTCAGACATTCCCTTTGACGGCCCCTGCGCTATGACTCAGATTGGCCTTATTGACGGAGAATTTATTGTAAATCCCACTTCTGATCAGAAAAAAGTTTCGGAAATGGCATTGACGGTGGCTTCCACCCGTGAAAAGGTTATTATGATCGAGGCCGGAGCAAAGGAAGTGCCGGAGCAGACCATGATTGACGCTATTTTTAAAGCCCATGAGATCAATCAGCAGGTAATTGCCTTTATTGATACCATTGTAGCGGAATGCGGAAAGCCCAAACATTCCTATGAAAGCTGTGCGGTTCCGGAAGAACTGTTTGCCGCTATCCGGGAGCTGGTTCCCCCGGAAGAGATGGAGGAAGCCGTATTTACTGATGAGAAGCAGAAGAGAGAGGAGAATATCCGGGCCATTACAGAGCGTCTGGAAGAGGCTTTTGCTGAGAACGAAGAGTGGCTGGCAATACTGGGAGAGGCCATTTACCAGTATGAGAAAAAGACAGTCCGCAAGATGATTTTGAAGGATCACAAGCGTCCTGACGGACGTGGAATTAAAGAAATCCGTCCTCTGGCTGCAGAAATCGATCTTCTGCCGAGAGTACATGGCTCCGGTATGTTTACCAGAGGCCAGACTCAGATCTTAAATGCCTGCACCCTGGCTCCTCTGTCGGAAGCTCAGAGATTAGACGGTTTAGATGAAAATGAAACCAGCAAGCGCTATATGCACCATTACAATTTCCCGTCCTATTCCGTAGGTGAAACCAAGCCCTCCAGAGGTCCGGGACGCCGTGAAATCGGCCATGGAGCGTTGGCAGAGAGAGCGTTGGTTCCGGTACTTCCCAGCGAAGAGGAGTTCCCCTACGCTATCCGTACCGTATCAGAGACAATGGAATCCAACGGTTCCACATCTCAGGCCAGTATCTGCGCCTCCACCCTGTCTTTGATGGCGGCAGGTGTTCCCATTAAAACCATGGTAGCAGGAATTTCCTGCGGTCTGGTAACGGGAGAAACTGATGACGATTATATTGTTTTAACAGATATTCAGGGCCTGGAAGACTTCTTCGGCGATATGGACTTTAAAGTAGGCGGTACCCATAAGGGAATTACGGCAATCCAGATGGATATTAAGATCCACGGACTGACCCGTCCCATTATCGAGGAAGCCATTGCCCGCTGCCGGGAAGCGCGGCTGTATATTATGGACGAAATCATGGCTCCGGTAATTTCCGAGCCCAGAAAGTCCCTCAGCAAGTACGCCCCCAAGATTAAGCAGATTACCATTGATCCTCAGAAGATTGGCGATGTAGTCGGCAAGCAGGGGAAAGTGATTAATAAGATTATCGAAGAAACCGGTGTTAAAATTGATATTGACGACAGCGGCGCAGTAAACGTATGCGGCACGGACGAAGCTATGATTGATAAGGCAGTTGCTATTATTGAGAGCATTGTTACGGAAATCCAGCCAGGTATGATTTTCACCGGAAAGGTTGCCCGCATTATGAATTTCGGCGCTTTTGTGGAACTGGCTCCCAATAAGGACGGTATGATCCATATCTCCAAGCTGTCAGACCGCAGAGTCGGCAAGGTGGAAGATGTTGTCAACATCGGCGACGAGGTTACAGTAAAGGTAATCGAAGTAGATAAGATGGGAAGAATCAACCTGAGTATGCGGCCCAGCGATTTAGCGAAAAAAGAAGAACCGAAAACAGAAGACGCAGAGTAAATCCCTTAAAAGGCCGCTGTCCGAAGCTGGGCAGCGGCCTTAATTAATTTTCGAATATGCGCAGCGGCGCACTCGGTATCCCTGAACATATGCCGCCTACTCGGCGGCGGAAAACTGAGGTAAGCCATCATGCGCAGCGGCGCACTCGGC
>CAMMNN010000001.1 GCA_946498245.1 uncultured Clostridium sp. | reverse complement strand
GATTCCACCTCACGATGGACACCCTTGCCTTCGGCTACATCCTTCCCACTACCGGGCGGATTTGGGACTTGCACCCTTAAGAAATGTGCGCCGCCAGGCGCACAAAAACAAAGCCCCCAACCGTGTTGCAGCACAGTTGAGGGCTTCTTCTTTTCTTTTATAGTGGCAAAGCACCCACTAGGCTATTCGTTGTCCTTTTCGTGCCTGTCAAGCCATTTGCTGATGAGGTGGCAAACCACACCCGCTGCGACAGACATAAGGAATGTGACGAAAAACTCCATACAGTTTCACCTCCTCCCACGGCAAACGCTCGCTTAAACTTCTGAAATTTTCCAGAATTTTGTGTTATAATATAGCGTAGCTATATGTTGTTTGCAGTCGAATCCTTCGAGTGGTAGAAAAAAGCCCCAGAGGTGTTACCCTCTGAGACTAATCATAAGGACAGCAGTGTCAGGCTCAATAGTCACTGACACTCAATCATGTCAATAGCGTCAATAATGTCAATTTTTACGATAAAGGAGAAAACAATGGCCAATTTACTAAATATGCGCCTGTGCGGCGGCACTTTCCTTGTGCTGTTGTTTGAGGCGAGAGGACAAAGAAGAGCATCTCGAATGAGCGAAGGCAGACCCGGCGATGGAAAGAGCAACCCGGAAATAATGGGAAGACTGGTGCGTTCCGTGAACCCCGGCTTTCAGATGCCGTCTGGACGTTCATTTAATACATTCACCTCTAATTACAAACTTTGCCGAACTTCTGACACTCCTGCTGCTGGATTAACAGATGAGCAGATTGTTCAACAGTTCGACCATAATGTTAAAACAAAATACTACGAATATCTCGGTCTGTTCTACGGCCTCCTCGAAAATGCTATCAGTTGGGAGATTAAAGGACCGTGGCTCGTCGCTGCCTTTATTGAATTGATTGAGACAGATACCACCATTCCAAGTGATGCATTATTTTATGTGCGACCGTACGGACAGCCTGTAAAGAAAGCAGAACTCCGAAAGATTGAATGTATCTGTGCACCTTCTTTTTTACTTGGTGTTTGGCACTATATCATTACCAAAATTCGTGACAATACCGTGGGTGTGGATACCATTTCCCACTTTCTTGATGACTCCGGCGAAAGCCGCTCTGAAAGAAAATTCGTATCTAACATAGGTAGTAAGACTGTGGACAGCATAGAGGTGTCTGTTCAGCCACCAGAATGTGAAGTCAAGAACTATCGTGACCCTGCCCTTGAAGAAGCTGCAAAAGGCATTCCGTTTGCTTTTATAATGCCAGGGGTAGCAGCAGATGTAAGAAACATTCAGGAGGGACAAGTCTATGTAAACTCACAACAAGTGTTTTACCTCGATGATCAGGAAAGCATTCTCGCGCCTTCCAATACAGGAGGCAGCCACGGTATCCGCAAACCCGATCTGTTGGATACATACCTAAAAAAAGCCACTGCTTTTTACTCCACTGTAAAAACGCTGCTTTACTCCGAGGCTCCGCATCCTTTCAAGGAGCTATATGTGCCTAATGATATAAAAATCAAATCCTTTAACGAAACAGAAAACGCCAAATCAAAGGACAGACCTATTGAGGTTCTTGCCTGCGAATGCTTTGGCAATATCATCATTCGTGGTACCGGCGGCATCGGCAAATCGATGATGATGAGACATTTGTTTTTGTATTATGCTGAACGCTACAACGAAAAGCAGATACTTCCTATTCTCGTGCCGCTGAAAAACTTTACTGACCTGGAGTTGAATTTAGAGGATTTCATTTACAAGGCTGCCTATGAATTTGACCACGATTTGAAGTTCGCTGATTTTGAGCCTCTGCTAAAAAAAGGAAGATGTCTAATTCTTCTTGATGGCTTAGATGAAATCCCTGCAGCATACAGACACGCCTTTGAAAAGCACCTTGTGAGTTTCTTAAAGGCATATCAAAGCAACTATATCGTGCTTTCATCCCGTCCAACCTGCGACTTTATCCAATATGGACATTTTCTCGTTTGTGAGATTGAACCTTTCAGTAAAGCAAAGGCGCTGGAACTTATTGACAAGCTGGAATACCATGACCCTGTTGCAAAGGCAAAATTCCGTGAAGATTTGGACAGAAAACTATATCGTTCACATGAACAGTTCGCAAGCAACCCTTTGTTGCTGACCATTATGCTGATGACCTACACTTCCTATGGTGAGGTTCCTGCAAAGAGACACATTTTCTATTCCAAAGCATACGAGACGATGGCTCGACTGCATGATGCGTCGAAAGGCGCCTATGTACGCCCGATGCACACCAATTTATCTCCGGAGGATTTTGCCGTCTACTTTGCAGAATTCTGTGCAAGAACATATAAGGCGGAAATTTTGGAGTTCACGGCGCAGAGTTTCGCAGAATACATGAACAAGGTTATCGCCCATCAAAGAATACCGACAAAGGCTACGGCTCGCGACTTTTTATTGGATTTAACGGACAACCTCTGCATCATGTATAAGGAAGGCGAAAAATATTACTTCATCCATCGTTCCTTCCAGGAGTATTTTAGCGCTGTATTCTTTTCCAATCAGATGGACGACCAGTTGGAACGTATTGGAGATTTCTTTGAACATCAAACCAAGCGTATGCAAGGTGATCGAACCTTCGATATGCTCTACGATATGATACCCGACAGAATCGACCGCTATATCTTCCTTCCGTTCCTAAAAGACTTGTGGGCCAAATGTGATGCGGGCAACGGTTACTGGACTTTCCTTGAAGAGATGTATCCTACGATATTTGCACAAGAAGGCGAAACAGGCGATTTCTATGAAAACGACCCGGAATCAAACCTCTTCAATTTCTTTGTAAATGAAACACTGCATAGGCACAACGGCGAACTCTACAATCTGAAATGGCCGGATGCCATCGACTATTGCGGACGCAAGGAATGGTGTTCTATCGAAAAGAATCCCCGTTATGTCAATGGCGTACAATACTGTTTCACCGAAATCGTAGAATTCGACAATGTAAGTTCGGAATATATTGATATGTACGGTGAACCGGAAATTGACGGTGTATCCTGGGAGATTCAGATTTCAGACCTTTTGAGCAGACCAGACAGATTCCATGAGTTAATTGCTTTTATGGAGGACGATTCGTTCCCTCTCAAGAAAGAATATAATGAAATGCGAAAAATTACAGAAAAGATGGACAAGTCCATCAACAGCAAACCTTCTTCCGATGATTGGTTTGACGCTTTTTAAGGAGGATTGACATGAAAATCAGCTATAACAAACTTTGGAAAATGCTAATTGATAAAAATATGAAACGGAAAGATTTGATGGAAGTCGCAGGAATCAGTTCCGCCTCCGTTGCCAAATTAGGCAGAGGCGACAATATTCAGACAGACGTTCTCCTACGCATCTGCGAAGCCCTGGATTGCACCATCGAGGACATTTTGGAAACCATCAGAGAGTAACTGTCCTTTTTTTAGGACACATAGGATAGTAAAATGTTATTATGGAGAACTGTAAAAGTCTCAAAACGGAGGTATTGATATGGCCAGAACAATCAATGTTAAGGGAATCGGTAAAGTATCGGCAAGACCGGATTATGTTGTGCTTTCCATGCCCTTGCAATCAAATCACATTGATTATGATAAAGCTAAATAAACTCTAAAGAAGGAGGTCGCATGAACTGCGAAATGCAAGGTGTAAGCCATATAAGGCTTGCTATTTCTAAAACGGATTATTTAGTCCCTCATATAAATGACAATGACAGAGAGCCGTCTTGGGACGGCGACATTGAAGTATATCGCAAATCTGGAGATGTTCATGCTAAGGCTGACCTTATACTCAAGGTGCCTGTTCAAGTCAAAGGACATAAATCAGATAATCTGAAAAAGCAATCCATCAAGTTTCCTGTAGAGTATGTAGATATGGAGAATTTTCTCCATATGGGAGGAACAGTATTCTTTGTGGTATATGTTGACGAGGAAGGTGAACACCACCGTATCTATTACGCGGAATTCCTACCGTATGACTTAAAACGAATATTGCAAAAGCGTGATGGAAAGGCAACCAAAAACATCGAAATGAAAACCTTTCCGTCCAAGAAAAATGATATATCTGATATTTTCTTAAGCTTTGCACGAAACATGAAAAAACAGCGAATGGAGATTTACTCCGATGAGGTTTCCTTGGAAGACCTTATAAAAAGCGGTACTGTTCCTGAATTATCATTCGGATTTTCTCATGTACCTAATGAGAAGATGATGCCATTTGATTATTTGCTACGAGGAAATTTGTATCTGTATGCTAAACTTCCATATGGAGTTGAAAAGGTCGTTGGGCATATTACTACAGTTGATATGACTGAAACTACAATTCATGCTGAAGTAACAGCAAACGGAAAAAAGTTCTATGACGAATATCAAGTTGTCTATAAAAAAGATGTGATTGAGGTGTGTTTCGGACAAAGCACCAAGCACATAATCAATCGTGCCGACAACAAAAAGCAGGAATTCACCTTCACTTTACAAGGAAACCTATCAGAACGCATCATAGATGAAGATTTTCTTATCCAGGCACTTACTGCACAACAGTTTGAGGTGGATGGCACTGTATATCCATTAAATGGCGCAAAACCCGAGGAACTCGCATCATTTAATTTGGCAGAACGAAAAAAGCACCTTGAATGGCTTCAAACTGTAAAAACTATTTTCGATACACTCGATGTCAAAGAAGAACTCGACTGCACAAAATTAACGAAAAAAGACGACGAGAATCTTCGGCTATTGAAAATGGCTATTATCGATAATCAACCAGTTCCGCTAAAGGACACTGGTCATATTATAGGATTTTATAATATAGCCAATCTCGAAATCTTAATCTGTGTCACAAAAGATAATGATAACGAGCAGTTGTTCCATGTATGCAATTTCAATGATTGCCCTTTAGAAGTTAAGGTACACCGGGGTGATGATGAAGAATGTCCAACCTCACATTATGCACTCCTTCAGCAAGACGCTTTCTTAAAAAGTTGCAATATAAACTACAAGAAAATGCTCGCCAATATAAAAAGCATCCCTTTTTCCGATTTGCATTCTAACAAGATGATTCTACTTCTCTTGAAAATGTTAAAAGCCTATGACGAAAGCAAAAAGAAAAGAAATGACATTCTCGCTGCAGCAATTGAGTTGGCTGAATGGTTGAAAGAAAATGACCCATTTTCACCAAAGGAAATACTGGTGTTAAACTATCTACAATCACTCAAACGCCAAAGACCGCTACAAGAAAACGAAATAAGCGAATTGCTTCAGATTGTCGAAAGTAATGGTGCAAGTGAGGAAGTTTATACCGCTGCATATCTTCTTCTCGACAATTACAATGCAGCAGAAATCCATTTCAAGTCGATGGATGCAGAAATACAGAAAATTTTCAAAGACTACCCCATCTTCCACTTTTGGAAAAATTCAAACAAGGAGGCTAAAAGCTAATGGATAAAATGAGAATGGAGTCCGTTGATATGACGGCCCAAAACATTGAGAGAATAGGTGCGTTGTTTCCCAACTGCATCACTGAAACTATGGGCGAAGATGGCAAGATGAAAAAAGCCATCAACTTTGACCTGCTCCGTCAGATGCTGTCCGACGATGTTATCGAGGGCGACGAAGCATATGAATTTACCTGGGTTGGCAAGAAGGCTGCCATCGTAGAAGCCAACAAGCCTATCCGCAAGACTCTGCGCCCTTGCAAAGAGGACAGCGTGAATTGGGATACCACCGAGAACCTCTATATTGAGGGGGATAACCTGGAAGTCCTCAAACTGTTGCAAGAAAGCTACCTGGGTGCAATTAAGGTCATTTATATCGACCCACCTTACAACACGGGCAGTGATTTTATCTACCAAGACGATTTCCGTACGTCTTCTGGTGAGTATGATGAACAAGCGGGAATGTTTGACGAAAACAATCATCGCCTATTTAAAAACACTGATACCAATGGGCGTTTCCATTCTGACTGGTGTAGTATGATATATTCGAGACTTCATCTTGCCAAAAATCTGTTAAAAGATGATGGTGTCATTTTTATTTCAATTGATGACAGTGAAGTGCGAAATCTAAAAAATATCTGTGATGAAGTGTTCGGAGCAGCTAATTTTGTTGCTCAACTGATCTGGCAGAACAAAAAAGGGGGCGGAAATGACTCAAAGCACATAGCGATTGAGCATGAATATATCTTAGTTTATGCTCGTAATATCCACTTGCTTGGAGAGTTTTACGAGTCCTATTCCGAGGATTATATTAAACGATACAAGGAACAGGATGAAATCGGAAGATATTTCTGGGATACATTCAAAAGAAAAGCTGGAAAACAGTATTATCCAATAACTTGCCCAGATGGAACTGTTTTGGAGTATGATGAAGATGGTAATGCCATTAGCTGGTTACGATCAAAAGCTCGTTTTGATTCTGACATGGAAGCCGGCGAAATCAGAATAATCAAGTTGGGAGAAAAGTGGTCTGTCCAGTTTAAGCAGCGTATCCCTTTAGGAAAAACTCCAAGAAGTATTTTTACTACAGAAACGGTTATTTCCGAACAAGGGACAACAAGTACGGGAGCGAGTGATGTTTATGAGTACTTCAAAAAAGATGTGTTTTCAAACCCAAAGCCTGTTGAGTTAATTAGATTTTTGTTGGGCTTTGGCTTGAGCAAAGCTGATATTGTACTGGACTTCTTTAGTGGTTCTGCAACCACAGCAGAAGCGGTTATGAAGGAGAACATTGATGGTAGAAATGCCAAGTATATCCTTGTCCAGTTGCCAGAAGACATCGACCCTATGCTTAATAGTTCTTCTGCCAATGCCAAAAGAGTTGCTGAAAATGCAGTTGCTGTCCTTGATGAGTTGAAGCGTCCCCACACAATTTCTGAGTTAGCGAAAGAAAGAATTCGACGCGCTGCCAAGAAAATCGCAGAAGAAAACACTGGCGCTGCTTTCGATGGTGGTTTCCGTGTATTCAAACTGGATGACAGCAACATGAAGGATGTGTTCTACGCTCCTGCAGATTATAACCAGAATATTCTGTCCATGCTCGAATCCAACATCAAAGAAGACCGCACCGACCTCGACCTGCTGTTTGGCTGCCTGCTTGAGTGGGGTCTGCCGCTCTCCATGCCTTATATATCCGAGGAAATCAGCGGTTGCACCGTTCACACTTACAATGACGGTGACTTGATTGCTTGCTTTGACGAGAATATTCCGGATGAGGTTGTTAAGACCATTGCAAAGCGTCAGCCTCTCCGTGCAGTGTTCCGTGATGCCAGCTTTAGCGGCAGTCCTGCCAAAATCAATGTAACTGAGATATTCAAACTGTTAGCACCGGATACAAGAGTGAAGGTTATCTAAGAAGGAGGTTTCAAAGTGGATAAAAACGAAATGCAGAAAACAGAAAATGTGTTTCTCCAAAATGTTTCTGAAATTTTGGAATCTGCTCGAAAGAACGCCAAAACTGCCGTTAATCTCGCTATGGTGTATGCCTATTATGAAGTAGGCAGAATGATTGTGGAGGAAGAACAGCATGGCGAAAACCGTGCAGCTTACGGGAAAAAAATTTTACAGGAACTGTCCGAATATCTGACTGAAAATTTTGGAAAAGGCTTTTCGGTAGGCAATCTGAAAAACATCCGTCAGTTTTACAAGGTATATTCCACCGACCGAATTGGCGAAACAGCGTTTAGCCAATTTGAAAATCTCCCTGCTGTCGAAACTGGCAGAAAGTTTTATCTCAGTTGGTCGCATTATCTGAAACTGATGCGAATTGAAAATATCGAGGAGCGTCATTTTTACGAAATTGAGTCTGTGAAAAACGATTGGAGTCTGAGCGAACTCAAGCGCCAGTATGACAGTTCTCTGTATGAACGTCTGGCACTCAGTACCAACAAGGAGAATGTTTATCGTCTGTCCGTTGAAGGACACAACGTCGAGACTCCGAAAGATGCCGTCAAAGACCCTTATGTGCTTGAATTTTTAGGACTGCCGGAATTACCGGAGTATTCGGAATCCGAACTGGAAAGCAGAATTATTGACCATTTGCAGCAGTTCCTGTTGGAACTCGGCACCGGATTTGCCTTTATCGGAAGGCAGGTGCGTTTCACTTTTGACGAAGAACATTTTATTGTTGACCTTGTCTTCTACAACCGCCTTTTGCGTTGCTTTGTTCTTTTTGATTTAAAAATCGGAGAACTTAAACACCAGGATATCGGTCAGATGCAGATGTATGTCAATTATTACGACCGCAAGGTGAAACTGGAAGACGAAAATCCGACTGTTGGTATTCTGCTCTGCAAAGAGAAAAATAATGCCGTTGTTGAAATGACTTTACCGGAGGATAATTCACAGATTTTTGCAAGTAAATACAACACGGTTCTGCCGAGCAAGGAAAAACTGCAAAAACTGCTTGAAGAACAATTATCCGATGAGAACGGAGGCGAGCAAGCATGAAGCTACAATTTAAGCATCAAAAATTCCAAGCGGATGCGGCAAAGGCTGTAGTGGATGTTTTTGCAGGTCAGCCGTATCTGACTCCTACCTATATGATGGACAGAGGTAACGGAAACTATCAGCTTGGCATAAATGAAGAACAACACTTCACCGGTTGGAGCAACCAGAAGCTGGTACCAGAACTTTCCGACCCGGTTATCCTGGAACATATACAGAAAATTCAAAGAACCAATCAGATTTCACCCTCTCCGAAGCTGGAGGGCAGATTCAATCTGACAATCGAGATGGAAACTGGTGTCGGTAAGACCTACACCTATATCAAGACCATGTACGAACTGAACAAGCACTACGGCTGGAGCAAGTTCATCGTGGTCGTTCCGAGTGTAGCTATCCGTGAGGGCGTTTATAAGTCCTTCCAAATGACGAGTGAACATTTTGCAGAGGAATACGGAAAGAAGGTACGCTTCTTCATCTATAACTCCGCACAGCTTACGGAGATTGACCGTTTCGCATCGGATAATTCCATCAATGTAATGATTATCAACTCCCAGGCATTCAACGCCAAGGGCAAAGATGCCAGAAGAATTTACATGAAACTGGACGAGTTCCGTTCCCGCCGTCCGATTGATATTATTGCCAAGACCAATCCGATTCTGATTATTGACGAACCGCAGTCCGTTGAAGGCAAGCAGACCAAGGAGCGTTTGAAGGAATTCTGTCCGCTGTTTACCCTCCGCTATTCCGCAACCCACAAATCAGACAGCATCTACAACATGATTTATCGTTTGGACGCTATGGAGGCGTATAACAAGCGTTTGGTTAAGAAAATCGCCGTTAAGGGTATTACCGAAACGAGCAGCACTGCTACCGACAGCTATGTTTATTTGGAAAGCATCAACCTTTCCAAAAAGGACCCTACTGCTACCATTCAGTTCGATATGAAGGGGGTAAGCGGAATCCGTAAGGTCAGCCGTACCGTTGGCATTGGCTTTAACCTTTACGATAACTCTGGTCACATGGAAGAATACAAGAACAACTTTGTGGTCAAGGCGATTGACGGCAGAGATGATTCCCTTGAATTTCTTAATGGCATCAAGCTGTACGCAGGCGATGTAATCGGTAAGGTGGATGAAAATCAGCTTCGCCGTATTCAGATTCGTGAAACCATCCTCTCTCACATTCAGCGTGAGCGCCAGTTGTTCTATAAGGATATCAAGGTACTGTCCCTGTTCTTCATTGACGAAGTTGCCAAGTACAAGGTATACGATGCAGCCGGACAGCCTGGTAATGGTATCTACGCAGAAATGTTTGAGGAAGAATACGCCGATATTATCGAGAACCTCCAGCTTGCCATCGGCGAGGACGAATACATTAAGTATCTGAAATCCATCAAGCCTTCCGCAACCCACGCAGGTTACTTCTCTGTGGACAAGAAAGGCAAGATGATAGACAGTAAGTTGGCAAAGAAAGAAACCACCTCGGACGATATTGATGCTTACGATTTGATTATGAAGAACAAGGAACTGCTCCTTGACCGTAATCCGAAACGTTCTCCTGTGCGTTTCATCTTCTCCCACTCCGCACTGCGTGAAGGTTGGGATAATCCGAATGTATTCCAGATCTGTACGCTGAAGCAGTCCGGTTCTGATGTGAGAAAGCGCCAGGAAGTTGGCCGTGGTCTGCGTCTGTGCGTAAACCAGGATGGCGATCGTATGGACTCCGGTGTTCTCGGAAATGACGTTCACAACATCAATGTGCTGACCGTTATTGCAAGCGAAAGCTACGATAGTTTCGCAAAGGGTCTTCAGACCGAATTGGCAGATGCAGTCGCCAACCGTCCGAAGGCTATTACACCGGAACTCTTTATGGGAAGAACTATTACCGATTCCCAGGGCAACACCGATGTTATTACTGATGATGTGGCAAGAGAAATTTATGTTGGTCTCCGTATGGAAGGCTACATTGATAAGCAGGGGGCTTTGACCGACAAGTACTACGAGGATAAGGCTAACGGCGAAATCAAGCTGACTGATGAAGTTGTGGGTTCTGCCGAGAGTATTATCGGCATTATCGACTCTATCTATGATGCCAAAGCAATGCAGCCTGAAAACGCAAGAAGCAACAATGTGGAACTGGCTGTGGACGAGGACAAACTTGCCATGCCGGAATTCAAGGCTCTGTGGAACAGAATCAACGCCAAAAGCGTTTATGTGGTTGACTTCGATACTGATGAACTGGTGCGTAAATCCATAGATGCCCTCGACAGAAAACTCCGTGTATCCAAGATTTACTTCAAGGTAGAAACGGGTGCTATGGAGCAGATTAAATCCAAGGCTGAACTGGAAAGCGGCGTATCCTTCGTAAAGGAAGAATCCGGTACTTACGGTGCTGCCATTCATGCAAGCAGCAATGTGAAGTATGACCTGGTCGGCAAATTGGTAGATGAAACGGGATTGACCCGTAAGGCTGTTATCGCCATTCTGAAGGGCATCCAGCCGTCCGTATTCAGCCAGTTCAAGGACAACCCGGAAGAATTCATCATCAAGGCTGCTGCCCTTATCAACGATGAAAAGGCTACCGCTGTTATTGAGCATATTACCTACGATGTACTGGATGAGCGTTACGGTATGGATATCTTTACTGAGCCTGCCATCAAGGGCAAGCTGGGCGTGAACGCTATGAAGGCGAACCGCCACTTGTATGACCATATCGTTTATGACTCTACCAACGAGCGTGACTTCGCAGCCGACCTCGACACCAATAAGGATGTCGCCGTGTATGTGAAGTTGCCGGATAGCTTCTATATCTCCACTCCTATTGGCAGATATAACCCGGACTGGGCGATTGCTTTCTACGAAGGCACCGTGAAGCATATCTACTTCGTGGCAGAAACCAAAGGCTCCATGTCTTCTATGCAGCTCCGTCTGATTGAGCAGTCCAAGATTCACTGTGCAAGAGAGCATTTCAAGGCTATTAGCAGTGATAATTTGGTCTACGATGTGGTGGACAGCTATAAGAGCCTTATGGAAAAAGTTATGAGATAAAACACTAAGGGAGGTTGACACCATGAAACAATGCACATGGGATGAATATTATGAAAATTCTATGATTGGGCAGAAAACACCCAGGTGCGTAATCTGTCGGGGTTGACCTCCCTTGGAACTGCCAACCGTCTTCTGCGAAAAGCCATGGAGGCAATACTGGCATTCTCTTGCTCCGACCTTATTGAGTTCCTGTGGATCAACGATAAGGAACTGGCTACTGCTGCCCTTCATAACTCCGCAGCAGTAAAAAATACTTGCTGATGGTAATGCATCATTTTTTCAAAGAGCTGGCGACATGGATTGAGGAAATGGAAGATCCGGGACATCCATCCTATATCACATACAGCCAGTCCGATCTGTTTATATGGGACTAATGAAAAATCTCTGCGGGGTAAAAAGTATGCATACCATGGAGGAACAGTTTAATGAGGAGAACTGCATTGAAACGCTCCGGATATTATCAGGAGATGTTTCCATAGGGGAAAACTCCTGGGGCAATACTGGCGGGTTATCCTAGATGGGACAGGGCTGTTTTATTTTAAGGAAAAACACTGTGATAACTGTCTGGTAAAAACGGTTGGCAAAGGATTATCCGAGGCTTCCGATGTGTATCCAGGGAGACAGTCTTTATGAGACGGAAACAGTGATGAAGTTATGCCGCCGGAAGAAGTGGAAATATATCTTCACACACAAGGCAGCCAGACAGAAACTGCTAGATGAGAGTTATGAATGGATCTGTCAGGGAAATGGAAGCGTAGAGGTAGCGGGATAGGGAAGGAAAACGGGAACAGGGAATATGTAAACCACGTTGAGGAAACCGCCGGCAAAGGAGAAACCGCCAATCTGTTCAGCTATACTTATGAGGAGGAAGAAAACAAAGGAAAAAAGAAGGTAACGTTCCATTGGGTAAGCAATATAGAGCTGACGGAGAAAACTCTGGAGGAAATAATCAGAACTGCCAGAGGGCGATGGAAGATAGAAAACGAAGGCTTCAATAACCAGAAGAACGGCATCTATAACATAGAGCATTTAAACAGCAGGAACAGCAATGCAATGAAGAATCATTACCTGCTGACGCAGGTGGCAGATATTATTATGCAGATATATCTTGCGTGGAATCCGCTGAGGAAAGAAATAAAACAGAGTATAAAAAATATCCACAAAAATGAAAGGGAGGGTAAACCATACTTATGGAATGTGGATAACTCATCTGAATTTTGCTGCATATGTGTTTTATATCGCACAAATACAAGAACAGGATGAGAAACAATTGATTTTTATATTTTATTCTTTACCGCTGATGCAATATCTCCTCCCCTGACTTCACAGGGTGGTTTTGTTAGAATGTAAAGGACGAGTGGCAGTAACTGCGTAAATCCAGTTATTGCCACTCATTTTTAATTGGAGGTACAGACATGAAATCAAACAGCAAGCATAAACTGGTCAAACTATTGTCCATCTGTGGTCAGGTGCCGAACACAAAAGTGAAAAAATGCAAGAACACGGTATAGAAGAATCCGCCATTCTCTCCCCTTTGTCTATGACGAGCATCAGGAACTGAAAACTCTGCTGGAAAAGCTGCAGGCCCAATGGCCCCAGGATCATAGGGAACATCATAGGCAATAAATCACATGGAAAACTCTGCTGAAATCAGGCTGTGCTGATCCCGGCAAACTGCGTCATGTACAATTTGTAATATTTTCCTTTTTGTGCCAGTAGTTGTGTGTGCGTTTCTTTTTCGATGATGCTGCCATTATCCATAACCACAATGATGTCCGCGTCCCGGATGGTTGACAGGCGATGGGCAATGGCGAGAAGCTGCCGCTGCCCCTGACTCGGGTTTTCCCCTCCTGCAGTCAGAATGGCGTCCATACCTTCAAGAAGCAGATTCATCATTTCATCACAGCAGCTCATATGGATTGCCTGCTGAAGCTGTCCCAATTGGCTTTTTCATTGGCATAAAACAGGTTGTTCCGGATTGTATCCGAAAACAGAGCCGTATCCTGCAAGACACTGGCAGTCTTTCCGCTTCCGGTAGAGCCAACCAGAGCGACCTTCTTGCCGGAAGGAACAGTCAGCGTCAGATCCCGAATTACCAGGTGTCCTGGAACATAAGAAAATCCATATTTCGGAGAGATACCGCTTTTGTCTTGCCGCGTCCTTTCCGGATTTTCCGTCTGAAAAATGTTTCGGCATCATCTATCCTCCTATAAATAAAGGTACCTTAACATTATAGGCATTGCCAAAAATGTCAAGGTACCTTTATTTTAACTTATAGCTGCCAAAAACCGTCTATGTGCCGGCTTCCGGAGTTCTATTTTCACTTTTAACATTTCCCTAACAAAACTGAAAATCTTTAAAAAAATAAAAACGGTAACATACAGACATCAATTCTAAGAGAAAGGATATGAAAAGTAAACATGGCAAAGTCAAAATTAGTTGCAGCAAATAAAAAAATTGAAAAAGCAGTGGCAGGCGGCTACCAGAAGATTGAAGACGGTGTTGTAAACGGTTACCGGAAAATTGAAAGTGGCGTTGTAGACGGTTTCACCGCCATATCAGATGCCTTTGTGGATCACTTTCTGACAAAGGAGGGCGAAACCCTTTCGGACGCCAAGATCCGTTTGGCCCAGGAAAAAGCTAACCGAGAAGCTTACAAATAGCCTCTGCCAGCCCCGCAGCCGTAAAAACCGTTCCCACTGCGTCAGCCCTTTTCCCATATTTCTCAAGGGCCTTTTCCGTTGCTTCCCCGATACAGGCCAGTTTCAGGCCGGACGGAAGCTCTGTTTTTGTTTCTTCCATTTTCCTGAAAAATGCTTCCACTCCTGAGGAGCTGGCAAAGGTCAGGTAATCCAGATCCCCTAAGGCGGCCGCCCAATGGTTTTCCGCCTCTTCCCGGGCTTTTACATCATATATGGGAAGATCTCTGTAAGGGATACCCGCTTCCTGTAAGATTTCTGTCAGCTCCGGGGAACCTTTTACAGCCCGCGGGATCAGGATCCGGTCTTCTTTTGTCAGGCGTTTTGCCAGTCCTCTGGCCAAAGCGCCGGTACAGTACTGCTCCGGAATAAAGTCTGCCCTCAGGCCCCTTTTCTTCAATTCTCCGGCAGTCCCGGATCCCACTGCCGCAAGACGGACATTTCCCAGAGTCCTCAAATCTCTTCCGCTTTTCATCAGCTCATCTAAAAACAGCCGGACTCCATTGGAGCTGGTAAAGGCCAGCCAGGTATATTCCTTCAATTCTTCCAGAGCCTTCTGCAGCATGGATTCATCGCCAGCGGGAACCACTTCCATGGTACAAATCCGTTCTGTGCGGGCTCCCCGTTCCCTCAATGCTTCCTCTAACCGGGCGGCAAAGGAAGGCGTCCCGATTACGCCTATGGCAGTTCCCTCCAGGGGTCTTTTCAGGGTGGCTTCCATGTGAAGGGCTGCGGCCTCTCCCACTGCAATGATGGCGGGGGAACCGATTCCCGCTTCCCTGCATTTTTCTTCAATGTCTCCCAGACAGCCCCGAACCACTTTCTGCTGAGGCAGGGTTCCGTTCTGTATGACAGCGGCAGGGGTTTTTGCCGGACGCCCCTGCCTTAAAAGGCTGTCACGGATCGCGCCCAGGTGATTGAGGCCCATAAGAAATATTAATGTCCCCGGAACATTTCCCAGGTGTTCTATGTCCTCAGGGATTCCATCTTCTTTGGTATGGCCTGTAATTACGTGAAAGCTCCGGCTGATTCCCCTGTGAGTTACGGGAATGCCGGCTGCCGCCAGAGCCGCCACTGCCGATGTGACTCCTGGTATGACTTCATAGGGAACGGCGGCTTCCTGGAGCGCCAGGATCTCTTCTCCGCCGCGGCCGAAAACAAAGGGATCTCCGCCTTTTAAACGTACCGTAGTGCGGCCTTCCCGGGCCTGTTCTATGAGAACCGTATTAATCTCCTCCTGGCTCATAGAATGGCGGCCCGCCCGTTTCCCCACGTAAATTTTCCGGCAGTCCGGCTTTACCTCTTTTAACAGTTCTTCCGATGCCAGAGAATCGTAAACTACCGCATCGCAGTTTTTGAGAGCTTTCAGGCCCTTTTGGGTGATAAGTTCCGGATCGCCAGGGCCAGCGCCCACCAGGATCACGCTGCCCTGTAAGACGCTGTCTTCCTTATGATAAGCCTGAGAGCTGTCGCCTCCCTTTAAAGGCTTCAAATTGTCTGCCCCCTTTGAAGGCTTCAGGCCGTCAGCCAAATGAAAAGCCCCCTGCTCCCATTTCTCCGGACTGCCTTTCCAGTTCACGGTTCTCTTTTCCCCATCGGCGTCCTGATAAATTCCTCTGGCCTCTATTTCTCCGTCTTCCATAACGCTGCAGATCCCCACAGGTTCATGGCAGCCGGCTTCCATAAGAGACAGGACTTTCCTTTCCAGGCGGAACGTCAGGAGAGTGCTGGGGTCCGTAATCTTTCGGGCAATTTCGTTTAAGGGATCCCCCTTTCGCCCCTCTATGGCCAGAATCCCCTGGCAGCCTGCAGGAATCATCTCTCTCCAATCCAGATAAATGAAGCGGAAGGTGGTTCCTACCGCCTCCAACTCTTCTTCTCCTTTTATCAAATCCAGCCGCTTTAAGCCCGCTGCAGCCAGGATAATGGCATCATACTCCCCTTTTGCCAGCTTTTCCAGACGGGTCAGGACGTTGCCTCTCAAATTTCTGCACTCTGCCTTGGCTCCCTGCCACAAACCGGCAGCCAACTGCCCTGCCTGGATCTGGCGCCTCAGGCTGGACGTTCCTATGATAATGGTTTCTCCCTTCCGGATTTTCTCTTCCAAAGAGCCATCCCGGCGAGTCACGAAAACGTCCCGAATATCACCTCGTTCCGGGACTCCTACGATTTCCAGGCCCTCCGCCAGTTCTGAAGGCAAATCCTTTGCGCTGTGGACGGCAAAGTCAATCTCTCCTTTTTGCAGGGCTTCTTCAAACTCGGAAACAAAAACTCCCTTTCCGCCAAATTCCAAAAGGGGCTTATCCAAAATTCTGTCTCCTGTAGTCTGCTTCATTACCAGTTCCACCTGAAGGCCAGGGGTAGAGGCCATCATAAGCTCCGCCGCCAGCTTCGTCTGGGCCACGGCTAAATCGCTCTTTCTGGTTCCGATACGGACTTTCTGACTCATTGTTTCTCCTCCTCTAAAACCTGACGGATCACCCAGTCCGCCAAACTGCGGTCCACATGGCAGCCGTTCTCTTTCCCGGCCTCCGCCATTTTTCTGAAAATCGCCGTTCTTACTCTTTCCTCGGTCACCCGCTCTTTCACGTATTCCCGGTATTGTCCCAGTTCCTTTACCAGCCGGCCATAGCCTTCCGGAATCATATGCCGGATAGATTTTTTCAGTTCCTGGGTAATGGTGGGGCTGCCTCCTCCTGAGGAAATCCCCACTACCAAATCTTCATCACGGACAATAGACGGGAAGATAAAGCTGCACTCTTCCTTTACGTCCACCACATTGACCGGTATCCTCTGTCTTCGGCATTCATCGGACACCCGACGGTTAAGCTCTCCATCTTCTGTGGCTGCTATGACGAAATCCCTTCCTTCCAAATCCTTCATTTGAAAGGGTCGGGTTTCCAGCTTCAGGGTATCGGCCAGTTCCGCCAGCTCCGGGACCATGGCGGGAGCTATGACCGTAATGCGGGGGCCGTAGCCCAAAAGCACTTCCACTTTCCGCAGGGCCACAGTTCCTCCGCCGATAATCAGGCAGTCCTGATTTTCAATATCTATAAAAAATGGGAAATATGCCATGAATTTTCTACTCCTTTACCCAGTCTTCCACCTGATCCAGTGTCCGGATAATCACCTTCAGCTCTTCGCTGCTTACATGATCCCGGATACGGTACAATATGGTTTCCAGAGGAGTCTTTTCCCACAGCTCTTTCCACTCTCCCATTTTCCGGAAACAGGGGTGAAAGAGAAGTTCCTTCAGGCACTCATCCAATTCCGTGTCCATAATCTCTCTGGCAGCGCCCAGTTCTTTCCGTTTCGCCTGGTTATTGGCTTTGGAAAGCTGCTCAAAAAAATCTATATCGTAAAGACTCACTCCCGGCAGATTGCGTATTTGGGGATCAATGTCAATGGGAACCGCCACATCAATAAAAAGTCTTTTTTTCGAAGATGTCAGGGCCTTTTTCAGCTTCTCCTCCACTACAGTATAGTGTGGCCCCGAAGTGGCGCTGACAATAATGTCGGCCTCTTCCATATAGCGGTACCGTTCCCCATAATCAATAAGCCGGATCCGGCTGCTTTTCCACTCCAAATCCAGTCCGGTTTTATGGCTTCTAACGGTTCCCAATACCTGGATCCCGGGTTTGCTGAGAATATTTTTTGCGATAATTCCCCCCATTTTCCCTGTGATTCCCATAATAAGAACCGTTTTTTCCGCCAGAGGGCCCTCCTCCCCTTCAAAGTGAAAAACCTCATTGGCCACCAAAGTCCCTACGGATACGGGAGTCCTGGACAGATTGGTGTCCGTCTTGATCTTCTTGGCACAGGTAATGGCCTTCTGAAAGACGGTGTGGATCTCATAATCCCCTGCCTTTTTTTCCAGGGTAAGCTGGTAAGCGTCCTTAACCTGACCCAAGATCTCATCTTCCCCCAGCACCATGGAATCAAAACCGCAGCAGACCTTAAAGATATGGGCTACCGCCTGATCGCCGCTATAGATATTTAAGTACTGCAGAAGCTCTTCCAGGCGAATTTCTTTAAACTTTGCAATAGCCTCCTGAAGCACGGCAATAGCCTTCTTACTCCCGGATACGTAAAATTCGCTTCGGTTGCAGGTACACAGTACCACGGCCCCTGTAATCTCCGGACACGCTTTCAGGGCCTCCAGAAGCTCCTCTTTTTCTTCCCGGGCAAAAGCAAACCGCTCCCGCACGGCAACGGGGGCTTTTTTGTGGCTAACGCTAATACAATACATATTTTCTCCATTTCCTGCGGACATTCCCTGACAACGGGCAAAGGTCAGGGAAGCTTTGTCCCCCATACCCTGCTTCCGGGCAAAGCCCATCTGCAAAATATGGGGGACAACACTTAAAATCCTTTATCCATCAATGTTTCTCTTTTAAGCCGTTTCCGGCAGCCCGCAATTTACTGGGGGCCTGCCTTGTGATGCTGAGAAATGGGTTTTACGTGGATATTGGCTCTCTGCTCTGCCTCTGTCCAGTAAAGCTCATCTGCTACCTTAGCTTCCGGATTCAGCTCAACGCCGTCCAGAATCATTTCTTTAAACTTCATGTAGCCGGCACGGTCAATGAGGTGGCCGCCGTGAAGGTATTCCGGCTTATAGTCCATAACCCATGCAGAGAATTTCTGCCAGTTAGCGAACATTCCCAGAACAACGTCTTCTGTTACCCAGTTTAAGAACAGCTTGCCCATACGCGGGAACTGCTTGCCGGTACGTCCGCCCAGAGTAACGCGGTACAGATGGGTGTTTCCTCTGGTCCAGCCGCCGGTGGGACAAGCGATAACACATTCGCCGCAGCCTACGCAGCAGCAGGTATCCTTATCAATCTTTCCGTTAGCGTTTAAGGACAGAACTGCGGTAGCATGATGCTCGCAGGCCTTTACGCAGGCGCCGCAGCCGATGCAGCGGTTCTGATCGTAAACCATCTTAAATACGCCCATTACACCGAAATCGTTGAAGTTTCCTTTTGCACAGTCATTGGGACATCCGGCAACTGCAACTTTGATATGATAATGGCTGGGGAAAACCAGTTTTTCAATCTTCTTAGCCAGTTCATGGGTATTGGCGTTTGCCTTAATGCAGTGTGAGTTACCGATACAAGCCATTACGTTTCTGGCGCCGATGGTGGGATAGCCCTGATCATCCGCTTCCATATCGCAATCGCACATTTCTACGTTTACGTCCTGGATATATTCCTTAATCTTTGCATTGACAGCCGGAATGTTCTCGTATTTAATGCCCGGAACGTTCAGGGTCTGGCGCATACCGATGTGGAATGTGCCGTTGCCGTAGGTCTGACACAGCTCCTGTACCAGAGCCAGATGCTTTGCGTCAATCAGAGAGCCCGGAACACGGAGCTGAAGCATGAACTCTCCGGGTACTTTAGACTGTCTGAAACAGTTAATTCGTGTCTTTTTAACATCAATATCGTGATTCATTCTTGTTCCGCCCCTTTCTTTAATCTACCAGATATTTGGCCTTGGTGTAGTTAAATACCGGACCCTCTAAGCATACGTAGGTTTCGTCAATGCGGCAGTGTCCGCATTTGCCGATAGCGCAGGACATCTTACGCTCATAAGATACCCAGATCTTTTCTTCCGGAACACCACACTTAATTGCTTCAATGGCAGTAAACTTCATCATTGGCGGCGGTCCAACGATTACTACTTCGTAATTATCGCCGAAATCCTTAAAGGGAACTTTGGATACAAACTGGGTTACAAAGCCAACTTCCCAGTTGTCAATTTTATCTCTGTCCAGAGTATAAATGCAGTTGAATTTATCTCTCCAGCTTTCCATTTCGTTGCGGAATACGATGCCTTCCTCGTTCTTAAAGCCGGCGATAAGGGTAACGCTCTCAACGTATCCCGGATTTTCCGCAAACAGACGCAACATACTGCGGACAGGAGCCAGACCGGTTCCGCCTACAATCAGAACCATATTTTTGCCCTTAAACTGTTCTTCTACGGGCCAGCCCTTGCCGTATGCCCCTCTTAAAAACAGAATGTCGCCTGCTTCTTTCTTGAAAATTTCATCCGTTACTTTTCCAACGGAACGAATGGTGAAATCCATCCAGCCATCGCCGTATGCGCTGACAGAAATGGGAGCTTCTCCTACTTTCGGAATTGACAGTTGCAGAAACTGTCCATGGGAAGGTTTAATGTCAGTTTCTACTTTAAAGGTATATTCATGCTTGCTCTCCTGCTTTACTTCCAGAATCTTGCAGGGAACTGGTCTTACCGGATTATTCATAGCAGTCTTCCCTCCTCCTTATTTGTTTTCTTCAGCCACGATTTCTGCAATGGCCTTATTCATCTTGTCAACAGTTGCCGTAATGGAAATAAATTCCGGGCAGCGGGAAATGCAGCGTCCGCAGCCAACGCACATATGGTAGTCCTTAAAGCGTTCTTTGTAGTCATGGAACTTGTGCAGCACTTTATATCTCATACGGTCGCCTGCCGTATTGCGGAAGCTGTGTCCGCCGGCCATATCGGTGAATCCTTCGATCTGGCAGGAAGCGGTGGTTCTTCTTCTCTCGCCTACGCTGCCGTTTTCATTATAGGCAATGTCCGTAGTGGTAAAGCAGGTACAGGTGCTGCAGGCAACAGTACAGCTACCGCAGGAGATACATCTCTTATTGTACTCTTCCCACATGGGATGGCTCTTTAACTTTGTAAGGACTTCCTTGTTGGGAATCTCCGGCATGGTTACTTTTGTCTTGTTTTCAGTGGGGAAGGAGGGCGTATAATCATCGGCAGTCTTGCCTTCAAAGTAAGGAGCGAAAACTTCGTCCTTTACTTCTACTTTCAGAGCCCCATCCTGACAGACAACAGCCATGCTGTAGTTATCCGTCTTGTTGGTTCCCATGCTTACGCAGAAACAGGTATCGTCGTCCAGATCGCACTGCATCATAACGATTTTTACCTTTTCATGCATTCTCTCATAGTACATATCATTGAAGCCGCCGTTGCCCAGGTAGATTCTCTCCTGACGCTGCTGTGCGGCTATATCGCAGGGACGCATAAAGATAATAATCTTTTTGCTGGTAACTTTGCTCTCTCTGTATTCATCCTCTGTAAAGTAGAACAGTGGCTCCGTAATGGGGGAGAGAACTTCTTTCGCCGGAAAATCAGATTTTTCGTCAAATACAATTTCCTCTACCGTCTTTACCTTGTCGTAACGGATAATATCCGTATCGGAATAACGGCCTTTTCCCGGAAATCTCTTAGGTGCCCAGATTTCATACTCGCTGCTTAAACCGGCAAAAATCTGGTTTGCTTCGTCAAAGCTTACTTTGTAGCCCATTCAATTATCCTCCTTTGCTTCTTGACATGCTACGTAGCATAGCGCAAACTTTACAGGGGCTGCCGCCCTGTCTGCGGCAGCCTCCTTATCATTTAATATTTTAACACAACTCTATCGGCAATGTCTATCAAAAAGTGACAAGATCCTTTTTAAACCAGCACAGACACTCCCGTTTCATACTTCTTGTCGTCTACGGTAATGGTAATTTCGTATTCGCCCGGGATATTTTCCGTTCCAATGGGGAACTCCACAGCCCTTGCATCGTGCTCCAGGAAGGTTCCCACGCACATAGCCAAAAACGGTCTCTTGGTAGTAGGCACGAAGTAATGGCGGGTAGGCGTTCCGTTCTTGCCTTCCAGATTCAGCATACACAGAGTACCCTTTTCGAAGCTTCCCTTAAATACGATACGATCCGCTTCTTTGGCGATCTTTGCCTTATATTCGTCGGGAATCATGCCAGCCGGTTCTGCCGGAGCTTCCGTCAAAAACTCTTCCGTAGACGTAATGTGGCCCAGAAGCTGGCCTTTTCCAAAGGTCACCCTGTCATTCTCATCATACAGGTGAAGCTTCTCCGCACGGTAATAGTTGGCCGGAAGGTGCATTTCGTACATTACTTTATCGTCTAACAGTTCTACGGTAATAGAGCTTAACTGAACCGTTCCGTTATCGATCTCTTCCGTCATGCCGGCTCCGGGGAAGTCCAGATACTCGTCGCCTTTCTTGCCAATACCGCCGGAGTGTACCAGATAATGGCCTCTCTCGTAGTACTCGCAGTTGCAGATATAGCAGGAGAAGAACTCCGCTCCCCGTTCCTTGCCGTACTGCCATACCTGACGGATGGTCATGTCGTCGGTATTGATGCGGTAAATAACGCCTCTGGAGAAATTATCCTTGGCAGGCACATAGTTTTCTTTTACTTTGGAACGGTAATGGCCGTTGTCAAAGCACATAATATCGCCGTTTGGCAGAACCATGCAGGCGTGCTGCTCATACTGCCAGTCAAAAGGCTCTCCTACAGGCTTAAAGAAGTACTTCTGCATATCCTCAGGCCAGCCTTCGGGATCGCCGATGATCCAGTTCAGCTTGCCGGTTTCAAAGTCACGGTTAATAATAGCGTCCTGATGGCGGCCGGAGAAGGTCAGAGAATTGGTCTTCTTATCATACCAAACCGCATTGTTGTGGAACCAGTCGTGAGCATCCTGACTGCCGGAACCGCCTGTGGGATATACGGGAAGCACATCCTGATGATCCCAGGTCTTTAAGATTTCACCGGTTTCCCGATCAACCATAACGCAGTAGTCTTCTACCGTGCCTCTCTCCAAAATCTGGCTTAAAATCAGGAGATTGCCGTTTTCCATCTCCCATTCATCATGATGGTAGCCGCCGGGAATCCGGAACTCTTTATAGATCTTTCCGATCATACCCATCTCGTAAACGCCGGTCGTATGGTAAGGCGGAGCCACAAGGCGATCCGTTCCCACAAAAAGACGACCGTTTCTGGCGCGTTTTAAGTCAAAGGCCAGATTTAAGGTGTTGTACCAGCGGGCGTCTCCGGCATAATCGTAAGCTGCCGTCAGAGCCGGTGAGGTAGGGCTTACAAACATTACATTGTCCTCAAAATATTCCGGCGTAGTCTCAATGCTGGTAGGCTTGTGGAGTTTTTCCGGACGCGCTTCCGTCTGGATCTTGATTTCTTTTTTCTCTCCTGTACTCAGCTCAATGATTACCGTGTTTTCATACTCCGGATACAGGCCGTAAATAGGAAGCACCATATGTATCATGTCGCTGGCCGGACGGTACATATAATCCCCTGCCGCCTCTTTGCCTTTTACTGTAACCTTTGCAAAAGCAGGCTTAGCAGCTTCAAACATCACCAGGGCCGTCAGCGGGGCGATGAGATACGGATTCAGCTTCACATAAGGATTTTCAATGGTATAGTTTCCTTCGGCATACTCTGCCAGAAATTTCTGTTCCGCCTCATACTGGCGGTCAATAATGTGTTCTACTTCTTTAAATAAAACTCCCATGGAATGTCCCCCTCAAAAGTATTTAAGGGGTCAGGCCGGCTCCGGCCTGACCCCTTTTCATGAAGCGTCGCTGTTTTAGCAGGTAATCTTAACTCCGGTTTCGTATTTCTTGTCGTCTACGATAACGCGGATGTCATAAGTTCCCTTCAGTCCGGTCTTGTTGACGCTGGTTCTGGTATTGCGCTCATCAGAATCCAGGAAGGTACCGCAGCACATAGCCAGATAAGCTACGGCCGTGGTGGAGATGAAGTATCTGTGTACTTCGTCGCCCTGTTCCAGAAGCATCATAACCATCTGTCCCTTTTCAAATCTGGAGTGGAAGGTGAAACGGTCTACTTCCTCTATCACTTTAGCGTTGCAGCTTTCCGGAAGCAGTTCGCCGCAGCTCTCCATTGGGATGTCAGTGTCAAATTCTTTGGTGTGGCCCATGGCTCCCAGAAGCTGTCCTTTACCCAGTTCCAGGTTGATTCCGTCAGAATACAGTTTCAGCTTCTCTGCGCGGTAGTAGTTGCCCGGAACATGCAGCTCCAGCATTCTCTTGTTGTCGCAAACCTCTACGGTGATGCTGTGAAGGTCGCCGCCCATATCCTTAGCGAATGCGCCCAGAGCCTCGGAAGGAACGCCGTTGGGATCGTAAGCGATACCGCCGGAATGTACCATGTAATGGCCTTCGTTGTAGTATTCTACGTTGCAGATATAGGGTGAGAAGAACTCTGCGCCCTTATCTTTGCCGTATTCCCAAACCTGCTCAATGGTCATATCCTCGGTGTTGATGCGGTAGCGCACGCCTCTGGAATAGTTGTCTTTCGCAGCCAGTTCCTTATCGGGTCTGTCAACTGCCTTGCATCCGTAATGGTGGTTGTCGAAGCACATTACATCGCCGTTGGGGGTGATAACGTTAGCGTGCTGCTCATACTGCCATCCGAAGTTGTTTCCAATGGGCTTGAAGAAGTATTTATCAACCATATCCTGGGGCCAGCCTGCCGGATCGCCGATGATCCAGTTGAGTTCGCCGCTGTCATAGTCGATATTTACCATAGCGTCGATGTGACGGCCGGAGAAGGTCAGGGAGTTGGTGTTCTTGTCATACCAAACTGCGTTGTTGTGGAACCAGTCATGTTCAGACCAGCTTCCGGATTTGCTGACGGTTTCCGGATTTAAGAACTTCTTGTAGTCCCAGGTCTTTAAGATTTCGCCGGTGTTTCTGTCTAACAGAACGCACATATCTTCGCAGGTTGCGCTTTCCAGATCTTCTGTCAGGCACAGGATGTTGCCGTCTTCCATCTCGAACTCATCATGATGGTAGCCGCCGGGTACGCGGAACTCTTTGTAGATCTTTCCGCAGGGGCTGATTTCATACAGACCGGACATATAGTAGGGCATCTGGATCAGACGGCTGGAACCCATAATCAGGTTGCCGTTCTTTAAACGTTTTACGTCAAATACGCAGGGAACGTTCATATGCCATCTTGCGTCGCCGGCATAGTCAAATGCGGAAGATAAGTCTTCACCTGCCGGAGATACCAGGATTACGTTGTCCTGCAGATATTCCGGGGTGGTGTCCATGTAGTAAATGGGGCTCTTGCCTTCGTATACGTCCGGAACGTCAATGGTAATGACATTGGACTCTCCGCGGTAAGCACGGATTTCTACTTTGTTGGAGTAATTGGAGTACAGGCCCAGTACCGGCAGCACGTGCTTCTTTGCCTTGGGGAAGGTATGGCTCATATTCGCTTCTTTGGTCTTTCCGAATACGGTAATGGTAACAGCCGTTTCCTTCTCGGTTTCAAAACATACTACAGCGGTCAGAGGGCTGATAAAATACAGGTTGTACTTAACCAGAGGATTCTGGATGGTATACTTGCCTGCTTCAAATTCTTTCAGCATTGCTTCTTCAGCCGCTGCCTGACGGTCAATGAGATGCTCTTCATAGATGTAATTAACGCCCATTTCTTTTTCCCTCCATTAATTTATGAAATACTGTTTTTGCTTACATATTTTCCTTTACCATGTTTACGATAACCGGTTTCTGCTGAAGCCCCTGAAGGCGTTTCACCTCTGCGCCATCCTTTAACAGAACCAGCGTAGGGTACCCCGTTACCCCGTACTCAGCGGTCAGATCTTTATTCTGGTCAAAGTCAACCTTTAAGATCGTAAGGCTGTCGCCAAATTCCTTCTCCACATCCTTTAACACAAAGCCCAGCATTTTGCAGGGACCGCAGGTTGTGGAAAAAAAGTCCGCCAGCACCAGCCCTTGTCCAGCCAGCTCTTTAAATTCCGCGCTGTTTACTTCTTTTAACATTGCTCCTCTTCCTCCTTATAGATTGGTATTGCTAATCTAAATGTTTAACATAATGGGATGCTTCCTGAGCTGCAATAGCTCCGTCGGCGCAGGCCGTAATTACCTGCCTGAGATTTTTTGTAACGCAGTCTCCGGCGCCGAAAATGCCCGGAACCTTCGTAGCCATTCTGTCGTTGACTTCCACGTAGCCGAACTGGTTTAAAACGCCCAGCTCTTTAAAGCATTCCGTAGTAGGCGTAAGGCCGATATATTCAAAAACGCCATCGCATTTGACCGTATTTTCCTCGCCATTTTGGGTGGACTTGAAATGTACGCCCTCCAGCTTCGTATCGCCGGTAAATTCCAGGATGTCCTGATAAGGATAAACCGTTACGTTAGGCATAGCCCGCAGCTTATCACAGGCCATGGGATCCGCCGTCAGATCGAACATGGTAACAATGGTCAGGGATTTTACAATGCCGGCCAGGAAAATGGACTCCTCTACTGCAGAGTTTCCTCCGCCGATTACCACTACATCCCGATCCCGATACTGAGCGCCGTCGCAGATAGCGCACCAGCTAATTCCGTTTCCGCGGAATTTATCTTCTCCCGGAATCCCCAGGCAGCGGGGGCGGGTTCCTGTGGCCAGGATAACGGATTTCGCCGTAAACTCCTTGTCGTCCTCTTCACAATAAACTACTTTTTCAGCGCCGTTGTCCTTAACCTCTTTTACCGTGCCGTAATCAAAGGTAATGGATTCAAACTGCTGGGTATGCTCAAACATCTGATACGCCAGCTCTGCACCGTTTATCGTTCCTACTCCAGTGTAATTCTGGATCTCATTGGTATTGATAATCTGTCCTCCCGGAGCCAGCTTATCCAACATTAAAACTTTCATGTCCGCCCGGGCGGCATAAATCGCAGCCGTCATTCCGGCGGGTCCGGCGCCAATAATAATTACGTCATATTGAGCCATTGCCATCCATCTCCTTCCGCCATAATCAGACTTTATATTTTTCTAAACTTTTGATACCAGGGTTCAAATGAAACTTCCTATTACATTAACAGGTTGCAAAGCGGAATACCTACAACCAAGGTGATAATCAGTTCCAGGATTACAACAGGCGGCGTGAACTGATAAATAAATTTGGTGGGAACCCATTCCTTGTTGCTGTGCAGAATCGCGGCAAAGGGAGATGCAGCCGGCGTAATGGCAGCAGACAGCAGTACAAACTGAATCATCAGGGTAACGATAGGTCTGGGATCCGCTCCGGTCTGAGTGCAGTATGTAACGATAATAGGCTGCATAATCATACCGATAACCAAGCTGTTGCACACGTTGGTCAAAATACCAGCCAAAAGGAGCAGCAGGATAATAAATACCACCTGAGACATTCCGTCGAAAAGCGGAGACAGCATAACCCGCAGGAAAGCGGAAATACCTGTAGCTTCACTGGTCAGAACGCTTCCCAAAAGGATAGCGGCAACGATGATAAAGTATGCGCCCCAGCTCATGTTGGTGGACATAACCTTAGCAACATCCAGAACCGGCTCTCCTTTGACGCGGATAGCAGCCAGGATTGCAACGATAAACAGAGCGATTCCGTAAACGCAGCCCTTTAAGTATGCCATACCCGGAAGGGTCGGGAACAGGGAAGGAATCATCAGCCCCAGGATTACTACAATAAATCCAACGCAGTAAAGTTTCTGTCCCAGAGACATGGGAGGAAGGGGATGACGGTTTAAGCTTTCTACGTCGTAGCCCTTCAGCTTCTCAGAGTCAGGACGGAATACATATTTGGAGAACAGCACTACCGCCAGAATCATAACCATACCCAGGATAATGGCAACAGCCAGGTATGCCGCGCTGTTTACTACAACAGGGCCGTCGGGAAGGTTAGCGGTAATGGCTTCGAAGTTGCTAAGTAGCGCCAGACCGTTCTGAGCAAAGGGAGCCATGGGGAAGCCAAGCAGAGAAGCGATTACTACCAGGGTCAGGACAACTCTGGGGAACGCATCTCCCTTTTTGTAGCCAACTTCCTCAAAGATTCCGTACAGAACCGGCCACATAACGAAAATCGGCGTAAAGGCATTGATAAAACCTGCAATAAAGTAGCAGCCTACGCAGATAACGCCCACTAACAGCCAGGGCTTTCCGTTGGTGAACTTCCGGGTCAGGAAGAAACGGCCAATATAAGCGGTAATCTTATAATATGCCAGACCGCCGGACATAATCATCATGTAGAAAACCTGTGCGACAACGGGTGAGCCAAAAGCTTCCGCTAATACCGCCGACATGTTGCTGTAGGAAGAAAAACCTACCATTGCGATGGACAGCAGACTGCCCCAGATGGGATCCACAAAAGTCCACAGATACAACGTACCCAGGAAAACACCCAGGATTTCCATTCCTACCGGAGTAACTTCCGGAAGGCTGATGGGCAGATAGCGGAAGAAAACCATAAGCGCTATGCCCACAATCGAATGAATCAATGTAGTTCTCTCTTGTTTGTTGACTGCATTTGCCATTCTTCAAATACCCCTTTTCTCTTATTTTGGTTATACCCCGGCAAAAAGGCCGGACCATACCCATTTGTTAATTTTATAACTTTGTCTAATTGTACCATAGAAATACATTTCAAAATATAGCCTGTGTTATATTTGTAGATTTTTTGTTTAAATTGTGATACAATACCGTAAGAAACTTACAAAGGAGCTTATTATGGGTGTTGATTTTTGGGAACTGCTGAAAAAAAAGGGTACGCGGCTTGAAGTATCCAAAGGATATTACTTAAAGATGAATACCAAGGAGGATTTGGACGCCTGTATCTATCTGTTGGACGAAGGCATCTGTGCCCTCAACAGCCTCACCAGAAAAGGGGACGAAAATATCTATTTGTATTTTCATGCCAAGCGGCTGGTAGGCTTTAACCAGCTTTTAGTCAGCCGTCCCCAGGAGGCTGTGCTGGTTCCTTCCGTCAATATCTCAATCGTTACAAAAACCCCTTGTGTACTCTACCAGATTAATTTTGATACGTTCTCTCATTTGATTCAGACCAACCGGGAGCTGAATTTGTTCTTTATTCAGACTTTGGCAGACAACTATTCCGAGGCCCTGAACCATTTCCATTATATTCATGAGGAAACCCTGGTGACGGCCCTGTGCCAGCTTCTCCTGTCCGTTTCCCGCAGAGAGCCGGGGCAAAAGCCTGCGGTCCCCAAATTTTATACCTACGAGGAGCTGGCCCGCTACCTGGGCTGTCACCCCGTAACCGTGTCCCGGATCATGGCAAAGCTTAAACAGTTAGGTTATCTCCAGAAATCCGGCCGGGAATTGGTCATTGCCCGGGAGGATGACCTGATACGTCTTATGGATTCAGAAATCAATTTTAAATATTAAAAAGCATTAAAGAATCCTGTAAAGCAGGATTCTCCGCCGGCGGCGGGTCGCTCCTGCGGCAGCTTCCGCACCGCCGCAGTGCGATCCGCGCGGAGCGTATTTTGTTTCCATGAAACAAAAAGGCGGCGCTGCCAAAAGGCGCACCGCTTAAAAATAAATTATTTTTTATAACACTTTGCTTAAAAAGGACTTCAGACGTTCATTTTGGGGATTGCCGAACAGTTCTTCCGGACTGCCTTCCTCTACAAAATTCCCTTCGTCCATAAACATGACCCGATTGGCCACTTCTCTGGCAAAGCCCATTTCATGGGTAACCACTACCATGGTCATTTTTTCTTTTGCCAGTTCCCGCATAACATTCAGCACTTCGCCTACCATCTCCGGATCCAGCGCAGACGTAGGCTCGTCAAAGAGCATCACGTCAGGCTTCATCATCAATGCCCGGACAATGGCAATTCTCTGCTTCTGCCCGCCGGAAAGCTGAGACGGATAGGCTCCGGCCCGATCCGCAAGGCCCACTCGTTCCAAAAGCTTTATGGATTCTTTTTCCGCTTCCTCCTGGGACATTCCCTGAAGCTTTACAGGGGCCAGAGTCATATTTTTCAGAATCGTCATATGGGGGAACAGGTTAAACTGCTGAAATACCATTCCCATCTTCTGGCGGTGTTTGTCAATATTCGTTTTCGGATCCACAATATTGACCCCTTCAAAGAGGATGCTGCCCTCCGTAGGTTCCTCCAGACGGTTTAAACACCGAAGAAACGTACTTTTTCCGGAACCGGAAGGTCCGATGACGCAGACAACGTCACCTTTATGAATGTCTACGGTAATATTTTTTAAAACCTTCAGATCGCCAAAACTTTTCCCCAGATTTTTTACCTGAATCAGGGCTCCGTTTTCCTTAACGCTCACTCTTTCTCAGCCTCCTTTCCAGCATTCCCACCAGCCGGCTGAGAATCAGTACCATAACCAGGTAGATGACAGCCACCGCAATGAGGGGCATAAACGCCGAATACGTCCGGCTCCGGATAATATCGCCGCCTTTGGTTAAGTCCTGAAGGGCAATATAGCCGGAAACAGAGGTTTCCTTTAAAAGAGCAATAAACTCGTTGCAGAGAGTCGGCAGGACGTTTTTAAGGGCCTGGGGCAAAATGATGTAGCGCATGGTCTGAAGATAGTTAAATCCCAGGCTGCGTCCCGCCTCCATCTGTCCGTTATCTACGGATTGGATACCGCTGCGGAAAATCTCTGCCACATAAGCGCCGGAATTAATGCCAAAGGCTAAAATCGCCACTGGCACCTTATCAATCCGGGAACTTCCGAAAATTACAAAGTACATAATCAAAAGCTGTACTACTACAGGAGTTCCCCGAATCACCGTCAGATACAGGCTGCACAAAAGGTTTAAAAGCTTCAGCTTGTGGGTTTTTTCATAGGTCGTGCGGATGATCCCCACGATCAGTCCGATGAAAATTCCCAAAAGAGCTGCAAACAATGTAATCTGCAGCGTCACCACCAGCCCGTCCGCTATGTAATGCCAGCGTTCTTCTGCAATAAAGTTAAGGTAGAAGGAAGCGCAGAAATTATTCCACGCCTCCGTTAGCTTTAGGTAGAAACTATCCAACATGGTATCCATCCTTTACCGTCCGGACTGATTATTCAGCCGGGATGTACTTGTTGACGATCTCGTCAATAGTGCCGTCTTCCTTCAGTTCCGCCAGAGCCGTATTAAGCTTCTCCAGCAGTTCGGTGTTGCCTTTCTTAACTGCAATGGCGTACTCTTCCTGGCTGAGAGCTTCCTCTAAGATCACCAGGCCCTCGCTCTGAGCTACAAATACCTTTGCAGGAGCGCCGTCGATTACTACTGCGTCTACTTTGTCCTGAAGCAGAGCCTGAACAGCCTCAAAGCCTTTGTTGTAACGCTCTACGTTCTCATCGCCTACCATTTCGCTGGACAGCAGGTCGCCGGTGGTTCCCAACTGAACGCCGATTTTCTTACCTTCCAGACCAGCGGAACCGGTAATGTCACTGCCTTCCTTTACGATAATAACCTGGGAAGCTTCCGCATAGGTGTCGGTAAAGTCAACGGACTGTAATCTGTCTTCTGTAACGGTCATTCCGGCTGCGCCGAAATCAGCCTTTCCGGAAGTAACGGCAGGAATAATGGAATCAAAAGCCATATCTTCGATTTCTACTTCCATACCCAGCTTCTCGCCGATAGCCTGAGCAATCTCTACGTCGATTCCCACGATCTCGTCTCCCTGATGGAACTCCCAGGGCTCAAACTCTGCGTTAGTAGCCATTACCAGAACTCCGCCGGCTGCTTCCGTTTCTGCAGCCTCGGCGCTGGTTTCTTCTTCTGTCTCTGCGTCGGTGTTCTCTGCCTCAGCAGCAGTATCCGCTGCAGTAGTAGTCTCCGCTGCGGTGGTATCGGCTGCAGTCGTTTCGCTGTTTCCGGATCCGCAGGCAGCTAAAGATGCCGCCATGCAGGCAGCCAGAGCTAATGCCAATGCTTTTTTCTTCATAATCGTTTCCTCCTCATAATAACAGTTTCCAAAACTGTGGCTTTTTCATCCGGTTTCTGCACAGCCCCAAGGCACCTTTGGTATGCATTGGGATGCATAACTATTCACCTGGATGTTGCTATCCATTATAAAGCATTTTTTATATTAATCAAGTGGCATTTTAACCAAAAAAGGCTGCCGCAGAAAAAGCTGGTGTCATTTCTGCGGCAGTCCTCCTTTGGGATTACTGATTACGTTTTATTTTCTTTGAAGAGGTCTTCTCAAACTCCTGATCGCGCACTTTCAGGCTGCGGATCTTTTTATAAGGAGGCTGTCCCTCGTTTACTCTGTCAATAAGTTCCTGGAGGCGGCTCTGCATATCCCGGATTTTCTTCTTTTTGGCGTATTCCTCATCAGGGAAAATTTCAGCTTCTATGACGAAATCATGCTCTCTTACCAGAGCCTCTTTTACCAGAGGATCTTTATATAACAGATTTTCCAGCTCCTCCGGCGAAACGTTTTCTCCGTTTTCCAGAATAATCAGATTTTTCTTCCGGCCAGTGATATAAAGGTAATTGTCTTCGTCAATATACCCCAAATCCCCTGTATGGAGCCATCCGTCTGTAAGGGTTCGGGCCGTTTCTTCCGGCATTTTGTAATATCCCAGCATAACGCTGGATCCCCGTACCCAGATTTCTTCATCCACAATTTTGGCCTCGCAGTTAGAAAGGAGCTTTCCTACGGATCCGATTTTATTGGCCCCTTCGGGGTTGGTACTGATTACAGGAGAACATTCCGTCATTCCGTAGCCCTGAAGAACCGTAAATCCATACTCCTGAAGGCCGTTTATCAGCTCCGGATCCAGATATGCCCCGCCGCTGCAGATGATTTTCAAGCGGCCGCCAAAGGCTTCTTTTGCCACCAGAGGCTTGGGAAGAATCTTAGGCGCGTCTTTTAACTTCCCGTAAATGGACTTGATTACCAGGGGGACCAACAGCACGATTTCCGGCTTAAACAGCTTCATATTCCGGGATACGTGCATAATGGAATCATTGATGCATATGGTAATCCCTATGGAAAGCCCCTTTAAAATGTCCATGGTAAAGCAGTATGCATGGTGGATAGGCAGTAAGGTCATAGACACGGTTCCTGCCGGAAGATTTATCTCCACGCAGGCTGCGTTATCCGTTAGATTTCTGTGGCTTAACATAACGCCCTTGCTGATGCCGGTAGTTCCGGAGGTAAACAGGATGGCGCACATTTTATCGGGATCCAGTTCTATGTCAAAAGAGCCTCTGTGTTCCGCAAGGAAGGTTTCAAAAGACAGAACCGGTATGGGTCCATCTTTTGCATTCTCCTTTGCCTCCATGGAAATCATAAACCGAAGCTTCGGGCATTTTTCCATGGCCTTTTCCGCCACGTCCGCCCGGGTTCCGTCGTAAACCAGCACACTGACATCTGCCCGGTTTAACAGGCTGCATACGTCTTCCGCCGGAAGGCCGGCGTCAATGGGAACTACAACGCCGCCGCTGTTGGCCGTGCCAAAATAAGCCGTTACCCAAAAATAACTGGTGGCCCCGATTACAGCCACATGTTTCCCCAGCATTCCCAGGCTTTCTAAGCCTCTGGAAAAGGCTTCGCTGTCCTCTTTTAACTGGCAGTAGGTTTTGGAGTGAATCTCTTTCTTTACTTTATACCGAAAAGCGTCCTGCTGGCCGTACTGCTCCGCCCCATAGCGGATAATATCCTTCATTGTTTCCATTGACATAACTTCCCCCACTTTTCCTATTCCTCTTCCTGAAGCTTTTTAATGTATTCCAGAGCTTCTCCTACAGTGCGGATCTCTACCACTTCCCGCTCTTCCACCTCAATGTCATAGGTTTCTTCCAATTCGCCCACCATGCTCATAAAGTCATAGGAATTAAATCCTAAATCCTCTACAAAGCGGGAATCCTCCGTAATGGTTTCCGGATCCGCGTCAACGTACTGGCAAATAACTTCTTTTAACTGTTCTAACATACTTTTTCTCTCCCTTTCCGGCGTCTCTGTGCTGTTTTACACCGCCTCAATGATTTCTCCTACCGTATGCTCCGGATTTGCAATTCCTTCAAACAGGATCTTACATAAATAATAGTAAATGTATTCCAGCTTTTCATGGCTCACCACTCCGGTCTGGTATTCAAAGCAAAATTCCAGGCCATTGTCGCTGCTTCTGTGGGACACAGTCAGATACAGGTTGTGGGCCGCCGCCCCGTTATTGCAGCGCTCGGAACGGTACTGTATATCCCCCAGTCTCTCCAGTCCCTTTTCTTTCAGGGTCAATGGCTGGTAAGTCAGGCTTAAAGGCTCATAGGTCTGTCCCGGTTTTAATTTAAAATACTGGCTGCGGAACCGGTAATACTCTACGGGATCGTAGTTTGCATGGCGGAAAAGCTGGTTCTGCCCGTCCCGTACCTTATAAAGTCCTTCCATAAATGTGTCGCTTTCCGGCACAATGGTACGGAAGGGGAAGCAGTGGATCCGTGTGCCTCCGCTGCGCTTTTCCAGCAAAGTGGCTCTCCGGGCCACTGTGGTTACCAGAGAAACGTCGTCAATGTGGTTTTCCTTCTGAAGATAGGTTCTCAGGCCCATTAAAAGCAGGCAGGTCATGGAAATCTGGTGTTCCTCACAGAACTTCATCAGTCTTGCGGATGGTTCTCCTTCCAAATGGAAGGTAGACAGATTGGAGTCCACATTATCGGAAACCAGGGTCACAGCCCGAAGATTGGGATTGTTTTCCTTCTCCCGTTCTTTCTCAAGCCTTTCAGGGCCGTTAATATCCGTAAAAATCGGCTCTGAGGAGGAAATCAGCTTTTCAAAAAACTGAGTATCCCTGTCCTTTGCCGGAGTTCCCGCCTCGTAATCCAGATCCTTTTGAAGCTGTTTTACATAGGAAGCCATCTCTTTGGGATAAGACAGGCCTGCATCGGGATATTTCCGGAAAGAGTAAAGCTCGATTACATCTTTAAAAAATGGGATCAGGGACTGGGCGTCCATGGTCATGTGATCCACCACAATGTAAAGGCCCTGGTAGCCGTCAGGCAGCTTGACCATAATCACCCGGTTCTGGGGACTGTCGTACTTTTCAAAAGGAATCTCCGTCCACAGATCCATCTGGTGTTTGGCGTCTTCCGGCTTCCAGCCTGTAAAGTCGAAAAACTCAATGTCCCGTTCTTCCTTCTTTACAACGTATTGATACGTGGTTCCGTCCTTGTCCTTGGCAAAGCGCAGGCGCATGGAATCGCACCGGGCATAAGCCTCATAAACACATTCTTTCAGCAGGTCAAAATCCAGATCTACCTGGATTGCCAGGTAGGATCCAATATTGAGCACCTGCTTTTTGGGACAGTACTGCTGGTAAAAAAAGTGCAGTTTCTGAGCCGCCGTTAATGGGTACACTTTACAGCCTTTTCTGGTTTTCATACCTTTTCCTCCTAAAATTGAAAGAACCCTTTGATTGCCTCTTCGTACGCCGTCCTGTCTTTGTAGTAGCTTTCCGCATGAGACGCCCCGGGTATAATCAGTTTCTTTTTCGGCGACCCGCAGTGATCGTAAATCTTATCGCACATCCACCGGGGGACGAAGGTATCCCTGTCTCCGTGGATAAACAGAATGGGAACCTCGGCCTTTTCCACTTCCTTAGAAGCGTCGGCTTCCTTCAGACCGTATCCGGCCTTTTTCTTTGCAATGCCGTCGGCAATCCTCATAAGAGGAAACGCCGGCAGATGGTACCAGCTTTTTAACACATGGGAAAATACGTCCCAGGCGGAAGTAAAGGCACAGTCGGAAACAATTCCCTTTACATTGGCCGGAAGCTTCTGACCGCTTGCCATTACCACCGTAGCCGCCCCCATGGAAATTCCATGGAGATACAATTCCGTCTCTTCTCCGAAGCGTTTATTGACGTAATCAATCCAGGAAAGAACGTCAAAACGGTCCAGGGCGCCGAACCCGATATACTCTCCTTCACTTTGGCCGTGGGCCCGCTCGTCAGCCATAAGCATTCCGCAGCCAAGTTCCCCAATGTAAAACTTTGACAGAGACGTATAATCGCTCATTCCCTGGCTGCTGTACCCATGGAAAGCCAAAATCAGGCGGCGGGGTTTTTCCGGCTGCCAGCCTTCATTCTCATCTCCAAGGGGCTGGGGGCAGCCCGGAAAATAGGTTCCGTGGAGTTTCAGCCCATCTCTGGAGGTCACCCACACGTCTTCCCGGTACTGGCCCGACTGCCATTCTTTGCAGCCTTCAATATATGGATAATACTGCTCCCAGTCTGTTCCGGCCATATTGATGGTCCGTTCTGTAGAAGCTTTTCCCTTTTTTAATGTCCTTTCAAACAGGTAATTGGCCCCTGCGTATTCCGCTGCCAGAAAGCCGCCCGCTGCGGCGGCAATGCCGCCCGCCATTTTAAGGCTATGTCCTATTTTAGTTTCTTTCATGCAAACGCCTCCTGTCCAAAACTGTTTTATTGGATAAACTCTTTGATTTTAAGGGCTTTTTCAATGCTTCCGTCTACCTTCAGCTTTCCTATGGTAAAGGCAAAGACAGGATCCAGCTTTCTGTTTACAATTTTCAAAAGAGTTTCCGCAGAGCAGGTAAACAAAGCGTCTCTGTCGTAATATTCGTAAGGCTCCACAAAAAGCTGCCCGTCCTTTACCTCTGCGTAGAATGCGCCGCTTCCTTCTCCGGTAATGTTAAACTGGAATGCCAAATGCTCTGTAATCCCGCTGACATCCGCCCCGGAGAATTTATCCTTAATGGTTTTAAAAATCTCCTCATAAGTCATATGCTTGAACCTCCTTATCCCCTGTCTTGCTAATTTTCGACCGCCGGTCGATTCCTTTCAATTTAAAACCTATCACGTTTTTTTTCTTCCGTCAATAGTTTTAAAACAAGTGGTTCGTCCATATTTTCGAACTAACTTTTTATGAATGCCGCGGCTGAAATATTGTGAATTTCCGAATTTTTCCGGGCTGGCATTTTGCCCTTTCTTCTGCTATACTGACCCTTAGTGAATGTACAAAAGGACAATGTGATTTTAATACTCAGGAAAGGACGCGGGATGAAAGGCAGTAAGAGAGACTTAATATTAGACGCTATGCAAAACTTAATGAATGACCGGGACGTCCAGCTCATTACTGTAGACGAAATCGCCAGGGAAGCCGGAATCGGCAAGGGAAGTATTTATTACTACTTTTCTTCTAAATCGGAAATTCTCACCGCCCTCATTGAGCGCTCCTACGGAGCTGCCATTGAAGAGGGACGGCGGCTGGCCCAGGATTCCAAAACCGACGTTTTCCGCCGTCTGGAAATCCTGTTTGAAGCCTGTCTCACAGCTTCTAAAGAACTGCGGCGGACAGAAGGCCAGAGCAGCCTCCTGCAAATCCAGCAAAGCGCCCTCATCCATCAGGAGTTTTTAAGCTTTCTTTTCCGCTCTCTTCAGCCTATTTTAAGGGACGTATTTGCTCAGGGAAACGCATCGGGCCAAATAGTCTGCCCGGATCCCAACTCCGCGTCCCGGATTGTACTGAGCGTACTGGGAGTTTTTCTGGACAATCATCTGTCGCCGGTTTCTCCGGAGGAACTTCACAAACTCATGGAAACCTTTGCCTGGATGCAGGAAAAGGCTATGGGGATTCCGGAAGGAAAACTGGATTTTTTAAAGAGGAAACCGGAAACGTAAGGAGGCTTTTATAATGACTTCACTGCTGGAACAGTTTCTTTTTGCCACTGCATGGACTATGGACAAACCGGAAGCCTATTCCCTGCCGGTTCTGCTTTTTACTGCCTTTGGAGCCGCCTGCGGGATCTTTTGGGCACGGAAAGCTGCAGCAAGAGGCAAAAGAAGGGCTTCTTCTCCCCTGGGGGATCCCGTGCTGTTTTTCTCCGGCCTCTTTCTGGCTGTCAGCGAAACTTATAAGCAGGCTTTTTTATACGTTGTGGTATTTGACGGCTTTTATAACTGGTGGTACTTTCCCTTCCAGCTCTGCAGCGTCCCCATGTATCTGTGCCTTGCCCTTCCTCTGCTGCCGGAAGGCAGGGTAAAGGGGACGGTTCTTACCTTTCTCCAGGACTTCGGAATCCTGGGCGGGGTCATGGCCCTTTTGGTGCCGGAAGGCTTTCTCTGGGAATATGTCACTTTGACCTGTCACGGCTTCCTGTGGCATTTCCTTCTTATTTTTATAGGCTTCTATGTCGCTTTCTCCCGGCAGGCGGACAGCACAAAGGCAGGGTACCTTCATACCCTGCCTCTCTACGGAGTGTGCTGCGCCATTGCCACTGCCGTCAACCTGACGGTCCAGCGTTTTTTCTGGCCTTACAGCTACGCCAATATGTTTTACATCAATCCCTGCTTCCCATCGGAGCAGGCGGTCTTTCACACCATTGCCATAACCTTTGGAACCCCTGTGGGCCTCATTTCTTATCTGGCCGCCTCCTGTATCGGGGCCTTTCTGGTTCACTGGTTCTGCGGAAGGATCCTTCCGCCCTCTCCCACGGATACCCCAAAGGAGATGGTTTCCAGATAATGGAAAAACTCCCGTCTGGCTGCCTCGTCTGTCAGTTCTCTGGTATATCCTCCGCCGGAGGTTCCCGGCACAGCCGTCAGGGCCACACCTTCATCATCCCACTCTGCCCGCAAAAGCATGGTTTTGGGAATGGAACTTCCGAAAATCAAATTCCCCAGACTGTAGACAATGGGTTTTCCCTGGTAATACTCAATTCCCTGCAGCACATGGGGATGGCTGCCGATTACCAAATCCGCTCCGGCGTCAATGTACTGTTTTCCCATAGTCCTCTGGTATTCTTCCGGGTATTCATCCCTTTCAATGCCCCAATGGACGTATACCACCACAAAATCGCAGGCCTCTTTTGCCTTTGCTATCTGTTCCAATAAAATCGCCGGATCATAGGTAGACAGCATACCGGCCCCGTATTTCGTAGCCGCCCATTCCGCCACAGGAATAACCCTGGTGGCTCCCAAAAAGCCAATGGTTTTTCCTTTCACCTCTATGGTTTCCCATTTTTTGGCTTCTTCCAGATTTTCTCCCGCTCCCACATGGAGAATCCCCGCTCCGTCCAGAGTGCTGCAGGAATCCAGGAGGGCGTCTGTCCCAAAATCCAAAGCGTGGTTATTGGCCAGAGTAACAATGTCGATTCCGATTTCCTGAAAGATAGAAACTTTCTCCGGAGGCAGACGGAAGGTATACTGCTTATCCTCCGCTTTGACTCCCCTGCTGCTGAAAGGAAATTCCTGGTTGACCATAAATATATGGGAACTGCCGATTTCTTCCCGGAAGCCTTCTCCCAAAACGCCGCCGATGCCTCCGGCCTTATCGTATGCTGACAGAACGTGATCCGACAAAAGAACATCGCCCCCAAACAGCAGACGGACAGGGCCGTCATTTTCTTCGGCTTCTTGCGTATCTTCCGGCTCCTGATTCTCCGTAAGAATTTGGATTGCATCTTCCGTTTCCTCTAAAACAGCCGCCGTTTCCTCTTGAGGCAGGATTTCCGCTTCTTCCTGAAGTGATGCCGGCGCGGTTTTCTCTTCTGTCCACATCATCCCCAATACGGTCAGCGTACCGGCAAATACCGCCAGCAGCAAAACCAGGCAGATCACCACTGCCTTAGGCGTCCGGCGGGACTCTCCGCGGTTTCTTCCGCCATTTCCCATTCTGTCTGATTCCTCCCGGTCTTTTATAATGCCATAATAATGCCCCCGTCGCTGGCGTAAACGGTAGCCACTCCCGCTGTTTCCGTAATAACAACCCGCTTAAAGGTTCTTCTCTTTTCCATCTCTTTTTTTACCAGCTCCGCCCGCTCCGGATTGTTGCAGTGGGCGATTACCAGAGTTTTGCCGCTGGTTTCCGGATTTTCCCGGCAGGCGATGTCGCACATTCTGACAAGGGCCTTGTTAATGCCTCTGGCCTGATCCAGCTTAATAATGGTGCCGCTCTCAGCCCCCATAACCGGCTTTATATTTAAGGCAGTGGCAAAAAACGCCTGGAGTCCCGAAAGACGGCCGTTTTTCCTTAATACGTCCAATGTTTCCAGAACAAAGTACGTGTGCATTTCTCTTTTGAAAACCAGGGCCTTTTCCAAAACCTCGTCAAAGGGCAGGCCCGCTTCGCACAGCTCCTGAATGTAAAGCGCCTGGTTCAGTTCCCCGGAAGACGCTGAGTCGGATCCAATGACCGCTATGTTTTTGTCGTGGCCGTGCTCCTCAAAGTACAGCTCCATCCCTAGCCGCGCAGCATTGCAGGTTCCGCTTAAAGGCTCGGAAAGTGTAATGACAAAAATGCTCTCCGCATCACACTCAAAAGCTTTTTTAAAGCTTTCCGGAGAAGGGCAGGCCGTTTTTGGACATTCCGGACATGCGGCTACCAGCTCTAAAAACTTTTTCTGGTCAAAAGTTTCATCATCTACCACTGTAGCACTTCCCACCTGAAGGGTCAGGGGAATCATTTCAAAATGGGGATCCTTTTTTAAATCCTCCGTCAAATCCAGGCAACTGTCGCCAATAATTTTATACGTCATAATAAGCCTCCAAACAGGTTTTTATCTCTTTTGTCACATCAAGTAGTAATCATTACTACTTATTATAACATATCTTTTTTATTTTTCAATCTTTTCAGCCTATAAAAACTATGCTATACTATAAAAAGTATTAATTTGCAAGGAACCGCAAGGAGGTTTTCGTATGGATATGACGTTTTTATTAGCTTTTCTGGGGGTTATTCTGTTAATTGTACTGTTTATCGTGGCTACTACCGTCGGAACCATGGCCAGTATTTTCGGAGCCGTTGCCGACGATTTAAACGAAGACAATTAAAAGAAGACAACACAAAAAGCGGGAAGGGATTCCTCAAAAAAGGGCTCCCTTCCCATTTTTAGTTTTTCAGCTTTTTTCCTGTACGGAAATCGATGCACTCGTCTGCACTGTAATAGATCTTATCTTCTTCCGTTAACATGGCTTTTCCGTCCTTTACGTCCACAATGTTCACAGCGCAGTTAGGCGGAACGCGGCCATGCCAGAAATCCAGTTTATTTTCATATACATTGTTTAAAATGGCGCGGCAGGCGCAGCCGTGAGTGGCAATGAGGATTGTTTTGTCTTTCCACAGAGGATTTCCAATCACCTCATGAAAAAATTCCCTTGCCCTCTCACAGACCTCTTTCACACTTTCTCCGCCCTCCGGCGGCTGGTAGTGGAAGGGATTCTGGTAAAAATCTTCAAATCCCGGATCCGGAATCTGGAAGTTTTCCTTCCTGCAGCCCAGGCCCTCCCAGGGACCGAAGCGGATCTCGGCGATCCTCCAATCCTCCAAAACAGGCGTCCGCCTCTCTCCCAGCACAATCTCCGCCGTCTGTCTGGCCCTTTCTAATGGACTGGTAATGGCCAAATCAAAGGAAATCTCTTTCATTCCTTCCGCCGTAATCTCCGCCAGACGGATCCCCTTTTCATTTAATGGGGTATCCGTCTGGCCCTGGAGCCTTCCCTTTACATTCCAGTCCGTTTCTCCATGCCGGATAATGTAAAGCCGCATGATCCCTCTCCTTTGTCTGCTTTTACTCTGCCAGCATTCCCATAAGTTCATTGCTTCTGGCAATAAATTTGGTCATGCGCTCCGGAGTCAGGGAACCGTGGCTTAAAGCCGCCAGATCGTAAAGCTGCTGGCAAATCATGTTGGTATGTTCCCCGTCTTTATGGTTCAGTACGTACTGCACCAGCTTATTGTTGGCATTGAGCACCAGAGTTTCCTGGTTCCCGCCGAACATATCTGCGCCCATGCTGTACATTCTCATCATTTCCTGCATTCTCCGGGAATCCTCGGAAACGGTAATCATAGATGCAATGCCGGCGTTTTTCAGTTTTTCCACCTTAATGTCCAGCTTATCGTTTTCCAGGGCTTTCCGGAAGATCTCCGTCAGAGTTTCCCCGTCGGCCTTCAGGGCTTCCTTGTCTTCCTCCGCCGTTTCTTCTTTAAAGGTATCCGTTAAATCCGCATCGATCCTCAGGAACTTCACGCCTTCATTTTTCTGCTCCATATGGGTAATAAAAGGAGCGTCGATATTGTGCTTTAAGATAACGGCGTCCAGGCCGGCTTCTTTAAACATATTGATGTACTGGCTCTGTTCCTTTTCGTCGGTTACATAGAAGACCGTATTCTCGTGTTTTTCCTTATTCTCTTCCAGGCACTCCGGAAGAGTCAGGTATTTGCCGTTCAGGTTCTTGAAAATAATGTAATCTTTCATCTTTTCGGCAAACTTCTCGTCCTTAATGCAGCCGAATTTAATAAAGGGGTTAATGTCGTCCCAGTATTTCTCGTAATTTTCCCGATCCGTCTTGCACATACCGGTCAGCTTATCCGCTACCTTCTTGGTAATATAATCGGAAATCTTCTTTACAAAGCCGTCGTTCTGCAGGGCGCTTCTGGATACGTTTAAGGGCAGGTCCGGACAGTCGATAACGCCCTTTAAGAGCATCAAAAACTCCGGAATGACTTCTTTAATATTGTCTGCAATAAATACCTGGTTGTTGTACAGCTTAATGGTTCCTTCCAGGCTGTCGTACTCCATATTGATCTTGGGGAAGTACAAAATTCCCTTTAAATTAAAGGGATAATCCATATTCAGGTGGATCCAGAATAAGGGCTCCTTAAAGTCCAAAAATACCTTCCGGTAGAACTCCTTGTATTCCTCTTCCGTACATTCGTTAGGATGCTTGTTCCAAAGGGGGTTGGTATCGTTTAAGGCCACCGGGCGTTTTAAGATCTTATACTGTTCTTTCGCAGGAGAAATTTCAACGGTTTCCTTTTCCCCGTTCTCATTTTCCTTTTCCTCGGTTTTGGCTTCCTCTACAATGGTTTCAATCACCGTGTCTTTGTCGGTCAGCTCGTCCTTCTCAATGGTTTCATACTGAGGTCCTTTGGAGGTATCATTGAGATAAATGGCTACCGGCATAAATGCGCAGTATTTTTCAATAACCTCTCTGGCCCGGTACTCATTGGCAAATTCCGTGCTGTCCTCATTGAGATACAGGGTAATGGTGGTTCCCGTAAGCTCTCTGTCCCCGTCCTTCATCTCAAATTCCGTTCCGCCGGCGGACTCCCAGTGAACCGCCTTGGCGTCGGCTTTGTAGGATTTGGTATCAATGGTAACTCTGTCGGCTACCATAAATGCAGAATAAAATCCCAAACCGAAATGACCGATAATCTGATCTTCGTTGGCCTTGTCTTTATACTTTTCCAGGAAATCCTGGGCCCCGGAAAAGGCGATCTGGTTAATGTACTCGTCAACCTCCTCTTCCGTCATACCCATACCGTTGTCAGCCACCGTTATGGTCTTTTCCTCCGGATTTACAGACACTTCAATGCGGTACTCCACGTCCTCCGGTTTTTCGTACTCTCCCATAAGCTCCAGCTTTTTCAGCTTGGTGATAGCGTCACAGCCGTTGGAAATCAGCTCGCGGTAGAAAATATCGTGATCTGAATACAGCCATTTTTTTATAATGGGAAATATATTTTCGCTGTTGATAGACAAGCTTCCTGTCTTTGCCATTTTACGTCACTCCTTTAATAATAATCGCCGTTCTGCGGCCTTTATCCGATATTGTAATACCAATAAAATCAAATGTCAACAAAAAATCAGCACTCAAACAGGCCGAGTGCTAATAATTTATAAATCTTTTAGAATTGCGGTTAAAGCAATGGACAGGAATACGGCAAACAGCCCGAATTTAATAACTGGACAATTGATTTTGAATGAGGTATACTTGACAAGTTATATTATTTTTGACTAACTCGTAAGCCCGGAACATATATTTGGAGGATAGAATGAATTGGAATGATTATTTTTTGTGGGCTGCGCTCATTTTGCTGTTTGAGATTTTCTATCATTTTTTTAGACAGCGAACTTTATGGGACAAAAATTCTAAGATCTTTATGACACTTGTAGGCTTGGGGATGCTGTACAGCTTGTCCGGTATCGGACTGACACACCTGCAAATGACGCCCCAGGAGGAGCACAACCAGATCATTAAACTTTTTGCTGCTCTGAACTATCTGATCAATACTGCCCTTCCCTTTCATCTGTTAAGATTTGCATTGACTTTGTGTGATGATTATGAAAAATACGAAAAACAAATTGTAGCAGTGGGTTCGGCTGTGTGGCTCTTAGGCGCGGTATTCATAATCGCTAATATTCCATTGGGTTTTATTTCCTATGCAAAAGATGGTCTGCTTTGGTCAGGACCGCTTTTTGAAGTATATGGCTCGTTCCTGTTAATCTACTTTTTAGTTGATTTCTGCCTTGTACTAAAATTCAGAAAACTCCTTGGCCAAGAAGCGACAAAAGCGCTTTTAGAAGTTCATACCCTTATTGTTATAGGCTTATTTTTCCAATATTTTATACATATCCAGCTATTTTGGGGCTTTGCATTGTCAGTAGCCATATTGACCATTTATATTTTATTAAAGAGTCCTCATACCTATATCGACGAAGACACTCATATTTACAATGTCAATTATTTTCATATGTGGATGCGGGACAGGAAAAAACATTGGAACGGTTCCCTCCTTGTAATAGACTTTTATAATCTGGAATCCATTGGTTTTATTTATATGGGCCATACAAAGGAGAAAATCATCGCAAAAATTGCAGAGCACTTATGTAAATTTAGGGAAAAATCGCCGATATTCCGCGTAGCGCCCAGCAGATTTGTTTTCTGCACACAGAGCAGCCAAGAATTGGCCGGTCTTATTCAGAAAATTGAAGGCTGGCTTGAACAGGGGGTGTATATTGATCAAAAATATATTAAATGCCGTGCACTTCTGACTGAAGTGCAAATGAATCATATAGAAAATATCAAAGAGCTGAAAGCCTATACGGATTTTCTGGTTCATTACGGTTTAAAAAGAAGCGATACGGCAGTTCTTTATGATTCCGCTGAATTGAAGATGCGGTTTGATTATAATATGGAAATTGAGCACTTCTTACATACCGCAATTGAGCAGGATCTGTTTCAGGTCTGCTATCAGCCTATTTATTCTGCGGAGCATAAGAAATATGTATCCCTGGAGGCGTTAAGCCGCCTTAATCATCCAAAGCTTGGCTGGGTGTCTCCGGAATTATTTATCCAGATTGCAGAAAAACATGGCTGGGCAACGAAAATCACACAGCTTCAGCTTGCAAAAATATGCCGCTTTATAAAAGACAATGCCGAAGACCTAAGAAACATCCGTCAAATAAAAATCAACTTATCTCCCTCTGAATTATTGGAAACAGGATATTGCGAAAAACTTCTGACCATTATTCGACAAAATTCGATTCCATTTTCCAAAATTCAGTTTGAAGTTACGGAGACAACAGCTACTCAATATACCCAGGAAACTTTTTCTTTTATCAGAGAATTGCAGAAGGTGGGAATCGGATTATGCCTGGACGATTTTGGAAGCGGTTACGCGAATTTGAATACGGTTTTAAGTCTGCCCTATTCCACCATAAAAATGGATCGTTCTCTGCTTCAGGGAATCTGTGAGTCTCCCAAAAAGGCTGATTTTTATAAAGATTTATTCAGCATTATAAAAAAGCAGGGATTTTCAATCATTGCCGAAGGTGTGGAAACAGAGCAGGAAGCAGCGCTGCTTTTAGAATGGAATGTGGATTTATTCCAGGGATATTACTTCTCAAGGCCCGTTCCCGACACAGAAATTATTTCACTGCTTAGAAAAGAAGCAAAGCAATAGCTCCCTCTGGACATCCGGCAAAGCTGCCATTCCCAAAATGAATGACCAACTGCTTAAAAGAAGCATTTTACATTTTTTAAAAACAGAGTTAAAGTATCAGTGTAAAGAATTGTTCTATGCCTTGAAAAAGGCAGCCGCTTAAAAAGGAGGAGTATCAAAATGAGCAAAGCATTGGTAGCGTATTTTAGCGCAAGCGGAGTCACAAAGAGTCTGGCCGGGAGACTGGCCTCCGCTATCTCCGCAGATTTGCATGAGATCATTCCAAAGCAGCCCTACACCAGCGCTGACCTTGACTGGATGGATAAAAAAAGCCGCAGCAGCATAGAAATGGCCGACAAATCATCCCGTCCTGAAATAGCAAATACTGTAAATAATATGGCTGACTACGATACTATTTATATTGGATTTCCCATATGGTGGTACACAGCTCCTACTATTATTAATACATTTCTGGAGCAGCAGGATCTGACAGGCAAAACCGTTATCCCCTTTGCCACATCCGGCTCGTCGGGAATGGGCGGAACCAACAATGATTTGGCCGGTTCCTGCAAAGGCGCGATTCTCAAAGACGGCAGAAGATTTGCCGCCAATGCAGGTGAAGAGGAATTAAAACAGTGGGCCGACAGCATCAAATAAGGTTAATTCAGGAGGTCGTTCATTATGGAATTTACAGAAGTAATTAAAAACCGTTATTCATGCAAACAGTTTGACGGAAGGAAAATCAGCCAGGAACAGCTTGACGCAATTTTGGAAGCCGCCCAAGCCGCTCCCACGGCAAAAAATCTCCAGGAGCAGCGCATCTATATCATCCAGTCTCAAGAGGGATTCGCAAAAATTGATAAATGTACGCCCTGCCGGTACGGCGCAGGCACGGTAGCTGTGGTAGCCTTTAATAAAGACAATGTCTTTACCTATCCCGGAGGAAAAAGGGATTCCGGAGTGGAGGACGCTACCATCGTCGCCACCCATATGATTTTAGCAGCCGCCAACGCCGGAGTGGACAGTTGCTGGATCAATTTCTTTGATCCGGAAGTGCTGGCAAAAGAGCTGGGACTCCCGGAAAACGAGGAAGTCCTTATGCTGCTGGATTTAGGATATGGGACGGAAGACGCCAAACCTCTTCCAAACCACACCCAGCGCAAAGCGCTCTCTGAAACCGTGGTATATCTGTAAAATCTGTGCGCCCAACGCACATTAGCGCCGAGGGGGCAGCCGGTTGATTCCGGCTACCCCCTCTGTCGTTTCCCGTATTTTCCTGTCAGACATAGTGATATTTGCCCCGTTTTGCTGCCAAAAACGCCAGCGAAACCCCAAAGGCAAGAACCTCCGCCACTGAAATGGAGTACCAGATACCGTCTAGCCCGATAAAGACCGGCAGAATCAGTACAAGCAATATCTGAAATACCAGTGTCCGCATGAAAGAGATTGCCGCTGACACGCCGCCGTTGTTGAGAGCTGTAAAAAATGATGATGAAAAAATATTGACTCCAGCTAAAATAAAAGAAAAAGAAAACATCCGAAAGGCGTGTTTTGTCAATTCAAACAATTCCCTGTCATAACCCACGAAGAGGTTTGAAAGGGGCTCGGCAAGCACCCATGCAAGCGCCATCATCGATAACCCCGCCGTACCTACTATCAGCATACTCTTTCTCAACAGATTTTTCAGTTCTTTACTGTTTCCCGCGCCGTAATGGTAGCTGATAATCGGAGCCGTCCCAATCGTGTATCCAATAAAAACGGCAATAAAAATAAATTGGATATACATAATGGTTCCGTATGCCGCAACGCCGTTTTCTCCCGCAAACTTCAAAAGCTGTAAATTATAAATCACACTAATTAAGGAAGAAGAAATATTGCTCATAAGTTCCGAGGAACCGTTAATACACGCCTTCACTAAGGCTCTTCCGTCTATTTTAGACTTTTTAAGCTGCAGGCGGCTGCTGTTAGGCCGGATAAAGTAAATGAAAGGCAGTATTCCGCCGACACACTGTCCTATGCCGGTAGCAATGGCAGCTCCCGCAACGCCCCATTGGAAAACAATAATAAACAACGCGTCAAGTACCATATTGGTGACGCCTGCCGTAGTTGTAACGATAAGGCCCAGCTTTGGCTTTTCCGCTGTGGACAAAAAGGTCTGAAATACATTTTGCAGCATAAAAGCGGAATTAAAAAGCAAAACGATTCTTCCGTAAAGAACGCAGTCCTCTATCATGGATTCCGTCGCTCCCAGAAGATAGGAAATGGGGCGTATGAACACAATTCCGATTACCGTAAGCAAGATTCCCAGCACCAGGGTCAGTTTAATCATCATTGTAAAATAACAATTTGCCAGATCCTGTTTGCCTTCTCCCAGGGTTTTGGCAATTAAAGCGCTTCCTCCTGTTCCAATCATAAATCCGACGCCGCCAAGGATCATGATAAAAGGCATTACCAGATTGACTGCGGCAAAAGGCACCTTACCCACAAAATTCGATACGAAAAATCCGTCAACGACTCCATAAATGGAAGTAAATATCATCATAATAATGGGTGAGATACAAAAGTAAAATAGCTTTTTATAAGTAAAATGGCTGGATAATTGAATCCTCATATTTCCTTCCTTTCATACCAATAATGTCTCTGTCAATTCTGCGGTTCTTCTTTCTGGCGCAGCATCTCATGAAATCCTGCGCAAATCCGGCTGCTAAAATACTCCAGGGCCGTTACAAACTCCGGAGAGAACTTCTCCAGCGTATCAATAATAGCCTGCTCTTCCGCCAAATATATGCCCTTTAGGAGCTTATCCGTATATTGGATCCCCTTTTGAGTCAGCACAATGCCCTTCTCCTTTGCGTGCTGCTCCCCGGTAAAAGCAATGTATCCTTCTGAAAGCATATTTTTGACAATTGAGTTAATAGTAGTGCGGGGAATGATCCATTCATTGCTGATTTCCTTTTGGGAATGGGGCTTTTCATCAGAAAGAGCGTAAAGAAAAGCCAGGGTATTTTCGTTAATCCCGTAGTGCCGCCCAAAGAGATAATACACACCATCCATTTTATTAATAGCAAGCACGATCCTCCTTACAGTTTCATAGTTCTGATCCATAGCGTATCCTCCTTCAATCCGAAATCGTATCAAGCAGTATAATACGATTTCGGATTAAAGTCAAGAACAGAATAAAATCCTTGCACTTTCATAACGCAACGCAGAGAAAAAGACCGAAAAGCCTTTTTGCTCTCGGTCTTTCTCCCAGAGAGTACCGGCGTGGGAAGTCTATTGTTTAAAATGCGGAATACGATTGAGAACAGGTAGCTCATGGAATCTATGTATCCCCCGATGCCTGGATCGATACCATGTATCTGATTCATCTGCGGTGCAGTCAAGGTATATTTTCTCATGAAACAGCGCTATTTTTCCATGATTTGACGGATCGGGAGCCTTCTCCTTATTCCATTACTGTCAGGCGCGGATATGGTACCACCCGCTTAAAAACAGAGGGGATTTCTGTTTATACCATTAAACCAGAGCTGCTTGAAGTTGGAAAAGCTACGGCGCAAACTACTTTTGGCCATATGGTTCCCGTATATGATATGGAGCGGACCATTTGCGACCTGCTTCGCTGCAGAAGCAGCATTGAGATGCAGACGTTTCAGGGAGCCATCAAAATGTATGTCCGCAAGAAAGAGAAGGACTTACGGAGATTAATGCAATACGCCAATCTCTTCCGGGTTGAGAAAATTTTGCGGCAATATTTGGAGGTGCTTCTGTGATAAAGACAAGAAAAATCGAACCGCCGACTTCTTTCCGACAGTTCGATTTTCGTGAGGGGGATAAAGAGGATGCAATTTTTATGCAAACGGAACACAGGTTTTCTTTTTATTTTTGTCTGTGAAATCCTGAAGTCCAGAAAGCATCTGATTAATGGTATTTTGAGAACTTTCGTAAATCACAAGCCTTAAATCGGAGGCCTGACTAATGGCAAATGCGCCCATTAGGGATTTGGCATCAACTGCCCTGTTGCCGCTGATTAAATCAGCGTGGCACGGAAATTGCTGTACAGTCTCTACAAAATGAATAATGTCTTCTGCTTGACGGAAGCCTACGGATACTTCTACCATGTTCTTTCCTCCTTTCTGGGAATATTATACAAAATTTACCAAATTTTGGTTAGAACCGCTTTTGCAAAAAAAGAGTCTTTTTTTGCATTTTTTTAACATTTCAGGACGATTTTTGCATTTTTTCCGTCTATATTTGCATATAGGTGACGAATATAGTATAATGTGATCAAATTGCAACAGTTCAGGTATTATTCCGTCCATACTGTTTTCTGCAGCTTCTGTATTACCTATTATCCCCAAAAATCAGGTGGCTAAACATGAAAAAAGAAATTATTGATCAGTTAAAAGAAATCAGCGCTGAGGAACAGGGTATCCTTGAATCTGACAAGCCGGCCCTTTCTTTTTATTCCGCCCTTACTCTGGAAACCTCAGAGGAGGGCCAGTCCGCAAATATCCAGTCGGGGCCTCCCATCAGCGTCTTAAAGCACCCCCGTTTTGCGGAAATGCCTAACCATTTTCACAACTGCCTTGAACTCATCTACATTGTCAGCGGAAGTCTCCGCCAGGTGATCCATGATAAGGTCCATCTCACCCTGGAAGCCGGAGATCTTATTTTTCTGCAAAAGGGAACCATTCACTCTACTGCTCCCGCCAGCTATGATGATATTGCAGTTCATTTTCTCATACTGCCTGAATTTCTTCGTTTTCCTTATGATATGCTCATTGAAGACACTGTGCTGCGGCGTTTCTTGAAAGCGGCCATTGATGGGAAAACCGGCGACGACCCTTATCTGCATTTCCACCTCCAGGACATGGTGGAGGCGAAAAACCTTTTGGAAAATCTGATTCTGATTCTCCTTCACCCCAAAAGAAACAGCCAGCGTATCCTCAGGCTTACTATGGCCACCCTTCTTTTGGAACTGACCAACCGCACATACAATATTACCCTGGGAACCCCCTCCGCCTATGAGCAAAGCCTGGTTTTAGACGCTCTGTCTTATATTGAGGCCCATTACCAGACTGCCACGCTGGAGGACTTTTGCCGCCAGGTAAACCTTCCGCCTTATTATGTCAGCCGTATTATGAAAAAGTATTCCCCTTACACCTTTACAAAATACGTGCAGAAACGGCGGCTGGTTCAGGCTGTGTATCTTCTTACGGAAAGCTCCGTTCCGATTGAGGAAATCATTCTCCAGGTGGGCTATGAAAATTCCAGTCATTTCCACCGCCTCTTTAAAAAAGAGTACGGACAGAGCCCTGCAGCTTATCGAAGGCGCTATCTGGACAAGTTGTAAAATCTTTCGTTTTTCGTTAAAATTTCTACGGAAATTGTTTATTTTCATTTTAGAAATTGTCCATATTCTGCACACAATTATACGGTATATTATTTACATGAAGCGGTTAAGCCGATGGCCTAAGAACCAGATGCATCCGGCTGCCGCCTGCGGACTGCCGGGTAAGGCTTTCCGCCTGTGACCAGAACCCGATGGCACCCAGCGCGCAACCGCTGTCGGGCTCGACAAACAATAACAGCCATATGAATCCACAGATCCACATGGCTTTTTCATAGAATCATACCTAATCCAACAACCTATGGGGAAGCTGCTTGCCGGCAGCTTCTTTTTCCGTTTCAAGCATATCTGAGCCTTTTGTCCTTACTAATCTTTCCACTCCGGCCCAAGGGGAAGGGGAACGGGCTTTCCGTTGAGCACCGCTTCTGTCAGTTCATCTTTGCAGTACTTCATTTTCAGCGAAAAGAATGGAGCTTCTTCTTTCAGAAGTTTAAAAAAAATCCAGTCTCCTTCCCAACAGTTGAGAGCCTTCAAATTGTCCTTTTTGACCCATTCCAGTTTTCCTTCCCTGCAGTCCGTCAATTCCCCCTCCCATTGATCCGCCGTATAAAGGCAGATGTATTCGGAGGGCTGGCCGTCTAAAATAAATGTCATAATGCCGCGGAAACGGTATGAGGTCAGCGTCAGGCCCGTTTCCTCTTTGGCCTCTCTTAGCAGACAGTCCTCCGGGCTCTCGTTTTCCTCAAAATGGCCCCCGATACCGATCCACTTGTCCTTATTAATATCATTCTTTTTGCTGATCCGGTGAAGCATCAGATATTCTTCTCCCCGTTCCAGATAGCACAGCGTTGTCAGCTCCATCTTTGTTTCTCCTTTTGTATGATTCCCTGGCTGCATTATTTCCAGGTTGAATTATTCCCAGGCCAGAGGATTTTTCCAGGAGGGTTCTTCCAGCCTGCTTTCTAAAACCACGTAAACATGGGTTTCGTCATCATCCGCCGGAAGCCGGTATTCTAATCGGTCTTCCAGGTATTCCCAGCGTTCATCCAGAGCCAGTACGCCCATTTCCGCTTTCATGGTCCACCTGGAAGTCTCTCCCTTTCCATTGGTACTCTCATAGATAAATTGTCCGTTTAAAGCGTCGTTTTCAAAAGAACCTTCCCTGAGAACTTCCGCTACCTCTTCTCCCTCAGTTCCTTCATAATAGCGGTAGCCCGTCTTTCCCGGCCCGTTCATCTGCCCGTTTTGCCACTCCCCTTCGGCAAAGTCGTACCGGGGTCCTTCCAAAACCGAAGCCCTTACCCCTCTGCAGAAGCCTTCAGGCCCATTTTCCGCAAAGGTTCCGTAAAAGCAAAGCCCGCTTCCTTTCAGGGCAAGACCCCTTCCTTCCAACTGTGAACTTAATGCTCCGTCCTCATACCGGCATGGCATTCCCTGGGCGGAACCGTAAAAAAGATCCGCCAGTATCTCTTCTTCCTGGTTCATCAGTCTGCCTACAGCCTCCAAATCCCCGGCTTCCATGGCCTTTTGCAGTTCCTCCAAAAGCGCTTCCTGCGTCTCTGTCACTGGGATCCTGTGATCCGGCGGCGCCGTTTCTTCTTCGCCGGCGGAGTTTTCCGACAGATTTACAGTCCGGCTCTTCCCTCCCGGAGATCGCCCCTCCCGTTCCAGGGCGCCTGCAGCCGTGCAGCACATAAGAAATATCAAAGCCGCAGCTATCCCCTGCAACTGTCCTTTTGTCAGCATTTTTCCACATCCTTCCACACTTGAATCAACCGTTTGGTCCCTTCTTTTATTTTCTCCGGAGTAAGGTTGGCATATCCTAAAATCACAGTCGGAGGATAATGATTATGCTCTTTGTGAATAAAATAGGACGATAACCCGTGAACGCCGACGCCGGCCCTGCGGGCCAGAGCCACCAGCTTCTCTTCCGGCGTCCCTTTTTTTCCTGACAGCAGGATATGGAGTCCTGCGTTTTCTCCCTGGATCCTGTAATGGGCCTCCAAAGGCTTTAAGGCCGCCAGCAGGCTGTCGTGTTTTCCTTTGTACAAGGCCCTCATGCGGTTTAAATGGCGTTCATAGTGCCCTCCGGCCAAAAATTGGTACAGCACATTCTGATCAATTCGGGACACCGTAGAAGCGTAGAACGCGGCTTTTCTCTCATAAACCTCCGCCAGCTCCTCCGGCAGCACCAAGAAGCCTATCCGGATAGCGGGGGCAATGGATTTGGAAAAGGTTCCCATATAAATTACCCGGTTTTCCTGATCCATTCCCTGAAGGGCCGGCACAGGCATTCCTTTGTAACGAAATTCGCTGTCATAATCGTCCTCAATTAAAAACCGGCCTTTTTCCTGGCAAGCCCAGTCCAGCAGCTCCTGCCGCCGTTTTACCGGCATTACGATTCCCATGGGAAACTGGTGGGAAGGCATGACATAGGCAATGTCGGCCTGACTCTCCCGGAGGTGATCCGTTCTCATGCCAAAGCGATCCATATCAATGGGGCATACCGGATAGCCTTCCCCTGTCAGAACACGGTAGGCCTGCTTATAAGTAGGATTTTCCATGGCAATCCGGTGATCCGGACCCAGTATCCTTGCTAAAAGCATCAGAAGGTATTCGCTCCCTGCCCCGATGATGATCTGGTCCTCCCGGCAATTGACCCCTCTGGCGGAATGGAGATAGGATCTGATAGCCCGCCTCAGGGCCAATTCTCCCTTTGGATCTCCGGCTCCAAACATTTCCCGGTTATCGTCAATTAAGGTATCCCGGTTCAGTTTCCTCCAGACGCCGAATGGGAAGTGTTCCAAATCAATTCCCCTGGGAGAAAAGTCAATAAAGTCAGGCGGAAGGTCCTGGGGTTCCCTGGGGGATTCCCTGTCAGAAAATTTTCCATTGCCTTCCGGATTCCCTTTGGGGTCCGCAATACTGACCAGACCTTCGATCCCTGCTACAAAACAGCCCTTACAAGGAATGGTTTCCATATATCCTTCCGCCAAAAGCTGATCGTATGCCATCTGTACTGTACTGCGGCTGATCTTCAGATTTTCCGCAAGGATCCGGCTGGAAGGCAGCTTCTCTCCTGCCACCAAATCACCTTTTTTGATTTTTTCCCGGATAAAGCGGTAGATTTGCTCATACATAGGCGTTTTAGACCCTGTATCCACAGGAATCAGCAGCTCCATCTAAGCGTTTCCCCCTTTCCAACAGCAAAGCCGGCCGAAAGAAGATGGTCCCGCCACACTCTTTCGTACCGGCTTTTCCTTAAAACGGCCGCAAATTATTTGTTGATTTTAAAGGAACTCTTTAATGAAACGATCCGGTTAAATACCATGTGGTCCGGAGCGCTATCCTTGCAATCGACGCAGAAATATCCATTGCGCATAAACTGGAAGCTGTCATATGCCTTCGCGTCAGCCAGAGCCGGCTCTATGCAGCAGTCCTTTACTACGATCAGCGAGTTGGGGTTCAGGTTCAGGCTGCCGTCTTCATTGAGTTTTCCCTTTTCCTCATCCACAATATTTTCATAAAGGCGGCACTCCGCTTTTTTCGCTGTGGGAGCCGATACCCAGTGGATGGTTCCCTTCACCTTGCGGCCCGTAAACCCGGATCCGCTTTTGGTTTCCGGATCATAAGTACAGTGAACTACCGTTACATTGCCGTTTTCGTCCTTCTCAAATCCGGTGCAGGTTACGAAATAGGCCCCGAAAAGCCGCACTTCATTTCCCGGGAAAAGACGGAAATACTTTTTAGGCGGATTTTCCATAAAGTCTTCCCGTTCAATGTAAAGCTCCCTGGAGAAAGGCACCAGTCTTTCTCCTAAATCCGGATTTTCCATATTGTTGGGAACGGGAAGCTCCTCTGTCTGCCCTTCCGGATAGTTGTCAATGATCAGCTTAATGGGATCCAAAACAGCCATCATTCTGGGCTTTTTCAGCTTTAAGTCTTCCCGGATGCAGTATTCCAGCATAGCATAGTCAACGGAGCTGTTGGCTTTGGAAACGCCCACCAGATCCACAAACATCTGAATGGATTCCGGGGTATAGCCCCTTCTTCTCAGGGCGGCAATGGTTACCAGACGCGGATCGTCCCAGCCGTCTACAATGCCGTCCTCCACCAGCTTTTTGATATACCGTTTTCCCGTTACCACATTGGTAAGATACAGTTTTGCAAATTCAATCTGCCGGGGCGGATTTTCAAACTCGCACTCCTGCACAACCCAGTCGTACAGGGGGCGGTGATCTTCAAATTCCAGGGTACAGATGGAATGGGTAATATGCTCAATGGCGTCCTCAATGGGGTGGGCGAAGTCATACATGGGATAGATGCACCACTGGCTTCCTGTATTGTGGTGTTCCATACGGGCCACCCGGTAAATAACCGGATCCCTCATATTGATATTAGGGGAAGCCATATCGATCTTAGCCCTCAGCACCTTTTCCCCGTCCTGGAAGCGCCCCTCTTTCATGCCCTCAAAGAGTTCCAGGTTTTCTTCTATGCTCCGGTTCCGGTAAGGGCTCTCTTTGCCGGGATTATTGAAATCCCCCCGGTATTCCCGAATCTCTTCAGCGCTGAGATCGCAGACAAAGGCTTTTCCCTTCTTTATCAGCTTCACAGCGCATTCATACATGGTTTCAAAATAATTGGACGCAAAAAACAGGCGGTCTTCAAAATCGGCCCCCAGCCATTTTACGTCTTCAATAATAGACTGAACAAATTCCGTCTTTTCCTTTGTAGGATTGGTATCGTCAAAACGCAGATTAAATTTTCCGCCGTACTCTTTTGCCAGCCCGTAATTTAACAGGATCGATTTGGCATGGCCAATGTGCAGGTAGCCGTTTGGCTCCGGCGGAAACCGGGTCTGTACGTGATCATAAACCCCTTCCGACAAATCCTTATCGATTTCCTGCTCAATAAAATGCCTGGAAACCGGTTCTTTTTCTTCCGTTTCCGGCGCAAGCCTCTTTTCTTCCATTCCTGATTCCTCCATCATTTCAATTGGTTTCCAGTATAGCACAAGGAGAAAAAAAGGGCAAGACCCGTTAGTTTCCTATGAAATCTTCCGCTCCCTCCTGGGGCAGTGTTTCCACAATTACGTCCCTGGAAGTTTCTGCAGCCGGCGTTTCCTCCTGACTTATGAGAGATTGTCCCAATCGGACCGCTCCCCATCCTGCTCCCGCCAAAATAACGCAAAGGAGAAGCAGCAAAAGCACCTTTAGCGGATTGGAGCGCCGCCGCTGTTTCCTCCCCCTGCTTCTGGGTCGGGGCCGGGATCCTTCTATGGCCGGTGTTTTGGTGACGGCCTCCCTTGGGCGCTGCTTCTGTTCCATGGTTTATCTCTCCTTTTCCTGTCACGCTAATCCGGGAAATATTCCTGATACAAGTCAAAAAAGTTGGTGGTCCGGCAGTCTTCTCCGCCGTCAAAGCTGACCTGGCTCCAAAGGCTGTCCGGAATTTCCACCGGGTTTTCAGCCTTAAACTCATCATAAATGGCCCGAAATGCCTGCTCTTTTCTGTCTAAAGACAGTTGATTCTTTCGTCTGAGGGTTTCTTCCTCATTGTATGGGTTAATGCACTTTATAATATAGTACTTTCCCTCTGATTCTATAATACGGCTGATTTCCCCTTCTTCCAAAGAAAAGGCCGCTTCCTCATAGGCGCTGTCAGCCTCTCCCCGGCCCAGGGACAGCTCTGTTTCCCCGCCGGAGGAATACTCTTTGGCAATGGCGGCAAAATCCGCCCCCTCCGCTGCCGCAAGGCTGTATGCAGTTTCCGCCTCCGCCTGGGAATCCAGGACAATCTGCTGTATGTCAATGACTTTGGCCTCGCTGTCGCTGATTTCCAGATCCGTATCCTTTGTCAGTTCATTTACCAGCTTGTTGGCCAGATAATACCGTTCATATAAAGTCCGGACCTCATCCTGGGAAATCCCCATATAGGCCAAATCCCCTTCTGTCAGGGATCCGTAATACTCTGCCGCCAACCGGTAAAGGCTGTCCGTTTCAGAGGCGGAAAGCTGAATACCCCTGGACTGGGCCAACTGATTCATAGTTTCCAAATCCTCCAGAAATGTCCGGATCTGTTCCAAAAGCATATCTTCTATAGTGTCTCCGGAACTGTCCACTTCCACGGCCCATATCTGTTCCGTATACACGCTCTCATACCGGTTTCTTTCTGTTGCGGCAATGGCCATGATTTCCGGAAGGGTATAGCCTTTTTCTTCTTCCAATCCAGCCTCTCCCGTCTGGCTCCCGCATCCGGCGGTTCCTAAAAGGAAGAGCAGACACAGCAGTCCTAAAATCCATCTGAAGAAACGCTGTTCTCCCCTTACTGCTCTCATAATCCGCGCCTCCCGGTTTTATAAAAGGCGCAGGATTTTTAAAACCCCGTCATTGACATTGGTATCCGCCTGAAATCTGGCCGCTTTTTTTACTTCCGGTCTGGCATTTCCAATGGCAAAGCTATAATAAGCCCTGTCCAGCATCTCAATATCGTTTAATTGATCCCCAAAAGCCATGGTTTCTTCCGGCCGGATTTCCAGACACTCCTGGAGCGTCCGGATAGCCTGACCCTTATTAACGCTCTCCGCCATGCAATCCATCCACATATCGCCGGCAATGGTGATCTTTAAGCGATCCTGATATTTTTCCCGGATGCTTCTGGCCGCTTCCTCTACATTGCTCTTTTTATAAACCGACACTTTGATAAAACGATCCTCCACCGCTTTCAGATCCTTTACCTGCTTCACCTGGAAGCGGTAGCTGTCTGTCAGCCAGCGGCAAAACTCGTCATTGTCCGTTTCCAGATAAACGACGTTGGCCCCGCTGACCATAATATCCAGATCCGGCATTTTCCGCACATCATCTATCATTTCCATTACCACATTGCGGTCAATGGATGTCAAAAACAGGTTTCTGGGGTGGCAGCCGATGTAAGCTCCATTATCCGAAATATAAAAAATTTTTTCTTTAATGGGTTCAAAGAGTCTTTCTATGCTGACCCACTGCCGTCCGCTGGCGGCGGCAAACTGTATGCCTTTTCCCCTCAGTCTCAGGATTTCCTCATATATTTCAGGGTTAATCTCCCCGGCCCCGTCCGGCACCAGGGTACCGTCAATGTCAGAAGCAATCAGTTTAATCATCCGATTTCTCTCCTTTTTGTATTCTTTCGCAGCCCTCAGTCTCTTCCCTCAGCCGCTTCGTTTCCTGATAAACCCTGCCTACAGGCAGTCCTACAACGTTGCTGTAATCCCCGCTTATTTTTTCGATATAAGCGGCAAACCGTCCCTGGATCCCGTAAGCTCCGGCTTTATCCATGGGTTCTCCTGTATTCGCATAGGCGCGGATCTCCTCCTCTGTCATAGGATAGACCCACACGTCTGTCCGCTCCGAAAAGGTTTTTATCGCAAAATCCGCCTGATTCTCCTTCTGGCCCCGGTATTCCATCAGGGTAACTCCTGTGTATACCTGATGAACTTTTCCTTGAAGAAGGGAAATCATCTCTTCTGCCTCTTCTTTGTCCCCGGGCTTTCCCAAAATCCGGCCCTGGGCGGCCACTACGGTATCTGCTCCGATAATTATGGTACCGGCGGACAGTCCTTGTCTAACGCATCTTTCGGCTACCTCTTTTGCTTTCCGGGCGGAAAGGCTCTCTACGACCTTCCACGGTTCGTTCTCTTTCGTATCTTCTTCTGCCAAACTGGGAACCACTTCCGGCTTCCAGCCGATTTGGCCTAACAGCTCCCTTCTTCTGGGGGAGCCGGAGGCCAAAATTATTGGATTTTCCATGCTGCTCACTCTCATTTTCCAGTATTTTCATTGTCCGCCCTTTTCCGGGCCGTCTCTCTTAAATATAAAACAGATCTGCTATTAAAGCAATGGCAATTCCTAAAATAGCCCCCGCCGTTACCTGCAAAGGCGTATGGCCCACATATTCTTTCAGGGTTTCCTGGAAAAACTCCGCGTTTAATTCATTGATTTTTAATCGGAGAGGATCTTCAGACATAATCCAGTTCAGCAGCTTTGCCTGCTTTCCTGTTTCCCTCCGCACTCCAATAGCGTCGTACATTACCACCATGGCCAGAACGAAGCTTACGGCGAACTCAAAGGAGCCCAGCCCGTAGCACAGCCCCGCCGATGTAGTCAGGGCGCAGACCGTAGCCGAGTGGGAGCTGGGCATTCCCCCGGATCCAGTAAGGCGCTCCACATGAAAGTTCTTATTCAGGTAAAAATCAATGAGGGTTTTTAAAGCCTGGGCGATAATCCATCCAATGACCGAACTAATCAACACCTGATTACCTGTCAGTTCCTTCCAAATCTCCATAAATTCTCCTCTGTCCAGACAGAACCGGGGCTATTGCAGTACACCTGTCCGGCAATTTGCAACAGCCCCTGTTCGTTTCTCTTCATTATCAGTCCATTAATAACCGATCAGCCAGTCATACAGCTCCTGGTATTTCAGAGCCGATGTATGCCAGGAATAGTCTCTGGCCATTCCCCGGTCAATGATCTTATTCCACTCCCGTTTCTTATTGTAGTATACGTACTTCGCATACTGAATGCTGCCTAACATTTCGTGCGCATTGTAATTTGCAAAGGAAAATCCTGTTCCGGTTCCCTCGTATTCATTGTAAGGTTCTACCGTGTCTTTCAGTCCGCCTGTTTCCCGGACAACAGGCACTGTGCCGTAGCGCAAAGCAATGAGCTGGCTCAGTCCGCAGGGTTCAAAGAGGGACGGCATCAGATACGCGTCGCAGGCGGCGTAAATCTTGTGGGACATAGGATTTGAATAGTAAATATTAGCGGATACCCTGTCGTTGTACTTCCAATCGTAATGGCGGAACATATTCTCATAGCGCTCATCGCCGGTTCCCAAAACCACAAACTGCAGGTCGTCGCTGCAGATTTCGTCCATTACGCACTGGATCAAATCCAGGCCCTTCTGATCCGTAAGGCGGGAGACAATACCGATCATAAATTTGCCGGGATCCCGTACCAGTCCCAGTTCTTCCTGAAGAGCCACTTTATTTTTGGCCTTTTCCTTCCGGAAGTTCTTTGCATTGTATTTCTGGACGATATAGGTATCCGTTTCCGGATTAAACTCGTCATAATCAATACCGTTTACAATACCTCTCAGGCTGCCTGCTCTGGCCCGCATCAGGCCGTCCAGACCTTCGCCGTAGAAGGGCATCTTGATTTCTTCCGCATAGGTATTGCTTACAGTGGTAATGGCGTCGGCGTAAACAATGCCGCCCTTTAACATATTGCCGTCTTTATAGGCCTCTAATTTATCCGGAGTGAAGTAGTAGTCCGGAAGTCCTGAAAATCTCTGAATCGTCTTTACATCCCATACGCCCTGGAATTTCAGGTTGTGGATGGTAATAACGGATTTCATGTTCCGGAAAAATTCTCCCTCATGGAACCGATCCTTCAAATGAACAGGGATTAATCCCGTCTGCCAGTCGTGGCAGTGAACCACATCCGGCTGCCAGCCGATTACCGGCAGGGCGGATAAGGCTGCTTTAGAGAAGAACGCAAATTTTTCCAGGTCGTGATACCAGTCGCCGTAAGGCTTGTCCCCGCAGAAATACCCTTCATTGTCAATAAAGTAAAACGTCACGCCCTCATGGACATACTGCATAATTCCAACGTACTTGCTCTGTCCCAGGTAGTCCATATAAAAATGGTTTACATAGGTCATCTGGTTGCGCCATTCTTCCTTGATACACAGATATTTGGGAATCATTACACGGACGTCAAAATACTGTTTGTCAAAACATTTCGGCAGTGATCCTACTACATCTGCAAGACCTCCTGTTTTGATAAACGGAACCGCTTCCGAGGCCACAAATAATATCTTTTTCATGAAAAAACCTCCCTAACCTTATAGTTCGCTTTGGGCTATGCTCAATTATTAACAGTATACAATATTTTTCAGGTTTTAGGAAGTCTTATCTGTAATTTTTATGAAATTCGTTTGTAATCCAGACGGATTTTATCCGCAATTAAAGCAATAAATTCGGAATTGGTAGGCTTTCCTTTTCCATTGCTGACCGTATATCCGAAGAGTTCGTTAATGGTATCCATCTTTCCCCGGCTCCACGCCACTTCAATAGCATGGCGGATAGCTCTTTCTACCCGGCTGGGCGTCGTTTGATGCCGTTTTGCAATGGTAGGATACAAAATCTTAGTCACTGAAGTCAGCATCTCATGGTCTTCCACAGAAATGATAATAGCATCTCTTAGGTACTGGTACCCTTTAATATGCGCCGGAATCCCGATTTCATGAAGAATGTGGGTTACATCATTTTCCAGATTCTGTTTCATATATTCGGCTTTGTCAATATAAGGCTGAACCCGCTTGATCTCGGCGGCTTCCGGGAGCCCCGGCGTTCCCTTTCCAATCCTTCGTATCTTATCCACAATAATCTCCCGGTTGAAGGGTTTCATAATGTAGTAGCTGGCTCCCATGCGGAAGGCATCTGCCGTCACGTTTTCGCTTCCCGCTGCCGTTATCATAATAAAATACGGCATTTTCTCCATGGAACGGTTCCGTTTTACCTTTTCCATCACGGAAATTCCGTCAAGTCTCGGCATAATCACATCCAGGAGCACAATATCCGGGTTTGTTTTGACAATCATGGAATAGGCATCTTCGCCATTATCCGCCTTGCCGACTACATGGAACCCCTCTTCTCCCTCTACAATATCCTGCAGCAGACCCAAAGTCTGCGGGTTATCATCTGCAATCGCCACGTTTAACTCTGCCATGTGAAAACTCTCCTCCTCGTTTTTAAACATTTCCAGCGTTTTGTGCTGTACCATGTATTATAGCCTCGTATTTTTCCCCTTCGCAACGAGATTCAACCGCAAGTTTCGACATTAAAAAGAGTGCGCCTTTTGCCGAAAACTTTTATGTAACAGGGAGCACTGTTTCCTGTTACATAAAAGTAGGAGTGGCCCCCAACAGACCACTCCTAAAAATTATTCATTTTATAAATCATAGAATATAGGTTCCATATTTTCATATGTGCAGAACTGTTTATAGCCCAGCTTTTTTAACATCTCTTTCCCTTCTTTGATATAGGTTCCCAGATGCTCCGGACTGTGGCTGTCGCTGCCTATGGTGACAATTGTTCCTCCCATCTCCCGGTATTGTTTTAATATTTCCTCACACGGCGTCGTGTCGGAAAGGCCGTACCTTTCAGATGAGGTGTTGACTTCAATCCCCTTTCCGTCGGCGATTACCACTTCTAAGATTTCCTTAATCCAGGGTTGTATTTTGGAAAAGGGATAGGGCCCCTTTTTATCGTACCGGGCAATGAGATCCATATGGCCCAATACGCTGTAGTCTTTATACTCCCTGACTACTTCCAGCATTTCCTCATAATACCGCCTCTGGTATTCCTCCTGGGTCTTTCCCCTTTGGAACTCCTGTGTCCAAAACTCCTGGTCGTCCACCTGGTGAATGGACAGGATAATAAAATCAAAGGCGTACCGTTTATAGAGGGAGCGAAACTGCGGGACAGTGTGCTTCTGGATTCCCATTTCAAGGCCTGTCCGTATCCGGATCTGATCCCCGTATAAACCTTTCATCTTGGCAATTTTTTCAAAATATCTCGGATAATCCACGTTGGCCAGAGGCGCTCCGTTTCGGTATTGGATTTCCTTCCCGCAGTCCCAGTCTAATTTGATCCCATAGTCTACGTGATCCGTTATGCAGATTTCGTCCATTCCCATGGCTATGGCATCTTCTATGACCCTTTCCATTGGATAAACGGAATCGTCGCTAAATTCCGTATGCACATGGTAATCGGCAAAAAGTTTATTTTCCATCAGACGCTTCCCTTTCCTGTAAACATCAGAAGAACCGTTTTTAAAACGATTTTAATATCCTTTTCAACGCTCCAGTCGTCTATGTATTCGCTGTCCATCCGTACTACTTCGTCAAAATCCGTTATGTCGCTTCTTCCGCTTATCTGCCAGACTCCGGTAATCCCTGGCTTCATGGCCAGCCGTTTGTTTTGGTAAAAGCTGTATTTCTCATACTCGTCTACCGTAGGCGGTCTGGTTCCCACCAGGCTCATATCGCCTTTTAAAACGTTAAAAAACTGTGGAAATTCGTCTAAACTCGTCTTTCGGATAAATTTGCCGATTCCCGGGATAATCCTGGGATCGTCGTCGATTTTAAACATATTCCCCTTCATTTTATTGCGGCTCTCCAGCTCCTTTTTTCTCTCCTCTGCGTCCAGATACATGGAGCGGAATTTGTAAATACGGAATTTGCGGCCGTTTCTCCCCACCCTGATCTGGGAGAAAATAATGGGGCCGGGGGATTTCATATAGATAAGAGGGCCGATTATAATTCCTATCAGCACAGCTAACAGAGTCCCCACCAGACCCCCGGCTATGTCCATTAACCGTTTGCAGAAAGCCGTACCCATAGTGATTTGACGGTTAAAACAGGTAAGGACGTTAATATTGCTGATTTGCTCCTGTTCCCGGTTTGGCAGATTATAGAAATACTGCTCCATATAAATATGGACCACAAGGCCGATGGATAAAAACATTTTTGCCAACTGCTCCTCGTATTTGGGATCCTCGGGGACGCTGACTAAAATCTCGTCTACTACATGGGAGCCTGCGTATTCCATAAAATCGTCTTTGGAGGAGGTTACGGAAACGCCCAAAATCTCCTTTCCCCTCAAATCTTTGTCTGTCACGGCAAGGCCTACGATCTTAAAGATGGTCAGGGATTGGGAAGTCAGCCGCTCCACCAGCACCTTTGCCTGCTCCTCTGTGGCAATGACCATGAGATTTCTGGCATATTTGTTCTGATCAAAACGCATTTTCAGATAGCGTTTAATCAGGAGGCGTTCTCCGTACATCAAAAGGATTCCCAGGAAAAATGTGGCGAAAAGGATCCACCGGGAATAGAGATTACTAAGCTGAAAGGCGAAAAGGAAAAGGACTTCCAGAACGAAAATCGCCGCCATCTGACGGGCCACTGCTATCATTTCCTTTAAATAGCCTCTGCGGAGAACGTCCTTATATCCGTCTGTAAAAAAGATAACTGTAAAATTGATTACAACCAGCAGGATCCCCAATTGGAGATACCGGTTATAAAGCGCAGGAGTCAGTTTGTTGGGGCTTACGGCCACCATTATGGCCTGGGCCAACTCTAAAGCTATAATATCCCCTATAATAAAATCCAGATGTTTTGTCCGAGCCTGCTTCATATGTCCCCCCGTTTCCAGTTATTGTATTCCCAATGTTTATTATAATTTTTTTTCGGGACACCGTCAATACGCCGGCCTCCCGGAAATGGGCGGCCGGCGTCTGTATTTTTAATGATCCAGCATATTTTCAATAAAAATCCCGTATCCCCTGGACGAGTCCTGTACAAAGACATGGGTTACGGCTCCCACCAGTTTCCCGTCCTGAATAATGGGGCTGCCGCTCATTCCCTGGACAATGCCTCCTGTAAGGGCCAGAAGCTCCTCGTCTACCACCTGAATCACCATGCCTTTATTTTTGTGGGCCGTGGAATAATCTACCTTTTGGATTTCAATTTTGTAGTCTTTTACCTCGCCGGAAACGCTGCTGCGAATGAAGGCTTCCCCCTCATGGACGTCCTGGCGGTACCCGATTGGCAGCGCCTCGCCCCCTATGCGGCTTTTCAGTTCTTCCCCGGCAACTCCAAAGATGCCTTCCTCTGTGTTGGCCGTCACAGTCCCCAGCTCCGATTGGGGACCGTAGTAAATAACCCCGCTCATAACCCCCGGTTTTCCGGCGCTTCCTTTCTCAATCCCCATAATCTGGGTTTCATAAAGGGCCCCGTCCTCTATGGAAACCACCTGGCCGGTATCGCTGTCGCTGATGCCGTGGCCCAGGGCGCCGAATTTTCCGTTTAAATCCAGATAGGTCATGGTTCCGATACCCTGGGTATCGTCCCGCACCCAGGCCCCCAGCTTATACGTGCCGTCCTCTGCCGCTACGGTGTCCATACTGACATTCATTTCCTCCCCATCCCGGCGGATGGTCAGGGCTACGCTGCCGGAGCCGTTGGCCCCCGCCTGGTTTACAGCCTCTATTAACTGTTCCTTATTGTCCAGGTCCCTTCCGTCTATGGCTTCAATATAATCCCCGGACTTTAAGATGCCGTAGGCCGGTTCCTGCTCCTGGCCGGAAGAATCGGTAATCTTCCCCGTTCCTATAACCATAACGCCGTCGGATTTTAAATAGATTCCCACAGGGACGCCGCAGGGAATGGCATAGCGGGTATCTACTACATTGACCTCCATCTCTTTAAACTGAAAAAGACCGAAAAGCTTTACTCCTACCTTATAGCTTCCCTGGGTGTCGGAATACAGGGTCATGGGCTGTCCCGTATCGATGCGGACTTGTCCCTGAGGGATATTGGTCCCGTTTCCTACCACCACTTCTGTGCTCTCGCTTTCAAAACTGGCGCTTAAAGGCAGATTCAGGCTGAACAGCTCTTCTTCCCTGGCCACAATATGAACCTTGTCCGGAATGGAGCGATCCAGATAATACCATGTAAAAACAACAGAAAATAAAAGCGCTGCACAGAATATCCGGCGCAGCACTTTGTAGAAATGCTTCCGTCCTGTCATATCCATACCTCCTCTTGCAGTCTACACAGGATAGTATGAGTCAAAACGGAAAATGTAATCTGTCAGTATTTAGTTTGTCCTCCCAGCTTTGTTTTGTCTGCCAGTTTTTTCATTTCACGGGCATTTTCCAGGACTGCGCCGGTGATTTCAGCCCCGCCCAGAAGCCTTGCCAGCTCCCGGATCATTTCTTCCTCTTTCAGCCGGACAATGGTTGTAACCGTGCGCCCGTCTTTTGCATTTTTGGCGATTTCAAAATGGCTGTCCGCCATGGCGGCGATTTGGGGAAGGTGGGTAATGCAGATGACCTGATGATTCCTTCCAATATAAGAAAGCTTCTCCGACACCTTCTGGGCTGTCCGTCCGCTGATTCCGGCGTCGATTTCATCAAAAATCAGAGTCGGAATCTCATCCGTGTCCGCTAAAACCGCTTTGATGGCCAGCATAATCCGGGAAAGCTCGCCTCCTGAGGCCACTTCCCGAAGCGGTCTGGCCGGTTCGCCGGGATTTGCGGAAATCTTAAATTCTGCCTCGTCAAAGCCATTGGCTGTAAAGTGATCCAGACGGCTCAGTTCTATAGAAAAGGCGGCGTTTAAAAAATTTAAATCCTTTAATGCTTCCGAAATCCGGAGACTGAGCTTTTTGGCTCCGCTTTTTCGGATCTCATATAATTCTTCACACAATTCCTGCAGGCGAACCCTGGATTCTTTCAGATCTTTTTCCACTTCCAGCCGGATCTGGTCGTAATGCTCCAATTCTTCCAGGCGTTTCTTTTTTTCTTCCAGATTTTTTAAAATTTCCTCTACTGTGCCGCCATACTTTGCCTGGAGCCCGCGGATCAGGTTGAGGCGCTCTTCGATCTGGCTGAATGCCTCTTCGTCAAAGGTCATTTCTTCCATATAGGAGGAGATTTCCCGGCCAGCGTCCCCTAAAAGGCTCTCCAAATCCTCCAGTTGGGTTTTCAGCCCCAGAAGCCCCTTCTCATCATATTGATAGATGGCCTCCATTTCCCGCACTGCCCGACTGAGGGCGTCGCTCTGAACTGCGTCGTAGGCGAAAGAGAGGCCTTCCATAATCTTACGGGAATTGGCCAGACGGCGGTACTCCAGCGCCAGCTCTTCTTCCTCACCCGGCCTTAATGCCGCCTGTTCTATCTCGTTGATTTCAAAACGGCAGAAATCGGCTTCCCGGATTCTTCCCTCCTGATCCAGTGTAAATCCGTCCATGCGCTTTGTAAGATCCTGGAAAATACGAAATTCTTTTTCTATCTGCAGTTTTACGGAATGGGTTTGTTCTTTCAGATATGCGTCCAGAATTTCCAGATGTTTTGCCTTGTGCAGAAGGGACTGGTGATCGTGCTGTCCGTGAATATCCAGAAGCAGCCCTGTGATCTCCCTGAGTCTGGCGCTGGTTACCGTTTCATCATTGATTCTGGCCGTACTTCTGGAGGCCATAATCTTCCGGGACACAATAAGAAGGCCGTCTTCGTCGGGATACACATCCCTGTTTTTCAGTTCCCGGATCTTTTCCGGATCCGTAATGGAAAATAAAAGCTCAATATAGGCGCTGTCCGCCCCCTGGCGGATACTGTCCTTAGAGGTTTTCCCTCCCAGAGCCATATTAATGGAGCCCAGAATAATGGACTTTCCGGCTCCCGTTTCTCCTGTCAGGATATTGAGTCCTTCCGTAAACTCAATATCCGCTTTTTCAATCAGCGCCAGGTTTCTGACGTGCAGTTCCAACAGCATGGGCCGCCTCCTATTCTGCAATGAGCTTGCGAATCTTGTCCATGACCAAAATGGTATCGTCTACGCTTCTGACGGCGCACATAATCGTATCGTCCCCGGCTATGCAGCCTACGATTTCATGAAAATGAATGGCGTCCAATGCAGCCGCCACTGCCATAGCCATGCCGGATACGGTTTTTATGACCAGGATATTCTGGGCCATATCCATACTGGCATAGCCGTCCCTGAGAATACGGATATATTTATCGCTGAAGGTTCCCTGGGGCTTTAAAACCATATACCGCTGTTTTCCGCTTTCCGCCTGAACCTTCGTCAGCTTCAGCTCCCGAATGTCCCTGGAAACCGTAGCCTGAGTCACCTGAAACCCTTCCCGGTTCAGATACTCCGCCAGCTCCTCCTGGGTTTCTATCTCATATTTTCCAATGAGTTCAACGATTTTGCTGTGTCTTTCAACTTTCATCGGCTTCCTCCTTAGCCCCTATACCCCTGCCAGTTTATTGCTCAAATTTTCCAGAAATGAAACCTGCCTCAGACGGATGAGCCGGGTCTTTTCACTGGAACGGGTCACTGTCAGTTGATCTCCTTTTTCCAGATTTACCGTTTTATCTCCATCAAAAACAACGGCCTGACTGCCTTCCCGTACTTCAATGCAGACCTCGTCGTCCGCCGGCAGCACAATGCTCCTGGCGTTAAGGGCATGGGAGCAAATGGGCGTTAATACCGTAATGTTGGCGTAAGGGGCCAGAATGGGCCCTCCGGCTGACAGATTGTAAGCAGTGGATCCTGTGGGAGTCGCTGCAATGAGTCCGTCGGCAGTATATTCGTTTAAAAACTCCCCGTTGACGTAAACTCCAAAACGCAGGACCCGGATAGCGTCCCGGTGAGTCAGGACGATCTCATTGAGGGCAATATCCCTGGCCAGCTCCCGGCCTTCCCGGAAGATGCGGCCGTCCAGCATCATTCTCTCCTCGATCTGGTACTGATCCGCCAACAGGGCGTCCGCCATTTCCCGAATGTCTTCCCGCCTGCTGACCTGGGTTAAGTATCCCAAATGGCCCCGGTTAATTCCGATAAGGGGAATCTCCCGTCCGGCCAGATCCCTGGCGGCCTGTATGAGAGTCCCGTCTCCGCCTACCGTGATAATACAGTCTGTTTCCTTTGGCACTTGCCTGGAATCCGTATACCGTCCCGACTGCGCCTTCCAATTTTCCCGCTGGATCCGGCAGGAGGCCCCATGGCTTCTGAGGTAGCTTTCCACAGCCTCTACTGTTCTCCTGGCGTCCTCCTTCTGAGTATTGGCTATAATGTAAAAGTTTTTCATGTGTCCTCCGGTTTTTCCCTTTTCTGCAGATACCATTCTCACTACAGACTTTCGTGGGATTCATCGACAATAGCCGCCGCGTTAATTGCAGGCTGACAGACGGAAGTTCCCTCCGGATGGTTCTGCAGGTACAGAAGGTATTCAATATTGCCCTCCGGGCCGCGGATAGGGGAATAGTCCAGGGCCAACAGTTCAAAGCCAATGGACGCCGCATATTCCATGACCATCTCAATGACTTCCAAATGAACCTTCTTATCCCGGACAACGCCTTTTTTTCCTACCTTTTCCCGGCCAGCTTCAAACTGGGGCTTAATGAGGCACACAATCTGTCCGTCCTCTGCCAAGAGAGCCTTTACCGGTCCCAGCACTTTCGTCAGGGAGATAAAAGAAACGTCAATGGAAGAAAAGTCAATGGCTTCCTTGATCTCTTCTCTCGTTACGTATCGGATATTGGTCTTTTCCATGCAGACGACCCGGGGATCGTTTCTCAGTTTCCAGGCCAACTGTCCGTGGCCTACGTCTACGGCGTACACCTTCACGGCGCCGTTCTGAAGCATACAGTCTGTAAAGCCCCCGGTGGAAGCCCCTACATCCATGCAGACCTTTCCCTCTAAATTCACTCCGAATGAGGCCATGGCTTTCTCTAACTTTAAACCGCCCCGGCTTACGTATTTTAACGTGGTTCCCCGCACCTCCACCACGGCGGTTTCATCAAAAGTCGTTCCCGCTTTATCTTCCTTCTGGCCGTCTACATAGACGATTCCGGACATAATAATGGCTTTCGCCTTTTCTCTGGACTCCGCCAGATTTCTTTTTACTAACAGTACATCTAATCGTTCTTTCATTGTTTATCCTGTGCCGCCTTCTCCTGCTGTCTTTGGATCTGTCAGCACAGGCCCCTTTCCTCTAGCTGTCTTAAAACAGAATCACTGTCAATTCCCAGGCCTTCCCGCAAAACCGTTACGTTTCCATGTTCCACATAGGCGTCGGGAAGAGCCACCTGAACCACCTGAACCTTAGGGTGATGCTCCTGAAGGTAAGCTGATGCCAAAAGGCCGAAACCGCCCTGAAGAACGTTCTCTTCCATGGTTACGATTACCGGGTGGCTCTCCGCCAGCCGGTCCAGCAGCCCCGTATCCAGGGGCTTTACAAACCGCAGGTTGGCCAAAGTACAGGAGTGGCCCTTTGCCTTTAATTTTTCCCGGATATGCTCCGCAGTGCTGACCATGCTGCCTGCGGCTAAAAGAGCAATCTCCCCTTCCTCATAAAGAATCTCACCTTTTCCGTATTCAATGGGACTGCGAAATTCCTTCAGGCCCCGGTAAGCTTCTCCTCTTGGATAGCGGATTGCAACAGGCCCGTCGTAATCAACGGCAAAGGCCAGCATATCTTCCAATTCCCACCTGTTTTTAGGCGCCATAACGCTCATATTGGGAATGGCCGTCAAATAGCTGAGATCAAAAATCCCCTGATGGGTTTCCCCGTCGCTTCCTACCAGTCCTGCCCGATCCACCGCAAATACCACCGGCAGATTTTGGATGCAGACGTCGTGGAGGATCTGATCAAAGCCCCTTTGAAGGAAGGAGGAGTACACGGCCACTACCGGCTTTAAGCCTGCGGCAGCCATACCGGCAGCCGAGGTCACGGCGTGTTCCTCAGCAATTCCCACATCAAAAAACCGTTCCGGAAACATCTGCCCGAAGCGTTTTAACCCTGTGCCGTCGGGCATAGCCGCCGTCACCGCCGCCAGATTCGGGTGGGTCTGTCCCAGCCTGCACATGGCCCGGGAGAATACATCCGTATAAGTGGGATGCTGTTTTTCCTTTAAGGGTTTTCCCGTTTCAATGTCAAAGGGGTCTACTCCGTGGAAGCGGGAAGGATTTTTCTCCGCCGGACGGTAGCCCTTTCCTTTTTTCGTAATGACATGAACCAAAACCGCATGATCCAGGCGTTTTGCCTCCTGAAAGGTCCGGTACAGAAGGCGGATGTCATGGCCGTCCACCGGACCCAGATAGGTAATTCCCATGTTTTCAAAAAGCATTCCCGGAATGAAAAGCTGTTTAATGCCGTTTTTCGTCCGTTTGATTTTATCAATAATAGGCTGGCCCATTCCCGGAATCCGGTCCAAAGCGTCCGTTACCCTCTTTTTCAGCTCATTATAGCCCACATCTGTTCTCAATCCGTTGAGGTAGCGGGACATTCCGCCTACATTTTCTGAAATGGACATATTATTGTCATTTAACACAATAATAAAATTTTTCTGAATCCGGGCAGCGTTATTCAGGGCCTCGTAGGCCATGCCGCCAGTGAGAGCCCCGTCTCCGATTACGGATATTACTTTATAATCCTGCCCCAAAATATCTCTGGCCTGGGCGATTCCCAGTCCCGCCGAAATAGAGGTGGAGCTGTGTCCTGTGTCAAAGGCGTCATAAAGGCTTTCCTTCCTCTTAGGAAATCCGCTGAGGCCCCCGTATTGGCGCAGCTCGTCAAAGGCATCTTTTCTGCCGCTGAGGATCTTGTGGGTGTAGGATTGGTGGCCTACGTCCCAAATCACCTTATCTTCCGGGAACTGAAAAGCCCGGTACATGGCAATGGTAAGCTCCACCACTCCCAGGTTGGAGGCCAAATGGCCCCCTGTATGGCTGATTTTTTCAATTAAAAACTCCCGGATCTCTTCCGCCAGTTGGGTTAATTCCTGCCAGTCCAGATTCTTTACGTCATCTGGACCGTTAATCTGTTCCAGTACCATGGTAATCCGTCCTTACTTCTCCCTGGTAACCAGCATGGCCGCCAGTTCTTCCAAAAATGTATTTTCTCCCGGAAGCTTCCGAATGTCTTCAATGGCCTCCTGGGAAATACGCGCCACATCACTTTTTGCTTTTTCTATGCCTTCTAAGGTCACATAAGTGGTTTTGCAGTTTTTCTCATCACTGAGCACAGGCTTTCCCAGCACTTCCTGGCTGCTGGTAACGTCCAGTATGTCGTCCCGGATCTGGAAAGCCATGCCGATTTCCGCCGCAGCCTTTTCCACCAGGCGGCAGCACTCTTCGTCCGCTCCGGCCATTACTGCTCCGATAACCATGGACGCTTCCAAAAGGGCTCCTGTCTTTAAGCGGTAAATAAAGTCCAGCTTTTCTCCGGAAAGGGGCTTATTGGTCATCTCCACATCTACAGTCTGGCCGCCGATCATTCCGTAAATGCCGGTCTTTCGGGCCAGGATCTCTATGGCCTTTCCCACTCTTTCGGGATGCTCCGACAGGGCAAAGGCTTTACAGGCCGTTTCAAAGGCGTACACTATCAGAGCGTCCCCTGCTAAGACTCCCATGTCCTCTCCATAAGCGGCCCAAGTGCTCTTTTTGCCCCGGCGGTATTCATCATTGTCCATACAGGGCAAATCGTCATGAATCAGGGAGGAGGTGTGGATCATTTCCATGGCCGCCATAAAGGGTTCTATCTCCTTCAGGGAGCCGCCTAACAGCCTGCACACTTCCTGCATCAGCATTGGCCTTAATCGTTTTCCCCCTGCCTTCATGCTGTAATTCATGGCCTCCAGAACCGTTTTCTGGTACCCGGTTTCCTCCGGAAGATAGCGGTAAATGGCCTCCTCCACTTCCCGGGTCCGTTCCTCTAATTGTATTTTAAAGTCCTTCATCGCCCTGCTCCTCGCTCAGCACCATAATCTGCTTTTCCACTTTGTCAATCTTATCATTGCAGTATTTGATGAGTTTCATTCCCTTTTCATAGCAGGAAAAGCTTTCTTCCAGGGAAATCTCCTGGGCTTCCATCTGGTTCAGCACTTCCTCCAGCGCTTCAAAGGTTTCTTCTATGGTCAGCTCCTCGCTCATAATTCCTCCATCCTGCTCATCGCTTCCGTTTCCTCCACCCGGGCCGTAATCCTTCCGTCCCGGACATGGATATACAAAGGCTTCCCGGTTTCCGCCTGCTCTACAGAGGAAATCCTCTGTCCGTCTTCCCCGCTGATAAAGCCGTAGCCCCGGCTTAATTTATCCAGAGGAGAAAGTCCCCGCAGCCGTTCCGCAGCCAGGGCCAGCCTGTGGCGGTTTTGTGTCAGCCGTTCTTTCATCTGCCGTTCCAGACGCTCTTCTATGTCCGCCGCCCGCTGCCGCTGATCGTCCAGCTTCTTTTTAGGGTGTTTCATCTTGAGACGGTACCCGTACTCGCCGCATCGGAAACGGGTCCTTTCCGTCTGCCGCAGGGCGGAGCGAAGGAGCCTCTGCCGGAAATTTTCCATCTGCTCTTCAAACTGGCGGTAATCAAAGACGGCCAGCTCTGCGGCAGCAGAGGGCGTGGGAGCCCTTAAATCCGCCACATAGTCGGCTATGGTTACGTCGGTTTCGTGGCCCACAGCGGAAATTACCGGAGTCTTGCAGGCAAAAATCGCCCTGGCCACTATTTCTTCATTGAAAGCCCACAAATCTTCTATGGAACCTCCGCCCCGGCCTGCGATAATAATATCAAGCCCCATGGCGTCTAAGGTCTGCAGGCCTTTTACAATACTGTATTTGGCCGCCTCTCCCTGAACCTGGGCCGGATACAGCACAAGCTGAACGTAAGGGTTTCTTCTTTTTGCAATGTTCATAATATCCCGGACAGCCGCGCCGGTACTGGCGGTAACGACGCCGATCCTTTGGGCGTACTTTGGAATCGGCCTTTTGTACTGGGGATCAAACATTCCCATTTCTTCTAATTCGTTTCGCAAAGCCTCAAAGCGCCGGAACAGATCTCCCGCCCCGTCCAGGGTGATTTCTCTGGCGTAAAGCTGGTATTTCCCGTCCCGCTCATAGACGTCGACACTGCCCTTTACCACGATCTGCTGTCCTTCCTGAAGACGGAAATCCAGTCCTTTCCGCTGTCCGGCAAACATGACGGCGGCTATGGCGCTTCCGCTGTCTTTTAAGGTAAAGTAAATATGGCCGGAAGAATGGTATTTGCAGTTGGAAACTTCCCCTTTTACCGAAATGCGGTTCAGGGCAAAATCCTGGGCAAAAAGATTCCGGATATAGGAATTAACCTGGGATACCGTATATACGCCGGCCATACTACACCAGCTTTGCCAGGATTCCGTTTACAAAGGCCGGGGAATCGTTGCCGCCGAATTTCTTCGCCAGTTCCACCGCCTCGTTAATGGCGACTTTTTCCGGAATGGTGTCGTCGTATTTCATTTCATAAAGAGCCAGCCGCAGGATGGTCAGTTCCACTTTTCCCATTCTGCGGGTTTTCCAGCCTTCCGCCACCTGATTGATTTTTTCGTCCAAGTCCGGAATAACGGCCATAATTTTTTCTGCCCGTTCTTTTAAAAGATCGCCGTCCCCTTCCCTAAGCTCTACCCGGTGCAGGATTTGGCTGACTCCCTCAGGCGTCGTTTCATCCTCCTCCGGCGACAGGAAATACTGTTCAAGCTGATCTTCCTTCTCCTCCGCCGGATAAAAATCTGCACAGAACAGCATTTTAAAGCAATGTTCCCGCAACTCTCTTCTGGTCATGTATCGTCTTTCCTCCTGCATTGTATGGTTTTGCCGATCCTCTGGCTTTCTTTGAGCCTGGGCCGGCGGGCGTTTGGATTCATTATAGCAAATGGCGGCGGGTTGCACAAGTGGCAAAAGGAGCCGCGCCCTAATTGCTTAGTGCGGCGGCCCCTGTAGTTTTGTTTTTCATATGGCCGGATCTTCCGGTTATTTCTCTTCGCTCATATTGACGCCGGCTATTTTGACATTGACCTCTAAAACCGCAAGGCCGGTCATATTTTCAATAGCGGATTTTACCCGTTCCTGAACCTTAGCGCTGACATCCGGAATATTGTATCCGTACTTTAAATACAGGGAAAGATCAACGCATACGTTCTCTTCCGTCACATCAATCTTTACGCCTTTGGAAAGGTTTCTCATTCCCAGCTTTCCCACCAGCTCATTGGTGATATTGCCGGCCATGGAGTCGACGCCTTCCACCTCGGTAGCCGCCAGTCCTGCGATAATGGCTACTACCTCATCTGCGATCTGAACTTCGCCGATTTTATCTTTTTCATATAATTTATGGGTACTGCGGTTCTCTGTTTCTGCCACCATAACTCCTCCTGTCCATATAGATTAGGTCTATTATAGCAAAAACGGGGCCGTTTGGAAAGGTCGTTTCCAAACTTTTTCGCAGTATCAGGGGCCCTGGGCGGCAGCAGATTTTATTCCGCCAGGTTTAACAGGGTAATGACGATTTGATCCGCCCCCACTTCTGCTTTTCTCTTTACAATGTCTTCAATCTGGGCCCGCTGGGGATCCGTAATGCTGGCGGCGTTTACTACTACGTCCACTTTATCGCTGCTGATGCTGACTACGGGATCGGAAAATCCTTTGGCCAGCAGCAGGGTTTCCGCTGCGTTTTCCTTTTCAGCGATTTCCGTCAGCTCCACCATATTCTGGACGGCCTGCTGCTTTGCTGCCTCTTCAATGGCCGGATTGTTGACAATTTCCATAAGGGCTTCTTTGTTTTTTGCCCGGACCTGTTCCCTGCTGAGCTGGACATTGGCTATGTAGTCCGATACGCTGATCCCGCTGGTTAAAACGGCTTCCCCGGGATTTTCCAGTCCCGTTTCCCCAGCGGCGCTTTCAATCTCCGCCTCCGCGTCCTGCTCGTTTGCAGTAAGCTCCGCCTCTGTTTCAGCAGCGGAACTCTCTGCTGCCGCGTCAAGGGCATCAATATCCTCGCCGTCCTGATCCAGACTGGCGATTTCCATCATCTGTCCGTCTCCCGGATAGGTTCCGGCCGCCTGGTTTTCCGCCAGCAGATCTTCTTCGGAAATATCTGTCAGTCCGGCTTCATAGGCGCCTCCGGCTCCCAGCTCTTCCTGTCCCGCGTAATTCAGATAACCGGCGGCGGCAATCATAATGGCCAGTGTCGTAATGATAATCTGATTTCTCCGAAACAGGCGTTTCATATTTAATTCTTTTTTCGGCTTGCTGCTGTCCCTTTTCAGTTTCATTTCCCTCGCTCCTTTATTCCACCCGCTTTAACACTTTTATTTTATGTGCCGGGAGGCCAAATAATGCTTCCATTGCTTCAGAAATTTCCGCCTGCACCTGAGGACTTCCTCCCCCTGATGCGCTGATGATAATTCCGGAGATTTCCGGATAAATTTCTTTTTCAATAATGGGCTGGCTGCCATCTCCGGAATCCGTCATAATGGTGGTTTCCTCCAAATCCGACTGCAGCGCTTCCCGGACGCCGCCCTGAGAGTCCTGCTCTTTAGTGGAGGAAGAAGAGGTTCTCTGGTCAACCCGGACCACCTTTTCTTCTGTGGATTTCAGAACAATCATCACATCTACGGTTCCCACACCCTCTACATTCTTTAAAATCTCCCGGATTCTGGCTTCCAGCGCCTCTTCGTAGGCGCCCTTTTCCGTTATGCCGCCCTCCGCTCCTCCGGCGTTTCCTGTGGTTCCTCCTTCCGGTTTCTGGCGGCCCGCAGCCTTCTCCTGTTCCCCAATATCATAAAGAGTTCCCTTTTCCCCTTTGTCCGTCCCTGCCGGCATGGCCAAAATCATCAAGACAGCCCCTGCCAGCAGGATCAGCAGCCACTGTTCCTTTTTAATCTTCCCATTGAATTTCCACACAGCTTTCCTCCAATCCATAATCCTCTGCAATCCGGCTTTTTAATTCCTTCCCTTTCTCTGTTTCCGTAAAGGGCGGTTCTGTTTCCGGGCTGCCTATGATTACGTCTTCCACTCCCACCTTTACCGGATCCACAGATGCAGCCGCCTCCCTGCTCTGTTCTTTCTCCCAGACCGTCAGGCGGATCCCCGTTATTTTTCCGTAATTTTCTTTCCGGGAATCCTCTTCAATGGTCACCTGGGCTTTGGCGTCCCAGGCCCCCTGAGCCCTGGCCATGGTTTCAATATCCTCTTCCACCACTTCTCCATACCCTTCCGTGATCCTCCGGAAACGTTCCGCCTCCATCTCAGAAGCCTGCTGGCGAAATTCCCGGGCCGTGCCCTCATACTCTATGGCTTCAAAGGCTTTCAGCAGCTTTTTGTCCAAATCCAGGGCCCCGGTGACGGGCTGGATCACCAAAAGAATGAGAATCAGCCCTGCAAAAAGGCGAAAGTATTTCTCATAATTCTTTTTGGGAAAGAGTCCGGCCAAAACCGTTACAAATACCAGATAGCATACAATCCGCTTTACCCATTCTAAAATTCCTTCCATGATTTTACCCGGCAAAATACGTTGCGTTGGTACAGGCGCAGACAATGGCCAGACTTGCGGCAAATAGCACAAGGGCTGTCCACACCAGACTGATGAGCAGTTTATGAGCGTCTGAAATCCCCTGAATGCAGGATACAATTCTTTTGTCGCAGACGGGTTCTAAAAGAGCCGCAGCTCCCTGATACAGCAGAGCCAGCACCGCAAGCTGAATAAGGGGGACTGCGGAAATGGCTGCCAGCACCACAGCTCCGGCTGCGCCTATGGCATTTTTGATTAACACGCCGGAGCCCAAAATCACCTGGGTTACGGCCCTGGCTCCCTGGCCGATGCCGGGAATGGCCTCCGCCAGACGCAGAAGTCCCGTCTGTCCCGCCGCGTCTACGCTAGGGAGCACCAATCCCTGGATAAGCTGGAATCCAAGGAGCAGTCCCATTATGGTTTTCAGTCCCCACCGGACAATCTGGCCAATGAGATCCGTCAGCCGGGAAATACTGTCTTCCCTGGAAATTTTTCCCGCCAGAATAAACAGGGCGTAAATCCTGATAAGAGGAAGTCCGGCCATAAAACAAATCCCCTGGAAAATGGCAATGGCTCCCAGAGTCGTCTCATAAAGAACGGCGCTGGAAATACTTCCTCCGGAAAAGGCCGCAGCCATAAAAAAAGCCGGCAGCAGAACCTTCATAAAATTTAAAAGGTGCTCCAGGACGCCGGCGGCAATCTGGACGCTCTGGGAGAAGCCGGCCCCAAGGCAGGCAAAAAGCAGCAGGTAGGTTACGAAAAATCCGGTTTCCGAAATCTGGCCCTGGGAAAACATTCCGGAAAAACCGGAAAATACAGCTCCCGCCAATCCCAGAAGCACTACCTGTCCCAAAAGCTTTCCTCCCTGGCTGACATTGGAAACCAGAGCGTCTTTTACTGCAGTTCCCATTTGTTTCGCCGCCTCTTTAAAGTTTCCTCCGATAATGTCCCTAACCAACTGGCCAAAGGAGAGTTCTATTCCTTCCGGCCGGTTTCCGCCCAGGTATTCTTCTATCTCCTCCAGTCCGAAGTCTTCCAGATCCGCCATAGCTTCCTCCTGGACGGCAAGCCCCCTATCCTCTCCCCCTCCCGTTTCTGCAAAGGATAAAAAGGAAAGCTCCAGGGACAGAAGGAGGGCTGTAAAGAGGACGGCCCCAGGGGCCTTCATGTCAAAAATCCTCCCAGGGTTTCCAAAAGGGCCAGAATAATGGGCATACTTACCGCCAGAATCGACAGCTTCCCAAAGATTTCTATTTGGGTTCCTATGGCGCTGTAGCCGGAGTCCCGGCAGATCCCGGCGGAAAATTCCGCAATATAAGCTATGCCGATGATTTTTATCAATACGGTTAAATACACCTGATTGATTTGAATGTATTCCTCAATTTGGCGGATCCCTGCCAGAATGGTTTCCATCTTCCGTATGCCATAAGAAAAAATAAACAGACACGCGGCGGCGGAGAGATACACGCCGTATTCTCCTTTCAGTGCCTTTAACTGGACGCTGAGCAAAACTGCCGTAAGGCCTACGGCCGCCATGGCTATTACTGTCATTTTCCCACCTCCCGGCTCCCGGGCCTAAAAACAGACTATAAAGAAAACAATTCTTTTATGGTTTCAAAGAGTTCATAAATGTACGGAACCATCCAGAACAGCACTAGCACCAATCCGGCCAGACTGGTCAAAAACGCCTGTTCCTCCCGTCCGCTGTGCTTTAGGATCTGGCAGATCACAGAAACCAGGATCCCCACTGCGGCAATTTTAAAAATCAGACTAACGCCCATCGCCCCTCCCTCCGTTTCTGCTGCAAAAAGCCTTCCTCAATCTGACAGATACGCCGCCCATAAAAGGCAGGCACATTTGGCAGCCCTGAATGTATGCCACCTGTCCGGCGGCGGACTTTTACAGAAACGCTATGGTAAGAAACAGCCCTCCCATAATTCCAAGACTCATATACAGACGGCATTTCTCCCTTTTATGCTCCTTTAAGTATCCAATGGTTTCATCTAATTGCTCAATATAGAGAAGAAGGGTTCTCTCCTGCATCTCCAAATCCAGATACCCCAGGCTTTCCCCCAGGCCCTTTAATTGTTCCCAGTCTTCCGGAACCAGAGGCAAATAAGCCAGCCCTTCGGCCTCCTCCTTCCAAATCCGGGAAAACAGCGTTCCGTCTCTGAGATTCAGCCTCTCCGCTGCCCGCTGAAACATTTCTCCAAAGGGTCCTCCCCCTTTCCTTCCGGACTGGGACAGGGCTTCCGCCAGAGTTCCGTGGCCGTACAGGATTTCTCCTTTTAAATAATAAATAAGCTGCCGCAGGGCCACCAGCAGATCCAGCCGCTGTTTCCATACAAAGGCAAGCTGCCAGCCCAGGCCCGCCGCGCCGAGGCAGATACACAAAGCTCCCGCTGCCTTCATACGGCTAATCCCAGCCCTTCCCGGCTTCTCTCATAAATGGGATTTCCCCGGGAATCGTAAACCGCCTCCAAGGTCCCCGCATGGATCCGGCTGCTTAACACCACGTACCGTTCAAAGGTTTTTTCCTCTACCAGTCTTCTTAACACCGGCTTCTCTTTTAAGTCTTCAATGGAATTTCCGTGGACTGTAGCCAGCAGCCGGCAGCCGCAGCTTCTGGCGTATTCAATGGCTTCCAGATCCTCCCTGCTCCCGATCTCGTCTACCGCAACGGCTTCCGGAGCCATGCTGCGGATTAGCATCATCATTCCGCTGGCTTTGGGGCAGCAGTCCAGCACATCAGTGCGGATACCCAGATCGTTTTGGGGAACGCCCTGGTAACAGGCCCCCAGCTCCGACCGTTCATCTACCACCCCTACAGTCATTCCCCTTTTTACCCCTTCCCCGTTGGAAATCATACGGATCAGGTCCCTGAGAATGGTGGTTTTCCCACACCGGGGCGGTGAAACCAGCAAAGTGGAAACCACCTCCCCCTCCTGGCAGAGATAGGGAAGAACCTTGTCTGCACAGCCCTTTTTCTCGTGGGAAATCCTGACGTTTAAAAAGGAAATGTGCTTTATGGTCTTGATCCGTCCTCCCTCCAGCACGGTTTGGCCTGCCAGCCCTACTCTGTGGCCGCCCCGAAGAGTCAGGAAGCCCTGCCTTACTTCCTCCTCAAAGGCGTAAAGGGAATAACTGCTCATATATTCTACCGTTTCCCTTATCTGGGCCGGGGTAATGCCGAACCCACGGGAAACTGCCTGTTCCAGCGCCCCGTCGGGAGAAACGTAGTATTCCCGGTTGTCTTTTACCAACAGAAGAGGTTCTCCGGCCCTGAGCCGGATTTCCTGGACATCTTCATAATTTCCCGGAACCTGTCCCAGTATTTCCCTGAGCTTTGCCGGAAACATACGCAAAATCTCTTCCTTCTTTTTCATAGCCTCACTCCTTTACCCTAATATATGAGGCCATGTCCGATTTATGAATGGCTTTCTAAATGGAACTATAAAAAACAGGAGGATTATGGTATCATATAAGCACTTAGTGAGGTTGTATTGATCTTAGTGCGAATATATACCTGGCCGCTTAACTCCAAAAGATGAAAAATACGAAATGGAACAATTACAGAATTGCTTGTTCTTCCAGAATATCAAAAACAAGGCATTGGCAGCAGACTTCTTGAACTTGCAAAGGAGAATACCCCGACTATCTTGTATTTTGGCGCACAGCCGGGTATCGAAGCATTTTATGAAAAAAATGGCTGTAAAAGAAGCCTGCAATCTTACATGATAGATAATAAACCAAAAGAAAGGTAAATGAGAATATGGCATATTTCAAATATCAAGATAAATCCATTTTTTATAAAGAGTACGGACAAGGCCATCCGCTTATCTTCCTCCATGGCAATACCGCTTCTTCCAAAATGTCTGAACTACTTATGCCGCTGTACGCAGAGAATTTCAGATGTATTCTCATTGACTTTTTAGGTAATGGACAGTCCGACCGGGTGGAAACCTTCTCGCCGGATATGTGGTATGACGAAGCCTTGCAGACTATTGCCCTTGCAGGGCATTTGCAATGCGGAAAGGTCAGCCTTATCGGAACAAGCGGCGGCGCATGGGCGGCGGTCAATGCGGCATTGGAACGCCCCGACCTGTTTCATGCAGTCGTGGCAGACAGCTTTGACGGACGTACTCTTAATGAAAATTTTGCCGCTAACCTTTTATCTGAAAGGAAAGCGGCAAAAGAAGATCCACAGTCAAGACAATTTTACGAGTATTGTCAGGGCGCAGACTGGGAAAAGGTAGTTGACCTTGATACAGAAGCACTATTGAAGTGTGCAGAGGAAAAGCGTCCGCTATTCCATAAATCATTGGAGGAATTAAAAACGCCCACCCTATTCATGGGAAGTAAAGAAGATGAAAGCTGCCGATACAACATGGAACAAGAATACAAAGAAATGGCTTCTATGTGTTCTCAATCTTCTGTATTTCTTTTTCCAAAGGGAGGACACCCCGCTCTTTTTTCCAATGCGGAAGAAGCTGCAGTACTGATTAAAAAATTCATAAGCGAACACATAAGTAACTAACAGCTACCCCACACAGACAGCCGCTAAGCTTAACGCCCGGACGATTTCCCGCCCGGGCACATTGCAAATGCAGTAAGTCTGAATTTTATCTTTTCTCGTACTGAATGTGGATCCGCCCGTCCTTTAAGGTGACGCCTGCATATGCTCCGCAGATTATGGGCATCATAGGCGGCAAATGGCCCAGATCCAAATCCATCAGAACCGGCACACGGTATTTGGCCAGCAGGGCGCAAACCGCCTGATACTGGTCAAGACCCATCATCTCCTGCCCGTAGCAGTAGGGGCGGCCAATAAGGAATCCTTTAACGTAACGGAACCAGCCGGCGTGATCCATTTCCCATATGGCCCTGCGTATGGCCATGACGTTGAGATCGCAGGACTCTATAAACCAGATAAAGCCGTCTTCCCGATACCGTTCCTGAAATTTTCCTACCTGGTCGTAGCAGGTTCCCGCCAGGTTTACCAGGCAGTCCATACAGCCCCCTATGAGTCTTCCGGAAAAGGATACATTCGTTCCCGGCATCTCCTTTCCTTCTGAAAAATATCTGGGGACCGAAGGCTCTGTCACATGGTAAGGCTCCAGAGGGTGATCCTCATCTTTTAAGGACTCTTTCTCCCACAGATCGTAGCCGGACACAGAATCTACCGTACCTCTCAGGATTCCATAGGCATCCTCCAAAGAGGCGTGCCAGGGTTCCATGCCAAAGGCCGCCGCGCAGGGGCCGTAAAGGGACGCTGTGTCGCAAAGAGTCGTTAAAAGAAAGGTGAAGTTGGTATTGTCCGAATATCCCATATACCACTTAGGGGCCGCTTCCCGAATCCTGTTAAAGTCTACGTAATCCAGAATTTCGCACATCAGCTCACCGCCTCCGCAGGAAATCAGCACATCACTTTCGCTGCTGCAGTATCCTTCCGTCAATTCCTGGCCGCATTTCTCAGGCGTATTGCTGATGCCGATTCCGGCTCCTGCATAGCAGTTAGGCCCCAATACTACTTTGTGGCCTCTCTCCTGAAACTTTTTTAACCCATTATCAAAGGCCGCCCGGTAAGGCTGGATATTGCAGCCAAAGGACGGAGCCACAAACCCAATGGTTCCGTTGGGAGCTAAATCCTTAGGGTACCTCATCTGAATCTCCTTTCCGTCGTTTGCTCTTACAGAAGATATTGGTTAATGAAATTTCCGATTCCGTCGTGATTGTTATCTTCTGTAATGTAATCCGCCGCGCTTTTGGTCTTTTCGCTTCCGTTGGCCATGACAACGCCGATGCCTGCGTTCTGGGTCATGTCAAAATCATTGTCCGCATCGCCAAAAGTGCAGATATTTTCCAGAGAAAATCCGTGCAGCTCAGCCACTTCCTCAAGGCCGTGGGTTTTGGAAATTCTGGGATCCATGTATTCAAACAAAATGCTGGCGGTTTTTAGGGCCGCGCTCTTGTACTGTTCATTGTGGAATGTCTTGCTTCTCTCTACCACTGCGTCCATAAGCTCCGGTTTGCAGACAATCATCACCTTGGGTCTGGGCGTTTTCAAAAACTCATCAAAATCTACGATTTCATAGGGAATTTTATCAACTTTGGAAAGCTTTTTCACTCTCTCGTCTTCTTCCGGAGCGTACAGCACTCCCTGGAAAGGAATGACAAAGCTGACTTCCATATCCTGGTAATGATTCATCACTTCCCGGATCAGGCTGCCCTCTAAGGGGAAGCTAGCCTTATCGATTCCCAGAGCCACGTCCCGGATTTCGGCTCCGCCGGATCCGATAATCACGTCCGCCTGACCTGCAATTCCCCACTCTTCCAGCAGGTCTTCAACGCTTTTTGCATCTCTGCCAGTGGCAATGCCGAAAAGAATCCCTTTGGCCCGCAGATCCCGTATGGCCTTTGCCGTAACCGGAGAAACCACCCCGTCGCTGGTCAGCAGCGTCCCGTCTACATCACAGACAACCGCCTTTACCTTTTTTAACAGTTCTTCCTTCATAATCTTTAACTCCTCTCCTGATCTTTGTATTTTTATCCTACTTATGGTAGGGCTGTCCCGTTATGATGCGGTAGCTTCGGTAAATCTGTTCCAGCAGGATTACCCGCATCAATTGGTGGGGAAAGGTCATTCGGGAAAAACTCAGGCGGTAATCCGCCCTGTCCAGAACCCTTTTTGACAGACCCAAAGAACCCCCGATAATAAAAACAATCTGGCTTACTCCCTTTACCCCCAGATTGTCAATGGTTTCTGCCAGTTCCTCAGAGGAAAGCATCTTCCCTTCTATGGCCAGGGCAATGACGAAGGTTCCTTCTTTAATGAGAGCCAGGATCCGCTCCCCTTCTTTTTCCTTAATCTGCTCCTCTAAGGCAGCGCTGGCGCCCTCCGGCGTCTTTTCGTCCGCTGTCTGAAGAATCTCCAGCTTACAGTATCGGGACAGCCGTTTCCGGTACTCTTCTATGGCCTGTTCCAGATACCGTTCTTTTATTTTTCCAACTGTAATCAGAGTAATTTTCATTGGTTCAGCTCCAAAATCATATCGTACCAGACTGCTCCTCCGTGGACGGACTCTGAAATTCCCAGACTGCGGTAGCCAAATTTTTCGTAATAAGGAATCAGCCTTTCTTTGCAGGTCAGGATCAGCCCCTTTCTGCCCCTCTGTCTGGCGTCCTCAATGAGCCTTTCCATAAGGGCAAAAGCCACTCCCTGTTTCCGCCGCTGAGGTATCACGTCCAGGCCGAAAACACTCTGATATGGGCCGTCCTTTTTATGCCAGCCGGCATCCTCAAACATTTCGTCACAAATGGTCTTCTCATGAACCACGGCCCCGTTTATAAAGCCAATAATAGTTCCCGTCTCTGTGTCCTCCGCCACAAAAAAGCTGTCGGAAAATGTCTTTATGCGGTTGAAAAAGGCTTCCTTTCCCGCTGCCTCCGCTGCCGGAAAACAGAGGGCCTCCACCTGGGCGATTTCCTCCAAATCGTCCAAAACCGCGTTTCTGATGATGTATTTCATGGCTTCCTCCCATAGTCTTTTTGCTGAAATCCTGACATATATTTTGGTAACAACTCCAGTCAGGATTCCGCTCTTTATGAAACAACCATTTTTTTCTCCTTTGCGCCGGATCTTTACAGGCTTTCACCTGCCCCGGCCTCTTCTGGCAGCCCTTAAACCTGCGGCCTGCGCCCTTTTTCTCACCGCCGCCTTTTTTGCCGGAAAAGCTGCGGCCAAAATGGTTTCTGTTTACTCCGCTGACGCCGTTCTCACCAGCGCCGACGGCAATTGGGGACTCAGTTTTCAGCAGAAGGGCCAGCAGCCTGTGGGAAACGCCGATGCCGATTACCTGAAAAGCTTCCGGGCCTGCTATGCCGGAAATCCCCAGGACAATGTAATCTATTTGACCTTTGACGCAGGCTATGAAAACGGCTGCACTCCCGCCATTCTGGACGCCCTCAAAAAGCACAATGCCCCCGCCGCCTTTTTCATTGTGGGAAATTATCTGGAAACTAGCCCGGATCTGGTAAAACGCATGGTGGAAGAAGGCCATATTGTGGCAAACCATACCTACCACCACCCGGATATGTCGAAGATCTCCACGACGGACGCCTTTCAAAAAGAGCTTTCCGATCTGGAAGCCCTTTTTCAAGAAACCACTGGCGAAACCATGAAGCCCTACTACCGCCCTCCACAGGGAAAGTACAGCGAAGCAAACCTTAAAATGGCAAAAGAACTGGGCTATACCACCTTTTTCTGGAGTCTGGCCTATGTAGACTGGTACCAGGATCAGCAGCCTTCCAGGGAAGAAGCTTTTGAAAAGCTTCTGGGACGTATCCACCCCGGGGCCATTGTCCTCCTTCACAGCACCTCTTCCACCAATGCCGAAATCCTGGATGAACTCTTAACCCAGTGGGAATCCATGGGCTACCGTTTTGGTTCCCTGGACGAAATCGCCCAAAATCTGTAACGCCATTTTCAATTTTTTCTGCGGCACGGCAGGGGCGCCAAACCGGCTCCCCGCCGTGCAGGATTTATTTTACCCGAAAATAGTACCCTACGCCCCACTTTGTATGGACGTATTTGGGATCGCTGGGACTTGGTTCAATTTTTTCTCTCAGGCGTCTCACGTGAACGTCCACTGTCCGGACATCGCCTGTGTCCATGGCGCGGTTGCCCCATACAAACGTCAAAAGAGCCTCTCTGCTATAAACTTTATTGGGATTGCAGACCAAAAGCTCCAAAAGATCAAATTCTTTGGCTGTCAGGTTAATTTCTTTTTCCCCAATAAAAACTCTTCTGGCGTCCATGTCCAGCTTCAAATCTCCCGCCGTGACTACCCGGCTGTCCTGAACGCCGGATTTCTTTTTATTTTTGGAGCTTCGCCGCATAATGGCCTTGATTCTGGCCTTTACCTCCAGAATATTAAAGGGCTTGGTTATGTAATCGTCTGCTCCATATTCCAATCCCAGTATCTTGTCCATATCTCCGCCCTTTGCCGTCAGCATAATAATAGGGGCTTCGGAAAACTCCCGGATAGTCTGGCACACCTCATACCCGTCTGCTTTGGGAAGCATTACATCTAAAAGAATTATATCGTATTCCGTCTCTCTGGCCTTTTCAATGGCCTCTTCACCGTCGTATGCACAGTCCACTTCCATTCCGTCCTGTTCCAGACTGAAGCGGATTCCTTTTACAATCAATTTTTCATCATCTACCACTAATACTTTTGCCATTTTCCACCTCTAACTCTGCCGAATCCTGTTATCTGTCAGGATACGGTAATCTCTTCTTTTATCTTCTGAAATACGGCATCTTTAATGCCCGACACCTCTTTAATTTCCTCAATGGACTGAAACGGCCCGTTTTCCTCCCGGTAAGCGATAATGTCCCTGGCCCTGGCTTCTCCGATTCCGTTTAACTCTGTCAGTTCGCTGACCGTCGCGGTATTAATATTAACCTTAGAAGTGTTCTCTTCCGGTGCCTGCTGAGAGCTTTCCTCCATCCATTGGGGAAGTCTCAAACCGCTTTCCGACGCCGCCTCATAGGCCCTCATTACCTCTTCTTTGGTAGGGATTTGGATTTTCATTCCGTCTTCAATCTCCCTGGCCAGGTTTAAGGTATCTTTGGACGCGTTTTCCGCAAAACCGCCGGCCGCTTCCACAGCGTCAATGATCCGGCTTCCCTCCGGCAGTTCATAAACTCCCGGGCGCACTACGGCCCCGCAGACATGGACTGCCGCCTGAGCTTCTTCGGAAGAATTTTCAAGAGGAGTATTTTCAGTGGAAGCATTCTCATAAGAAGCTTCCGCTGCTTCTGTCTCTCCTAATCTTTCTCCCCCGTCCTCTTGTGCGGACAAAACTGCTTCTGAAGAAACGCCTTCCAAAACCACGGTTTCTTTGTCCGAACCGCAGCCGAAACACAAAATGCCGGACAGTACAAAGGCCGCCGGCATCCACCAGTATCTTGTTTTCTTTTTCAATGACATCTTCCTTTCCGATGCCATCTCAGCCTGTATTAATATTCTACTCAAAGCCACTGGCAATTACAAGTATTATTTTTACTATCGTTTAAAGATAATGATCCCCGCAATGGCCACGAGAGCGCCTAAAACCTTTCGCCATTCAAAGCCTGCTTTTTCCACGCCAAAAAGTCCAAATACCTCGATCCCGTAAGCTACGATAATCTGCGCCACCACAATCAGGAGAGCGGACTGGGCGGGCCCTAAGCTTTCCACGCTTTTGATTACGGTATAGGTAATAAAAGCGCCTAAAATACCGCCCAGCAGCATATATTTGGGTTCCACCTGCCATAGTCCGGAAATCTGTTCCCTTCCCGTAAAAAACCACATTACCACACACGCTGCCAGCGCCGTAAGCTGTACCCATCCGGAGGACACCCAAATACTGGTCTGTTTCGTCACTCCTGTATTTAAAATCCCCTGGACACTCATCAGCGCTCCCGAAACCAGAGCAATAATCCATCCCATTTTTCCTGCCTCACTTTCTGCCGCGCTCTTTGCCGGCCTGTATGGTATTTAGATTACCCTGGAAGCCTTTGCTTTATTCTCTTAAAAATGTCCCTGCCGATACCTGGCAGCAGGGGCGGTTTGCCGCCTCATCAGCAATTGGCTTGACAGAAATCCCTTTTCGCGCTATACTCGCAGGCGAAATAAGAAAAGACACGCTAGGGGAGCTTTGGCTGAGATTGAAAGAAGGAATGGTTTCTTTTTCTGACCCTCAATACTTGAACCGGTTAATGCCGGCGTAAGGAAGCAAGAAAGAATCCTGCAAAGCAGGATTCTCCGCCTGCGGTGGGTCGCTCCTGCGACATCTTCCACACCGCCGCAAAAACGGCCGAATTTCCGGTTGCCCTGCTGCAAAAAGCAATCCCCTCCTGTCTGACTAAGAAGGAGGTTTTTTTATGTCCAATTTTCTTGTAACTGCTGACGGCGGCCTCACTGCCGCTGGGTACGGCGCCTGCGCTGCTGCCGCTATTCTGCTTTTTTTAATCGGCGGGCTGGCAGCGAAACAGTCAAAAGGAAGGGTTCTTTCCACCAAACAGCTTGTATTCTGCGCTATGGCTATGGCTTTGGCCTTCCTTACTTCCTATATTAAACTGTTTTCTGCTCCCTGGGGCGGCTCCATTACCCTGTGCAGTATGCTCTTTATCTGCCTTATCGGCTACTGGTACGGCGTCCGGGCCGGCGTCCTGACAGGTCTTGCTTACGGTATCCTTCAGTTTCTGCAGGAGCCCTATGTCCTGTCCTTCTTCCAGGTATGCTGCGATTACGTTCTGGCTTTTGCCGCTTTGGGCCTTGCCGGGGTGTTCTGCAAATCCAAAAACGGGCTGTTAAAGGGGTATATCCTGGGAATCATTGCCCGGGGTGCATTTCACTCCCTGGGCGGGTATCTGTACTGGATGGAATATATGCCGGAGAGTTTTCCCCAGGCGCTAAAACCCGTTTATCCCATTGTCTATAACTACTCCTACATACTGGCGGAAGGCATCATTACCGTTATTATCATTTCCCTTCCCCCTGTAGTAAAGGCTCTGCAGCAGATTAAGCGGAAAGCCATTGAAGCGTAATACTTTAAAAGCGTAATGCCATTGAAAAAGAAGAGCTTCCTGTAACATCCCAGTTGTTGTAATGACCGGAGTTTTATAAGAAGCTCTTCTCTTGATTAGAGCCTGTGTCTTCAAAATCAAAGCACTTCTCCAAACACTTTCACTACTTCTTCTGTATCTCTTCCCGAAATTGATTTCCCAGTAGCCAACTCTATAGAATCCAGAAGTTTTTTTGCTCTATAAACGATATGTTTGTCAAAGTCATCATTTCTGCAGCTATCCACATCAATCCAATGTGACTCCAAATATTCATCAAGTGTAGGCCGATTGACCTGACCTTTATTTTCAATCTTCTCTAAATACTTGCTGGGTGATGCTCCTCCAATTTCTCTGTTTGTCGAATAAGTGATAGGAGTTTTGTTTACAATAGAGTTCCACTTTTCTTTCGGATAATTTTTGTTTTCACAATAGGCTCTTGGGAAAATGTGGTGAATATCAATATTTTCGGATTTATATACGGTAAAGTCCATTTCACGCCCACTGATAAAATCTTTGCAGTGATTTTTAAGAACCAACGCCATTATGCCTTTATATGCCGCAGACTGCCTCGATTGAAGTGTCAGCAGTCTTGTAGGGTTAAAATAAGCTTCCTGAACTGTTCTGGGAGCACTCCCATTGTTTTCAATCCATTCCATCACTCCCACGACGTCGTTGACATACCTGGTTTCGTTTGCACTGCCATACAGCTCGCCAAATACACCGCACCAATACCATTGCTTAATTTTGTTTTTAACATTAGTAATTTTTATCTTATTACCATCATCTAATAATGTGCAGAGAACTGCCAAAGGAATGAGCTGAGTAGAATACGGTAAATCCCGGCTTGAAAAAATGCGCTCTTCCTGAAGTAGTTTTTCTGCTTCGACAAATCCTTTTGATAAAGAGTCTGCATACTTTTCATAATCAGCGAGGGGCAAATTTAATACATCTTTCTTTTTGCAGCTCACCGTGCCACCTTTACTGAATGCAGACAGCAAAGTACAGGCCACCAAAAAATCTGTTGCAGTAATAATTGATAACAAGTCACCTGTAAAAAATTTTTCCTGTCTGCTCTTCCAATCTTTTCTAAGTTCAAAATCATCCATGGCAAAAATAGCAGTTACAAGTTCAAACACAGTTAGAGAAACGCCGCCGGTATTTACGTTCTCAAAAACCTGACACACCGCCTCTTTTGGCGTTTCTTTTCCAAGAAGTATTACAGGCATTTTATACTGCATGGTCTGCATAATCACTTTGGTATTAAACTCCGTAAATTCTTTAATTGCATCCGGGTCATAATTGCAGTACGCGTAATATTGATTCTGCCAGTTCTGCACTTCTGTGAAATTCAGAATAATGTTAAGAGGAAATTTCTTTTCACTAAACTCCTTTTTTCGTTCCGATAAATCCAAATCTATTTTCCGCCCAAAATTTGACGTAACAACTCTGCTTTCGGGAACGGAAAAGATAGCGTCTACTCTGTCACACGCCGGATCAAGGGCTTTTTTAATATCAATATAATAATATCTGTATATTTCCTTCCCTTTATCAGTACGGGTATGTACTGGCTTCGAACTAAAAAGAGCAGAATAAAGGGAAGTCAGCCTTTGCTGTCCATCAAGGATCAGCTCAGAAGGTACATTTCCAGTTTCCGGAGCTCCTTCTATTGCTCTGTATTTAAATCGCACATTCTGATTTCCATACTCCAAAAACATAGCTGCGCCCACTGGAAAATTATTTGTAATACTTGCTATGAGGGCCTGTATCCTGCTATCTTCCCAAACCCACCCTCTCTGAAAATCGGGAAGCTGCGTTTTTCCATCATGAATGGCAGACATCAATTCTGAAATTGGTTTATCATTGGTTTGCACTTTGGTATCCTCCTTCTTATCCCCCAAAAGCTCCATCTTACCCTTTAAGATTTTTCAATGCATCAGGATTATTGGAAAGAAGTGCTCCGACAGTCGGGCACGTTTCCATTTCCGGACAGTCACCGCATGTTGTCACTTCTCTTTGCAAGGCGCACTGGCGAATACCGCAAAGGCTCTGGCAGTATACCGTTTTTCTCCCGTCAACCCGGCAGCCGTCACAGTTTATATGTTCGGGAAGAATGGGGGCATTATTTAATTCCGCCCACAATTTGGCAGTTTTCTCCCGCAGCTCCTGATCGTCATGAATTGTTGCAAGGTAAGCGTCACATTTCCTGCAATCCAAACCGCAGTATGCTATCATGTCGCTCATTGTTATGTACCTCCTGTCCCATTTTTCTTTTCACCCATTTGTATTATAGGAAGGGCGTTTTCCGCCGCCCCCTTCTATCATTCTGACCTTCTCTTCCCTGCCCATCAAATAGTAATACCGCTTCCATTCTTCCAGGGAATGGAGGGGAATCTGTTCCCCTCCCAGGCTTTGGTATTCCTCAATGCTCTCCGGTTTCAGGGAACAATCCCACACCTTGCCGTCTTTTACAATGCCAAAGCCGCCCATTACGTCTACCTCTGCGCCGTCAATGGTAAACTCCCAAAAATATTTCGTCTGGTACTGTCCATTTTCCTTAGGCTTCTCTAAGGTTCCCAGCGGCTCTAAAAGGGTTTTCAGACTTTCTGCATCTTCCTCCGCCACCATAATGTCTATATCATGAAAAATATCTGCTTTTTTCTTAAAATACAGCAGCAGAGAACCCCCTACCGCCCATGTAATGCCGCTGCTGTTTAAAAGACGGGCGATTTTAACCAATACTTTCAGTCTTTCTTCATTGCTCATAAAAGCATATCCTCCTGCCGCCATGCAAAGGAATCCTGGGCCGTCTATTGAAGAAAGGAATGGCTGTAAATATAAAATTCTTCCTGGCTTGGCCGGTATTCTTTCTTCATATATTCCAGGCTGTCGTCAAACCGTTTCGCTTCCTTCTCGTCAAATTCCATGGCCGGACTGCCGCTGTAGACCCACTTCTTTCCGCCTAAGACTCCCGGCTTCAGCTCTTTTACCATCATAGCTGCCGGGTACAGCTCTCCTTCCAGGCTGATCTGATATTTTTTGCAGCTTTTAAATCCCCGGCTTACGTAATTGCCGGGAGCTCCGAAAATCACAACCGTATCGTATCCCAGAGCCTTGGCTTCCTCAAAAGAGTGCTCTATAAGCATTTTTCCATAGCCCTTTCTCTGGTATTCCGGCAAAATGCATACCGGACCGAAGGTGAGGATTTCCTTTTGCTGTCCGGACTCCTCCGTCAGCTTTGCTTTGGTATACATAATATTTCCGATAACGCGGCCATCCACCTCTATTACAAAATCCAGCTCTTTAATAAAATCCTCATGCTCTCTCATAATGTGAACCAGATAGTGCTCCGTACACCCCGGAATATAGAGATTGTAAAAAGCCTTCCTTGTAATTTCCTCTACAATGTCATAATCCGTTTCCCGTTCATTCCGAATCGTTACCATTTGCCAATGCTCCCTGCTTTGTTATTTTCTCCTTCTTTCCGCCGCCAAAACCAGATGCTTTGCTAAAACGGAGGTGGTTACAGCCCCTACGCCTCCCGGCACCGGCGTTGCCATAGAAGCAATTCCTTCCAGAGAAGAGTAATCTGCATCTCCGCAGAGATTTCCCTCCTCGTCTACATTAATTCCTACGTCAATTACTATAGCGTCCTGCCCTGCAAAGGATCCGTCCACCATCTTTGCCCTTCCGGCGGCTGCCACTAAAATTTCTCCCTGTCTGCAGACTTCCGGCAGATTTCTTGTTTTCGTATGGCAGACTGTTACTGTGGCGTTTTCTTTTAAAAGGAGCATGGCCAGGGGCTTTCCCACCACCATGCTGCGCCCTACAATAACCGCCCGTTTTCCCGTTATGGGAATGTCATAAGCCTTTAAAATTTCAATTACGGCTTCCGCCGTACAGGGGGCGACTCCCTTTTCCTCTCCTGCAAAAACCCTGGCCATATTGGCCGGAGAAATCCCGTCTAAATCCTTTTCCGGGTCAATTATTTCCGTAATCCGTCTCTCATTGAGCTGCTTAGGCAGAGGCCGGAGGAGGAGGATTCCGTCGATTTCCGGATTTTCGTTAATTTCCCTGAAGGCGTTTTCAAAGTCCTGGTGGCTGATGTCTTCCGGAAAGACAAAGCTTCTGGCTTCCAGCCCCAGCTTTTCCATACGTTTCAAGGCCCCTCTTTCATAAGACAAATCGTCGGGCTTTTCCCCCACCCGGACTATGGCTAAAACCGGAACGGCTTCCCCAAAAGCTTCTCGTTTTTTGTCGATCTCTTCTTTTATCTTTGCGGCGGCTGCCGCCCCTTTCAGCGCTATCATTTTCTCAGTCCCTTTCTTACAGTTTCGTAAATTCTGTCGGCTTTTTCCATTCCCGCTTCCAGGAGGCCGTCGGCTTCCTGATTCAGCTTTTCAGCCGTCTCCCGTTCTTTCATGGAACCCGTATTGATATAAACGTTCATAACGGCTCCTGTAAGGCAGGTCCGGATAAACTGAACCCCTACGCCCACGTCGCTGATAGCCAGACGGCTTCCTTTCTGGGCCAGAATTTCCATTTCACCTAAAATCTCAAAGGCCTCCTTCATTATCTCCATGGGAACCTGGCTGGCAGCCAGAAGCCGTTCCTCCATAATCCGTTCTTTTTCCGCCTTTTCCTCTTCTGTCCGGGAAGGCAGACCATAGGCCTTTGCCAAAGGTTCAAAAACCTCCGCGTCTTTGTCCGCCAGTTTTAACAGCCTTTCCTGGCTGGCTTCCAGACGTTTTAATACGGCCTGGATTTCCTCTTCCACGTCTGCGTATTTTTTCTTCCCAATGGTCAGATTCGCCACCATCTGTCCCAGAGCGTTTCCCAGGGCTCCGCCTAAGGCTGAAGCTCCGCCGCCTCCCGGCACAGGAGCCTTAGAAGACAGGGCCTCCGTAAATCCCCCTATGGTCTGATTCTTTATTTCCATAAGTTTATATTCTCCTTCCCCTCATTTTTTATTATCTTACCCTGTTTTTGGGGATTATTCAAGGCTTTACTGGCTTTCATCGCCTCTGCGCCATTCCTGCCGCCGCCCCCACAAGGGCTCCCACGCTTTTTGCCGCCAGCAAAGCCCCCAGCATCTGCGGGGCCGCGCTGACTGTAAATCCCAGATGGGCGGCCAGCATACTGGCTCCGCACACCATACAGGCGGAGTTTACCAGTTTTCCCTTCTCGTCCATTTCTTTCATCATGGCAAGGACAGGCACCGGGCTAACCAGACAAATGAGAAGTCCCGCAGAACTGACGGGATTCATGCCCCATTTTTCTCCCAGTTTTTTCAATGGATTCCTTAATACTCTCTGAATAAACTCCGCAGCCGGAAGGCTCCCTAAAAGCACGATTCCAATAGACGATACCGTTGCCATGGCTTCTTTTAAAGGCGTCAGCCACTCCGGGGAAAGTTCCAGCATATACGCCGCCGCTCCCAGGGAAATCCCTGCAATTGACAGCACTCTGATTCCGGCGGCAAAGGCGCGAAAGCACTTTAAAAGTTCCTTAGGAAACACGTTCAGCCCTATGGCGATTACAGCCGCCAGAAATAGAAACGGAAGGTTCTGCCAGACAATCTCTCTAAGGGAAAGTCCTGCTGCCAATCCCCCCACAAGCAGGGCCGCCGGCATTGCCCCCAGACCTGTCATAATCCCTTTTGCAAAGATTTCCTGATCCCTTCCGGAGAGCATTCCCATTCCCATTGGAATGGTAAATACCAGAGTGCAGCCGAAAACGGCCCCTGCGATAATTCCGGCATACATGGCAATTTCCGGTCTGTCCGCCATGGCGGATGCCAGTTGAAACCCGCCCATATCAATTGCCACCAGACCCCCGAACATTCCCGGATCCATGCCTGCCATTCGGTAAAGGGGCGAAACGGCTCCGCCTAACGTTTTGGCAAGAAAGGGAACCAGGCAGATAATTCCTGCCATGGAAAGGGCCGTAGGGCCCAAGAGCATCAAGGCCTCTTCCATCTTTTTCCCGTAGCCTCTTTTATTTCCAAAAATCCAGTCTATGCCGCCCAGGACGGCCCCCGCCGCCATGACTCCCATAATCACTTGATTTATCACACGTTTCCCTCCTCGTTTTCTGTTTTTAGATATAGAAATGGAGCTGCTGCTCGGCAGATAATTCATCTGCTTTTGCAGCAGCCCCTTCCAAAAAATGCGTTTTGCCTCTTTCAGAAACAGCCTCTGTCATTGTGCTTTGGAAAATATTTTCGCTTAAACGCTCTCCCGCACAATCAATTCCGGTTCTATCATTTGTATTCTCTGAAGCTCTTGGTTTTCCAGCAGTCCGTGAAGGGTTTTGGCACACAGCCGTCCCATTTCTTCCGCCCGGATGTCTACAGCCGTCAGTTCCGGCCAGCAGGTCAGGGCACTGACGGAATTTCCCCAACTGATTACCGCTGCGTCCTGGGGAATCCGGTAGCCTCTCTGCAGCAGCTCTTTCATGGCTCCTGCCGCCGTAATATCGCCTCCAAAAATCAAGCCGTCAAAGGGTCTGCCTGATTCTTTTAACTGGCTGACAATCCTGGCCCCTTCTTCCATGCCGTACCCACAAAAAAGGATTCTGTCTTCCCCTCCGGCTATTCCCATATCTTTTATTGCCCTGAGAAAGCCTTCTTTTTTACGTATTCCGCTGTCAGTGTCCGGCCGGCACGCCAGATAGATATTCTTCTTTCCTCTGGACTGCAGAAGCTCTGCAGCCTTTCGTATTCCTGCTGCTTCGTCCAGCAAAACCGAATAAAAATTCGGCAGATCAATTTTTCCGTTTGCCATAACCACCGGACTCCAGCGCATTTTGCCTGTAATATCCGGATTATCTTTTAAATTCCCAAAAGCGGAGCCAATGGCAATAATCCCGTCCACCTGCTTTTGCGATAACATATTAATGTATTTGGCGCAGTCCTCCAGGTTCTCTCCTGTATTGCATACCATCACATTATAACCAGCGCGGCTAAATTCCTGTTCAATTCCATACACCTGGCCAGCGAACTGAGGAATCCTTACGTCTGTCGCCAGGACTGCAATGGTCTTCATGGTTTTGGAAACCATTCCTCTGGCAATAGCGCTGGGTTTGTAGTCGTATTTTTCAAGGACCTCTTCAATTCGTTTCTTCATCTCCGGGTTGACATTCCCCTTGTGGTTCATGACTCTGGAAACTGTGGAAATAGAAACCCCGGCCTCGGCTGCAATATCGTAAATATTCATTCCGTGCCTCCATATAGATAAGTACCCTGGTTTCTATTGTAAAACAAATTATAAGAATTGTCACTATGAAAAAGGAAAAAATTTACATTTATTTACATTTTATTTCCAATTATCCTTTTTTACCTCTCCAATACGGCTTCCAGACGAGCGACCATATCGTCGATTTCCTTGTCTGTAATTACCAAAGGCGGAATAAAACGGATGGTATTATTTCCCGCGCTGATGAGAACCAGCTTTTGTTCCAGCAGCGCCGCCTTTACAATAGCTGCCGGAGATTCCGTAAATTCCAGTCCCTGCATCAGACCCATTCCCCTGTGGGCGGCGATACAGTCATGGCGGCTTTTCAGCTCCTCCAGTTTATCCCAAAGGTAAGCGCCCATTTTCTGCACATGATCCAGTATCCGGCGTTTTTCAAAAATATCCAGTACCGTACTGGCCGCTGCCGTGGCCAGAGGATTGCCGCCGTAAGTAGTTCCGTGGTCTCCCGGCATCAGGGCTGAAGCAGCCTTTTTGCAGGCTAAAAATGCCCCTACAGGAATGCCGTTTCCCAAAGCTTTGGCTACAGTGATTACATCCGGTTTTACTCCATACTGCTGCCATGCAAACATGGTTCCAGTGCGCCCCATGCCGCACTGGATCTCGTCCAGAATCAGAAGCATATCGTGGCTGTCGCACAGTTCTCTGACTCCTTTTATAAAGTCTTTTTCCGCCGGATAAATACCGCCTTCTCCCTGAATGGTTTCCATAATAATGGCGCAGGTATTTTTATTAATCAGCTTTTTTACGCTTTCCAGATCATTAAATTTGGCAAAACGGATCCCTGGAATCAGCGGAGCGAAAGGCTTCTGGTAGGCGGCGTTTCCCGTAACGGAAAGAGCCCCCATGCTGCGTCCGTGGAAAGAATGATCCATGGCGATGATTTCCACCGGCTCATGGGAAAGTGGCTCCTCTCCTGCCGCCTGCCGCTTTTCATCTTCCGCCAACTGCTTATTGTAAGCGTAGCGGCGGGCGATTTTTAAAGCGCCCTCAATGGCCTCAGTACCGCTGTTGGTAAAAAATACCCGATCCATTTGGGCGGCCTTTAACAGCTTTTCTCCGGCCTCTACAGCCGGTTCATTGTAGTATAAATTGGAGGTGTGAATCAGTTTATCCACCTGATTTTTTACTGCATGGCCGTACTCTTCGTCTCCGTATCCAAGTCCCATAACGGCGATCCCGGCCCCGAAATCCAGGTAGGAATTTCCCTCCGTATCGTATAAAAAGACGCCCTTTCCGTGGTCAAAAACAACGGGAAAACGGTTGTAAGTCTTATACAGAACGGCTTCCGCCCTTTCCATAAGCTGGTCTTTATTTTCCATGGTAATACTTCTCCTCCTTGCTGCTTAAAATGGCCGTACCGATTCCTTTGTTGGTGAAAATCTCCAGAAGGAGGCAGTGAGGAATCCGGCCGTCCAAAATATGGACCCGGCTGACGCCGTTTTCGATGGCGTCGATGCAGTTTTGAAGCTTGGGCAGCATTCCGCCACCCAGCATTCCGCTGTTAACAAAATTCTGGGCTTCCTCAACCGTCATTTCGGAAATCAGAGAATTTTTGTCCTCATAATCCCGGTACACGCCCTCTACGTCTGTCAGAAAGGCCAGCTTCTCTGCGTGGACGGTCCTGGCAATGGCGCAGGCGGCGTCATCGGCGTTAATGTTGTAGCTCATAAAGTCCTCGTCAAATCCTACGGGACAGATAATAGGAAGGAAATCCTTTTCCAAAAGATCGTATATCACTTTGGGATTTACCTCTGTAATGTTGCCTACGTATCCCAGATCCTCCCCGCCGAAAAGCTTCTTTTCGCATTTTAATAAACAGCCGTCCTTGCCGCTGATTCCCACGGCCTTGCAGCCCAGCTCGTTTACAAGCTGCACCAGGCTTTTATTGACCTTATTTAATACCATTTCTACGATTTCCATAGTGGGTTCGTCTGTGTAACGGAGGCCTCCCACAAAGCGCGGCTCCATTCCCACTTTGCCTACCCAGCGGCTGATTTCTTTGCCGCCGCCGTGTACGATAATGGGCTTAAACCCTACCAGTTTTAACAAAACCACGTCCTGAATGACGTGGAGCTTCAGCTCCTCATCTACCATGGCGCTGCCGCCGTATTTTACTACAATAATCTTGCGGTTAAAGCGCTGGATATAAGGCAGAGCCTCTATCAGCGTTTCCGCTTTCTGCATAATAACCGGATCCAGATTCATGTCCTTATCCTCCCTTTATGAACGGTAATCTGCGTTGATTTTTACATAATCGAATGTCAGGTCGCAGCCCCAGGCCGTAGCCTCAGCCTCGCCCATTTTAATGTCCGCCGTAGCCCTTACTTCCGGCTCTGAAAGAATTTTTGCAGCCTCCTCTTCACTGTAAGGGAGAGCCACTCCATTTTCAACGATTTTCAGCTTTCCGGCAGCGCTTTCAAAGTAAAGATCCACCTTTTCAGGGTCAAATTCCGCCCCGGAATACCCCATGGCACAGAGAATCCTTCCCCAGTTGGCGTCGTGTCCAAAGATGGCCGCTTTCGTAAGATTTGACGTGATAATGGACTTGGAAAGGGTTACGGCCTGGGCCTTATTTTCCGCGCCAATCACCTTTACTTCAAAGAGGGCTGTACAGCCTTCCCCGTCTCCTGCCATCTTCTTTGCCAGAGTTTCGTTGACGTAATGAAGCGCCTTGCAAAATTCCTGGTAATCTTCATTTTTAGAACAAATTTCTTCATTGCCCGCCTGTCCGTTGGCCAGAAGAAGGACGGTATCATTAGTAGAAGTATCCCCGTCTACGGAAATCATGTTGTATGTATCCTGAACGTCTTCCTTCAGGGCCTCCTGAAGAAGCTCTTTGGAAATAGCGGCATCTGTGGTAATAAAGCTTAACATGGTACACATATTGGGGTGAATCATTCCGGATCCCTTGCACATACCGCCGACGGTAACTTCCTTTCCCCCAAGGGTAATGGAAACAGCCGCCTCTTTCTTTTTGGTGTCTGTCGTCATAATGGCTTTGGCGGCATTGGTTCCCGCCTCTTTCGTATCAGCCAAAGCAGGGGCCATGGCTTCAATGCCAGCGCAGATCCGATCCATGGGAAGCTGCATTCCAATGACCCCGGTAGATGCCACCAAAACGCTTTCCTCCGGCACCTTCAAAGCAGCCGCAGCCGCCTGGGCTGTCTGCCTGCAGTACTCCATTCCTTCTGCTCCGGTACAGGCGTTGGCAATGCCTGCGTTTACTACTACAGCCTGAGCCGGGGCCCCACCTGTCACCTGGTTTTTATCCCACTTTACAGGAGCTGCCTTTACCAGATTTGTAGTAAAAGTTCCTGCAGAAACACAGGGGTAGGGACTGTAAATCAGGGCCATATCCTGCCTGTTCTGGTATTTGATTCCGGCTGCTGTTGATGCCGCCAAAAAGCCTTTTGCCGCTGTTACGCCGCCTTCGATTATTTTCATATGCTTCTCCTATCTATTTGATAAAATTCGTAATATTCTCTTCATTCAGGACAAAATCGTAGCAGTTTACGTCCTTCCTTTCATTCCAGCCTACTCCCTGCCAGAAAGCGTTTCCCACTGCATTGGATTTAAATGCAATGAGGCTTACTTTATTGATGCCTTCCGCCTTCAGGGCGTACATACACCACCGGGCCATCTGATGGCCGATGCCGTGCTTGCGGTAGCTTTTTTCCACGCAGACGTGGTAAAAATATCCCGTCCGGCCGTCGTGACCGCAGAGAATATTTCCGATAATCCGGCCGTTTTGAATAGCCACCACGCTGGTAGTGGGATTTCGTTTTAAAAAGCGTTCCACCCCTTCCCTGGAATCGTCCAGGGAACGGATTCCAAACCCTTTTATGGTCTGCCACAGTTTGTAAACCTGAGGATAATCCTCTATTACCATTTCCCGGTAAATAATGTCCATTGTGCCTGCCATGGCTTCTCTTCCTTTCCCATGGATTACGGGAACATGGGGATCTGTTTCAGGCCCGTATTCTCCGGGAGTCCCATTAACAGATTCATGTTCTGGACAGCCTGACCGGCTGCTCCTTTTACCAAATTATCCATGGCTCCCATCATTACGATCCTGCGGGTTCTGGGATCAATTTTAAAGTTTACATCTACAAAATTGCTTCCCTCTACAAACCGGGTCTGGGGAACCATATCCGGCTCCAGTACCCGTACAAAGTATTCTTTTCCGTAATATTTGTCGTAAATGGCTTTTACCTCATCATAATCCACATCTTTTAATAAAGAAGCGTATGCTGTCACCAAAATTCCCCGGTTCATGGGGACAAGGTGAGGCGTAAAGCTGATGGTTACCGGTTTCCCCGCCGCATAAGAAAGCTGTTCCTCAATCTCCGGCGTGTGGCGGTGAACCCCTACGCCGTAGGCTTTCATATTTTCGTTTACCTCACAGTAAAGATTATCCACCTTGGCCCCCCGTCCGGCTCCGGAAGTTCCGGATTTGGCGTCAATAATCAGGGTGGAAGGATCAATGAGCCCTTCCTTTACCATAGGATATACGGACAGGAAGGAGCACGTGGGATAACAGCCCGGATTTGCAACAAGTCTGGCCTTTTTCACCGCCTCCCTGTTGATTTCCGGCAGGCCATATACGGCTTCCTCAATAAACTGAGGGCTGGCATGGTGAATGCGATACCACTGCTCATAAACCGTTACGTCCTTTATACGGAAATCCGCGCTCAGATCAATGATTTTGGCGTTTTCCAAAATTTCCTCATTTACCAGGGAAGCGCAAAGGCCCTGAGGGGTGGCCATAAAAATAACGTCGGCCTCCTTTGAAAGTTCCTTTATATTATCTTCTTTGCAGTCCGCGTCTATAAAACGGAACATATTCTGATAGATGGCCCCGTACTTCTGTCCCACATAACTCTTGGATCCGTACCAAATTACCTCTACATCATCCCGCTGAACCAGCAGGCGGGCCAATTCGCCTCCCGCATAACCCGTCGCACCTATAATTCCTGCTTTTATCATGGTATTTCCTCCGCTGTTAAGATTGCATGATTATTTAAAATCGTCTATTTCCTTTATTATAATAGGATTCTCATAATTATACACTTCTAATGAATATTATGCAAGTACATTTTTACGTACCAGCCCTGTTTTTCTGCCGGATTTTTTCGATTTTCTGCTCTTTTTTTGTCCATTTTAACGGTTTCGTTGTCACAAGGAAAATTTTTTTGTTTTTCTCTTGCATTTTCTTGCATAGTGTTGTATATTTATAACCGTCGTGAAAGTGAACGCCATTACAGGAGGAATGAAGTTATGAAAGAAAAAGTAATTTTGGCATATTCCGGCGGTCTGGACACCACCGCCATTATCCCGTGGTTAAAGGAAAATTTCGATTATAAGGTTATTTGCTGCTGCGTTGACTGCGGCCAGGGCGAAGAGCTGGACGGTCTGGAAGAAAGAGCAAAGCTGTCCGGAGCCTCTAAATTATACATAGAAGATATTGTAGACGATTTCTGCGACAATTACATCATGCCCTGCGTAGAGGCCGGAGCCGTTTATGAAAACAAGTACCTTTTAGGCACTTCCATGGCCCGTCCCTGCATTGCAAAAAAACTGGTTGAGATTGCCCGCAAAGAGGGCGCTACCGCTATCTGCCACGGCGCTACCGGAAAAGGCAATGACCAGATTCGTTTTGAACTTGGAATCAAGGCCCTGGCCCCGGATCTGAAAATCATCGCTCCCTGGCGTATGACTGACGTTTGGACCATGCAGTCCCGTGAAGAAGAGATTGAATACTGCAAAGCTCACGGCATTAACCTTCCCTTCTCCGCAGATTCCAGCTACAGCCGCGACCGCAACTTATGGCATATCAGCCATGAAGGCCTGGAACTGGAGGATCCGGCTAACGAGCCTAACTATAAGCATCTGTTAGTCCTGGGCGTAACCCCGGAGGAAGCCCCCAATGAAGGTGAATACGTTACCATGACCTTTGAAAAGGGCGTTCCCACCAGCGTAAACGGCGAAAAAATGAAGGTATCCGATATTATCCGCAAGCTCAATGAACTGGGCGGAAAACACGGCATCGGCATTGTAGACATTGTAGAAAACCGCGTTGTAGGCATGAAATCCAGGGGCGTTTATGAAACTCCCGGCGGAACCATTCTCATGGAGGCTCACGCCCAATTAGAGGAATTAATTCTGGATCGCGCAACCATGGAAGTAAAGAAAGATATGGCAAACAAATTTGCTCAGATTGTTTACGAGGGCAAATGGTTCACCCCTCTGCGTGAAGCAATTCAGGCATTTATTGAATCCACTCAGCAGTATGTAACGGGAGAAGTAAAGTTTAAACTTTACAAAGGCAATATTATTAAAGCCGGAACCACCTCTCCCTACTCCTTATACAGTGAATCCCTGGCTTCCTTTACTACCGGCGATCTCTATGACCACCATGACGCCGACGGCTTCATTACCCTTTTCGGCCTGCCCTTAAAGGTTCGCGCTATGAAGCTGGCTGAAGTAGAGAAGGACAAGAAATAATCTGAATATTTTATAAAATCCATTGCAATCGCCCCTGTTATTTTGCTATAATAGGGGTGATTTTTGTTATACAGAATCTTATCCGGCCTGTTTTTAATTCTTCAAAAGCCGGAACTACTGAAAAAGGAGGCTTTTTTATGGAATCTATGAACTTAAACGGCCAACCCTATTCCGCCAGTCTCAATCCGACGGAATCTGTGGGACGCTACACTGCTAAAACCTTTGGCTGGATGTTTGCAGGATTGCTGCTGACCTTCCTCGTTGCCTACGCCGGGTACATGACCGGAGCAGTTCTTTACGTTTTTGCTGTTCCTTATCTGTATCTGATTTTAGGCATTGCGGAAATCCTGGTGGTCATTTTCCTCTCCGCCCGGATCCAGAAAATGTCCGTTGGTCTGGCAAGAGGCCTTTTCTTTACCTACGCCATTCTAAACGGCATCGTATTTTCCGCTTACTTTTTGATTTACCAAATGACCAGCTTAATCCTGGTATTTGGAGCAACGTCCCTGTTTTTCGGCGTTATGGCTCTGGTAGGCTACTTTACCAATGCGGATTTCAGCCGGCTCCGCAGCTTTTTAATCGGAGGACTTATCTTCCTTCTGGCATTCTGGGTTCTGGCCATGTTTATTAACCTGGAACAGTTCACCACTATTGCCTGCGGCATCGGTATCTTTATCTTCCTGATTTTCACCGCTTACGACACCCAGAAAATCCGCGCATACCATGCTTACTACTCCCAGAATCCGGAAATGGCTGCAAAAGCGTCTATCTTTTCCGCACTGGATCTGTATCTGGACTTTATCAACCTCTTCCTGTATCTCATCAGGATTCTTGGAAAGAGAAGCCGTTAAGATTAAATTATAAATGGTATGGATTAACGGTTACTGTATCTGAAAGATTACGCCCGCGCTGGACAGCGCGGGTGTTTTTTTGCTGATTTTTGTAGAATTTTAAGGACTGTTTTGCTATGATATATGGTAGAAAATGGATGGAGGAGACCATACTGGGCTGCGAACAACTATCGCAGAAAAATCCTATTAAGGGGGCATTTTGAACATGATAAAACTCTTTTTTGCGGCGGATCAAGATATAGAATCCGCCATGGAAATCCGGCTGGAAATGCTTAAAATCGTAAATAATCTCCCTCCGGAGTATGTGTTTGATAAGGCGCTGACAGAGGCCAGTAAAGAATATTTTAGCTGCGGAAACCAGACTACTGTTCTCGCTGCAGACAGCAAAAATGGGAAAACCGTGGGCTGCGCCACAATGTGTTATATAGAAATGATGCCGACCTTTTCGCATCCCACGGGGAAAAGGGCTCACCTGATGAATGTATATACCAACATGGCCTACCGCAGACAGGGCATTGCCTGTGAAATGATTCAAATGCTGATACAGGACGCTGAAAAAAAGGGTGTCACGGAAATCAGTTTGGACGCCACAGACCATGGAAGGCCTTTGTATGAAAAGCTGGGTTTTCAGGCTTCCAGAGAGTGCATGGTATTAACTCTTCCTCTGAAATAAAAAGTACCCTAATAGGAATTGTCCGTGTAGTTTGCGTCTTCCTATTAGGGTCTTTTTCATTTATTTAGTTCTTAATAAGTTTTTCTGCAAATTTCACTTCTGGGACTGGGCAAATACAGATTTTTGAAAAGCAATTCCCGCTTGATACGCCTCTAGTACCGTCTCCAGAACTTGTGGTGTTACAGTGCGATAGCGTAAAAAATACTCTAAGTTTTTTACAAATTCTAAATATGTCAACCGCTCATTTTCTACTATTATAACATCAGTTTCTTCTCCTCTTAAATACTGAAGCAAATAAGAGGCGACAAATTTTTCATTCACAAAAGCACGTTCTATATCCTCGGGTGAATCTTCAATGATCTGTAAAGGTTTTCTTCTTAAAATCCAGTAAGCAGTGTATGCATGGATTTTAAGATGATTTATTGCTTCAATATGGTGGAAATACTTTAGCCTATGTACATCTGCAAAATAATCAACTACAGCTTGATTTAATACGCTGTCTGCAATAACCACCTTTCCTTCATATTTATGCCGTTTAATAAACGCTTCCATATAATCGTATAAAGTCATATAGCGTTTCTCTATTTTTTCATTTCCAAAATCAGCTAATATATCGCTATAATCGTAACTTTTATTCTTGATCTCCATTATAGCTTCTCACCTCACACTCTTTAATATCATCATAAGCAAAAGACTGCAAAAATCTCTTATATTTTTGCAAATCTTTTGCTTCTTGACTCACTGTATAATCTGTAGCTGTATTTGGTAAAATATTTTTGCTTATCTTACCTCTTTGTAGTAACACAATAAATTCCTGAGCGCGATTTCGACTATCCATCATTTTTATCCACCTTTTTCAAATTAAAGAATCTATGTTGCCATCAAACTCTCTATCTGAATTTTCCTCCAATAATTTCATCCGATTTTCTACCTTATTACCATAACTCTTCCCTTCACTGGGCTGCGTTAAAGCTTCTTTTTTATCCTCGCTTCTCTTTCTATTTTTATATATAGTTCCTTTTTTCGTTACTTTTTCATAAATAAGATTTGTTATTGTTTCTGCTGCCATTGTCTGCTGTGATAGACACTGCGCCAAATATTCCAGTTCTTGCATTTGGGAATTGTTAGTCCCCTTATATACAATGTCGTGGGTACATTCTCCCCATGCTTCATCTAATATTGTACGCAACTGAATCTCTATATATTTTCCGTCAACATTTATTAGATAATGTATGCTGTTATATCCCTCATCTGACATTCTAAAGTCAAAAATATCTTTTCCAATTTGTTCATAAAAAATTTTGTCCTGTTGATTTCTATAATATACTTTTGGCTTTTCCGCAATAAATGATTTTCCTTCGTTTGCTTTATAGTCCTTTACAAAATCATGTAAATACCACTCATCACCTTTATAGTATCTTTCCCAAAGCCACTCATGTACCTGTTGCCACTGTTCTCTGTAACGAATTAATATGCGAATACCACTTATATCAGTAATAATTTTATAATAATTGCCAGAATTTAAATCACGGTACTTTTCTATGTCATAATTATCTTGAATTTCTTTTGATAAAAATGCTTTCTTCTTCACAATCTTTACAAACAAGCTGTCTATTTTTTTCACTCGAAATCTTGCTGAATGTATCCCTTTTGATTCCCCAACTTTCAATATTTCCAATATTTCTTGCTGTACAATTGCTTCACAATATTTTGAATATTCATTATAATGGACTTGGATTTCTTGGAGAGTATTCCACAGATTAGGATCTATTTGTTTTGCATGAGAATATTTTTCAGTGAGTAAATGCTTCTTTACAAACTTTTCTTCTGAAATTATTTTTTTATTTCCCATAATTTCTTCTCCTTAGTCAGATATAGCTATTATACCATGTCCATTGCAAATTACAAATATTTTCTATATTTTTATTCTATTTTAGAAATTAATAAAAAATCCAGACTGGTTCTCCCGGTTTGTGGATCCAGACTGGATTTTCTGTGTGCTTTTATAAAGCCTTTGCTTTTTATTCTATTCTGTTTTTCGCCTTGAAAAGACGTCTCTTGGCTTACTCTTCCTGTATTTTTACTTTTCCAATTCTTTGGCACAGTCTATATAGTAATGGCGTCCATTGGCGCTGGTGATCCGCTCCGCCATTGCAAAGAGGGCTTTGGCTTTCAGCTTTCGGGCCGCTTCTTCCCGGCCATCTCCTGCCCGGGCCTGAAGGATTAAATCGCACAGTTGGGCTGCCGTCTGGTACTCTCCTTCCTGACACCGCATTTCGGCTCTGGCAAGGACGGCGTCAGGGCCGGCCAAATCCAAAAGTTCTTTTGCAAATACCCTGTCCGGCAGGCGGTTTAAATTGGTTGGATTTCCGTCAAACCACCCCAAATATCCATGGTAGATGGCTCTCACAGACCAGTCCACTGTCCCGTAAAATTCTCCCAGATAGGGCAGGCCGCGGTACTGTTTGGGAAGGGTTACAGCCTCTGCCGTTTCGCTCTCTGTCATTCCCTGATTCATGCAGTCCAGGGTCTGAAGCAGAACGGATTCAATCGCTCCGGAGAAGTTTCCTAAGACCTCTTGAATCTTTTCCTTCCCCAATATCGGCTGAGTGTGGCCTGGAAGGAGGGCGTCTGCAGGGTACCCCATAATCTTTTTCAGGCTGGCTACCCACGCTGCAATATCCCGGTACTGTCCTCCCCGAATAGCGTAAAGATTGGGCCAGCAGCCGTAATAATTATCTCCGCAGCAGAGAACTTTATCCTCCGGAAGCCAGACAAAAATCTGGTCGTCCGTTTCCCCTGGGGCCGATACCAATTCCAGTTTTACCCCGTCAATGATCCGCTCCACCTGTTCTTCCTGGTAAACCGTAGTCGGCGGCAAAAAGTCATAGCCGTCCTCTCCCGCTGTCAGTCCTTCCCGAATGCCGATTCCCTGATTGATACATTCTGCTTCCGTCAAGTCATACCCGAACTGCCTCCTGGTCCGCCTGTTAAGCACATCATTCAACCGTTCCATATACTGAAGCTGGGGGCGTTTCGGGGCAAAGGAAATAATCTCTTTTACTGTGTCCCGGAAAGCGCCGGAACCGCCTCTGTGATCCGGATGGCCGTGGGTAAAAATAATGGTTTCCACAGGTTTTCCCAGCTCTTTTTCCAGCTTTTCCCGCAGTTCTCCGGCCCGTCGGGCAGAGTCCAAAGCATCGATTAAAATCAGGGAATGTTCCCCTTCTATGACTGTGCAATTGCTGTGACCGTACCCTGCAAAACAGCGGATCCGGCTGTTGATTTCATACTCCTTCCTGCTAAAAGAGTTTTCTCCGTGGCGGGCCAAAAGCTGCCCTCCGTTTTCCGCAAACATTGTTTTTTCGTCCTTCATTGTACTGTACCTGCTTCCTTTCTCTGCATCTTTGACATTCCGCAATTCTTACTGTCAGTATACTCGTTTTTTTCATTTTTGGGAAGCAGGCACAAAAAAGTAACTAGTGCACCGACACGTTCATTTTATGACTTCCGCGGCCATGTCAATCATTTCTTCTTCCGTCAAAGAGGTATTGAAGGACTGCAGGACGTAGAGCACGTCTTCATTCTCCCAGATTACACTTGAAATTTGGCTTTCCTCAACCTCTTCCGTGCCGTAGGAAACTACCAATTCCCCGGCATCCACAGCCGCCTGTTCTTCCTCGGACAGTTCGTAGGACGGAGGAACAAACATATAGTGATCCTGATTGTAATAATACGCCGTCCCGTCTTCTAAGTGCATATTTCCCGCCATCTCTCCCGAGGCGCTTGACGCGGAGCTTTCATGGAGCGTCACATCTGCCATTCCTGTTTTCCGGTAAGTCAGTGAAATGGCTGCGGGAAGCTGGGTTTCGTTTCCTTCCGAATCGATTCCCGCTTCGTTGACCGGGATTCCTTCTGCAAAGGCATATCCGTTAGAGAAAGTTTCCGGTGCTTTTACCTCAAAGGGGATCTGGTTTTTCTCTGCTATTTCCCCGATCTTTCCGTAATCCGTGAAAATTTCGTCGCGGCTGCTGTGGGAGGAGATTCCCACAAACCTTCCTGCCGCCATGGCTGCTGCGCTTCCCAATACGCACATAACTGCTGCTGTAACCAATACTCTTTTAACATTCCAATTTCTTGTTTTCATAGATTGTTCCTCCTCTATCTGTCTCATAACGCGGTTTCTCAGCGCCTCTTCCCTGCCCGAAAGCTCCGGCAGGTTTTCCGCCTCATAAGCCAGCGCTTCCTTTATCTGGCTGTCAAAGTCTTTTTCATGGGTTTTTTCTGAAATACTCTCTGGAAGCGTTTTCCTCCTTCTATATTCACTCATACGGAATCCCTCCTTTCCTCCGGCAGTCCGCCGCCTTCCAGTTTCTCTTTTAATCGTTTCCTGGCCGTATGCAGCCGGGATTTTACAGTTCCTTCCAGACAGCCGGAAACCGATGCAATCTCTCTGGCAGTAAGCCCTTCAAAATAATACAGGATCACTGCCGTTCTCTGTTTTACCGGCAAATCCAGGATTGCTTTGTACAGCTCCTTTGAATCTTCTTTCCTTTGGACCTTTTCCCACAGGGATTCTCCCCCGCTTTCTTCCCGGGGGAAATCCTCCTGGGGCTGTTCCCGTCTGGCCTTTTTTAAATATCTCCAGGCAATCCGGGTCATCATTCTTATTACCCAGGTCTTAAAGGCTTCCGGTTCCCGGATATTTTTCCGCTTCAGATAGACCTGGACAAAGGTTTCCTGGACTATATCTTCGCTGTCTGCATAATTTCCGGAAATCAGATATGCCATCCGGAAAATATCTTTTTGAAGTCCTTTCATCAATTCCTCCAGGGCTTCCGGATCGTCCGCCATCATACGCCGTACCAGATCCGCGTTTTCCATCTGCATTTCCTCCTTCCTTTTTCGGTGCACCTGCTATATAGAGACACGACAGCTTAAAATCGTTCATTTTATTTAAAGGTTTTTTTATTTTTAAGGACTTTTTTAATGACAGGGATCTTCTTAACGGTATATTCATAGCCTGCCTCCATTAATTCTTTCATGGAAGAAAAGTCCAAAAGCCCCGCTGTTTCCGGAAGCCGGGGTTTTAAGGTCAAAATTTCTCCCTGAGAGTGGCACAGCTCCAAACTTTCTCCCCGGATCGCCAGGGAACGCCAGACTACGTCTAAAATCGAACTTCTGTCCGTCATTTTTTCTTCTCCCCCTACGTCTACGGCGATAATCGTCTCTACCCCTGCAGCCCCTAAAAGGCTTACGGGAAGATTGTTGGTAATGCCTCCGTCCGCTAAAAGCCTTCCGTCCATCTGCCTGGGGCAAAATACCCCCGGCACACTGCTGCTGGCCATCATAATTTCACAGAGCATTCCCTTTTCCTCCCAGATTACCGGTTCGCCGGATACCTCTCCGGGAAGCCTTTTGAGGGAAGATCCTTCTTTTTTCCAGGTTCTGAGGTTGGTGTAAACTACAGGGCGGCCGGAATAGAGGTCCACTGCGGGAATTAAAATTCCCATCTGTGCCTCCTCCAGCCGTTTTCCCTCTGTTATTTTGCAGAAATAGCGTTCCAAACGGTTCCCTTTAAAAAATCCTTTCAGGCTTACGGGCTTCCTGTCTATCATTTGGGGAATAAACTGAATCATTCCCTTGTAATCCGGATCCAGGTACCAGTTGCCGCATTCTCCCAGGTATTCCACCTCTTTCTGCAGCTCTTCCACCGCCATTCCCGCCGCCAGACAGCCTGTGGGAATGCTTCCTGCGCTGGTTCCCGCCAGATAATCCGGCCAAAGCCCATATTCTTTCAGCGCCAGCAGTACGCCCACATGAGCCGCGCCCCTGGCTCCTCCTCCTGACAATGCCAATCCATAGCTCATTTCGGAATCCTTCCGTTACAGTGGTTTCTATCTAATTTATTCCGGAAGAGAAAATCTTACTCTGCAAAAATCCCTGTCCGGCGGCGGATTTCTATTGTAATTTAAAAGCGGCCGCGCTGAAAAGCATGGCCGCTGAGTCAAGTTCTGTATCCGAATGGAAGAATAAACTTTCTTTATTTAATTTTCATGGGGCACTTTTAAGAGAAAATGATTTCTCTTTGCCTCCAAATACCCTTCTCTTTGAAGTCTGCCAAGTTCGCTGGACATAGCGCTGCGATCCACTGCCAGATAGTCCGCCAGTTCCTGGCGGCTGTAGGGAACCTCGAAGGAAGCGCTGCCTTTTTTCACCGCCTCTTCGGAGAGATAGGACAGGAGCTTTTGGCGGGTGGTCTTTTTTGCCATGTGACGGATATTTCTGTCCATAGCTACGTTCCGTTCCGCCAGGATCCTCAGCATATTTTGGAGAAGGCGGTTGTGAAACTCACAGGCCAGGTTGCAGACTGTAATCATTCGCTTGTATTCCATAAAGAGAATTTCACAGTCTGCCTCAGCCAAAAGTCCTACGGGGAGAATGGTGGCCTGGGCGCAGGCGAACTCAGGGCCGAAAAGCTCTCCCGGCCCCAGTTCTTCAAATCGTTCCGCTCCGCCCCAGAAGTTCTCCCGAATCACCCTGGTTTTCCCGTCCAGGATCATGGCAAAATCCGTGGCCGCCTCCCCCATCCGGCAGATCATTTCCCCGGACTGGAACTGCCTTTGATCCGCCGCCAGACACTGGAGCATCGTGGGAATCTCATCTTCCCTCAGCCCGTAAAAAAGCGGCGACTTCTTAATTATATGCAAATACCGTTCCATACTCGTTGTTTTTCTCTTATATATGTTGTAAATACAACAATTATTCCCCTAACTGCTTGCGATAAATGGCTATAACCTTTTCCATAGCTTCACGCCCCGGGGCGCCTATAGTAGTTCTCTTTTCCACGCAGGTCTTCATGCTGATGGCCTCGTAAATGTCTTCCTCAAATACAGGGCTGATGGCCTTGTACTCTTCCAGACTCATATCGTCCAGGGCAATCCCTTTTTCCAGACAGAAGAGCACCAACCGTCCCACAACCCCGTGGGCGTCCCGGAAAGGCACTCCCTTTCCTACCAGATAATCTGCCGCGTCTGTGGCATTGGTAAAGCCGTTTTTGGCGCTGACTTCCATAACGTCTTTGCGGAAGGTCATGGTGGAAATCATTCCTGTGAAAAGGGACAGACAGCCTTTTACGGTGTCGATGGCGTCAAAGGTCAGTTCCTTGTCTTCCTGCATATCCTTATTGTAAGCAAGAGGAAGGCCCTTCATAGTCGTCAGAAGGGAAACCAGGGCGCCGTATACTCTTCCCGTCTTTCCCCGAATCAGTTCTGCAATATCGGGGTTCTTTTTCTGGGGCATAATGCTGCTTCCCGTGCTGTAGGAGTCGTCGATTTCCACAAACCGGTATTCGTTGGTATTCCAGATAATAATCTCCTCGCAGAACCGGCTTAAATGCATGGCAATGGTAGAGAGGGCCGACAGCAATTCAATCAAATAGTCCCGATCCGATACGGAATCCATAGAATTTAAGGTAGGGCCGGCAAAATCCAGCAGTTTTGCCGTATATTCCCGGTCCAGAGGATACGTAGTTCCGGCCAGAGCCCCGGATCCCAGGGGACAGTAATTCATTCTCTTATAAATATCGGCAAGTCTTCCCCGATCTCTGGCAAACATTTCGTAGTAGGCCCCCATGTGATGGGCCAGTGTAATAGGCTGGGCCTTCTGCAGATGGGTAAATCCCGGCATAAAGGTATCCAGGTTTTCTTCCATAATGGTCAAAAGCTCTTTCTGAAGCTCTTTTACCAGGCCGGAAAGTTCCGTAACCTCGTCCCGGACATAAAGCTTCATGTCCAAAGCCACCTGATCGTTGCGGCTGCGGCCGGTGTGAAGCCGCTTTCCGGCTTCTCCGATGCGTTCCGTCAGAGTTTCTTCCACAAAGGAGTGAATGTCTTCCGCCCCGGCGGTAATTTCCAGCTTTCCACTGTCAATGTCTTCCAGGATTCCCGTAAGCCCCCCGACGATTTTGTCCTTGTCTTCTTCTGACAGAATCCCCTGCTTTGCCAGCATTGTCACATGAGCGATACTGCCCCGAATATCCTGTCGGTAAAACTTTTGATCAAACGATAAAGACTCGTTAAAATTGTGAACCAATTGGTTGGTTTCTTTGGTAAATCGGCCTCCCCAAAGTTTCATACTGATGTTTTCTCCTTTCCAGGGCTTCTTTTTCTCTTAATCCAGCCCCAAACGGCCATAGTTCCCACAAAGAGAACGCTGGCCAGCGTAATTATCGCCCCCTGGCTCAGTCCCTGAGGCTCATACACCATGGATACGGTGTGGCGGCCTTCCGTCAGATCCACTGCCAGGAATGTATCAAATATCTTTCGTCCTTCCGCCGGCTGTCCGTCTACTGTAATCTTCCAGCCCTTATCGTAAGGAATGGAAGTAAACAGCGTTCCTTCGTAGCTGGCGTTTACTTCTCCCTCCAGAGTCGTATCATTCCACCGGGTCAGCCTCCAGGGCAGCCGGTTTAAAATATCGTAAACCTGTGACAGAGCCGCCGTATCAAAGCGGTAAGCCCTGGCGTCCATAATCTGGCTGGAATCACAGGAAAGACTTACCTCTTCTCCTGCATTTAAATAGCCCAGTTCCAGGAAGTAGCCCCTGTCCGCATTATCAAAGGTTTTGGTTTCTTCCCCTATAGAGGCCGTCACTTCCTCCACCTTCCGGTTCATAACAAAAATATAGTACTCTCCCGATTCCTCCGGGGTAAAGGTAAATTGATTTCCCATTACCTCGCCGTAGGTTTCCCACAAAACGGAATCAGCCCCGATAATCCTGCACAGATCGTTCTGGACGTCGGCGGGATTTGCCATATCGATCTGCCAGTTCCATTCCAGGCTGGGATCGATCATAAAGCCCAGAGGCAGGGTGTAGATGTTTTCGTATAAATAGGTTTCGCCCAATTGGGCCGCAAACGTCATACCGTCTTCATTGTCCGGCATACCGGTGTATAGCCCGTATTTTACAGAAAATAACGCGTCTACAAGGGGCGTACTTCCGGTAATGCTGTAAGCGTTGGTGGAGCTTTCGCACCCCAGTTTTTTAAAGAAAGCCGACAGATCCGCATTGGCCGTAGAAGAAAACAGGGACACAGAGGGGAAATTCATCCAGGCGCCGTCATTTTTCGTCTTGCGGTTTACCTTTTCCACCCGGAAAAAGGTATCGCTGGGAGTCAGGCTTTCTACCAGATTGATTACGTCTTCATTGTCCGCCGTATAGCTGGTGCGGCTGGTAGTGGTCACGGAAGTCACCGTGGTATTAATTGCCGCTTCCATGGAAACCAGGCCCAAAGCCAGGAGCACCAGGACATTGCGGCTTGTTTTTCCTTTCTGGTACAGCATCATAAGGCCGGCGTAAGCCGCCAGAAAGATAATGGCTGCATAAAATACGGAAAAATGGAAATGTTCCTCTGTAACCAGCTTTTCCGCCAGAATCACAAAGCCGCAGGCGCCCCAAAACGCCATGGCCGTATGGCGGAAGGGCGTTTCTTTCAGGTACATATAGGCCCGGTAACAGAGCGTCAGCATTAAAAAGATATAGATAAAAGACTGACGGCAGGGCAGGCTGTTGGGGTAATGAAACCCGTGCCAGATAAAATTCAGCATATTTACGGAGAAGCTGGCGAAAAAGAACAGCAGCAGTCCCAAATACACGGCTTTTTCTTTCACCGGAATACGGCGGCAGCCCAGGTACAGCAGGAAAAACATCAGTACCGCCACGCCGCAGTAAATATTGGGCCAGTGATCCAGACCGATTTCCGTTTCCACATTGCCGATATGGCGGGCAATCATATCAAAAATCGAGAAATACGAGCTTAGGGTCTGAGGAAAATTAAAGTCACTGGACGCCGTAGACTGCAGGGCGAAAATTTCCGGCAGCAGAACTACGGCTGCCAGCCCTCCGGCTGCGGCGGAATACACTCCAAACTGCCAAAAAGCCCTCACTGTATCTTTAGCGCTTCTGCGGCCCTCTAAAATCAGCAGGGCTGCAAAGTAAATCACCATAAAGATGCAGATCATAATAGAGATATAGTAATTGGACAGAATAGACAGCCCCAGGCTGATACAGTAAAGAAGAGGTTTTTTCTCCTTTACCAGCCGTTCCAGCCCCAGCATAACCACCGGGAACAGCCAAATGCAGTCCAGCCACATAATATTCCAGCTATAAGCAGCCATATACCCTGATAAGGCGTAAAAAATCCCGAAAAAGGCCGCCCCGAAATCCTTTGTACCGCAGTGCCGGCGCAGGTACCAGGCCATAGTCAGTCCTGCAAGGCCAATTTTCAGCACAATGGAATAGGTCATAAATTCAATAATCAGGCTTTTGGGGCACAGGATCAAAAGCCAGTTTAAGGGACTCGCCAGATAGTAGGCGTAAAGGGCGGAAAAATTGACTCCCATTCCCACATCCCAACTGTACAAAAGACTTCCCCCGTGAGTCAGCTTATACTGAAACTCCGAGAAAAAGGGGGCGTACTGGTGGTACATATCCGTCCTCAAAAAGCTCTCTTCCCCAAAGGGAAAGATCCCTCTTTGGATAAAAATAATCACCATAATAAGGATGGGAACCAGAAAAGCGGCAATGAGGCCGTCTCCGGGACGGATAAAGTGAAACTCCCTGGCTTCGGCGTCTGCTTCTTCCATGTCCCAATCCGGCTCTCTGTCCTGCCGGTACTCCGGGTTCTCTAACTCTCCGCTGCCGTCATTTTCTTCCTGGCAGTCATAGTCATAAGGAAGCCTTTCCCCGGAGCCGTCCTCGCCTTCGTCTTCTTCCGGCTCTTCGTCCCACTCCGCTTCTTCCTGCAGACGGGCGTACTCCGCCTGGGCCTGGGCCAATTCGTGAGCCCCCGGCGCTCCGGATGGGAAAGCGGCCGTGCTATCTGCAGTTTTCGGTCCGTTTCCACGCTTTTCCTGCATATCCAGCAATTCCTCCAATTCTTTGGAAATCTCTTCTACTTCCTTACGCCCCATGGCTGTTTTCTTTCTCCTTTGAACCTTTAAAAATCCAAATTTTGCTGAATACGTAATTCAGCACAAGATTCACCGCTGATACAATCACTTTCCCCAGATATTTGTTCCAGCTAAGCCAGTCCACCATCGCCACCAGCATGACCCAGGTAAGAACCCCTGAGAATCCTCTGGCAGCTACAAAGGCACACGCTTCCTTCCACAAATACCCTGGCCGGAAATCGAAATTTTTAAAAACAATCAGCTTATTAACTATATAAGCAAAGGCTACCGCTGCGGCCCAGGATGCCGCCTGGGCGATCCGGTAATCAATGCCGGCTTCGCACATAACGGCGTAGACAACCCAGTCCACAGCCGTTGTCAGAACACCGCAGATAATGTAACTGACTGTTTCATAATTGACACATTTCTTCCAAAGTTTTTCAAACATTGTGATATTCTCCCATTGGTACCCCATTTACTTTCAGATGCGGCGTACTTTCCTATTATACATTTCCTTTCACCGCTTTGCAACCAAATCTCTGGCTCCTTCTGAATAATGCATGGATCCGTCCTCTGTAATAAAGATAGCCCGGACTCCGGAAAGGGAATCCGCCAGTTCCATTCCCTTTTCCAGTCCCAATGAGAAGCAGACTGTACTGAGGGCGTCGCCGTCCGCCGACGACTCCGATACAATGGTCACTGACTCCAGCCCGTTTTGGTACGGCATCCCTGTTGAGGGATCTAAAATATGGTGGTAATTGACTCCGTCCTTTACGAAATGGCGCTCATAAACTCCGGAAGAAACCATAGAAGCGTCCTGGATTTCCAGGGTAACTGCCTGATCCTGCCGATCCCCGAAAGGATCCCTGAGGCCGATTTCAAAGGGCTGCCCGTCGGGACGTTCCCCGACGCAGAGTACATTTCCCCCAAGGTTGATTACCGCGCTTCTTACCCCTCTTTTTATTAAATATTCCTTCATTTTGTCCGCAATATACCCTTTGGCAATGCCCCCAAGGTCTAAAGTGGTTTCGCTGTCCTGAAATACCACTTCATTTTCTTCCACGGACACTTTTTCATACCCCACTTTAGAAACGGCTTCTTCCAGTGCTTCCAGTGAAGGAACCGAAGGATCCTGGGTTTTAAAATTCCACAGGGCGGAAGCCGGCTCAATGGTTATATCAAAAGCTCCGCCGGAAAGCTCACTGTAAAACAGTCCCTTTTCAATGAGTTCCGCCGTCTCCGGCGATACCAAAATCCTGTTTTCCCAGGGCTCCCGGTGATTGATCCGGTAGATCTCACTGGACTCCATGGTTTTGCTGAACAGCTTTTCATAATCCCTGCACAGTTGAATACAGCCGTCTAAAATCGTCTCGTCGCTGCTGTCGTACAGCGTTACGGTTATAAAGGTGTCCAAAGCGAAATCCGCCCGGGATACGGGATCTATTTTCTTTTTTCCCATATCCCCTGACAGGCTTGCCAAAAAAATGGCTGCAGCAGCCGCCACTGCCGCCCAGGGCAGTATTCGGACGGCTTTCTTCTTGATATTTTCCTGATTTGTCAATCTTTATCCCTGCCTTTCCTGCGCCAAATTACCAGCAGTTCTGCGGCCTTTTGCAGCAGAAAATCCGGCAAAACACGTTTAGGGGTGTTCCTGCCGGATTTTTCATAGTACTGCCGCTGATTTAGTTGCCGTTTTCTTTCATATCCGCCAACAGTTTTTCTACGCTTGACAGCTTCACGCACAAGGAGAACAGCTCCATAGCGATATTCAGATCACCCAGCGGCGGATAGGTGGGCGCAATACGGATATTGGTGTCTTTGGGATCCTTTCCATAGGGGAACGCCGCGCCGGCCGGAGTCATGGTAACGCCGGCTTTTTTGCATTTTGCCACAATATCTTTTGCACAGCCCTCCATAGCTTCAAAGGAAATAAAGTAACCGCCTTTGGGAGTGGTCCATTCTCCGATTCCCAATCCATCCAGTTCTCTGGCCAGGGTTTCTTCTACCATTTCAAATTTAGGCCGCAGAATGTCGGCGTGTTTTCTCATGTGTTCCACCATTCCGTGAATATCTCCGAAGAAACGGACGTGGCGGAGCTGGTTTACTTTATCGTGTCCAATGGTCTGGTTCTTCAACTGGCGGTGGATGTCAGCCAGGTTATTTAAGGAAGTAGCCAAAGCCGCAATACCGGAACCAGGGAAGCTGATTTTGGAGGTAGACGCAAACTTATAAACCAAATCCGGATTTCCGGCTCTCTTGCACTCTGCCAAAATCTCAATCAAATGATCCTGGTCGTGATCATATAAATGGTGAACGCCGTAGGCATTATCCCAATAGATACGGAAGTCTCTGGCTGCCGGCTTCAGTCTGGCAAAACGGCGGACCGTTTCATCAGAATATGAGATTCCCTGGGGATTGGAGTACTTCGGAACGCACCAGATTCCTTTTATGGCATCGTCTGAAGCCACCAGTTCTTCTACCATGTCCATATCCGGGCCAGTAGGCGTCATAGGCACGTTAATCATTTCAATGCCGAAATACTCCGTAATGGCAAAATGGCGGTCGTATCCGGGTACCGGGCATAAAAACTTCACCTTATCCAGCTTGGCCCAGGGAGTGCTTCCCATAACGCCGTGGGTCATGGAACGGGCGATGCTGTCGTACATGACATTGAGGCTGGAATTTCCATAGATAATGATATTGTCCGGATGCACCTCAATCATGTCCGCCAAAAGCTCCTTGGCTTCCCGGATTCCATCCAGTACGCCGTAGTTGCGGCAGTCCGTACCGTCCTCACAGGTCAGGTCGGAATCGCTGCTTAATACGTCCATCATTCCCATGGACAAATCAAGCTGTTCCACACAGGGCTTTCCTCTGGACATATCCAGCTTTAAATCCCTTCCCTGGTATTCCCGGTACTGGGCTTTCAACGCCTTTTTCAGCTCCATTAATTCTTCTTTGGTCAACTCAGCGTATGGCTTCATCAAGAACTCCTCCTTACATTTTCTCTCTTCTTTTGCGGGGAAAATCCCGCCGTCCAGGCGGCGGAATGGGTGTGATGCCTTTCAGAATGAAGGCATAATTGTAAATATGATAGCATATCCATTTTTTCTTTGCAAGGATTTTCTTCCTGCTGCCAAAGCGCCTCCTAAACCATTAAAAGCCGATTTTTCTTGACAATCATGGAAAAACAGTGTATATTCTACTTCAATAGATAGACGCGTCGACGCGTTGAAGTGAGAAAAGGAGATCTCAATTATGCCTATTACAGAATTGTTGGAAAAAAACTGCCGGCTCTACGGCGACGACATCAGCCTGGTGGAAATCAATCCGGAGCTTCCGGAAACCCGTCGGGTTACCTGGCGGGAGTATAATCTTATTGAGCCTGCCGCCGCCCCTTATTACCGCAGGGAAATCACGTGGAATGTATTTAATGAAAAGGCTAACCGCTTTGCCAATCTTCTTTTAAGCATGGGAGTCCGCAAAGGAGATAAGGTAGCCATCCTGCTGATGAACTGCCTGGAATGGCTTCCTATTTATTTTGGTATTTTAAAGACCGGCGCTTTGGCGGTTCCTTTAAATTTCCGATATTCGGCTGAAGAAATCTCCTATTGTGTAAAATTGGCGGAAGTAGACGTGCTGGTATTTGGTCCGGAGTTTATCGGACGTGTGGAGGAAATTGCAGATGAAATCAGCCAGAACCGGCTGCTGTACTTTGTAGGCGAGGGCTGTCCTTCCTTTGCGGAAGACTACCGTTCCCACGCTGCAAACTGTTCCAGCTCCTCCCCGAAAATCAATATTACAGATGAGGATTTTGCCGCCATTTACTTTTCTTCCGGCACTACCGGCTTTCCAAAAGCCATATTACATACCCATGCAGCCCTGATGCACTCCTGCCTTGCGGAGCAGAAGCATCACGGCCAAACCAAAGACGACGTTTTCCTCTGCATACCTCCCCTGTACCACACCGGAGCAAAAATGCACTGGTTCGGCAGTCTTCTTACAGGCAGCCGCGCCGTCCTGTTAAAAGGAACCAGCCCCTCCGCTATCCTGGACGCTGTCTCCAAGGAGCGCTGTACCATAGTCTGGCTTCTGGTTCCCTGGGCCCAGGATATTCTGGACGCCCTGGACAGAGGAGAACTGAAGCTTTCCGATTACCATCTGGATCAATGGAGACTCATGCACATTGGGGCCCAGCCTGTGCCACCCAGCATGATCAAGCACTGGAAGGAGTATTTCCCCAGCCATCAATACGATACCAACTACGGCCTCAGCGAATCCATAGGCCCCGGCTGCGTCCATCTGGGAGTAGAAAATATTCATAAGGCCGGATCCATTGGAAAAGCCGGCTACGGCTGGGAAACGAAAATTGTAGATGCCTCCGGCACACCCGTACCCAGAGGCCAGATCGGGGAATTGGCTGTAAAAGGCCCCGGAGTTATGGTCTGCTATTACCGGGATCCTCAGGCCACGGCCCAGGTTTTAAAGGACGGATGGCTCTATACCGGAGACATGGCCGTCGAGGATGAGGATGGCTTTATCATGCTAGTAGACCGGAAAAAGGATGTTATTATCAGCGGAGGCGAGAATCTCTACCCTGTTCAGATTGAAGATTTCCTCAGAACCTACGAGGCTGTCCATGATGTGGCTGTTATCGGCCTTCCGGATAAGCGTCTGGGCGAAATTGCCGCCGCAGTTATTTCCATTAAAGCGGGATACGACTGCACAGAGGACGAGATCAATAGCTTCTGCCGCAGGCTACCCCGGTACAAACGGCCCCACAAGATTATTTTTGCTGACGTTCCCCGCAATCCTACCGGGAAAATCGAAAAGCCCAAATTAAGGGCTATTTACGGCAGCGCCCGTCTGGTAGAAGACCAGAACCGCGCCTAATCAGATTAGATTTTATCTATAATAATAGGAGGCTTTCCGTATGATTATAAAAATTATCATGGTACTTATCTTCTTTTCCGCCATGGCGGCTACCGGCATTTACTGCCGCCGCCATACGGCTGATGTCAACAGCTTTGTCCTGGGCGGCCGTTCCGTAGGTCCTTGGCTGACTGCATTCGCTTACGGTACTTCTTATTTCTCCGCTGTAATCTTTGTAGGCTACGCCGGACAATTCGGCTGGAAATACGGTATCGCCTCTACCTGGATCGGTCTGGGAAACGCCCTCATCGGCTCCTTGCTGGCCTGGGTTATCTTAGGCCGCAGAACCCGTATTATTACCCAGCATCTTAACAGCGCCACCATGCCGGAATTTTTTGGCAAACGTTTTAACAGCCCCTCTTTAAAGCTGGGGGCCTCTGTCATTGTATTCGTATTTTTAATTCCCTATACGGCTTCCCTTTACAACGGCCTTTCCCGCCTTTTTGGCATGGCCTTCCATGTGGATTACACCGTATGCATCGTAGCCATGGCCGTTCTCACAGGCGTTTACGTGGTAGCCGGAGGTTATATGGCCACTGCTATTAACGATTTTATCCAGGGAATTATTATGCTCTTTGGCATTGTGGTGGTAATCGCAGCCGTTTTAAACAGCAACGGCGGTTTCATGGAAGCCTTAAACCAGCTTGCCTCTGTAAACGACCCGGCAGCTTCCTCCCAGCCCGGAGTTTTCGCTTCCTTCTTTGGCCCGGATCCCTTAAACCTCCTGGGCGTTGTAATCCTTACTTCTCTGGGAACCTGGGGACTGCCCCAGATGGTACAGAAATTTTACGCCATTAAAAGCGAAAAATCCATAAAAAAAGGAACCATTATTTCTACATTTTTCGCCATTGTGGTGTCCGGCGGCTGCTATTTCTTAGGAGGCTTTGGCCGGCTTTACTCCGGACAGTTTGATCTGGCGGCGGAAGGCTACGACGCCATTATTCCTACCATGCTGTCCAGCCTTCCCGATATTCTCATCGGCCTGGTAGTGATCCTGGTATTGTCCGCATCTATGTCCACCCTGTCTTCTCTGGTTATGGCTTCCAGTTCCACCCTGACTCTGGACTTTTTAAAGGGGACCTTTATGCCGGACATGGACGAGAAAAAACAGGTGTCCGTTATCCGCTTCCTTATTGTAGTGTTTATCGCAATTTCAGCGGTTCTGGCTGTTATTCAGTATAAAAACAGCATTACCTTTATTGCACAGTTAATGGGAATCTCCTGGGGTGCTTTGGCCGGCTCCTTCCTGGCTCCCTTCCTCTACGGCCTGTATTGGAAAAAGGCCACCAAGGCATCCGTATGGTGCTGCTTTATTTTCGGCTCCGGTCTGATGGTTGCCAATATGCTCTTTGGCAGTTCCTTCCCGGCCCTTCTCCAGTCTCCCATTAACGCCGGCGCCTTTGCAATGCTGGCCGGACTGGTTATCGTACCTGTTGTCAGCCTGTTTACCAAAGCGCCGGAAAAAGCCATGGTAGACGCTGCATTCTCCTGCTACAATGAAATGACGGAAGTTCCCCAGTCTGTAGCTTTAGGAAACAAATAGCCTGTTTCATTTCAGGGCTGCCCGCGAAGAATCCTGCTTTGCAGTTTTGCAGGATTCTTTTTTATGATTCTGTCAACAATTCTTGACAGATACCGCCATACAAGCTAAACTATTTAGTACGCTAACTTTTTTAGGGGGAATTGATATGGCACAAGCTGAAAACAAGATGGGAACCATGCCCATCCCAAAACTTCTATTTTCTATGTCCCTGCCCATGATGATTTCCATGCTGGTGCAGGCACTTTACAACATCGTCGACAGCATATTCGTTGCTCAGATCAGCGAATCTGCGCTGACAGCCGTTTCTCTCGCCTTCCCAATCCAAAACCTGATGATTGCGGTGTCCGCCGGAACCTGTGTCGGCGTAAACGCCCTTTTGTCCCGTTCTCTGGGGGAGCGCCGGCAGGATGCCGCCAATCTTGCAGCGGAAAACGGCGTCTTTCTTGCCCTTCTGAGCTACCTTGCCTTTGCTGCTCTTGGGCTCTTTGCATCCCGTTTCTACTTTGCCAGCCAGACGTCCAATCCGGAGATCATTGAACTTGGCGTTCAATATCTTACCATTTGTACCGTTCTGGGCTTCGGTATTTTCGGTGAAATGATGTTTGAACGGATTCTTCAGTCTACCGGCAGAACAATCTACAATATGTTTACCCAGGGACTGGGAGCCATTATCAATATTATTTTGGATCCCATTATGATTTTCGGCCTTTTCGGTTTCCCGAAAATGGGGATCCGCGGAGCGGCCCTGGCTACGGTTATTGGTCAGATTATTGCTATGCTGATGGCCATTTTCTTTAACGTCAGGAAAAATTCTGACATTCGTATGTCCTTAAAGGGATTCCGTCCTCATGGCAAAACCATTGCCACCATTTATGCCGTAGGCGTTCCCAGTACCATTATGCAGTCCATCAGCTCTGTTATGCTTTTCGGCTTTAACCGCATTCTCATTTCCTTCTCCGAGACAGCCGTATCGGTGCTGGGAATCTATTTCAAGCTTCAGAGCTTCATCTTTATGCCTATTTTTGGCTTAAATAATGGTATGATTCCCATTATTGCATATAATTACGGGGCGCGGAATAAGAAACGTATTATGCACACCATATGGCTCTCCATTGCCAGTGCCGTTTCCCTGATGCTTATCGGTCTTCTGATCTTCCAGACTATTCCGGACAAGCTGCTCCTGTTATTTAACGCTTCCGGCCATATGCTGGAAATCGGGATTCCCGCTTTAAAGATTATCAGCCTCAGCTTCCTTTTTGCCGGCTACTGCATTATTGTAGGATCCGTTTTCCAGGCTTTAGGAAACGGCGTTTACAGTCTTATTGTGTCCGCTGCCAGACAGCTTCTCTGTATCCTGCCTTTGGCGTACTTCTTTGCTCACGCCTTCGGCCTCGCCACAGTATGGTATTCCTTCCCTCTGGCGGAGATTTTATCCGTAGTCCTTTCTACTCTGCTGTTTATACGGATTTACCAAAAGAAGCTGGTACCTTTAGAAAAGAGCTGAACTCATTATGACGTGTGAATATCTTTTGGTGGATGGCTACAACATCATTTACGCATGGCCGGAATTAAAAGAGCTGGCCGCCGTCAATCTGGATGCCGCCAGAACCAGCCTTCAGGATACTCTGTGCAATTACCAGGGTTATAAAAAATGTCAGGTCATTGTTGTTTTTGACGGGTATAAAGTAAAAGGAAACCCCGGAACGGTTCTTTCCTATCACAATATTTACGTAGTATTTACAAAAGAAGCGGAAACAGCAGATCAGTACATTGAAAAAGTCACTCAGCAGATGGATCGGCACTACAGCGTGGCCGTAGCCACCTCTGACAAGCTGGAACAGGTCATTATTCTGGGAAAGGGCGCTATGCGTCTGTCCGCCCGGGATCTGAAAAAGGAGATTCTGGAGACTAATGCGGAAATTAAAAAAGAACATTTAGAAAAGGTTTCTTCCGGCAAAAACTGGCTTTTTGATCACGTGGATCCCCAGCTTATGGAATATTTAGAGGATATACGTCTTGATCGCAGCAAAGATGGGGATCGGAAAAGGACCCCAAAGAAAAAACGGAAGTAATGCAGGGCAGGCGCTGCAGCCGTCCCTGCTCATACAACAAGACTTATCTGCATTTCCCTGCGGATAGGTCTTATTTATTCATTATTTTACAGGAGGTTTCCCTATGTCGCTCTTTGAACTTTTTATTATTGCCGTGGGCCTGTCCATGGATGCCTTTGCCGTTTCCGTCTGTAAAGGGCTTTCCATGCCCCGTATGCAGTGGAAGCACGCTCTCATTATCGGCCTCTGGTTCGGGGCCTTCCAGGCCCTTATGCCTGCTCTGGGCTATGCCCTGGGCTACCAGTTCCGCTCCGTTATTACCCGGTACGATCATTGGATCGCCTTTATCCTTCTGGGTATTATCGGTTTTAACATGGTTCGGGAATCCTTCCACCGTGAAGAGGAATGTCTGGACTGCTCCATCGCTCCCCGCAATATGTTTCTTTTGGCCGTAGCCACCAGCATTGACGCTCTGGCTGTAGGCGTCACCTTTGCCTTCCTTCAGGTTCTCATTGTTCCGGCGGTCTGTTTTATCGGAGTCGTGACATTCTTATGCTCCTGCGCCGGCGTCCGCATCGGCAATGTCTTTGGGGTCCGTTTCAAATCCAAGGCCGAACTGGCCGGCGGACTGATCCTCATTGCCATGGGTTTTAAGATCCTCATAGAGCATCTTTTTTTCGGCTGACAGGCATTTTTATTCGAAAGAAATTTGTCAGAAAACCTTCAGAGAACTTTTATTGGATTTCTTTTCCCTCCATGGTATGATAAGGCTACCAGAAAACAGATACCGATTCTGGTAAAAGAAGGAGGACACAGATATGAAAAAACTGACTAAATTGATTATAACCGGCTGCTGTATTACTTCTCTGGCCGCTGGCGCCGCCTTTACTTCTCAGGCTTACACCGCAGCTAACACAGGATCCGCCGGTACTGAAGACACCGTTTCCGCCTTATCCCCATTTCTCGTATATGGAACAGCAGAAAAAATGGAGGACGGACGCCTTCATTTAACGAACTCAGATCCCAGCGCCATCCATAATGACGTTATCGTTAATACAGAAGGAGCACGCATTATAGACGCTGTCACCGGCCTCCCCGTTTCTTACGATACGCTGGCAGACGGTCAGACCGTTTACGCATATATCGGGCCTGCCATGACCCTCAGCCTCCCGCCCATTGCCAACGGAGAGGTGATCCTGGTCAACGTACCCGCTGATGGCAAAATCCCGGCCTACGGAACCGTTGCCTCCATTACTTACAACAACGATGGCTCAGGCGACGTCACTCTTTCTGACGGACAGAGCTACCATGTTCCGGCAAACTGCTACCTTTTCCCCTACCGGACCCGCAATATCGTCACCATTCATGATCTGACGGCAGGTACTCCTTGTCTCATTTGGGGCGAAAGCGGCGCAGCTACTCAGATTTTAGTATTTCCTCAGGGAGAGGAAGAAGCCTCTGAGCAATCCGGATGGGTTCAGACCGGTTCGGATTGGGTATATTACGATTCCCAGGGTCAGCTTCACACTGGCTGGCTTTTAGAAGGCGGCGATTGGTACTACCTGGATCCGGGAACGGGAATTATGGAAACCGGATTTATCTCCGTAGACGGCAAAACCTACTATCTGAAATCCGATGGACGGATGGAAACAGAACCTTTTGTCGTTACCCCCGCGGCAGACGGTTCCCTGTCCTAATCACATAATCATACACACTTACCCCATTTATTTTTCCCTGTCCCTGATGGTTCTGCACAAAATCAGGGACACTCACAGAACGGCCAGGGGCTTCACACTCCCCTGGCCGTCCATTTTTCTAAAAATATTCATTTCTGATTCTTTCACCGGATATTTCACCGGGTATTTCATCGGATAGAAGCTACTATACTGCTGATTACCGGTTCATCCCCAACAGCGTAAATCATCATAAAATTTTCCATATAATGGCCTACTCTGCGGAAATAACAGTCTGCAAAAAAGGCGCCGGATACATCGGAAGCCACCTTTGTGTAGGTTTTTCCGTTGAAGCTTACGGTTTCCACCCCAGATACCTCCATTCCCAGCTTTGCCATGGAAATGGCTATCACAGACGCATACTGCTGGTCAGTCAAATCCGGGATGGAACTCACATCCTGATAATACATCTGAACGTTTGCTCCCAGGCTTCCCGGAATCGTAATCTGAAACTCCTGAACGATGCCTCCCGAAAGCATGGCATAGTCCAGATCATAGTCAAATACGGCTCCCTCCGGCACTGTTACGGAAGTCCCCGCCCACGTATTGGTATATACGTTTCCATTCCAAATACCGGGAACAATATCCGCAAATGCGGTTCCCGCCCACATACCATTGCTCAAAAAGGGGTAGAGGATCCCGTCAACCATCCGGTAGCATCCGCTATAGATGTATCCGTTTTCGTCAAAGAGATACCACATACCGTCCTCGTCCTGCCACCAGGTATTGGCCGGATAGCTTCCATCCTTCTGCTGGTACCACCACCCGGTTTCATCCTGCTGCCAGCCTGCCGCCAGGGACGTTACGGAACTTCCTATGGTCATAGCCAGGGCCAGAAAAACCGCTGCGGCCTTTCTAAAAAATCTTTTTTTCACAAACGGACCCCCTCTCCGCGATAACAGGGCTGCACGTGCTGTGCCCCCTATTCTCTTGCTGCTATTGGGCTATGATCCGCATAAAGTTCTTTTTGCCTCTTTTGATGATAATGCCTTCGCCCTGAAGTTCTTCCTTTGTATATGTCCTGCGGGTATCCTTTACCTGTTCTCCGTCTACGGAAACGCCGCCCTGTTCCACATTTCTTCTGGCATCGGAACGGGAGCCGCACAGCCCGGACTTATGAACCAGGGTTAGTATATCAACGGTTCCCTCTGTAAAATCCTCGTCTTTCACTTCATAGGAGGGCATATTGGCAGCGCTGCCGCTGGAAAACAGGGCTCTGGAAGCTTCCCTGGCTTTAGACGCTTCTTCTTCCCCGTGTACCAGGGCCGTCAGCTCGTAAGCCAGGATCTCCTTAGCCTCATTTAACTGGCTTCCTTCCCATTTGTCCATCTCGTCAATCTGCTCTAAGGGCAGGAAGGTCAGCATCCGCAGGCACTTTAATACGTCTGCGTCCCCTACGTTTCTCCAATACTGATAGAACTCAAAGGGAGAAGTTTTCTCCGGATCCAGCCATACGGCGCCGGACTGGGTCTTACCCATCTTTTTGCCTTCCGAATTTAAGAGAAGGGTAATGGTCATGGCGTGGGCGTCTTTTCCAAGCTTGCGGCGGATCAGCTCAGTACCTCCCAGCATATTGCTCCACTGGTCATCCCCGCCAAACTGCATATTGCAGCCGTATTTCTGGAAGAGCATATAGAAATCGTAGCTCTGCATAATCATATAGTTAAATTCCAGGAAGCTGAGTCCCTTTTCCATACGCTGCTTATAGCATTCTGCCCTCAGCATCCAGTTTACGGAAAAATGCGGGCCTACTTCCCGGAGAAATTCAATATAATTTAAATTTGTCAGCCATTCCGCATTGTTGACCATAAGGGCTTTCCCCTCTGAGAAATCAATAAAGCGGCTCATCTGCTTTTTAAAGCAGTCACAATTGTGCTGAATGGTTTCCACTGTCATCATCTGGCGCATATCGCTTCTGCCGGAGGGATCTCCGATCATACCAGTGCCTCCGCCAATTAAGGCAATAGGTTTATTTCCCGCCATCTGCAGGCGCTTCATCAGGCACAGCGCCATAAAATGGCCTACGTGAAGGCTGTCGGCGGTAGGATCAAAACCAATATAGAAGACCGCCTTCCCCTCATTGACCATTTTCTTAATCTCTTCCTCATTGGTTACCTGAGCAATGAGCCCTCTGGCAACTAATTCTTCATAAACTCCCATTTTCATGCTCCTTCTTTCTCTTAAATTATAATGTCCGCTGGGCGCTCCCCCGGAGGTTTTTTTGTATCCGGGGCAAAGCTCACGGATTAAAATAGAATCCTGCTTGCAGGATTCCACGCCTGCGGCGGGCCGCGTAAGCGGCTTGCTTCCTCTCCGCCGCTGGGCGCTCCCCCGGAGGGTTTTTTGTATCCGGGGCAAAGCTCCCGGATACAAAAAAAGCCCCGTCCTAAAAGGACGGAACTTATCTTCCGTGGTACCACCTTCATTTACTGACGGCTCCCGCCGTACAGCCTCTGCCGGTACTGCCTCTGCCGCCCCAAAAGCGGAACAGCAATACCCGGACGCGGTAACGTGCGCCAACTCCGTCACAGCCTACTGGCGCAGGCCTCCTATACAGTTCGAAGAAACCTGGTGTTCGGTGTGAAGCTCCGGGATGTATTCCCCTCCTGCTTTCCACGCGCCTCTCATCAGCCGGCTGCTTTCTGTGTGCTGCTGCAGTTGGGTACTTCTTCCCTTCTTTGCCTGTCTTTCATGAAGTTAATTGGTATTATAGGGAAATCCCCCTGGTTTGTCAAGACATTTCCCGCCTCCCTTCAAAATAGATGTTCTATGTTCAGCTCCCGAATCAATTTTACAATCTCCTTTGTCCGGCTGCAGTTAAATTTTTTCAGCAGGCTCTTGATCTGGGTTTTAACCGTTACTACCTCTACGCAGCGTACCTTGGCAATCTCCCTGATTTTATATTCCTGCAGAAGCAGGCGCACCAGTTCCCGTTCTGCCGGTGTAAGCTGAGCTACGCTGCTGATAAAAAACAGCAAACTCTGTTCACTTCGGCGAAGCCGGGAGTATTCTTTCATAAGAATGCTTTGAATCCGGGCTTCCATTACCGGCTTTCCCCTCCACGCGCTGCGGATATGGAACAGCAGTTCCTCGTCCGGACAGCCTTTTACAATATAATCTACCGCCCCGGCTCCCATGGCCGTATAAATCATATCGTCTGTGTCGTGGGCTGTCAGAAAGAGAATGCAGGCATCCGGCTTTTTCTCCCGGATCTGTTCTGCAGCCTCAATTCCGGAAGTGAGGGTTTCCATCTCAATGTCCATTAATATTAGATCAAAATCTGTTTTCAGTGCCAGTTCTACGATCTGGGCTCTGCTCTCTGCGCTGCCTGCCGCTTCCATATCCCCCTGGCTGTTTAAGAGATCACAGAGATCCTCCCTTAAAAGTTTAAAGTCCTCGGCTATCAAAATCCGGATTTTCCTGTCCACAGATCTCCCCTCCTTTTGTCAGTCCTTTTTCTCCGCTGCGGAGTCATACCGGGGCAGCATAATAAAAAAGGCGGCGCCGTTTCCCGGCCGGCTCTCTGCCCGGAGGGTACCGTAATGGCCTTTTATAATGTTGCGGACATAATACAACCCCATGCCCCAGTTGTAACTGGTATTTTTGCTGGTGTAAAAAGGCTCGTAAATCCGGAATCGATCCGCCCTGGAGATCCCTTTTCCGTTATCCCGGATTTCCAGCACCGTATGGAGTCTCTGGTTCTGGATAATGAGCTGCAGATCCCCCTGCTTCTCCCTTCCCGCTTCCAGAATTGATTCCTGGCCGTTGCAGAGAAGATTATAAATGGCTTCAGAGAGATGGTCTTTATCCGCCAAAAGGCAGTCTCCGCTTCGAATCTCCGTATGCACGGTACAGCCAGGGTATTTCTGGTGGAATCGGGCCACAGCCGCAGCCGCTACCTCCTTTGCTGAGACGGGCACCAGCATAATGGAGTTTGTCCTGATGGCCCGGTACAGATCCTCCATACGGGCTGTCATTGTCTCATTCATTTCATTTAACTGCCCCGCCAAATCCCGGATCCTTTCCAAATCCGGCTGTCCCTTGTCCAGCTCATAATTCAGTTTTTTATTTAATACCCGGTTGGCCAAAAGCTGATTTTTGATGCTGTGGACGAAAACCGAGGCCCCCAGCCGGGTCTGATCGATTTTACTCTGAAGATACACCGTTTCCATATCCTCATTGTACGTTACCTGGGTGTAATGGAGCAAATTTACAGAACCCAATATTACGAAAAATACGGAGCACAAGCCCAAGGCCACCCAGGTAAAGGAATCCATCATTCCTGTGGTGTAGCTCCCCCGCCAAATCCACAAAAACTCCAATCCGTAAAACTGATAAATCTGGGCCGGATCGTGGATTCCGTAAATCACATACAAAAAAGCCATACTTACATAAGACAGTAAAATGTACCGGAAATTCTTTTTAAAGTAAGGAATAAAAATACTGCGGTACTCATGGAACAGCAAAATTACGGCTAAAAGAATGCAGCACAGGATCCACATTAGGGAGAGGTTTCCCATAAACCGCTGCAGCCCCCACCTTCCTCTTACCCAAAAGCGGAAAACCGGGGGATAATAGTAAATCAGCCAAACTCCCGCTCCAAACGCCAATATCCGCAGACTCCAGGAATGCCTGCGGATAAAGGAACTCATTGAATAGTTCAGGGCAATCAGCAGCAAAATACAGGGGAAACAGCATCTTCCCACTGCTGTCAGATACCCCTGGAGATCCAGGGAAATGGGAAGATACTGGAGGTACTGCTGGATCTTCGGCAGCAGAAACAAAACAATCTGCTGACTTTTGGAAAAACCGCCTATTTTCGCCGTATAAATCACAATTCCCGTCAGCATTACGATAAAGCTGCTGCACAGCGCCAGGATTAAAAGAGAAATCTTGTCCCGGCGCAGGCAGACTACAGCCAATGCCACTGCTGCAATTAAAGCCATCATAATAATCAGCATTCCGCAACCCTCACTTTACATTGGCCGTACAAACCGGAACTATTTTTCCATAGACTCATAGGCCTCTTTTACGAACTCCGGCCGGAACCATTCTCCCACCGGAACCGTCTTTTCCACGCTGCCGTCCTTCACATAGAGATTTTGGAGAGCATCGTACCATTTTGCCGCCGTTCCGTCAGTCATAACCTGGTAGCAGTAATCAGCGTCAAACAGGTCGATCCGGTTCATTTCCTCCGTTACGCCGTCAATCGGCGCGTCAATAAACTCCGCCACATTTCCCGCCGTTTCTTCCGGATGATCTCTCCGGTAATCCATAGCCTTTAACATTGCTCTGGAAAACCGGACCATAACGTCGGGATTTTCTTCCATAAATTTAGGGGTCACAACCCAGTGGCCGGGGAAGGCGAACTGATCCCGAAAGTCCCCTATGGTGGCCAGACTGACTATCTCCCCTTCTCCCATGGCCTTGCGAACCTCTGTGGTCTGAGGAGGCCAAAGGGTACAGGCGTCCACTTTTTTCCCTACAATGGCCGCCACCATGCCGGCTGCGTCCATATTGACGATATTCACCTCAGAGCTGGTAAGGCCTGCCTTTTCCAGCGCCAGATTTAAAACCGTTTCGCCGGAAGTCCCAGGAGCTGTGGCAATGGTCTTTCCCTTTAAATCTTCCAGGGAGGTGATGCCGGAACCCTGATACGTAAGGATTTCATCGCCGTTTCCCAAAAATTCCGTCAGAAAAACGTTTACCTGCCTTTGAACCGCCAAAAACGTAGCTCCGTGGCCGATGTAACCGATGTCCACATCCCCTGCTACCATAGCCGCCACTTCCTGGGGACCCGCCGTAAATTTTACAGGCTCTACTTCCAGGCCCTCTTCTTCAAAAAATCCGTTTTTCTCAGCCGTAATATACAGGTTGTTCCCGCCGAAATTGGGGTGGTAGGCCACACGGATTTTTACGGTTTCCGGCCTTTCCTCTGGTTCTGCGGCAGCCTCAGAAGTTTCCTCCGGCTGGGTGTCTTTCGCCTCTGTTGTGACGGCTTCTTTCTCGGTTGCCGCCTCAGAAGCAGGCTGTCCGGACGGGGCCGCTCCGCACCCGAAGAGCATACTCAAAAGGGCCATTGACAGCATCAAGCTTGTGATCTTTTTCATTCCTAATCCTCCTTCTCCATCTTAGTGTTTTCCTTGCACCATGTAAACGGCTATTTCCGAACTTCCAGAAATTCCCTGTATACCTGTCCCCAAATCCTTACTTTTAAATCCATAAATTCTTTTGTCATTTTCGTTTCCTGGGTTCTTGGATAAGGGATGGGAACAGGGATAATTTCTTTTATCCGCCCCGGCCTTGCGCTCATAATAACAACCCTCTGAGACAGGATAATAGCCTCATCCACGTCATGGGTAATGAAAAAGCAGGTCTTTTTCTCCTGTTCCCAGGTAGTTAAAAGCTCGGACTGAAGCTGGGTCCGGGTCTGGGCGTCCAAAGCTCCGAAAGGTTCGTCCATCAAAAGGATTTTCGGGTTTACCGCATAGGCTCTGGCAATGGCGACTCTCTGTTTCATGCCTCCCGACAGTTCTTTGGGGTAGCTTTCGCTAAATTCCTCCAGACCTACCAGACGAAGGTATTTCTCTGCCGTTTCCGACAGCAAAGGTTCCTTCATTCCCTGAAGTTTTAAGCCGAATTTCACGTTCTTTTTTACTGTCAGCCAGGGAAACAGGGCGTACTGCTGGAAAATAACGCCTCTTTCCTTTCCTGTGCCCTCCACTTTTTTCCCTTTTACAAAGACGTTTCCTGCCGTCGGTTCCTCCAGCCCTGCTATAATATTAAGCAGCGTCGATTTTCCGCAGCCTGAGGGCCCTACTACGCTGACAAATTCGTTTTCTTTGATTTCCAAATCCACTCCGTTCAGAGCCGTTACGTTTCCTGCCCGTCCCTGATAGATTTTCTCCACCTTGTCAATTTTTACAATTACGTTGCCTGATGCGTTTCCTGCCATCCCGTCAGCCACCTTTCCAGAAGATGCACAATTTTATTCAGCAAAAGCCCAATAATGCCGATTACCATAATTCCCATAATGACCACGTCCATCCGAAAATACATACTGGCTTCCTGAATCATGGTTCCCAGGCCCTTGCTGGCCCCTGTCAGCTCCGAGGCAATCAGCGTCGTAAGGCCTGCGGAGAGCCCCAGTCGTATGGCTGTCAGCACAAAGGGAAAGGAGGCGGGTACCACCACATGAAAGAAAATATCCTTATCTCCCGCCCCCAGCACTCTGGCAGCTTTTACCAGGGTAGAATCCACGTTTTTTACCCCCTGATAGATGGTAATGACCATTACCAAAAAAGTGGCGATAAAGATCACCATGACTTTGGAGGATTCGTCCACTCCCAGAGCCACAATCACCAGAGGAATATAGGCGATAGGCGGTATGGTCCGGATAAACTGAACTACTGGTTCCAACAGATATTGGGCTGCTTTATACCATCCCATGAGGAATGCAATGGGAATGGCTGCCAGAAGCCCCAATGTGAAACCCGCCAGAACCCGAAACAGGCTGTAACCAATATGAACCCAGATTGTCCCGTCCCGAGCCATAGTAATAAACGCCATCAAGGTTCTTTTGGGGGAAGCAAAGACCGCTCCAGCGCTGGAAACGGAAATAAGCTGCCAGATAATCAGACAGATAACCAAGGAAATCAGCGACCACACTCTTTTATTCATTGTTCCTAATCGTTTCATAGCTATATCCTCCTCGCAGTATTCCGGGTTCCGCCCCTCCTGCCTTTCCGTCTCTTAATAGCATGGAGCCAGGGCATTGGGGGAACACGTAATGGAAGCATTGGGGTGAAGCTGCAAAAGAGATGCTGGAAAACCGGCGGAAACAGATCCGCAGCCCGCCCTTCTGACGGCCCCGGAATGCCAGTCCCTAAAACAGTAGGCGCTTATTTTTGCCGCCCCCAGCATTTCTTTCATTCCCACCGTAACGCCAAAGGCAGGAATATCTTCCAAAGCTCCATTCATAGCCGACGACCCTTTCACAGCCAGAGTAACGTCGGAAATTTTTACTACCCTCGTTCCCAGATTGGCAAATTCCTGTATCCCCATATCTGACGGTTCATTAAAGCCAAGATGGCCGTTTAACCCAAAGCCGGCAAAGCAAATGTCCACGCCGCCCAGCTTTTCTATCAGCTCCGGAATCTCCGCTAAATGGCAGGAATCCGGGAAGATCCGCTGATTTTCTGGCATTGCCAGCTCTCCATCTATTTTGGAATACAGCGCCTCGTCAAACTTGCGCCTGAGAGAGTGGATACTGTCTTTTTTCACCGGGCGGCCATCCTCCCCCAGCCAGTCGTCCATGCTGATAAACCATGCGTTTTTGAGGCTGATTTTCCTTTTATTAACCCATTGGACAAAGAAAGGATATTGGCCTGTGGGGCCGTAGGGAAGAATATATACCGTCCTTTTTCCCTCTCCATTGCGGGCCTCTATGGTTTCCGCCATTTCCAGGGCCATTTTATAAAAGACAGAGGCTTGGTTTTCCATACGGAAAATAGGAATTTTAGACAGCCGGATCACTTCCTCCTCCGGGATCCGATAGTACGACGTTTCTTTCATTGGCATCCGCCCCTTTCTGGTTTCAGCATAACACTCATTAGGACGAAAAAATAGTGGGATTTTTTATCATACCGAATCGGCCGACAGCGGCAGGCACTTTTCTCTTGCCTTCCTCTATGAAATATGCTAAGATAAAGTCAAATACAAAAAATTATCTTTATTTGTGTGCGGGGTGATAGATATGCCAAAGGTAGCTTATTCTGAAGAAGATCGGGAGCGTATCAGAACAGCTCTCATTACAGTTGGGCTCGACCTGATGGCAAAACAAGGCATACAGCATACAACGGTAGAGCAAATATATAAGGAAGTCGGCATATCGCGAACCTTCTTCTATTCTTTTTTCCCAACGAAAGAAGATTTTGTGGTGGAAGCGCTGTACTGGCAGCAGCCTAAAATCATTGAGTATGTCCAAAAGCTGATGGCTGATCCTGCTTTAACCTGGCGTGAGGCTGTAAAGCAATTTCTTTATGCCTGCTGTTATGGTGAAAGAAACGGAATTGCTGTTTTGACCATTGAAGAACAGCAGCTTATTTTCAAGCGTCTGTCAAAGGAAAGTTACCGGACATTTCGCCAAAAACAGCTCCGGCTGTTTGGGGAAATTTTAGAAAATTTCGGGATCAAAACAGACGAAAGAGGAATCTGGCTCTTTACAAATTTAAGTCTGGCAGTCATAGTTATTCGCAGGGCGCTTCCCGATACTCTTCCTTTTCTTGTTCCTGAAGCTGCTGACGATACCGTTGCCTTTCAGATCAATACGATTGTAGACGCCCTGGAAAAACTGAAGCAGGCCCCCGCTTCTTAAATGATGGAATTAAATACATCCGTCCGAATATTCTGTTATGATGTTATATTCCGGCGGATTTTATTTTAAGCAAAATAAAAACAAATTCATTTTTTTAACTTTATTTTAACAGCGGGTCTGGGTTCCACTTGGAGCGTTGCTCGCGGGAATCAATATTCAGGAGGAAAAGGTTATGGGATTTTTTAGCAAGTTGTTTAAAGGACCGGAAATTGACATGGAAAAGAGTAATGCAAATGCGAAGAAAATGCGCACTTTGTTTAACCAGGTTGTAAAAGACGGGGACAGCTATCGGCTGATTTTCGGATATACCGAGGATGTGAGCCGCTTCAATTATGGATTTGTCCATGGAAGCAAAACAAAAATCGGAAATTTAATTGTCGGCTGGAATGAAGCCACTCAAACGATTGTGGTGGTTCCCACAGTTCCCGATCTGTCCGGCTGCGGTGAGCCGACCTACTATCGCCGCTCTGAAATTTTGAAGGCCTATCGCAACAAGTACCCTACCGACGCTTTTATTATTTATCCGGACAAAAAAGGGTATATCGGTATCAATGCTTATGATTGGCTGGAAGACGAAAAGTTGTATGTATACGTGTCCCAGGATGATGAGCTGGCCGCTTTTACGGACTTCTTTATGAACAGATTTGCGACAAAGTGAGGTGCAAATGCCTTTTAATCTACCAGAAAAAGGCCCCGGTAAATCCGGGATTCTTCAAAGGCGTCCAGAAATGGCGGGTGTCCGTAAAACAGTTAAACCAAAAATTTAACTATCTACGGCATCTGTCAGACAGGGTTGGCTAAAACAAAAGCAAGCTATACTTGGTTTGATAACCAGGTATGGCTTACTTTTTTATCTTGATTTTGAACTGTGATTGAAGGTAAAAGCTGAGAGAATACCCATAAACTGAGCATCAGCAGGCTGTTCGGGGTTTGGGACAAAGCGCGTATCGTTGAATCAAATCGGCTAATCTTTCTTTGGCAGAATCCTTGTTTTGCTCTGTAATCATTGTCATGTTAATAACTTCTTGTTTTGTGAGTCATATTACGCAGTTAGTGTTTTAAGCACAGCCATAATCTGCTCATATTCAATCTGCTCTGCATAAGCAAACTGCTTACGATACTTGTCCCACATGGTTTTGAGTTCTGCGCTGGTTTCGATGTTATGCAGAATACCCGGTACATCGGCGATCTGCTCTGAGGTGCCTCTGTGTGCCGCTGTTGCAGTCAATGCTTCAGCGAACACCGCCTTATCAAATCTCTGCGTCGTTACCAGTATGTAGGCATCATAAAAATCTCTGGGACGAGTGTTGAACACGCTGCGGCGGAGGATGGTTTCCACCTTTTCCGCCATAACGGTTTCGATGTTGTACGCCCACAACTCGTAGGATTTCTCATCGTCAAAGATTTCTGAAAACTGATACGGAATTGCGTGGGGTGTGATAGCGTCGCCCGTGGAAACGTCAATGCACAGCGGTGTGAGCAAGGTATCAAACTTGGCATTCATCATCACGCGGTAGCCACCGTAAATATCATCCTCACGGATGGGAGAGATCGTGCCGACCTCAAACACCACGCCATCGTCGAATGGAATATCACAAATTTCTTCCAATGCACTACGGATTGCTTCCGGTGTAAGTGGAAGATTTTTTAATGTGGTGTCCATATCCATCGTTGCACGATTATCGAGACCGACAATGGCAGCTATGAGCATACCGCCCTTCAGCACAAACTTTTCTTTGTATTCGGAAGCGGAAAGACGGACAAGCAGGCGCTCGAACATATAGTTCTGCAGGATCACCTGGGCAGGAATGTTTTTCTGTTTTGCAATATTGCGGATCTTTGCCTTAAGGCTCATTGCTTTACTCACAGGAGCACCTCCAAATACTGACGCAACACCTTTTCCACACGCATTTGCTTTGCATAGGTGTTTAATTTGTTTAGATTCTTTTGGGGGCTTGCCGCGTACATTTTCAGCGCGGCTAAGAAAGTTTCTGTTCCCAATTTATTACGGCTGCGGATAACGTCACAGATCGTGCGCTCTAAATCATAGGCTTGCACTTCGTTGCCCGCAGACGTTTTCAGCATCGTTTTGCCAAGCTCAAACAATTCTGGCTTGATGTAATACACCTTACACTCGGATTTGATTGCGGCAGACGGAATGCAACCAGACGGAGCCGTAACGGTATGTTCAAAGGGCGTTCTGTCGGAAATCCCGTGCAGGAACAATGCTGTTTCGTGAGAAAAAATAATTTTATCGGAACGCTTGCTGATGGACAGCAGTTCGTCCTGCATATCGTCTGGAAGGATATACTGCCCTTTTACGATTCTGTAGATTTTATCTTCTTTGCACAGTTTGTAGAGCATGGCTTTGGAGATACCGCGCTGTGCAGCAATTTTCGTTTCAATAATACCGCCGTGTTCCGAAGCAATGGCGGTAAGTTCGGTTATATAATCCATGCGCTCACCCCATTTTAGAATTATTTGATAATATCATATTCTTAATTATGATGAAAGTCAATATGCTTAAAAGAATATTCCAAAAATATTTATAATTATTTTATGATAATAGTCAACGAGAAGCTTTCAACGCCCTTTTTGGGCTTTTTCATTGAAAAATTTTTGGGGTATGTTATAACAATAGTACTCTGTCGGGGAGAATGGTCATGGCTTTTGGCTATGTGCAGGATCTCATTTCCGACGAAATTCCCGATCCTATCTCTTATTACACAGATTTTATCGCAAAGAAAAATGAAGAGCGTGCCGCGGCTTTCGCACAGGAAACCCGCCCCCGGGCTTTTGCCGCTCCTGCGGAATACAACCTCGGACATTTCCTCCTTGATGCCCTTTTGGAAGAACTGGACGTTAAGGAGGTGATAGACATTCTGGCTGCCCAAATGCGCTTTCAGTTCCGTGTATACGATATGATTGCCCAGCTCATTTTTCCAGGGTGGTTTATCCCTGCTCCAAATCCAAAATAGTTTCGGCTATTTTTCCCCCATCTTTATGGCAGCTCCCCGATTTCGGAAGACCAGGTTTACGATGGATTATCCTTTATCAGTGCTTCGTACAAAAAATACATTGAAGTTTTCAACCACTGTTATGAGCAGCACTATCCGAGAGATTTCCGCAATGTATTTTTCGACTGTACGAATTATTATTAAGTCAAAGCACTGACTGGATTAACCAACCTGGATGCTCTGTATTTGTCTGAAACAGAAGTCAAAAATATCTTCGAAAACTGTATGCTGCTTAACTCCTGAGTACTAGGTTCTGAGAGAAACTACGGAAGCCAGATATTAAAAGGCACTGCCACCCCCGCCGAGGTCCCCACCGTCCTGCACCGCTTTGTGGAGATCGCCATTGACTCTCACCTTCCCCTCAACTGGCATCATTCCGACTGTTTTCGTCCCTGTATTCCGTAGGGGTTTTTCCTATCTGCCGGCGAAAAATTTCCGCATAATAGCTTCCGCTGCCGAACCCCGTTTCCACGGCGATTTCCGTAACGGTTTTGTCTGTATTTTTCAGGAGGATCATGCTTCGGCTCAATCTGTATTGGGTCAGATAGCCATTAGGCGTCTGACCCAGGTATTTTGAAAACAGCTTGCAGCACTTGCTCTGGCCTACTGCACCGGAGGCGGCAATGTCGGCAAGGGATAATCTGCTTTTATAGTTTTTCTGAATAAATCCAATCATGCTTTTTACAATCACCAGATCCCCATCCTGGCGTCCGGAGCTCTTTCTCTCCAACGGCGTATTTTCATAGAGAAGGGACCAGATAGCCATAAAAGCCGTCTGTATTTTCATCTGGGCCGTTTTTTCTTTCCTGACTTCATACATTTCTTTGATCTGCGTACAGATGTCCCTTTGCCATGAAATATCGTGATGCAGCAGGACAAAGGAAAAAGAGGGCTGCCTAAGGAGAGGCAAAACGAAATCCCTCTCGTAAGCTGGGGTAACGCAGAGAAGCAAGGGGTGGAGGAGGGCGCAGAGGAACTCGCATTCTTCTTCAAAATCGGAGAAACCGAAATGCATCTGCCTTGCATTTACCACCACGCCTTCTCCCTGATTTAAGATAATGATTTCGCCGTTAATATTATACTGCATCCTTCCGGACAAAACCGCAATCAGTTCAATGTCTTCATGCCAATGGCTGGGGGCGGAATACTGGGGATAGGCAGAGAGAAGACTCCTCTGAATATGGATAGGATAGTCAGAAAAGTTGTAGCGTACTGTTTCAGAATAATCGCTGTTTAGGATCATAACAGAAAACCTCGCAGGATTGTTATAATATTGAGCATTATTTTGATAGATACTGTCACATATGGATAGTATTATCATAGTATTTGAAAATAGCTGCTGTCAAGCAGACAATTTTATAACGCGGAGGTTTTTTATGATTCATTTGCTTTTAGCCATTATTTATCTGGCTTTTATCAGTTTAGGGCTTCCGGACTCCCTTTTGGGCTCTGCGTGGCCTTCCATGTATCAGGAGCTGGATGTCCCGGTTTCTTATGCGGGAATTATATCCATGATCATTGCAGCAGGAACTATTGTTTCCAGCCTGCAAAGCGACAGGCTGACCCGCCGGCTGGGGGCTGGAAAGGTAACGGCTTTCAGCGTAGCTTTAACGGCTGCGGCCCTCTTTGGCTTTTCTATTTCCAGATCCTTCTGGCTGCTCTGCCTCTGGGCCATTCCTTACGGGCTGGGCGCAGGAAGCGTAGACGCGGCCCTTAATAATTATGTGGCTTTACATTTTGAAAGCAAGCACATGAGCTGGCTCCATTGTATGTGGGGAGTCGGCGCCTGCCTGGGACCTTATCTCATGGGGTATTCCCTCTCCCAGGGCAGCGGTTGGAACGCCGGATACGGTTTTGTTGCCGCCATCCAGATTTTTTTGACAGCCATATTGCTTTTTAGCCTTCCTTTATGGAAAAAAAGGAGTTCAGAAAGCCTGGATTCCCAGACAGGGGGCGGCAGGCCCCTAACCCTCCGCCAGATTTTCCGAATCCCCGGGGCAAAGGCCATTATGCTCTGCTTCTTTTGCTATTGTACACTGGAACAGACGACGATTCTCTGGGCCAGCAGTTACCTGACCCTTTATAAACGGATCCCGGCGGAAACGGCAGCGGGCTTTGCCAGCGTATTTTTTATCGGAATTACCGTGGGAAGAGCCCTAAGCGGATTTATCGCTATGAAATTCAGCGACACCCAAATGATCAGGCTGGGACAGATTCTTGTTGCCGCAGGCGTCTTTACCTTGCTGCTTCCGGGAGGCCCCGCTATCTCCCTCACTGGCTTTATTATCATTGGCCTGGGCTGTGCGCCTATTTACCCAAGTATTATTCATTCCACACCGGAGCATTTCGGCCCGGATAAATCCCAGGCCATTATAGGCGTCCAAATGGCCAGTGCCTATGTGGGAACCTGCCTGATGCCTCCTCTATTTGGAGTCATCGCCAATGGGATCACCGTGGCCCTGCTGCCTGTTTTCTTATTTGCGGCCCTGATTTTTATGATACTCTCCCATGAACTTTTAGTCCGGAATGCAGCCGTAGCCGCCGCCAACTAGCCGCTTTTCATTTTAGATCTTTTAGGTCTTCCACGAGGTTAGTGGTCGGGGAAATGGTAAAATAACTGAGAAAAAGAAAGGAATCATTTTTATGCTGTCTGCTATCTCTAATCGACGAAGTATCCGCAAATATTTGAATCGGCCTGTTGAAAAATCGGCTATTGAGGAAATTTTGCTGGCGGGATGCCTCGCCCCTTCTTCCAAAAACCGTCAGCCCTGGAAATTTATTGTTGTTATGGGAAATGAAAAAGATGTGATGATTGAAATCATGAAAAGAGGGTTGGAGCGGGAGAAGGAGCATCCCCTCCTGCCGGAAAGCAGTCCCTATCTGGATGGAGCCTGGTACACCCTTCAGATTATGGCCCAGGCCCCGGCAGTTATTTTTATCGTCAATCCCCTGGGACTTGATATACACAGCCCCCTGACGCCGGAACAACACGTTTCTGAGCTCTGTAATGCTCAGTCCATCGGGGCCGCTATAGAGAATATGACCCTTACCGCCACAGAACTGGGGCTGGGAAGCCTTTGGATCTGCGACACTTATTTCGCATATGATGAATTAAACCGCTGGCTGGATGCCGGAGGAGAACTGGCCGCGGCAATGGCTGTTGGCTACGCCGATGAAGCGCCCAGGCCAAGGCCACGGAAGCCGTTGGAAGAGATTACCCAGTGGCGTATCTAGCTGTGCTGGATTTTTCGGGAACGTCAGCAGCAGAGCACAGATAGGGGGCAATCAGATATTTTTAACTGCATTGCCCCCTTCCGCCTATGATTCCTAAGAAAAGAGATACTGTATCTCACAGTCGCAGGAAATGTTTCTGCAGATATTTACGATCCGATCCATGGCTGGGGAAAGCTCTTCCTTTTCTGCTACTACATTCATTTTCTGCAAATCTTCGGATATGGTAATTTCTTTTACGCCCTTTACCTGACAGGCGGCGGCCAAAATACTGTCCGCCGCCTTTGGATCCGTCAGATGGTACAGGCGGTACCGCCTTTTCAGGTTCACATTTACACCTCTTTCCTGGCTGACAAGGAACTGCGTCCGCAGTCCTTATCCATTTATTCTGCCATTAGAATAACCAGAAATTGGCACTTTATACGGTATATCCGATTCTCGTTACAGCCGTTTCCGTGTCGCCCAGCACTTCCACCCTCAGACAAATCCGGCCCTCCGTCGGTTCTCCCTCTATCCGGATGGCCTCCAGCCCCGGAACCAGGTTAAAAATCCGCTCTTTTCCGTAAGGCAGGACAAGGCCGCAGTCTGCCTGTAGTTTTATGATACAGCCATTTCTGTAAATCAGGAGGGCCTCTTCCGGGGACAGCCGCCTTTCTTCCCCTTCTCCTGGCAGGCAGATTTTTTCTTTCCCGGAGCTAATGAGGGGAAGGATCAGCTTTCCTCTCAAAAAATTTCCTTCCAAATCCATTCCCTTTTCCCGGATCCGGTATCGGAGCACGTAAGCGGCCCCTTCCAGGGGACAGTGATTTTGATCCTTTAATGTCCCTTTTGCTCGAATCCAGCCGTCTTCTTCCTCAATACAGGCCTGGTTTTCGTAGATACTGCTGTAGGAAATGCCTTCCTGTTCCTCCTGGATTCTCAGGGCAAGGCATTGGTGGCGGACGCCTTTGGGAAGCTGCATATTGGCCGGTTCCTTTCGGGAATACTCTCCCATTCCGGCGCAGAAGAGGAGGCCGGCTTTTGAATGGTGCAGCAGGGACAGAGTGCCTCCGCTTACGTGGCCTCCGGGAAGATATTCCCAGTCGTAGGCCGTAATGGTAGAGGTTATGTCTTTCCGGCTCACCAGCCAGGTGTTGATTTCCCGGTAATGCTTCGTTCCCTGGCTCCTCTGCCGCGGCAGGACGGCTTCCCGGCCTTTCTCAGTTTCTTCCAGACCCTGGTACAGTTTCCGGTCCAAAATTCCCGCCGCCACCTTTCCATGGGTAAAAGTGTGATGGACGCAGCAGTCCTGTCCGGCGCTTTCATAATGGGGCCCGCCTGCCAGCAGCCCGCCTGTGGTACAGTTCTGCAGAAGCCGGAGATTTCTCCGGGCCCCTTCTGCAAATTCCGGGTGGTCCTCCCGGTACAAAAGATAACCAATGGCGCAGCCGTCGGAGGTTCTGCTTCCCCAATAGGTCCACTTAAAATTCCGGGTTCCGAAACTGTTGTCCCAACCGCCGTCTTCCAGCATAAAATCCAGATGGCTCCTAAGGCTTTTTTCCGCTAAGGCTTTGATTTCTTCATCGCCGGCCAGCCAGCCGTAGAGGGCCATAGACGGCAGCGTTTCTTCTACATTGTAACCAATGTCCACCGACAGGCAGCCTCCCGGACTCTTCTCATCTCTTGGAACGCCTTCCCCAAAGACCAGCCCATTTTCCGTAAACATGGTTTTGGCGTACTTGATCCATTGTTTCGCCTTCTCAGCATAATAGGGTTCCTGTAAAACCATGGAGCACTCCAGCAGGGCTAACCCGTTAGACACCGGGTAATTGATATTGTTTCCTTCCAGCTCCTTAAAATCACAGAGGAAATCAGCGGCTTTTTTCAGCCGGCTGCTCCAGGCCTTTTTCATTTCTTCCGGCAAAATGGATCCGTGAAACCACAGGCAGTCCGCCAATTGAATGGCATTAAAAACCGTAGTCCCCTTCCACTCACTGTCTGTATCGTTGAGAAAGGATCCGTCTGGCTGAGATACATTGGCCTGGGCCCATTGAAAGAGGCGGTCGGCAGCGTCAATCCATTCTTTCTTCTGATCCGGTTCCTCCCAGTGGGCCATATAGAGGAAGGGGTACATGGCCTCAAAGCACCTTCCGTGGATCCGATGACAGGCGGGGCAGTAAATGGCCCCGTCTAACTCTCTGTTTTCCTGGTCCTTTATCTGCAGGCGGCCCAGGCTTCGGCACCACTCTGACAAAAGGGAGCGGCAGGCCCTTTCCATTGAATTTGTTTTCATTGCCCCCATAGGCTTCCCTCCTACCAGTAAGGATTCCATTGTCTGTCCATTCGCATCAGGGCTTCTACGTAATAATAATCTCCCCAGAGATTGCATTCGTCGATTCCGTGGTCAATGCAGTCATTGTAAGGGGTTTTGCGGCCGTAGACTCCGTGAAGCAGTTGGCCGTCAGACTCTTTGGGGCTTTTGGCAGCGCATTTTTCATACAATGCTTTCATCAGGCGTCTGGCTATGGCGGTGTAATAATCCCCCTCTTCCTTCGGAAGATGCTTTGCCATTTCCAGCATACCGCAGGCGGCAATGGCGGAAGCGGAAGAATCTCTGGGCTCGCTGCTTCCGTCTGTAAAGATAAAGTCCCAGTAGGGAATGAGATCCCCGGGAAGGTGTTCCAGAAAATACTCCGTCACTCTCCGGAACAGATCCAGGTATGCCGAATCAACCGTGTAGCGGTAGCTGAGGGCCGTGCCGTATACTCCCCACGCCTGCCCTCTGGACCAGGCCGAATCCGCTGAATAACCCTGGTGGGTTACTCCTTTTACGGGCTTTCCTGTTTCCGGATCAAAGTAAAAGGTGTGGTATGTCGAATTATCGGGGCGAACCAGAACCCCGGCGGCGGTTTTGGCATGGGCCATGGCTTTTTCCCGGTAAACAGCATTGCCTGACGTTTCGCTGGCCCAATAGAGCAGGGGGAGATTTAAGAGGCAGTCGATAATGAGCCTGTAATTGCCTGGTTCTCCCACCTTGCCCCATGCCTGGAGAAACTGCCCTTTCTCCTGAAACCGTTCCAGCAGCTTATCTGCCGCCATCAGCGCCGTTTCTCTGGCCCGGTCATTTCCCGTCAGCTTGTAGGCAGCCACGCAGGAAAGGCTATAGAGAAATCCCAGATCGTGGGTGTCTGTGGCAATCTCATGATCCAAACGATAGCGGAAGCTCTCTGTCTGTTCCAGAGCCGTCTTTAAAAATGCTTCCTCTCCGGTATACTCGTAGGCCAGCCACAGCTCTCCAGTCCAAAAGCCGTTGGTCCACTGGTCATTGGGGGCTTTGGTATAAAAATTGTTTGTACTGAAAATATTTTTAAACTCCTCTCCAAAACGGGACAGGGCAAACCGGGTCTGCCCTGCGGCAATGTCCAGGGCCTCTTTGATTTCCTTACCGGATATTTCCGGATATTGAAGCAGCTCTTCTTTTTTCATGGTATCCTCCTTTGATTCTGGCGCGAGTGTGCGCCAAGCGCACACTTTTTTATCAAAATGTTTCGATTACGGTTTCCAGCATGGTTTCTCCCGGTTCTATGGGGAAGCGTATGGCGGGAATCTTTGTATTTTTATACAGAAGATTGGTATTGGGATCCGCGTCAATAACCCAGGGAAGGCCTCTGCCTGACAGAACCTTTATGCGGCAGCCATGAACCTGGTTTCTGATTTCCAGACTCTCTCCGTCTTCCTCAACGGTCAGGCCGTCTCCACCATAACCTACGGCAAATCCGCAGTCATAGGCTGTCCACCTTCCCTGGCTTTTGATCCGGTGCCTCCTTACGTGTCCCTGGGAAACAGGCCGGATCTCCGTAAACACCTCTACCCCCGGGCAAGGGAGCCAGTGGAAGGAGATCCTGTCTTTTTCCACAGAGTAGTCCCGGCTCCGTTTTCTCACATAGATCCTCCCGTCTTCCGCCTCAAAAGCCAGCATACTGTCCGGCGCCCCTTCTGACAGCAGATCTCCGGAATGGGCCACAGAAAAGGCAAAGGTGGAAGAATAGGCAAATTTGGCGTACTTTTCTGTAAAATGTCCCAGGACATTCCAGTTATAGACAGCAGGAACGTAGGCCGTCACTTCCCAGCCTCTGTGCTGGATCAACATATCCGCCTCTTTCATTAGGCGCAGGGGCTGTAAGGGGGGAAGGGGAGCCGCTTTTGCCTCCCAGAAGGGGTGATTGTCCGGAAGAGCCAGAAATAAAAAGGCTTTGGTACACCAGTAAGGGCTTCCGGGGGCATTGTACTTTTCCGCTATAGTCAGATTGGGGTAGCCGTAGCCCACGCTTAACACTCCGTCATTCTGGAAAATCTCCTTTGACAGCCAGTACTGCAGGTTCCGGACAATGAGGCCTTTAGCCGTTTCCAGTTCTATTCCCGTCCCTTTTCCAAATAAGGCGGCGGACCAGAAGGCCGACTGCGCCATGCGGTAAGTCAGAGAACGGCCAAAGGGAAGGCCGGCTCCGTCTTCTGAAAACCAGTACAGGAAATCCTTCCCGAACTCTTTGGCCCGGTCCCGGAATCTTTCGCATCTCTCCGGATCCGTATCTTCCGAAAATACTGCGTACAGCAGGCTGTAAAAATGCATGGCAAAGGCGATATAATAGTCCTTTTGGTCAGAAATGCCGTCTGCGTACCAGCCGTTTCCCAGATAGAAGCCTTCCATTTCTGCCAAATCCCTTTCCAGCAAATCCGGGTCGTAAGAGCAGTCTCTTTTCCGGAGGGCCGTATTGACCAGAATCCGGAAAAAGTACCAGTTGCATTTGGGAAGAGTGTGGGAGTTAATCTGCAAAAGCCAAGAGGCCAGAGCTTCCTTCTCTTTCTCTGAGAGAGGGTCCCAGAGAATCTCCGGCGTCAAAAGGAGGCCAAAGGCAATGGGAGCCATTTCCACAAACCGCTGATCGCAGTCCCCGCAGTCTCCCCAGTATTCCGGGTGATCCGGATCCGTTCCGGCTCTCAGGCCCCGGCGATAGCGTTCTTCCCATTCCCGGCTTCTTCCGCCTCCGGCCCAGAAAGGAACCAATCCCCACAAAGGTCTGGCGAAGGCTTCCAGTTCCATTACGTCCTGGCAGTAAGAGGCTCCGGCTCCCCGGAGTCTCACCCGGGCGTCCCCGGGGCTGAAATACTGGCCCAGAGGCTCCAGCAAGGCCAGAAGGCAGTCCTGGAAATTCTTTTTTGTTTCCAGCTTTAACGGAATGTTTTCTTGTTTCACGGTGGTTTTCCTCCCCTCTTATTTTCAGGCTGGTATTCTTTTCTTCTTATGACGCGGTCTGGTATTCTCGCCTTCTCTTTATGATGCAGGAAAGGCCTGGTACTTCTCCCGGAATTTCTCCGGGTGAAAGGGCGGCATTGCCAGAAGATCCCCTGTGGCCGTCATATGGGCTGCCAAAAGGGCTGCTAGTTCCCGGGCCTTTTCGTCGTATTGGGGAGAAAACAGCAGATTCTCCCGTTCCTGGCTGTCGTCTTCTATGTTATAAAGTTCAAAAAATGTTTCGTCCTTAAAGAAATCCACAATTAATTTATATCTGCCTTTTACTACGCATCTCTGGAAGTTGGATCGGGAGCCGTTGCCGTCGTACTGGATAAAAGCAGTTTCCTCCTCATTTTCCTGTACCTGACCTTTTAACAGGGGCATTAACGACTGGCCGTCCATCTGGTGGGGCGCTTTCAGTCCCAGGAAATCGCACAATGTCGGCAGCACATCTACGTGCTCCACTACCTGGCGGATCTCCTTTTTGGCCAAAGGAAAGCCTTTGGGAAACTTTATGTACAGGGGTACCCGGGCCGACTCCTCGTACATACACATCTTCTGGAACAGGCTGTGGGAGCCCAACATTTCTCCGTGATCGCTGGTAAAGAGAATCAGGCTGTCCTCATAAATCCCCTGATCCTTCAGCTCTTCTAAAAGCCTGCCTACACAGTGATCCAACATGGCCACCAGCCCCAAATAGACTCTCCAGGCCTCCTTCCACTCCTTCCGGCTGTATTTGGAGCCAATGACTCCTGTAAGGTTGTACATCTGCAGGGGCGACTGTCTGGGATAGTAGACCCCTACGTTTTCCGGCATTTCAAATTCCAGATCCCCCACCAGGCTGTACCAGGGATCCGGGATCTGAAGGGGCGGGTGAGGCGCCAGAAACATGGCGTTAAGCAAAAGGGGCTTTTCCCGGTTCCTGGATTTTAAGGCTTCCAAAGTCTTTTCCGTAAAATAGGAATCAAAATAAAACTCCTCGCCGGCCTCATAGCGCCCCGTTTTGGCATTGGAATACCGGCTGACCCTTGTGGCGGCCCCGTTTACCATCTCCGGTACCCGCAGCCTGAACTCAGGCCCTCCCGGCATGGGAACGCCCCTTTCTTTTAAAAATTCTTTGTAGCTGGCTTCTGTGGAAGCCCATTGGGTGGCGGAATCCTCCCGTTTCTCCAGATTGCCTCCTTCTGTGTAGAGATGCTGCTTTCCGCTGTGAATACTCTCCCATTCATTTTCCATCATTTCGTACAGATTGCCGACGCCTTTTTTCACGTCCCCATACCGGGCGTCCGCCGGTTCCCAGGGATTAATAAGGGATCCGTTGCGGTTAGGGTAGGTTCCGGTAAAAAAGGCGCCTCTGGCGGGAACGCACAAAGGGCAGGAGGTGTACATTCGGTTAAATTTCACCCCTTCTGCCGCAATGGAATCGATATTGGGCGTCAATCCTTTTCCCAGGACGTCGGCCCTGAGCTGATCCGCCATAATGATAATTACGTGTGGCTTCATTCCTTCTCTCCCTTCTGCTGCCGGAAAAGGAAGCCGCAGCTAATGTACGGCTCCCTCTCTCTTTTATTCCGCGTTGTAACGGTCATATGCCTGCTGGTAGATTTCCTTGTAGCGTTCTACATTCATATCTTCCAGCTTCTTCTGGAACTCGTCCCACTCTTCCTCAACTCCGCCTTCTGCAATCCACGTGGCGTACTTCTGGATTACGTAGGAGTCAATATCCGTCTGCAAAATGCCGATTTCCTCAACCTCTTCCTCGGTAAAGAGCACATTGGGGTACACTTCATCTGCAGGGGCATTGTAGGGAGCATAGAACTCGTCCAGTTCCTGACGCTCTTGCAGGTTCGCATTGAGCTCCAGCTTCTCAATGGTGGGTTTCATTACAGCGCATACGCCGTCGTTTCCGGGACTGTAATCATGAATTACGGTATCTAAGGTCATTCCGTCTTCCAGTTCCTTATAGCGATAGCCTCCGTCCTCGGTTTTCTCCAAAGCGTGGCCAAAGAGTCCCTGGTTTACCTGAAGGGAATTTTCCGGTTCATAAGACTGGTCGATCCACCGCATCAGCACTTCCGGATGCTCCGCTTCGCTGGTAATGGCAAAGGCTCCTTTTGATACCAGCTTGGACTCGACTCTTCTCCAAACCTGGTTGCCATCTTCGTCCGGCAGCGGCGCCATAACCACAAAATCGTCTTTATTTCCTGCTGCCGTAGCGTTGCGGCTCCAGCCTAAAAATGCGCCTACGATCTTTCCCGGATCCTGAATCTTTGCAAAGTATACGTTCAGGTCATGGGTAAAAGCTTCTTTGTCCAGAAGGCCCTGGGCGTAGAGGTCATGGAACCAGGAAATAGCTTCTTTATAAGGCTCTGTCTGGGGCGTGTAAATAACTTTTCCGTCCTTTACGATAAAATGGTAAATATCGTCCAACTGGCCGAAAGTTCCAAACATGGACTGAAGGCCGTTCTGTCTGTTATAAGGGTCGTTGGAGTTCATGCGGAAGGTAAAGGGAATCTCGTCGGCCTCCCCGTTTCCGTTGGGATCTCCGTCTTTGAATGCCTGAAGGACGGCTTCAAACTCTTCCTTGGTCGTGGGAACCTCCAGTCCCAGAGTATCCAGCCAGGATTTATTAATGAACAGCTTGTCATGGGTAGTAGGATTCAGCTCTGTAATAGACGGCAGCGAATAAATATTGCCGTCCGGCGCTGTGATCTGTTTGCGGTACTGGGGATTTTCGTCCAAAATAGCTTTTAAATTAGGGGCGTACTCGTCAATTAAGTCGTTTAAGGGAATCAACATTCCCTGGGAGCCGTATTTCGTAATATCCACATCTGTCAAAATGTCCTGGCCGTAAAAAGCGTCAGGAAGGGTGTTCCCGGCAAATAAAAGACTCTTCTTCTCATTCCAGCCCACCTCCGGGGTCATGTTCCAGTTGATAATGACATTGGTAGACTCTTCCAATTTCTGGAAATATTCCAAATCCTTGAAGTTTTTATTCTTCTGGGTATTGGCTGCAATCTCATAGGTAATGGGCTGGTTTACAATGGGAAGCCCCTCCTTATTAATAACCAGTTCCTCCCCTTCCGCAACTGCAGCAGTGGAAGCCGCCTCCGTTTCTGATGTGGCCTGGGGTACACAGCCGGCCATAGCGGACGCTGTCAGGGCCGCAGCCGCAAAAGCCATAATAACTCGTTTTCTCATTCTCGTTTCCTCCTGTTTTTTATAATTGTTGGTGATTGCCTTCTAAGGCACTAGCCTTTGACAGAGCCCACCATAACTCCTTTGGCAAAATGCTTCTGCAGGAAAGGATAAATGACCAATACCGGCAGAGTCGAAACAATAATTACGCCGTATTTAATTAATTCCGCCGCTTTCTGCTGTTCGATGATGCTGTCCACATCTCCCAGCCCCGACGCCTGATTCTGCAGAAGAATGCTCCGCAGAGTAAGCTGCAGGGGGTGGAGTCCCTCATCTCTCAGATAAATAAGGCCGTTCATAAACTCATTCCAATGGGCCACTCCGTAATAAAGCGTCAGTACCACCATAATGGTCTTAGACAGGGGCAGCACCACCTGGACAAAGTACTTAATGTGGCTGCAGCCGTCTATAGACGCCGCTTCGTACAATTCCTCCGGAATATTATTTTTGATATAGTTAATAGCAATAATCAGGTTAAAGACATTGATGGCCGGCAGCAAAACCATAATCCACGGGGTATTGTACAGATGGAGAGCATTGACCCACAAATAGGTGGGAATCATTCCTCCCTGGAAATACATGGTGAACATGGCAAAGAGGGTCAGGGGCTTCCGGGCAAAAAAGTTTTTCCTGCTTAACGGATAGGCAAACATCATGGTCATAATTACATTGATGGTGGTTCCCACTACGGTGTAGAAAATGGTATTGCTGTAGGAACGCCATATTTTGGTGTTTTCAAAAATCCGCTGATAGCCCAGTGTATTAAAGCCCACAGGCCAGAAGGACACCTTTCCGTTGTTAATGGCCACAGGATCCGAAAAGGAAGCAATCACGATAAAGTACAGGGGGTACAGTACCATCAGGGCCACTAAGCCTAAGGCCGTGTAATTAAAGATGTCAAAGAGCCGATCCGCCATGGACTGGGTTCCAAAGCTTCTGTGCATTTTTCTTTTTTTGTGAAACATATTGCTCCTCCTTACCACAGACTGTTTTCTGTCGTTTTCTTTGCAATCCAGTTTACCGTAACCAGTAAAATAATATTGACCAGATTGTTAAACAGATTTATGGCCGTTGAGTAGCTGTATTGGGCGTCAATAAGACCTACCTTATAAATGTAAGTGGAAATAATCTCACTGGCCGCCAGGTTCTGGGCGTTCTGCATCAGGTAGGCTTTCTGGAATCCCAGGTTCATCACCTTTCCTACTTCCAAAATCAACATCATAATAATGGTAGGAAGGATCCCCGGAATATCGATGTACCAAATCCGCTGCCACTTATTGGCCCCGTCTACCTGGGCCGCCTCGTACAGATCCGGGCTGATTCCCGCCAGAGCCGCTATGTAAATAATGGCGCTCCACCCGGCATTCTGCCAGATTCCGGAGAGAACAAAGGTCATTTTAAAGTATTTGGCTTCTCCTAAAAAGAAAATAGGATCTCCGCCGAAAAATTGAATTATATTATTCAAGATCCCGTTTCTGGGAGACAGGAAGATGTACAGCATACCTGTCAGAACCACAACGGAGATAAAGTGGGGGCAGTAGGCTACGGACTGCACGAATTTCCGGTACTTCTCGTTTTTCATCTGATTCAGCATAATGGCAAACAGAATCGGCACGGGAAATCCCAAAAGGATCTGCAAAAAGCTGAGGCCCAGGGTGTTTTTTATCAGGGGCCAAAACTGGGAAGAGGAAAAGAACCGTTTAAAATGGTCAAATCCGCACCAGGCGCTTCCCCAGATGCCGTCTACTGCCCGGAAATCTTTAAAGGCAATCTGCACTCCGTACATGGGGATATAATGGAAGATTACAAAATACAGTACCGGAAGGGCGCACAGCAGCAAAAGCTGCCAGTCTTTATATAAGTTTCTGCGTATCCGGTACGCAAGGGGCCGTTTGGAAACTCTCACGGCTCCGCCCTCATTACTGGACTTTTTCATATGGTGATACCAACCTCCTTCACACTCTCACAGGTCTTGTCTGTGCTCTTGCCCTTACCATACCGAAACCGTGTCCTGATTTCAATTCACATTATTTAACTCCCCTTTTAACCCTTTTTGACCGTTTTTGCCCGCTTTGCATATTTTGCACTGGACATTACTGGAGTTTTTCTCGGTATTTGTGTGATTTTTATTGTATTTCCGGCAAAAATACGGCATTTTTACAACATTATTCACTATAAAATATAGGAAAATATTGTCAAGGCTGTGAGGTTTTTCAGGAGTGCTTGGAATTTTTCCCTTGAAAGGATCCGGCGATTATTCTATAATTGGGTTACGGTTCAGCCGTTTCTGCATGGCCGGACTGTTACGATTTCCACGAAAGAGGGGCTTGAAAAATGCTTGCGTTTATCCGTCAGAAGGACTTTGGGCGACACTATATCCGGTATCTGGTTTCTTATCTTATTGTTTTAATGATCCCCATTACCATTCTGACTGTTTTTTACTCCTCCCGGTTTATGAAAAAGTTTTATGCCGAGATCTATGAAACTGTGGATCTGGAGCTGCGGCAGACCAGCACCCGCCTTGACAATGAGATTGACTCCATGGAAAAAATCGTAAGCCAGCTCACTCTCACTGACGCTATCCATCAGGCCGCAGCCGCCGAAAATCTCCTGGATTTAAAGCCTGCCATCGCCTATTTAGCAACCCTGTCCGCCGCCAATCCTTTTTTTGAGGACATTATCCTGGTTCCCGCCGGCGGCGATTATGTGGCTACGACTGCCACCACCTGCGCCACAGATTACTTTTTCAGCCGTATGTATCCGGAAGCCGCTTCCTTTTCCGAAGAGCTTATCCGCACTACTCCTGCCCCTGTCCTTTTCTTTTTGCCTGAACAGGAAAAAATGTTCTTTTCCTGGCCTCTTTATACGGATTACCAGAAATACAACGGGGCTGTGCTGTTTTTAGTAAACCAAGATTCTCTCCGGCAGCTTACCAGCGACAAGCTGCAGGCTTATCAGGCCCAGACTTATATTTTAGATGATTCCGGCAGCGTCGTTATGACCATGGGCGACGCTGATGTTATGCGTCCGGCCCTTTCCGGATTTTTCCAGTCCGGACAGATCCCGCCTTCCGTTTCCATAGGCGATACCAGGTATATTCTCCGTACCTCAGCGTCTTACGAAAACGGGTGGCTTTACTGCGCCTTTCTGCCGGACAGCCAGACCACCTTCTCTCAGGTTTCTTCTATTATGAGAGATTACCTTCTGGCCATGGCTATTATTCTTTTTTTGTCCAGCCTTGCCATTTATTTCCTGCAGAAAGCCAATTACGATCCCATACGGCGGCTCAGAAACAAGGCAAAGGAGATCTCTCCGGAAATTTCTTCTAAAAATGAACTTTCCGATATTTCCAATGCCCTGGACTATTTGTCCACGGAAAACACCGTTCTTTCCACAAAACTGGAAAGCAGCCTTTCCGCTGTAAAAAATGAACGGATTTACCGCCTTTTAAGGGGCAGCTACGCCGACCGGACGGATTTCAATATGGACTGCTCGGAGCTGGATTTATTTCTCCCCAATCCCTGCTTTACTGTGGCCGTCCTGCTGCTTCACACCCCCGTAACGGATCTGGACGTCTTTGCCGATGATATAAAAAAGCAGTTTGAGCGGTTCCCGGTTTACTACTATCTCCACACCTTCCACTCAAACCAGGTGATTTTTCTTCTGAATCTGCCGGAGCAGAGCTTCCCCACAGCCAAAGAGCTCCAGAAGCTCCAAACCATGCTGTCAAAAAAGAAGGGGCTGGTCTGTACCATTGGAACCGGGTCGGTAATAGATTCTGCGGAGCAGATCCCCCAGTCCTACATGGAAGCCGCCAGCGCCCTGGACTATCGGTTTGTGAAAGGCAATGGAACCATTATTGATTTTTCGGAAATCCAGACTTCCCAATACAGCGGTATCGTCTATCCCCATCAGGAGTTTGAAGTTCTGCGGAGCGCCCTTGCCTCCCGCAGCGAGAGCAATATCCGGGCCGCCATCCAGGACATTATCCGGTTTATGGAGGACAACTCCCTCCCTCTCTATCTGGCAAGAAGCATCTGCTTTGACCTGATCCGCCTGGTAAACGCCCAGTTCCGCAGCCAGAGAAACGCCGGCAGTTCTCCCATTGAACTGTCCGGCATGGAAACCGCCGGGGAAATCATTGAAATGCTCCAGAACTGGAGCAGCCAGTTGGCCATTCTTCCGGATCCGGCGTCAAAAAAGGTGGATATGAACGAAGTGGCTGAGTATTTAAAGGCAAACTGCCTGCGGTGTGATTTTTCCGTTTATGAGGCAGCGGAGCATTTTGACATGACTCTGCCTGCTTTCAGCAAGTTTTATAAGGAACAGACGGGGCAGAATGTAATGGATTACACCATTAGCCTGCGGATCCAGAAGGCTAAAGAACTTTTGGCCTCCAGCGACCTGCCCTTAAAAGAAATTTCCGAACAGGTGGGCTATTACAATGTTTCCAGCTTTACCAGAAGATTTAAACTAAACCAGGGAGTGACCCCGGGAGAATACCGGAAAATAGCTGCAGAAAGCCGGAAAGAGAGCCCTTGAGAAAAAGTTACTGCCTGCTCTTTTTAAATTGGAAGGGCGTCTTTCCGTAAAACTCTTTAAACACTTTAATAAAGTACTGAGGGGAGCTGTACCCAAGCCGCTGGGCGATTTCTTTCATATTGGACCCGCTGTCCAAAAGTTCTACAGCTCTCTCCATCTTTTTCTTTTTTACATACTCTCCATAGCCCTCTCCCATAACCTGTTTAAAGGTTCTGCTGAGTACGTCCGGACGCAGAGACAATTTATCGCACAGAAAGTCCAGGGAAATATCGCGTTCCAGATTTTCGTCAATGAGGCGGGTGAGTTTTTCCTTCAAATCGCCTTCCGCGTCCAGCTCCTTCTTTTTCATCAAGATATTTTTCAAGAAGATTTCGCACACGCCCTCCAGCCAATTCTGATAGCTGTCAATGTCCGGTATGGCTTTGCAGTATTGCCGCAGATCGTATCCATACATGACCCTCGTGTCAAAGCCCCTGCGCTGTATCATCTGATGGAGCAGCGTTACCAGATCCCTAAGGGTAGAAAGGCAGTAATCTATGGTATAGTTTCCGCTTTTAAATGACGTAATTAGCATTTCCAGATGGAGCTTAAACTCCAGCAGATTTTCATTGTCAATGTCCTTCTCCATGCTGTTAAAAAGCTTTAAATGGCTTCCATGGTTCTTTCTCTTTTCTAAAATCAGCTTATCCTGAAACAGTATCCCCGTTTCCGGAAAAATAAAGCGGTATCTGGCGGCTTCCAGAGATTCCTCATAGGCTCTCCTGATTTCCCCTTTTTCCGTCCGGCAGGAAATCCCTACGGTAATCCGGTAGTTTCCCAGTCGTTCTTCCAACTGCTTTTCCAACTTCTCTTTCCGGTCTTCCGGATAATTCAGGATCCCCACGATCTCGCCTTTTTCCATTGTCGTAACCAGGACGTGGAGTTCTCCCTCCTTTTCCCACTGCAGAAGCTCTTCCTGGAGCCCTTCTGAAAAGTCCGGCCCTTCCTCCTGTTTCTGACTGATTACCATTCGGAAAGAATCGTATTCCAGCCATGGCTTTAACGCCTGATACGCCTCATCTGTCTTTCTTCCCAAAAGAAGGGAGCGGACAGCGCTGTGGCGTTGGAGATCCTTTGACCGGTTGGCCGTATCCCAAAGAGTGCGGATTTCTTTTTTCAGTTCCCCAATGGAATGATCAAAGTTCTTTCCTGAGGAATCCAGCGAAACGCCGGTTTCTTCCGACAGATCCGCCAGCTTTCTTTGGTAAATGCGGCTGCTGTAATAAGAAATCCCCAAAATCACCAGGACATTTAATGCAACGGATATGACGAAGTTAAACAGAAATACCTGGCTTTTGGAATTTACATCTGCAAAAAAGAGCCGATTCTCTGCCGTGTACCGGTAACTGAGCCCTGTGGAGGTGGAAGCGTAGGAAAACTCCATATTCTCTTCCTTTCCCTCCGTATCCGCCGTCCTGTACAAAAGGCGGCCGTCTGAAGCCAGAATCTCCAGAGTTCCATCTTTTTCGTTAATGTAATCCCCAAAGCTTTCCGGTGAAATATGCATGGCGATTACGATTCCCTTTTGATCCCGTATGGAATACCCGGTTCTGCACACATAGCTGAAAACCGGTTCCTTTAAGGGATAAGCATGGGGAGACACTTCCATAAACCACGAGTTTTTCTCCTGGCTTTCAAAGGCTTCATACCAGGGAAGGTATCGTTTCAGTTCTTCACTGTCGGAAATAAAATGGACGTTGGAAAATCCTGTTACTGCCGTTCCGGTGTTTTCATAATAAATGTCCAGGCTTACCACCCCCGGATTGGACAGAGAAAGCATTTGGAGACGGGAAACCAATTCCCGCACCACCCCCGGATTGCCTTCCAGATTTTCTTTGGCAGGGGCCAAAATGGCCTCATTCTGCTGGAGCTGTGAAAAATATAGATTCGGAATGTTGTACATCATCTGCATGATTTCCTCATCTATATTCCCAAAGGACGTTTCTGTCACATTTTGGGCGTAGGAAGCAAAGCTTTCTTCATAAGCATTTCTGCTGTTATGGTAAAAAGCAAAATAGTTAAACAGAGAAAGGACAATGATGCTGACAAAATTGACCGCCAGTATCAGATATAGCACTGGCAGCTCTGAGATAGCATTGCGTTTGGATTTCAATGGTTTTCCCCCTCTCTCTGCTGCGTTTATCTATCGCCCTATTTTATCACCCTTTGACCGAGCCTACAATCATTCCTTTGACAAAGTATTTCTGCAGGAAGGGATAAGTACACACAATAGGAATTAAAGCCAGCACCAGGGCCGCCATTTTAGCCGTTTCCGTGTGGACGATTACCTCTACCATCTCTTCGGGATTTCCCTGGCCGTTGTTTAAAATGGTCTGCAATACATACTGCAGTACGTACAGGCTTTCTTTTGTCACATAAAGCATATTATCCATCCAGGCATTCCAGTGATCCACGCTGTACCAGAGGGCTATGGTGGCCAAAACCGGTTTGGATAAAGGCATATAAATTTTAAACAGCACTGTCCAGTTAGAAGCCCCGTCTATCTTTGCCGATTCTTCCAGGGCTTCGGGGATTCCCATAAAGAAATTGCGGGTAATAATCAGGGCAAAACCCGTAATCAGGCAGGGCAGTATGTATACAAGAAAATTGTTGGTAAGGCCCAGTTCCCGGATTACCAAATATTTTGGGATCATTCCGCCGGAAAAATACATAGTAAAAACCACAAACATCATCAGTCCTCTCCGGTACGGAAGATTGGTCTTTGCCAGGGGATAAGCCGTCATAACCGTCACCAGCACTCCGGATACTGCCCCGATTACAGTTCTTGCTATGGTCACCAGATAACTGTGCCAGAAGTTTTCGTCCTCTGCAATGATTTTATACCCGGAAAAATCCAGTTCCTTTGGAAACAGGTGGAAGCCGTTGGCATTGACCACCGACGCCGGACTGACGGATATGGTAAGGACCTGCATAAACGGAAGAATAATCGAAATCATTAAGAGCAGGGCGAAGCCATAGGCAAAGCCGTCAACCACCCAATCCTCCGCCGACCGTTTCCGGCGCTTTTTAAGGTTTTTCTTTTCCATTGAATCCCCTCCTTTACCATAAAGCGTAGTCGCTTGTCTTTCTGGCCGCGTAATTGGTCAGCATCACCAGGGCGAATGAAACAATATTTTTAAAAAGATCCACGGCTGTAGTAAAACTGTACTGCATATTCTGGATTCCCATTCGGTACACAAAGGTAGAAATAACGTCTCCCACGGAATAGGTGGCCGGCGTCAGAAAATTGTACACCTGCTGGAAGCTGTCATTTAAAATCTTGCCTGACTCCATAATCAGCATAACAGTGACAATGGGGGCCAGAGCAGGCAGGGTTACATGGATAATCTTCTGAATCCGGCCTGCCCCGTCGATTTCCGCAGCTTCGTAAAGAGTCGGATCAATGGCCGTAACTGCCGCCAAATATACGATGGAGCCCCAGCCTATGGATTTCCACAGATCCGATACCACCAAAACTCCCCGGAAATACTCCGGTTTCCCTACAAAGAAAATGGTATCCAGCCCCAGGCTTTGAAGAAGCATATTAATGGGGCCCCTTGTGGGAGATAAAAATTCGATAATAATCCCTGACACCACGACCCATGACACAAAATGGGGCAGATAGGAAAGGGACTGGGCCACCTTTTTAAAGGGAAGATTTTTGATTTCATTTAAGGCCAGACATAAAATAATAGGGGCCGGAAAGCATACCAACAGCTTGTAAATGCTGATTACAATGGTATTTTTCAGAACCGTCAGGAAAAACGGATCGGAAAACAGCCGGATAAAGTGTTTCATTCCCACCCATTTGCTTCCCTGAATCCCCTTCAGCGGGTAATAATCCTGGAATGCTATAACCAGCCCGTACATAGGGGCATAGCAAAATATAAGAAAAAAGAGAATGCCCGGTATCAGCATGATGTAATATTCCTTATACCGCGCCATGTTCCTCCGAAAGCCTTTCCTTTTTATGGCCACACTGGTTTGATTCTTTTTAGCCACTCTTTTTCCCTCCAATCTCTCTTTTGGGGAAGAAAAGGAGAAAGCGCCGCCTGTTCCCTGCTGCGCCTCCTCCTTTCTTATTTACTCGACTGCAGACAGCAGTTCTGCATAGGCTTCCTGAACAGCTTTTTCCGCCTCTGCTCCGCCGGCCTGTTTAAATTCCTCTACAAAGGTGTCAAAGTAGTCTAAGGGCTTTTCTCCGGTAATTATATCAAAGTACGCTTGTTCCGTCATAGTGTCCAGAGTAGCGATAACGTCTGAAAACTCGGGAACCGGCGGAGCGTTAAACCGGTAATAGCCGTTTCCTGTTACTGCGGTACAGAACTCATTCTGAGCTGGTTTTACATTTTCCACAAAAGGAGTCGTATCGCCGAAATCCACCTGAAGGACGCCCTGTTCCCGCACTTCTACTCCGTCCATAAGGCGTGTAGGGCCATACTCCGTTTGCTCATAATGAACCCCCTCGATGCCGAAATTAACAAGCTTTGCATAGTCCATATCCGCGTAGTAAGCGTCCAGCATTGCCAGGAAGGCGTCAACTTTTCTGGGATCCTTAGCTGCATTAGTGGTAATACAGGCCAGACTTCCAACCACACTCCAGCCTTCCGTACCGGATTTCCCGTCAGGTCCTATGGGAGCAGGGCCAAAGACAATGTCTGCATCGGGATTCAGCCCCTTTAATTCCTGCATACAAATGGCCCAGTTGCTTTCATCGCTGGTATCTGCGCTGAAAGCCAGATAATGTGTAGGCTGGGCGCTGGTAAGGCCAATGCGCCCGTTCATAAAGGAGTGGGACAGCCACTCGTAGCCTCCATGGTTTTCGCCTGTTATAAACTCTTTGTCAATGATTCCCTTTTCATACCAGTCGTGAAGAACCGCCAGGGCTTCCTTTGCCTCAGGGCGGATATAGGGGAAGAAGGGAACGTTGTCCTCTCCCAACTGCATCTCTTCTACGCGAAATCCCGGTGAACTTCCGCCGGTAACTCTCAGGCCAAAGGCGCCGAATACACAGGCAAAGGCCCGCTCCGCCATTCCGGCTGTGTCCTTTTTGCCATTGCCGTCAGGATCCTGCTCCACAAAGGCAGTCAGCACCTCTTCATACTCTTCCAGAGTTTCCGGCACTTCCAGTCCCAGCTTGTCCAGCCAGTCTTTTCTCCAAATCATGGCAAAGGGATACCGCTTTAAGGGGTTTGCTACCCCGTAATTCTTTCCGTCATAAATCATGGTCGTCCACAGAGTACCGTCGTCGTACTTATCCGCCGCCTCGGCGTAATGGGGGGCTTTTTCCCGAATGGTTTCAATAGGAAGCTCCGCTATAATGCCGCCCTCCACGTAGTTGGCAAGAGTCGAGGTATTGTCAATAAACAAAATATCCGGCATTTCTCCCGCAGCAAAACGGACATTTAAGTTTTCCTTATAATTTGCCGAATCTACTTTCCAGCCTTTTAAATCGATGTTAAACCGTTCTTCTATCATTTTAACTACTTCCGCGTCATCATCTACCTCTGCATTAGTAGCCCCTTTCAGCCATGACATCTCAACCGGCTCCTGGGTTCCTTCCGACGTCTCCCCGCTGCTTTGCTCCTGAGGGCTCCCTCCTTCTGAGGAAGCCGCGCCTCCTTCTCCCCCTCCGCAGCCTGCCAGGGAAGAAATTACTATTACAGACGCCAGCGCCGCCGACAGTGTCCTTTTCACGTTCTTTCTTTTTCCATTTCTCATATCTTTCCTCCTGATTATTTTTGTTTTATTTTGCTGAAAACCGTCTTCTGCTGACTAAAACGGCGCCTTATTTTCCTGTCAGCCTTGCTCCCGGGTTCTGGTCACAGAGTATCACGCATTTATCAGCCCCACAAGTATCATTTTTTTGTAAAATACCACTTTTTTGTGAGGCCACTTTATTACAAAAAAGTGCCTTTTTCCTTCTTTTTCTCTCGTATCAGACTCTTTCACGGCAAAATCTCCAAGGTTATCTCAGACTTTTTTACAGATCTCCTGCTTCCCGGATCAAGAAAATGGTATTTTAGCAAAAAGGTGGCGTTGAAGGAAAAATATTCCGATTTTATAATGAAAACAAACTAATTATCTAATATTATTCCCATAGAAGGAGGCCATTATGAAATTGATCCCCACTGACGAGCGTACTGTTTCCGACAAAGAGCTGTTTTCTTCCCTGTCTCACTCTGTCCCTCAATTAGAAGGGAGCCGAAATGCATGGCTCCAGGGCAATCTCTCCCGTGCAAAAAAGGAACTGATCCGTTATTTTGAAACCAGGACCAATGTTGCCTACTACTTTGACTACCGTTCCCTTCCCCTCCGCCCTATTGATACAGATTCCTTTCCCTTCCATTTCCAGGCCAGCCTGGGAACTGACGGAAATCTGAAAGACTTCTGCCTTTACGCAGGCCGGAAAATGATGGAGCACATCTATGTCCGTCCGGAAAGGGAGCGCCAGGAGCTCCATCTGGGCCCGCAGTATGAAAACCTGCCTCATTTTAATTTTTATGAGGATCAGGGAAAGAAGCACAGAACCACTCTGGACATTTTTTCCCGAGGACAGTTTTTTGAGTATCTGGCCGTCCTGTACCACGAAACGGGGGATTCCCAGGTTCTTGCCTCTTTTCAGGAAATCCTGGATATGTTTCTTACCCATTACCCTCTCGTTGTAGAAGATACCTCTCCTGAGGCCTCCCATTTTTCTTTTACTGAAGAACGGGACGTCATGAGTGCAGGCTGGCTCTGTCTCACCTATGCCAGTCTTCTCTATACCCGTCTTCCCTATGAAATTCCGGAGGACACTGCCTTTGAAATCATTAAGCGCATTTGGTTTTTAGGGATTCAGTTCCGGAGATTTGAGCAGGACGGATATAAAAAATACAACCATCATATGTGGGAACGGGGGTTGGTTCCTTTTATCCTTGGAACCCTGTTTCCGGAATTTCCGGAACTGGCCAAAATGCAAAGCCGGGGAGCGCAGGTTATCTGCCAGCATATCCTGGACGATTTTAATCAAGAAGGCGGCTACAGTGAGCACTCCATTTCTTATTGGGGCGGGGCGGCCCTGGGAGAGATGCTTTGCCGCGGCATAGAGCTGGCCCGTCTAAATAATATTTCTCTTTTGAACGAGGACAGCTACAGCCGGATTCGCGGCAGCTTTGACATTTTAGCCCGCATCTGCCCTCCTGGGAAATACTATCCCTCTTTAGGAGACGGCGGGGGAGCGGAGGTAAACAACATTCTTCAGGCCGGGGTACTTTCCATTGACAGCGATTCCTGCAGGCAGGTTCTGGAGAGCCGCACTCAGCCGGATCCTTCCCGGGTTCCCTCCCTTTCCCTGGATTATTGCAGCGACAAAACCGGATTTTTCTCCTTTAAAAGCAGCTTTCTGCCAAACGCTTCCCAGGTGCTTATGTCAACCAAAAGAAACTGCGGGGATACGGGACACAATCACATGGATCTTCTGTCCCTGTTTGTGACTATTCATGGACAAGAGTTTATCGGAGAGCCTTATGCCCGTTCTCTGTACCACTCCGCCCCTGTAAGCTCTAAGCTGCGTGGTTATCTGTACAATATGAGATCCCACAATGTCCTGCTGGCTTACGGAGCCCCCGTGCAGCCCGATTCCCTCTACGCCTCCAAATGGGGCGTCCTGCGTCCTGATACTCCTGTGACTCGGTTTGTTTCTCTCTCTCGGGGCTGCTATGTCAGCGCCTTTCACAATGCCTACACCGTGTGCCGCCATACCCGGAAGCTTCTCTGCTGCCGCAGAAACGGCTTTTTAATCCGGGACGAGCTTCTGGGAGGCGACCGAATGCAGAAAGAACATATTCAGAGATGGCATCTCATGCCGGGAGTGTCTGTCCGGCTCCTGGGAGAGCAGGGAGCTCTCATGGAAAAAGACGGGATTCAGGCGGCATTTTTCTGGGACGGAAATCCCAGGCTTCATTTATGGAAAAATACGGACCTATGCCCCTCTATTGTAAAAAGGGAAGAAAACCTTGCCTTTATTCTGGACGTCTGCTTCCAGACGCCTGACTTCTCCCCTGCCGGAAAGATTGGAACGGTTTCCCAAAGCCTTTTGGTACTGGACGTTACCGGACAGCCCTCTCTCCTCTCCCGTCTCCAGGATCGGCAGCGTTCCGGGGAACTGGACGCAGTTATGGAGCTTCTTATGGAGGAAGCGTCTTCCGGCCAGGTGGAGAGCGCCCTAGAACAATTTGCCATGATTTCAAACTAATAAAGGAGGCCATTATGGGAAATCTCTTTTCCGTCAACAGCCCTTGCTGGCGTTTTGTCAATACTCTGCTAGATCTGTTTTGGCTGAATCTGCTGTGGGTACTGTGCTGTCTGCCTCTGGTCACGGCCGGAGCCGCCACTACAGCCCTTTACACTGTAATCTTAAAGTATACCCAGGGGCAGGAGGGCTACCTTACCAGGGAATATTTTCGCGCTTTCCGCGAAAATATCCTGCCTTCCACTTTGGTCTGGCTTCTCCTTACGGGAATCGGCCTGTTCCTCTGCGCCGACCTCATCATCTATCTCCGCGCCGGAACCATGGGCCTGTGGAAAACCGTTTTTTTAACCGTTTTTTTCGCCGGTCTGCTCCTCTATGTATTTACCAGCCTCTACGTGTACGCCTATATGGCCTTTTTCCAAAATACGGTAAAAAACTATCTGAAAAACGCCCTGATCCTGGCCATATGGCACTGGCCTTCCAGTATTCTTATGGTTGTGCTGGGCACAGCTATCCTGACCATTGGATTTCTGGTTTTTCCGCCCCTGCTTTTTATTGGCTTTCCCCTGTTCTGTCTCATAAACGCCACAACCTTTCACCGTATTTTTGCCGGACTCGCAGAGTCCTCCGCAGAACTTTCCGCAAAGTCCTCCAGCAGTTGAGAAATGGCCAACCCATTTAAAAGCTTTGGCGGATGCCAATTTCCTAAAAGAATTTTTTGTGAACTTCTTGCTCATTTGAATTTTCTATACTATAATGGGATTTTGTTAAGACTAACGTAAGGATACGCCAACGTTAGACTGGGAATGGATACTAGAGAAATTGGAGGTGCCAAAATGGGATTCAAATTTGTTCAGAAACTGCCGGATCCCGCTGAAATCCGCGAGCAGTTCCCTCTGCCCCTGGAATTGGCGGAGATTAAGAAAAAACGTGATGAAGAGATTAAAAAAGTCTTTACCGGAGAAAGTGATAAATTTTTGTTGATTATCGGCCCCTGCTCTGCAGACAACGAGGATGCCGTATGCGATTACGCCAACCGTCTGGTAGCGGTTCAGGAGAAGGTAGCGGAAAAAATTATTATTATCCCCCGGGTTTATACCAACAAGCCCCGTACCACCGGCGAAGGCTACAAGGGAATGGTTCACCAGCCGGATCCGGAGCAGAAACCGGATATTTACAAAGGCCTTATTGCTATCCGCAAAATGCATATGCGGGTTCTCCAGGAAACCGGCCTCAGTACAGCAGATGAAATGCTGTATCCGGAAAACCTGCGTTACTTAAATGATATGATGTCTTACATTGCCGTAGGGGCCCGTTCTGTGGAAAATCAGTTCCACCGTCTGGTAGCCAGCGCCTGCGACGTTCCTGTAGGTATGAAAAACCCCACCAGCGGCGATCTGTCTGTTATGCTGAACTCCGTTGTAGCGGCCCAGCACAGCCACGACTACATCTACCGCGGCTGGGAGGTACAGTCTGAGGGAAATCCTCTGGCCCACACCATCTTACGGGGTGCTGTCAATAAGCACGGCCAGAATATCCCCAACTACCATTTTGAGGATCTCAATCTGCTGTGCGAACTTTACGGAGAGCGTAACCTGGCAAATCCGGCCTGCATCGTGGATACCAACCACTCCAACTCCGGCAAGAAGTACATGGAGCAGGTCCGCATTGCCAAAGAAATTCTTCACAGCCGCCGCCACAGCAATGACATTAAAAACATGGTTAAGGGCTTAATGATCGAAAGCTACATTGAACCCGGCAGCCAGAAAATCGGAGAAGACTGCTACGGCAAATCCATTACGGATCCATGCCTTGGCTGGGACGACTCTGAGCGCCTGATTTACGATATTGCAGAAGGCCTGTAATTTCTGAAAAAAGAAGGGGCCCCTTTCCTATGAACGGTAGATTCATAGGCAGGGGGCACCCTTCTATTTTTTATGTATCAATCCCATGGTTTAAAGAAAAGCTGAGTCCAGTAATATCCTCCGGAAGCGCTTCTATAGCAGCCTACGCCAATTGACGTATAATTACTGTTTAAAATGTTCGCCCGGTGTCCGCTGCTGTTCATCCAGTCTTCCACAACTTCCTGAGGGGAACGCTGGCCCCAGGCAATATTTTCGCCGGCACTCCGATAATCTATTCCTGCTTCCACCAGCGCCGTACTGAATTTCCTTCCGTCAGGACGAGTATGGGAGAAGGAGCTTTCCAGTTCCATAGCCCTGATCTGTGCCGCAGATTCAGCGTCCGAATCGATACTTAATGCAGGAAGCCCTTCTTTTGCCCGTTCCTCATTTACCAAATTCACTACTTCCTCTGCAAAATCCAAAGCTAATTCGCCTTCTTCTGGCTCCTCCGAAACATTATTGTTCGCATCATCGTCATTCTTGGAAGAACTATTTTGAGAGGAATTGTTCTTTTTGGAACTATTCGAAGACTCCTTTTGGTACTCGTCCCAGTCGTATTCGTCAACCATATCCTGAATACGTCCGTTGGAAGAATTTACAATATAATGGAATCCATCCAAATAGAAATCCTTTTTCTTTAAGACCCCGTCCTCATCAAAATAATATTCGTATCCGTCTATCTCCTGGAACCCTGTTACCATATGCCCGCTGTCGTCAAAATAATAGCGGCTTCCCTGGATGGTTCTCCATTGTGAGGTCAGGAATTTATCTCCCGTATAATACTTCCAGCCGTACTGGTCTTCATGCCACCCTGTTTTCAGCGTTACTGTCTGAGTCTGCACAACGCCGTCTATTACCCATGCCCCATCGGCGTTTACCGTATAATTGTCAGGGGTCACTGTGCTGGTAAGGAGATAACCGTTTTCATTAAAGTAATAACACTCGGCCTTCTGATCCCCGTTGCCGTCGATCCACTGCCAGCCGCTGCTGTACCATGATGTGTTGTCTGCATTGGTACCGTACCACCAGCCGTTTTCATTCTGCTGCCAGCCAGAAGCAAAGGCCTGCATACTCATAGCCGCCGTCATGGCGGCAGCAGCTCCCCAAAATAGCATTCTCTTTTTCATACTAAAATGCCTCCTTTGAATATTTTTTATTTCTTTTTTCCTTGTTTTATTCTGCTGCTTCTGATATGATTTAATAGTGGGCGGTGGCAGCAACTCCGCCCTGGTTTTCTGAACCGCCAGACTCTTTTTAATCGTCTTCGATACCCCTTGCGTATCGTCAAATAAGTTTGTCATCTGTTCAGCTTTCTCGAATTTCCTAGGCTATGCTCATCATTGCAATACTGACTTATATCCATAAAAAGTAGCCGTCCTGCCCTGCAAGCCGACGACTACTTTTTCGCTAAGCTTCGCCGGGACGGGTGAGGTGCAGTCACCTTCCGGCTATCCTGTTAAGGATATTATAGGCCAAACCAAACTATTTGTCAAAACAAAAAATCTCTTTTTAAGCCGCAATGGCCGTAATTCCAAAATAGGCCAGAACAATAACGCCCAGAATAATCCGGTAATACCCGAAAAATTTAAAGTCATTTTTCCGGACATAGCTAAGTAAAAATTGAATGGACAGGACAGAAACCACAAAGGCCACCACCATTCCCAAAAGCAGGTAAAAAATTTCAGGCCCCGTAAACATTCGGCCGAATTTCACCAGTTTTAACAAGCTGGCGCCAAACATAACGGGAATCCCCAAAAAGAAGGAAAACTCAGCGGCCACGCCTCTGGAACATCCCAGGATCATTGCGCCTAAAATCGTGGCTCCGGAACGGGAGGTGCCGGGAATCAGGGATAAAAGCTGAAAAAGTCCGATAAACAGCGCAGTCTGGTAAGTAATCTGGGTGGTTTTCTGAATTGGGAAAGATACGTGGGCGTTTCTGTTTTCCAAAACAATAAACAAAACGCCGTACAGAATCAGCATGGCGGCTACCACATAGGACTTCATTAAATATGCGTCCAGAATATCGTCAAAGGGGAGTCCCACAATGGCGGCGGGCAGGCAGGCGATAATAATTTTAGCCCACAGGGCAAGGGTAGCTTCCTTCTGGGCCTTCCGTTTTTTAGGCGAAAACGGGTTCAGCTTCTGGAAGTACAGAAGCACTACGGCAAGGATCGCTCCCAACTGAACGACTACCATAAATACGTTTTTAAAATCCTCCGGCTGGTTCAGCGGAATAATTTCCTCCACCAGAATCATGTGCCCGGTGCTGCTGATGGGAAGCCATTCTGTAAATCCCTCTACAATTCCCAGGACAATGACTTTTAATACTTCAAAAATATCCATAATCCCCTCTCCTATCCTCTTACATTTTCAATCTGCCAATCTATAGGTTCCAGCCCGTGCTCCGTCAAATACCGGTTTGTCTGGCTAAAGGGCCTGCTTCCGAAAAAGCCTCTGGAAGCCGACAGCGGGCTTGGATGAGGCGCCTGCAAAATCAAATGCTGCGGGTTGTTTAACATCGCCTTTTTCTCCTGGGCCGGCCTTCCCCAAAGGATAAATACCATAGGTCTGTCCTGTTCATTTAAAATCCGGATAGCCGCGTCGGTAAATTCTTCCCAGCCAATACCTCTGTGGGAATTGGCTGCATGGGCCCTGACGGTCAATACCGTGTTTAACAGCAGCACTCCCTGATCCGCCCATTTTTTCAAATAACCGTTGTCCGGAATATAGCAGCCTAAATCGTCGTGAAGCTCCTGGTAAATATTAACCAGAGACGGAGGAATCTCCACATCAGGCTTTACGGAAAAGCAAAGGCCGTGGGCCTGCCCGTAATTATGATAGGGATCCTGCCCTAAAATCACTGCCTTTACTTTGGATAAAGGGGTAAATGCAAAGGCGTTGAATATATCCTCCGCATCGGGAAAAATCCTCCTGCTTTCATATTCATGCTTTACAGTGTTGTACAGTTTGCGGTAATACGGCTTTTTAAATTCGCCGCTTAATGGCTCCAGCCAGTCATTGTCAATTGCCGCCATTTTTTTAGCCTCCTCTTTTGTCCGTCTTTTCTGTCTTACAGCCGCACGGCCACACCTCTCCCGGCCAGATACCCTTTCAGATCCATAATTTCTAATTCCTTATAATGGAAAAGAGACGCCGCCAGAGCTGCGTCCGCCCCGCCTTCTGTCAATGCCTCGTAAAAATGCTCCCTGGTTCCGGCCCCGCCTGAGGCGATTACCGGTATGGACACGCTGTCCGCTATGGTTCTGGTCAGGAGATTGTCGTAACCCCCTTTGGTTCCGTCGCAGTCCATACTGGTGAGAAGGATCTCTCCCGCTCCCAGCTTCTCCGCCTTTACGGCCCATTCCACAGCGTCAATTCCCATATCAATGCGGCCTCCGTGCTTATAGATATTCCAGCCGGAACCGTCCGGCCTTTTTTTTGCGTCAATGGCCACCACCACGCACTGGCTTCCGAATTTGTCTGCAGCTTCACTGATTAATTCCGGCCTGTCAATGGCAGCGGAATTTACGGAAATCTTGTCGGCCCCCTCTCTTAAAAGCAGCTTAAAGTCATCCACGGTGCGGATCCCTCCGCCTACGGTAAAGGGAATAAATACAGTCTCCGCCACACGGCGAACCATGGAAACCACTGTATTTCTGGCGTCTGAAGAAGCCGTAATATCCAAAAATACCAGTTCATCTGCCCCCGCCTTATCATAGGCGGCGGCAATCTCTACCGGGTCGCCGGCGTCCCTTAAATCCACAAAATTTACGCCTTTAACAACCCTGCCGTTTTTCACATCCAGACAGGGAATAATCCTCTTTGTAAACATGGGGAGTACCTCCTATAATTCCAGAAAATTCTTCAGTATCCGCAGGCCGACTCCGCTGCTCTTTTCCGGGTGGAACTGGCAGGCAAATACATTGTCTTTCTCAACGGAAGCATGGATATGGGTGCTGTACTCCGTCGATGCGGCGACTATGGATTCGTCCCGGGCTTTACAATAGTATGAATGGACAAAATAGACATATGCCCCGTTTTCCACTCCCTGAAACAGCTTGGCTCCCGGTTTAATGGAAAGGGAGTTCCAGCCCATGTGGGGGATTTTCAGGCCCGGGCAATCAGGAATCCGCAGGATTTCCCCGGGAAGGATTCCCAGCCCCGGCGTTCCCGGGCTTTCCACGCTGCTTTCAAATAAAAGCTGAAGTCCTAGGCAGATCCCCAAAAAGGGCTTTCCGGAATCTACAGCCTCACGGATCACATCCGTCAGCCCGTACTGATTCAGTTTTTCCATGGCGTCCCCAAAAGAACCGACTCCCGGCAGAATCACCCGATCCGCCTTTAAGATCCTCTCTCTGTCTCGGGTTACTTCCGAATCCGCGCCCAGGGCCTCCAAAGCCTTAGCCACGCTTCTTAGATTTCCCGCATCATAATCAATAATCGCAGTCATGATTTCTCACTCTTTTCCTCTCATGGTACTATTTCCAAAAACCGTTTATAAACTCTACGGAATCCTCAGCAATGCCCGTCCCTTTCTCTTTTACCTCTCCGCTGATTTGGGAAAAGCGGCTGTGAACCCGGTACAGATATGCCTTTTGATTCAAAAAAACGGTTTTCTCAAAGGGCCAGCGAATCACTGTGGGAAGAGCGAAACCTTCCCCCAGCTCCAAAACCGTTAAAGGGCGGTTTAAAGTTCTGGACAGCCACCGGGTATAAGCCTCCCATTGAGGGAGATAGCCTTCCTCAATATAACAGCCGCAGCGGATTGTGTTGGGAACCAGTGGACTTCCGCAGTGAGGACAGATTCCGTCGGGAACCTCCCCTTCCTCCCAGATGTCCTTTGTACAGGCTTTTGCGCACTGGCGCCAGCCAATATTCCCGCAGGGAGCCGCAATCCGTTTAGGATCCAGAGGGCTTTTCCAGATCTGTCCGTCCGTTACGGTGGTTATGACAAAATAGTCCCTGTCTTTTATCAGTTGATATAACGAATCATAAGCCCTTTCCACTTCTTCTCTGAGGATCAGTTTTCCTTCGTCTTCCTTACCGGGATTCTGCTTCCATTCTCCGCCGATCCCGATTAATACGCTGCCGCCTGCCTGGATCCGTTCCCGGATCCCGCGCCGTTTCTCTTCTATCTCATCCCTGGTGCTCATATGGCGCTCCTTTTTTTCTTTTCTTCCACATCAATATCAATAATATAACTCTGATAACCATTGATAACGATAGTGTCCTTATACTGCTGTTTCCTCTTTCCCCGTCCGCCGTAGTTCAAATGCATATGGCCGTGGATAAAATACTTTGGCCTGTATTTGTCCATCAGTTCCAGGAAGCACTGAAACCCTCTGTGGGGAAGGTCGTCCCCGTCTCCCAGTTGGTAGGCAGGAGAATGGGTCAAAAGAATATCAAAGCCTTTTTTCCGGATAAGCTGCCACCATAAAAGGCCGATGCGGCGGCGCATCTGGGCCTCCGTATACTGATGGGGGCCGGGACGGTACCGCATGGATCCTCCCAAGCCCAAAATTCTGAGGCCCTTGTATTCATATATCTGATCTTCAATACAGATACATCCCTCCGGAGCCGATGTATCGTGGTTGCCGTATACATACAGCAGCGGAGCTTTGGCAAAGGTAACTAAAAAGGATAAGTACTTTGGAGACAGATCCCCGCAGGACAAAATCAAATCAATTCCCTTCAGCTTGCTCTCATCATAATAGTCCCAAAGTGATCGGGATTCTTCATCCGAAATCACCAAAATCCGCATTCTTTTGTTCCTCCGTTCTAAATGTACCTTTTATTTCCAGGAAATCTGTCCCAGGTTTAGTCGACCTCTTTTCTCGTTCCGTGAATCCGTACTACTTCTTTGGCCTCATCTGTCAGTTCTTCCGTCAGGGGGATCCGGCCTTCTACGTTATCTGCCAGCCAATCCATAGTCACAATTTCCTCCGGTGTCAGAATCTGTCCCTCTGCGCAGGTAATCCGGCCATCCTGGGCCTTCAGGACTCCCTCAAAGGGGTGGAACTCTCCCCGGCAGATGGCGTTTTTCAGCAATGTTATAAGATGCTTCGTTCCCTCCGGAGTCCGGTTGGCATAAACTACATCAATTACCTCCGCCGACATTCCCCACCAATAGTTTAATGCCTGTTCTTTTTTTGCCAGACCGCTGCTCCAGGCCCCGCTTAATATCTGACGGATAATTTTCTCATAATACTTTCCCCAGTGCCAGATGGGAGAAGCCAGATTTTCAACTGTGTTTCCATCCTTTTTATATAACCCAAACTGCCGGTTGCCTTCAATGGGCGTTATGCTGTCTTTTCCGGAAATAAAGGTAATGCCCTTCTCATTTAAAGCCTCCATAGGATCATGGCCCTTTATGGTAGACCACTCCAGATGAATCCTGGCCCTTGGATTGATCATCCGGGCTCCCAGGGCAAAGGCATTGATATTGGCAACCATTCCGTAAATGGGGTAGTCCGCCAAATAGCCCAGATCATCTCCCTCCGACTGGGTAGCCGCAATTGCCCCAATTAAAAATTTCGCTTCATACATTCTCCCGTAATACGTCCGGATGGATTTGTAAGACGTATTGACAGAACAGTTTAATATCTTTACGTCCGGATGGAGAACCGCCGCCTTTAAGCCAGCCGTCACCATCTGGGGGGCTGTGGTAAAAATCACATTGTTTCCGGCGGCTATGGCGATTTCAATGGCCTCCAAAGCCTCGGTTCCCGTATTGACATTGTCAATGCGGGTGGTAATCACCTGACCGCCAAAGACCTGCTCCACATGGAGACGCCCCAGCTCATGGCTGTAGGTCCAGTTTGAGGTTTCCGGCGTTTTTGCGCTGATAAAGGCAATTTTCAGCTTTGAAGGAGCGGCTGGGATGAAAAAGTCCAGGAGATTTGAGCTCTTGTCCTTATTCTTTTCCGGCTCTTCCACCAAAGCCACCGCTTTTTTCTGAGAAGCTAGCTGGATTTCATCCCATGTCTTTCCCAACTCCGCTTTCAATTCTACGTCAGAAACATTCAGCAGGTGATCCATCCCGAATATTTCCAGATAAATCAGCAAAGCGTCCCCGGGCGTTATAGCCAGACGCTGTCCTCCTCTATCGTCAAAAGCTGCCTGGAATCTGGCATAAAGGCCTTTTATCAGGGTTCTCTTTTCCGAGTCCCAGGGCTTCTCTGTGCCAAATCCCGTCAACTGAGCAAATCTGGCAAAGCTGCCTTCCTTGGAAAAGAAAATGTCATTCATTTCCGCAATACGGTAGAAATCCATAAATTCATAGTAAATCTTGTTTTCTTTCGTGTCCGATCTTCTGGGTACCAAACGGGTAACGTGAGCAACGATGCTGGCTGCTTTTACAAACTTCAACACGCTGACCCTTTTATTTCCCTCCTGGACATAGAATTTATTCAAAAATTCAAATGCCACAATGGGATCACGGATTCCCTCTTCCAACTGTGCATTATACAGGTTCATCCACTTTCCGCCAAATTCGGAACGGGGATTGAGCATAGGCATAAAGTTGCTGGCAAAAGCGCTTTGGCGTCCCGCCGTCTTGGTTCCCACGATTAGATCCAAAGGAATCTCCACTATACCTAAATCGTTTTCCGCCACAATATCCACATAAGGCAGCATATCATCCAATGCAGGAAGATACGGGTATGTTCCTTCTACTATACAGGCGCGGTACTTTCTCTGAGCCGCTTTCCTTGCTTTTTCATATTCTTCTAACCGTAATGTATATTTTTCAGCCATAGCTGTCCCCCCATCTCTCTTTCTACATAGCCTTCCATACCATTATACTAAGAAAGGCAGACAAGATACAAGCAGTTTCTTCTCTTTCGGCTTATTTTCCCTGCAGACTTTCTTGCTTCCTTATTTTCTCCCAATCCTGTCTTTCGGCTCCCTCCCGGCTGTACCGGGCCTTTTCATACAGATCGTGAAGGCCGCCTGGAATATAGGGAAGTCCCGCCGCCTGTTCCAGTTCCGCAGGGGAAGCGGAAGGGAACAGGGGGCTTCCCTGCCTCTGCGCCCCGTCTTTTATAGTCCTCCGGTAAAGCCGCCGGATCCTTGCAGAGTAGCTTCTGTCGGAAAATGAAAGCTTTCTGCTATTTTCTTTTTTCCGTCCCGCCTTGCCCGTTAAAACCTCCGGCGGCAAAAATACTTTCTCATCGCCGTCCCAGGAAACCTTTGCCAAAGTCTCCCGTATTTTTTGCCACAGGCGGTATACGGCCCATGCCGCCAGTCCCGCTAAAGCAATGGACACCGCCCACTGCAGCAGCATTTCCAGAATGCGGATCCAAAGAGAAGGTTCTCCCTGGGCCCCCAGTTCAGGAAAAGCAGAAAACTCCAAAGCCGCCTCCGCCCCGTCAGACAAAACCTCTTCCCTGCCTCCGGCAAAAAGGGCTCCCAACAGGCGGGCCAGCGCCAAAAGCAGCCCTTTCACTGCATTTCCCAGAGGATCCAGATTGATATTGGGAAGGATCAGCATAAACACAGCCAAAACCGTTGCCAAAAGGCCTAAAAACATTCGGCAGACGCTTTTAATCTGCCTGTCCGGCAGGCGGTCCGTTTCTTTATAGAGTTCCAGAAAATTCCTGCAGGAATGAAGCCCCCAATGGATCACGTGAAGGAGAATCAGCGCCGCCATGCCATAATACCCCGCACCCTCTAGCCCGGGGACTTCCAACTGCCAGCCAATGACCCAAAGCGCCCCAAAAACCACTGCCATAAACAGGTGAAAACCGTCTAAGGAAGCCCCTGTCCACCAGCGGACTATTTTCAAAATTACCATACTGTCAGCCCCTCCTTATATCCCAGCGAACCGCCTCCGCCTCGGGGCAGTCCGTAAGCTCCATTGTATCTTCCGGATACAGAGGAGCAATCCATAAAGAACCGGGGCTTAACCGCACCAATTCCCGGTAAGCCCTTTGAAGCTGCGGAGACTGGCTGGTGGAAATCAGCACGAAAAAAGGCCAAAATCCTTCCCTTTCTTTCAGTCCCTCTTCCAGAGCCGCCACAGTATTTTCAAAATGAGCCGAAAGCTTTTCCGGATCCAAACGGCACAAATGCTCCATAAGCCTTCTCATATGGACGGGGCCGGAAGAAAATTGGAGTTCCCCGCTGTCTTCACCGCCATCCGCCACCGCCGCAGGGATCTCATCATCGGAAAGCTGCTGCGCCAGGGTCGCGCACAGGCGTATGCTCTCCTCCTGCAGCTCCTGCCTGGGCCAGACGCTGTCCGGTTCCAGATTTAAAAGGATCAATGTCCTTCTGGACGCCGCGTACTCAAACTCATTTACCATCAGGCTTCCCGCCCGGGCCGTGGCCTTCCAGTTAATCCGGTTAAACGGATCAAAATCCTGGTACTCCCGCAGCCCTTTTAAAGCAAAGTTATCCTCATACAGCCGCGTTCTGGCCCTGTATGCCCCCAAAAAGGCGTCAAAGACCAGCTCCAAGCGTTCCGCCTCCACCGGAGCCGGATACACGTAAAGGCTCCCTTTGCAGAATATTTGTCTGGAAAAGCTGGTGGTAAAAAACAGGTCATGACTCACCAGCTCCACCCGGCCCCCTTCAAAATACCCTCTCTTTGCAGCCGTAAAGGTCAGGGTCCTGGTAATCTGCTGATAAGGCATCAGGGAAAAAATATCGTTTCTGTAAGTCATATCCGTCACAGCGGTATTGGCCTCGGTATCAAATTTCAGGTTCCTGCTTACCTGCCATTTCACGTGAAGAGCCGGAATGGGGAGAAATTTCTCATTCCGGATAATTTCTTTAATACTGCCCTTTTCCCCTTCTGTCAGGACTTCTTCACCAAATTCCAGTCTGGCCGACAGCTTTTTCCACCACAGCCTCTCATATAAGACTTCCTGACCCAATACTACTGTGACCGCAAAAACCAAAATAAAGAAAAATTCCATAGTCCATTACCGTTTCCAATCCTCTGTAGGCACCGGAACCTCCTCCAAAATCTTCCGGGCCATTCTCTCCGCCGCCGCAGTCCCGCCTCTTCTCTGGCTTAAAATCAGGCGGTGGGCCATAACGGAAACGGCGGTTTCCTTAATATCCTCCGGAACAATGTACATTCTTCCCTTTCCCATGGCATAAGCCCTGGAAATCCGCAGAAGGGCCAGACTCCCTCTGGGGCTGATGCCGCAGAGAACGCCCTCCTGCTCTCTGGAAGCCTGGGCCACAGAGGCCATATACCGCATCAGGGCCGGGTGGACGTACACTTCCTCAAGGCTTTGGCGCAGGCTTAAAATATCCTCTTTCCTGCATACCGGCTCTGCCTTTTCCAGAGGATTGTCCTTCTCAAAACGCTCCAGAATACGCACTTCCTCCTCCAAATCCGGCAGTCCCATAGAAAGGTGAACCAAAAACCGGTCAAGCTGGGCCTCCGGCAAGGGATACGTCCCTCCTGTTTCAATGGGATTTTCCGTGGCAATGACAAAAAAGGGCTCCTCCAATTTCCTGGTTTCTCCGTCCAAAGTCACCTGGCGTTCCTCCATACATTCTAAGAGCGCCGATTGGGTCCTGGGCGTCGCCCGGTTTATCTCATCCGCCAAAAGAATATTGGTAAACACCGGTCCTTTGCGGAATACAAACTCCCCTTCTTTTTGGTTATAATAGTTTAGTCCTGTTATATCCGAGGGCATCAGATCCGGCGTAAACTGGATCCTCTGAAAGTCCAAATCCACAGCTTTGGCCAGAGTTTTTGCCAGAAGGGTCTTGCCTGTGCCCGGAACATCTTCCAAAAGAACGTGGCCGCCGCACAAAAAGGCCGCTGTCAGTAAATCGATGGTTCTCTCTTTTCCAACGATCACGTTACCGACAGCGGTTTTTATGGATTGTATCAGATTGTCTTTCTCTGCCATCTTAGTTTCCCCTCTCCAAAGCACTTCCGCAGATGCCGCCGGACAAAAATATTGTTCCGGCGCGGCTTCTTTGGAATCTATTATACCGGGAATCCGGCGGAGGGGCAAGCCTTTTATCCAGCCGTCCAGGCCGGTATATTGCTGTATGCCAGCAGCAGAAAACTGGCGCAGCCAAAAAGCACGGATATTCGGATAGACTGCAGTTTTTTCCAATTTCCTATGGTCATTAACACAAAGGCCGCCAGAAGCACAACCATAAACCAGGTAGTAAAAACCCGCTTAAAGGTCAGGCCGTAACCGGCTATATAAAATCCCATGCGGAAAAGGGCCAGTAGAATAAAACCAAGGGTCTGAATCCCCAGAATACTCAAGGCAATCTGCTTTTTCCTGTCTTTTCCTGCAGGCCAGTACCAGTTTACCAGGGAAAACACGGCGAAATTAATGGAGGCAATCCAGCACAGTTCAAAAAAGCCGTTTCTGGCATAGGTACTTCTTAAAAGAGTCCCTTTTTGAATGTCCTCCAGGGCCTGGGGAATCCCCGCCACTTTTGTCAGGAAAAAGACGCTGTACACAATCAGGATTACCGCCGTAAACGCCATCAGCATTGCCGCCGGAAGACTGGCACGTTTGGGCGGCTCCTTTCTCTGGTTTTCAAAAGCTCCGAAAAACAGTCCGAAGAGGTAGCAGCTTACAAGAATGGCAAACACCCACAAAATCGCGGTGCTCCAATCCCAGATGCCCCCAAGCCACTGGCTGAGTCCCCCGGTCACTCCCGCCACCATCTGGCGGAATCCTTCGTCAGCCCCCATTAAAAGGGGAAGGACAATGCAGATAACCGGAATGCTTAATAAAATCCCCGCCGCTGCCTGTCTCACATTTCCATTGGCTTTCCGTCTGGCCTTTAAAATACAGCTTAAAAAATTTCCCAAAGCGCAGAACCACTTTTCAAAATGGGTGACGGGAATCACAAACAATCCCCGCAGCAGATCCAGAAGCCCCCTCTCGTCCAGGCAGCCATCCAGCCGGCTTTCCGATAGGACCATAATCCAGTAGACTCCGGCGGCGTGAAGGAATAAAATAACGTAGCCGCAAATGTCCTGATCCGGCTTTCCTCCGTACAAAAGAATCCACAATCCCGCAGCTCCGGTAAAAAGGAGCCACACCAGAGATTCTTTCTTATGGATCCGCTCCTTTTTGGCAGCGCCGAAAAGGCCTGCAGCCACAAATATGGCGGTAAAAACTGCCAATAGAATGTACCAGTTTCTCGCAAAGATCATCTTTCCGTAGATATAGCCTCCGGCCAATGTCAAAACCCCCAGGATCCACTGCCTGGTTTTAGGAACCCGGTTCTCTGTCTTTACCATTTCTTCTGTCATCTTCCCTACTCCTTTCGATATTCCAAAATATCCCCCGGCTGGCAGTCCAGGGCCTTGCAGATCTCTTCCAGGGTGGAAAAACGGACGGCTTTAGCCTTCCCGGTCTTTAAAATAGACAGATTGGCCTGAGTAATTCCGATTTTCTCCGCCAGTTCTCCGGAAGACATTTTCCGTTTCGCCATCATAACGTCTAAGTTTACAATAATGGGCATTTTATTTCCCTCCCGGTTTTAAATCGTAAAATCGTTTTCATCTTTCAGTTCTTTTGCCTGTTCAAAGGAATTTTTTATTACCCGGATCAAAAGGCCCATAAAAAACGCCATTCCGGCGGCGATTCCCCAGAAAAGATAGTAAACCATAGATACCAGGGTTACGGCGGCTACTGCAAAGCACATCCAGGAAATCCACCGCAGGCAGGAAATATTTTCTTCCGTAAAAACCTCTTCCCGGCCGATATTTCCAATGAGCCGCCAAAGCTTCCACAAAACAACTCCCACCGGCACGGCGCAGAGGTAAATCGTAGCCGTAAAGGGCACGGGAGACAAGCGTGCCGCGCTGAAGCTGGTTTCCACATATACTTTCGTAAGGAAAGGACAGGCCGCCACCACGGCCATGTAAGCGGCGGTAAAGAAAACAATACAGATTTTTGTTAGAAAAACAGAATTTTTATGGGACCAATTCATGGGAAACCTCCTCTTTCTTTCCGGCTGCCTCTGCATCCGGCCTCTTACCAGGAGAATACCACACTCTTCCATGAATTTCAATATATTTTTATCGTTTTTCGATAAAATTAAGAAATGATTCTATCTTTTTAAAATCTGAAAAAGCAGAGGAAGAAACTTCTACTGTTCTTCCTCTGCTTTCCGTATAATCTCCTTTAATTCTTTTATATCCTCCCCGGTCAGGGAATTGGAACGAACCATGGCGTCTACAAAGAGGCCCAGGCTTCCTTCATAAACTCTGTTTAAAAATCCCTTTCCGGTTTTCAGGGCAATTTCCTCCTTCGCCACAGCAGGGAAAAAATATTTTGCCCGCTGGCCCTCCTCATGCCTGACAGCGCCCTTTGATTCCAGACGCTTCAGCATCGTTATGATCACGTTTTTGCTCCAGGCAGTCGTATCCTCCAGCTCATCCCGAAGCTGGATAATGGTTTTAGGCGAATCATTCCACAGGCAGTTCATAAGAATCCATTCCGCCTCTGACAAGTTCATCTGCTTCACAGCCATCCCTCCATCGGTATACTTATGTATACCAGAATTTTACCCCCTGTCCGGGGAAATGTCAAGAGAAGGCTGCCCTTTTGCCATGAAACTGTTCATGGCTAAGTAGATGTAATCAAGAAAAAGAAAGGAAAAGCACAATCCAGACGGAACCGGCGGTTGTGTCAAGAGATATTGTGAGTTCGCAAGAATTTTGTTATACTGAGGTCAGAAACCCCTATGCAGGGAGAAAGGCGGGAGGATAAATGAATATCAGCTATCAGCCGCTTTGGCGTACCCTAAAAGAGCGCAATATGAGGAAGGAGGACTTGCGGCTGGCCGCCGGTCTTACCACGAATATGATTGCCAACATGGGAAAGGGCGAGCATATCAGCATGAAAACGCTGCTGCGTATCTGCGGGGCGTTGGAGTGTGATATTTCAGATGTGATTGAGTTGGAGAGGGAAGAAAGTTCTAACTTCCAAATTCAAAAATAACAGAAATATTATTTGAGGGAGATAAAATGCAGAAACTATCTATAAGGGATTGTCATATTCTCATCAGACAAGAACCAGATTATGATTTTAATTCCAGTGATAACAAATGCTATGATAAGATACTAATTGTGGCCGATGAAGAAAGTTATACAAAGACTATTTCTCTCATAATAGAAAAGGAAGAATGTTTGAAGAAAGAAATTGCACTTATAGTTCCTTATCATACGAATACTGACAGGTGTGCGTTACCTGCGGGAAATCGAGTATTTCTCATGCTGGATAATTTGATTTGTTTCTTTAATCTTGAAACCTTGAATATAGATAAACTTTTAAAAATAAACAGCATAGGAACCCTGTTTGCGCCGTACTCTTATGGACAGGATTTTATATTATATGGCGAAATGGATATTTTTAGGATAAGCAGTGATTTATCTATTCAATGGAGATTCTCAGGAAAAGATATTTTTGTTAAAAGCAATAATGCTGGCCCGGCTTTTGAAATGAAAGATGACCGTATATGCCTTTATGATTTTGAAGATAACTACTATGAAATAAGTTATGATGGAAAATGGATTGGATAAGTTGATTCTCATTTATCTATCAATAACCACCCAGAAAGGAGGCCCTCACCATGAAAAAAGCCGCAGCCCTTATCCTGTCGGCTCTATTCTATATAGGCGTGTTTATGCTGACGTTCATTTTCTCGATAGAGCATAACATCCTCTATTTTTCCTATATCCTGCCCCCGCTTGTGGCAGTCTATTTTGTGATTGCGGGGAATACCTTTACCCGCCGTCTGGGCCTTAACCGCTGGCTTTTGTGGCTTATTATGAATGTTGCCGGAGGTATGTGCAGTTGGATTCTTCTGCTTGTCTTCTTCCCTATGCTTTTATTTAATGGATTCATATTGTTTTTTATCCTGCCTGTAACCGCTGTTTTCGCCATAGTGTGGGCGGTTGTGGGAATTGGTTTTCTATGTGTCCGGCTATGGAAACGCCGCGCCGGTTCCGAAGATAACACCAGGCAGCCCTCTTTTGCCAGCCCAAAAAGGACAGGCGCATGGAAGGAGAAGTTGGCGTGATTGGGCTTGTGCTGTCTATGGCGTTCCTGTATGTGGGCGTGAAGGGGATTGTTACGGTTCGCCCCGCTTCCGGCTATGAGGATATGGGCGTACATACCTTTTCCCCTTACCAGGTACTTCCTGTTTCGGTGGAAAACACTTCTACCGGACGGGACAAGCGGCTCAACCCGACAAAGACTGTATATGTCATTGATTATAAGACTTTGGATGGAAGCGGCTATCAATGGCATGTAAATACCGGAAACAGCAAAAGCGAAGCAAACCGGATTCTGGCCGCCGGAGAAAGCGTGGAGCGGCGGGTATTGTCCATCAAGGAAAACGGGAAATACATCACCGTGGAAGCGGAGCTGATGGCTGATACTTATGTAGAAGGGCAAAAGCAGCGGTATTTCTGGATGGTCGGACTGTCCGGCGGCTATTTGGTGCTATGTCTTGCGGGATGGGTAATTGTGAGGCAGTCGCAGCGAAAGGATAATGAAAAGCAGTAAACAGGAAGTTATGGGGGCTACACAATGATATATGTGGAAAAAGGAAAAGAACAGGATAGTTTTATTGCATTTATCGAACACGCTTTAGGAATATTATCAAAAAAGGAATATAAATCATTTTTATCACTATTCGATAATAGTCGGTTGGCAGAACAAGATTTAATTAGAGCGTTGCAATATTTAGATGAAACCTGTCCAGTATTAAAAATTGATGACCCAGCGTTAATGAAAAGTAACCAACAAGAAATAAATTTAATCGCTTTTAACGATGGTAGCGGATATTATATGGACTATGATTTAACAACAAACGGTAAGATAAATGATTTAACACTTCAAGTGGAATTTAAGAAAGAGGGAGAGGGATATATTGTTTTGTTTGATGATTTGCATACCATGTAAGATTTTCAAACACTCCCCATCCAGTCACCCAGAAAGGAGCTGCCCGCCATGAACCGAAAAACCATCATCCCCGCCGCCAGCGT